>UQZX01000016.1 GCA_900545525.1 uncultured Prevotella sp.
AAAAACGCTTGTTTTTCACTGTTTTATTGCAGAATTTCGTCCATTTGTGCGATGGACTGCAATTATTTTTGTACTTTTATAAATTGAATTTGATAATTCAAGAAAAAGTCTATCGTAACTAAAAAACTTTGGCATAAGTATTGTGAGATAAGAAAATAAAAAAATTATGGCAAAAACAAGAGATGAGATAAAAGAGCTACTTTCCACCGATTTATTCAAAAAAGGAATAGCAAATAATTATATTACCATCAACAGTGATGGTAGCTATATAACTTATCATTGCAAGAGTAATACAAGGCGTAAACTCTGTAATCCAGAGGAATTTGTACAAGCTACGGCATATCTGAAACTTATCTTTGACTACAACTATTCTCCTCTGAATATATTCGTCAATGAGAATGTACAAGTAGGTTCTTCGACGAAAGAAGCGGATATTCTTGTTTATAATGAGAAGAATTCTAAAATTTTGATTGTTGTTGAATGTAAAGAAGAACAAATAAGCGAAAGACAATTTCAGGTAGCAGTTGACCAAGCATATCATTGGAGGATAGTATAATGAAAAAGGAAACAGAGAAAGAAAAGAACTGCAATTATATTGCGCCTTTTTTTCACAAATATAAGTTAATGATAATGACATTAATATGTATTCCTTTGTTGTTGAGTGTCGCGTGCTATTTTTCTGTTCCGTATTTTAATCAAGCAGGTAGTTCTGCATGGTTAAGCTTTTGGGGCGGATATTTAGGCTCTGTCATTATGGCTGGTATAACATTATTTGTGTTAAATAAACAGCTCGCTCAAAATCATAAGGAAAATTTATGTAATGCTGTTCTACAAATTGCAATATTAACAAATAATGAGGAAAAAACTCAAATTGACAAATTAGGAGATGCTTTAATAGAGTTTCAATCTTCGTTTGACTATTTAACTATAAATCAAATTGCAGAAAGAATGTTAAACCAGCAATTTTTAGTGTCTGATGTAGAGTTGTTAAGTAAACTTATTAGAGATGTTGATTCTAAGGGATTTAAAGTTGATTTGTTGCTAAAGCCCATTCCAACATCTAATTTTATAGTAGAATATAATATGATTTATAACAGACTATATAATGGATATGGACTTCTTATAGATGATTTTATTTTCTTTATAAACCTCATTAAAGATCTTCTAGATGATAAAGATGCCGCCAAATCTATAATTATAGATAAAATCAACAAGAATAAAATTATTGACGCAAAAATAAATTTTGATATTCCAGGGTATAAAAAGCCTAAAAGTATAGTTGAAATTATAGAAGAAAAAAAGTATTACGAAAATATACTATCGAATTCATCTAAAATTATTCAAGAACGGCTTGTACAGGATGTCAATGAAGGATCACGTCTGAAAGAAGAATTAAAGACAGCTGTAATTAATATGTTGGATTACGAATATAAGTGTATTAATGATAAATTCAATGAAAAAATAAAAATATATGAATAAACAGAAGCTGGAACTGACGTGGATAGGCAAGGATGAAGAACCTCTTGCTATTGAACCACGTTTGCTTATAGAATCTCCGAAATATAATTTTGGAGAAGTAGAAATAGATACACTCCCTAATGGTAAGTCATGGCCTGGCAATATGCTTATTCATGGTGATAACCTGCTTGCACTTCGTGCTCTTGAACAAGACTTTGCAGGGCAAGTAAAGTGTATTTATATTGACCCTCCTTATAATACAGGTAGTGCATTTGAACATTATGATGATAATCTTGAACACAGTCAATGGCTTAATTTGATGCGTCCCCGATTGCAGATACTCCGTAACTTGATGACCGATGACGGTACAATCTGGATTAGTATTGATGATGATGAGCAAGCATATTTAAGGGTTTTGTGTGATGAGGTTTTTGGTCGATCAAATTATATTGAAACAATAATTTGGCAACGAGCCTATTCCCCTGTAAATCTTAAAAAGACAATATCTCGTTCTCATGACTATATATTAGTATATGCAAAAAAACTAACAAAGGAGTATTCCTTGAATAAATTACCAAGGTCAAATGAAGCTAATGATAGATATAAAAATCCCGATAATGACCCTCGTGGAGTATGGAAATCAACAGATTCCACAGCACAAGCCGGTCATGGAACAAAAAGTCAATTTTATGTTCTTACTGCACCTAATGGGAAAAAGCATCATTTGACTTCAGGGCGTTGCTGGGTATATACCGAAGAAGTAATGAATAAAATGATAGCCGATAACCGAATTTGGTTTGGATCGGATGGAAATAATGTTCCAGCAATAAAAAGATTTCTTAGTGAAGTTCGTGATGGAATAGTTCCACAAACATTATGGCCATATACGGAAGTTGGACATACACAAGAAGCCAAAAAAGAAATTAAGGCTTTGCAATTTGATGCGATTTTTGATACTCCAAAGCCAGAGCGGTTGATTCAGAGAATATTCCATATAGCAACCAATTCTAGTGACCTTGTTCTTGACAGCTTCCTCGGAAGCGGCACCACCGCTGCTGTTGCTCATAAGATGGGACGCAAGTGGATTGGTGTGGAGCTTGGAGACCATGCCTATACGCATTGTGCTGTACGTATGAGGAAAGTGATTGAAGGTGAGCAAGGCGGAATATCAAAATCACAAAATTGGAAAGGTGGCGGCGGATTCAAATTCTATGAACTTGCACCGAGCCTTCTTAATCATGATAAGTATGGTAATCTTGTTATCAACAAGGAGTATAACGCTGATATGCTTGCTGCTGCCATGGCGAAACATCAGGGCTTTACTTATTCGCCCAATGTTGAACTCTACTGGAAGCAGGGGCACAGCTCTGAGCACGATTTCATCTTTACAACAACTCAACTGCTTACCATTGGAATGCTTGAAAGTATTCATGAGCAATTAGGTGAAGACGAATCACTGCTTATCTGCTGCTCAAAGTTCCAGCCCGGATGCGGCGACAAATACGCTAATATTACCATAAAGAAAATCCCTAAGGTTCTTCTCGATACCTGCGAGTTCGATCGCGACGATTATTCCCTCAACATCGTTTCAATGCCTGATGGTATAGAGAACGAAGAGTGGGAAAGCTGGGATGATTCGCAGGATAGTTCAGAGACTAAGATTTCGGAAATAAATCCAAAGGAAAAAACATTGTTTGATTAAATATTATAACTATGATAGAAAGAATAGAAATATATAATTACAAGTCAATCAGAGAATCATCCGTGTCATTGTCTCCTATTAACATACTAATAGGAGAGAATGGTGCAGGAAAAAGTAATTTCATATCTTTTTTTGAACTTGCAAAAGCTTTGTACGATCAAAGGCTTGGGAGCTATATGCTTTCAAATGGAGGTATGGCTGCACAATTATATCGTGGATTAAAACACTCGAAATCAATACGAGGTATTATCGATTATAATAATACTAATGATTTCTTCTTTGAGTTAAAACCTGGTATAGGGGGAGAAAAAGCATATATAGAGCAGACTGGAGATTTCTTTAATTGGAGTGGAGAACCAAATAAGGACTATTCAAAATGGAGTAAAACGATATGGGACAAGGCTGTTGAAGAGTCTAATATTTTGGAGGCTAAATATCCGCGTGCAAAGTATATCCGCGCTCTACTTGAAAGTTTTGTCGTGTATCATTTCCATGACACAAGTAAAACATCTCCAATGAGACAGCCATGCCCTCTGGATGATAATGCCTCGTTACGATACGACGCATCAAACTTGCCTGCGGTGCTTTATCGCCTGCAACAGACAGATAAATGTGCATTCAATATAATAGAAGCGACGGTTCGTTCTGTAGCCCCTTATTTTAAGAGGTTTAAACTTGCCCCTATGTCCACAGATGCAGCAAGAATAAAACTTGAATGGGAAGAGAACGATTCAGACATGTATTTGGATGCATCGGCTTTCTCTGATGGTACATTGAGATTTATCTCACTTGCGACATTATTACTTCAATCAAAATTGCCGGATACGATTATCATTGATGAGCCGGAACTTGGCTTGCATCCATTTGCTATGGTTAAACTTTCCTCAATGATTAAAAGGGCTTCGCATAAAGCGCAGATTATCATTGCCACACAATCTGTTGAACTTATCAACAATTTCTCTATTGAAGACTTAATTGTAGTGGGAAGGAGAGATAATCAATCTACATTCCACCGGCTGGACGAAACAGATTTCTCTCACTGGCTTGAAGAATATTCTGTAGGAGAACTTTGGGAAAAAAATATAATCGGAGGAAGACCATGAACAAAAGATTATACATAGTCGTTGAGGGACAATCAGAAGAAGAATTCGTGAAAGATTTGCTCGCGCCATTCTTTATGCAGCATGGTGTCTATACATATCCAATGATTATTCACACAAGCAAAGGGCACAAAGGAGGATTTGTCAATTATCAACATTTAAGGAATGATATTAACAGGCTGCTCTTGTCACAGGGACAAGATATCATTGTGACTACTTTTGTTGATTTTTTTAGATGTCCCGATTTGCCATATAAAGATGACTGGTGCAATATTCAAAGTCATTTAAACCAAGTGGAATTAATGGAAAAGGCAATGGAAAAAGATATTTCTGACAGACGCTTTATACCATATATCCAACTCCATGAGTTTGAGGCTCTGTTGTTCTCAAGTGCCGACGGATTCATTAAATATTATAATCAAGAAATATCTGATCGCATCCAAGGCATTATTGACTCCTACGATAATCCTGAAGATATAAATAGTTCTCCAGAAGGAGCTCCGTCTAAGAGATTACTTGGAATCATACAGGATTATGACAAGGTGATGTTTGGAAATACAATCGCATTAGAGATTGGAATAGATACAATATTAAATAAATGTCCAAGATTTAAAGCTTGGATTGAATTGTTAATTGAACGGTGTTGCCAATGAACCCACAAGTAAACTACATACGTCAACGTCTTTCGCTCCGCAAACCATTGGCTGAGGCATTGGAGTTGATATCCCATCTGACCGACAAGCTTTCTTTGCAGAAGCCTCCAAAGGTAGAAGACAATGACAAGGAACAGAATGAGGCTTTTGTTGCGGCAGAACTCGCCAAGGTGAAATCAATAGTGCCTACGGTCAGGAGTTTCGACCGTGAGTTTCCATCGCTTTCCTTTTCGATAGCCACGGGCATCGGCAAGACACGCCTGATGGGAGCAATCATCGCCTATCTTTATCTGGAAAAAGGTATCAAGCATTTCTTCATACTTGCGCCCAACCTGACACTATATGAAAAGCTGATTAAGGATTTTGGCGATAATTCCTATTCCAAATATGTCTTCAAAGGAATATCTGAATTTGTTGCTAATCCTCCGCGACTTGTTACTGGCGACACCTATAACGAGAAGTCGGGCTATACGTACTCAGATGTTGAAATCAATATTTTCAATATCTCAAAGTTTAATAAGGACAGCAAGGAGGGCGGAAAGAATATACCTCGTATGCGCCGCCTTTCAGAATACCTCGGACAGTCTTACTTTGACTACCTTGCATCGTTGCCCGACCTTGTCGTGCTGATGGATGAGGCGCACAGGTATCATGCTGACGCTTCGAAAAAAGCCATCAATGAACTTCGCCCGGTGCTTGGATTTGAGATGACCGCAACTCCTTTTGATGAAAAAGGCAGGGCATTTAAGAACATAGTGTTTGAGTATAACCTTGCCGAGGCTCTTAATGACGGGCTTTATGTAAAGAATCCTGCCATAGCAAAGGCACGCAACTTCAACAAGGACAATTTTACTCCCGAGGAAATAGAAATCATTAAGCTGGAAGATGGCATAACCTGTCATGAACGCACCAAACTGGCTATTGAAATGTATGCCAGGCAGAATGGACTGCCAGTGGTGAAGCCTTTTATTCTTGTGGCATGCCGTGATATAAACCATGCCAAGACTGTGAAGGAACTGCTTGAAAGTGAGCGTATATATCACGGTGCATACAGAGACAAAGTGCTCCAGATTGACAGTTCAACAAAGAAAGACGATGAGATAGAACGGCAGTTCGTGGCACTTGAATCGCCTGATAACAAGATAGAGATTGTGGTACACGTGAATATGCTGAAAGAGGGTTGGGATGTGAATAATCTTTATACCATCATTCCGCTTCGTGCCTCGGAGGCAGCAATTCTCATTGAGCAAACCATCGGACGAGGGCTGCGCCTGCCATACGGCGGACAGCGCACAGGCAATAGAGACGTGGATATGCTTACGGTGATTGCCCACGATAATTTCCAGAAGGTGATTGAGGAGGCTCAGAAAGGTAATTCCGTATTGCAAATGGTTTCATACATAGAACTTGAAGACCGAGATGAGCGTGACTCTGGTGGCAAGGTTGAAATGACTCCTACTTCTACGGAGGAGAAAATCAAGGACAGGCTCGAAAAGATAAAAGCCGACATCGACGAGAAAACAAAACAGTATGCAACGCAGGCAGGTAAGGCGGTGGAAACTGCCATCGTATCTATTGCAGCGGAGGGAATAACATCTTTTGGTGAACTCCAGTCAAAGGAAGCCAAGAATAAACTGCGCGAAAAGGCTATTGCAACAATTAAGGAGAGTGCCAATGGGCATCTCTTTGCCGAAGAGGAAGCTGCCACACAGATAGAGCTGGTGGATGAGATGATAGAAATCGTTACCGGCGACTATATCCAAAATGTAATTGAGATTCCCCGCATAGTTGTTGAGCAGCAAGAGGTGAAGGCTGTGTTTGAAGATTTCGAGCTTGACACGTCTGAGGGATATTGTCTTGCAGAGCTTCATAGGGAAATAATTCGCCAGGGATTGCGTAATACCAGTGACTTTGAAGTCTTTGCAGGAAAATCAGGAAGTTCCAAATGCCCTGCGGTGGAGCAGTTGCTCGCAACGATGATGAACTATGATGACATAGACTATGACGAGATAGCGACCTTGTTGTATAAACTCATTGGACAGGCGGTGGAGGCTATACGTGTTAAAAACAACATTTCGAGTGAGGATGAGCTTAACGAGCGAGTGCATCCCTATAAGCAAAGTATTGCTGATAATATCTATAAACAGATGAAACAGCATTACACGATTATACCTGGTGAATATAAAATAAACAAAGTGCTTCCATTTTCTAAGATTCTCGACCAAAACATCATTGTAAATAATTGGGGAACGCTCGATTTTCACGCCCCAGTACCTGCGCAGAAATCAATAATTTCTAAGTATGTCTATATAGGTTTTAGGAAGTCATACTATACCAAATATCGTTTTGACAGTTCAACAGAGCTTAACTTTGCCTTCATCCTCGAAAATGACGATAAGGTGTTGAAATGGCTCAGACCTGTTCCTAATCAGTTTAATATCTATTGGTCGAATGGAACGAAAAGATATGAACCTGACTTTGTTGTGGAAACTGCGGATACTGTATATATGTGTGAGACTAAAATGGAAAAGGAAATAGATTCTGATGATGTTCAGGCAAAAGCTAAAGCTGCATGTGAATTCTGTAGTCATGCTTCGGAATATACGGAGAATAATGGAGGGAAACCGTGGAAATACATTATTATACCGCATACACTTGTCAAGAGGGAATACACTTTTAACTATGTTATCGCACAGACAAAATTGAGTTAGCAATGATAAAGCCAAACGAAGTAAATGTTACTGACCATGGTGGTCAGACAGGTGGTCAGACAGGTGGTCAGACAAATGAGGATACAACTATTGCTGAAGTTCTTCGACTCATAAAAGAGAACCCGCAAATCACGAGAAAAGTTCTTTCTGAAACCATTGGCGTTGCGTCCAGTGCTATTCAAAAGCATATCAACCGGTTGAAGGCAGAAGGTATTATTCGCCGTGTAGGTGGTGATTATGGAGGCTATTGGAAAGTAATTAAATGATAAAACTCTCTTTAACCATACAATATATAGATTAATTTAATTAGCCAATCTGCATATAACGACAAAAAGTCATGACTGAACTCGAATTACAACAATACCTGCTCCGTGAGTGCCCATAATAAAATGCTCGTTGTGGGTGGAAGGAATTTAAGAATCTGAAGAACTCGTTTCGTGAAGTGAGTAACAATAATATTGAATAATATGAATATTGCAGAGCAAATACACTTGAAATACAAACTGAAGGAAGATTCAGAGGTGAAGTATAAGTCAGATGCTGGAGGCTTTTGTTGCGTTAGAATAATAAATGCGGAGGTAAAAAGATAAGTATATTTATGAGACTTACATTCTTGGGAACCGGTACATCCGTTGGAGTACCGGTTATAGGTTGCGGCTGTAAGGTGTGTAGAAGCAATGACGAACATGACAGGCGCTTGCGTTGTTCGGCATTGGTTGAGACGGAAATGACGAGGATATTGATTGACTGTGGTCCCGACTTCCGCCAGCAGATGCTTGGAGTGCCTTTCCGTAAGATAGACGCGCTGCTGCTAACTCATATCCATTATGACCATACAGGAGGACTGGACGATCTCCGGCCGTATTGCTGTTTCGGACAGATTGACGTTTATGCCGACAACAATACAGTCCAGGGGCTTATGAAAACAATTCCTTATTGTTTTGAAGAAAAGCGGTATCCCGGTGTGCCGGACATAAGCCTTCATGTGATGCATCCTCACGAAAGGATGCGTTTTGGAGATATTACGGTGATGCCCGTGCAGCTTTTTCACGGCAATATGCCTATCTTAGGCTTCAGAATAGGCGACCTTGCCTACATTACCGATATGAAGACAATGGACGACAGTGAGCTTGAACTGATAAAAGGGGTGCGTGTGCTTGTGGTAAATGCGCTCCGCTTTGCTCCGGAGCACCATTCGCATCAGAACGTTTCCGGTGCCATAAAGTTTGCAAAGAGGGTAGGGGCAGACAGGACTTTCTTTATACATTGCAACCACGACATAGGACTTCACAGCGAAGTCAACGCCTCGCTGCCCCACGGCATGACACTTGCATACGACGGACAGACGGTTGATATATAATAAAACGGTACTATTTCCTCAGTTTCCTGTATAGCTTCCATGCAAACAGCATGCCGTCTATCACTCCGGCACCCGTGTTTACTATGCCTGAGACGCTCAGTCCCTTCCTGCTGCTTGCCGCCGGCTTATTGAAAAGCCCGTGCCAAAGGGTGTTTATCTCCTTGCTGTCCTTGCGTATTTCTTTCAACAGTTCAGCCTTGCGCAGCTGTATTTCGCTGAGCGACGTATATTGCGGGCGTTGTTGTGTCTGTTCTGTCATACTGTCATTTCTCCATTAATAAACCCGTGATGAACCTTATGAGCGGCTTTTCTATCCATGTTTTTCTGAATAAGAAGAAAAGCATGACTATAATAATGTATACTGCCGCCACTATACAGAACGCCCCTGGATATCCTATATGCGGTCCCATGGCGTATGCAGCGGCAAAGGACAGATATATAAGGATAATCACAATGAACAGGAACATCGCCGAGAATATCAGCAAGCCGGTAATAAGCCGTACCACTTTTTCTATTACATCAAGCCTCAGATACTCGTTCTGAAGCCCGATGTAATGTCTGAACATCTCTATAAGGCGTCCTACGATACCGATATTTCTGTCGTTGGAAAACATCTTTTGTGTTCTCTTATATTACTTCTGTTTCCGTAGCTGCCTCTTGTATGTCGTCTGCAAAGTCGCAGATTTCCTTGCGGCTCAGTTTAAGATTGTGCTTTTTGCAAAAGTCATCCACGGCATCCGTAATCTTTTCGCGCGTGTCCTTGCCCTTTTCCGGAGCGATTAAAAGACCTAAAGCCGTTCCTGCAATGGCGCCGCCGAGGAATGCACCGATGTAACCTAATGTTTTCATACTTCTTTTATTTTATATAGTTATACATGTTTTTATCCGTTACGGTTTGACGGACGTAAGTTTATCTTCCGAAAACAAATATACGGCGTTTTCTTTTTCATTACAAAAAAGTGCTGCTTATTTTTGTTAAAATTGTGTCATTATGCCCATTTAACAAACTTTATGTGCGTTTTTCCCTTTAATTAGGCTTATTTTGTGTAACTTCGCAAAGTATATTGTTTTATCTTGAAATAAAGTTTAATTTCTAATAACATCAGAAAATTATGAAGAAGTACATGGTACTGTGTGCCGGTTTGTGTGTGGCACTTGCTTTTACAAGTTGTAAATCCTCTGAAAGTGCCTACCGTAAGGCATACGAGAAGGCACAGGCTCAGGAGCAGACGAACGTTGCACCGCAGCCGGTAGAGGAGATTGCCGTTGTTACTCCTGTGGTTGAGAAGCCTGCAACAGAGACGGTCGTTGTAGATAATGCAGATAATGTTCCTGTACGTCAGGAAGCTTTGTCGGTTGTTAACGGTTCCGGTCTTAAGAGTTTCAATGTGGTCGTTGGCTCATTCTCGGTAAGGGCAAACGCCGAAGGACTGCAGAACACGCTGAAGAACAGGGGATATGACGCTCAGGTTGCCTACAACTCGGCGATAAACATGTATCGTGTCGTTGCTGCTACATCCGACACCAAGAGCGAGGCTGTAAGCAAGCGTGACGCTCTGCGCTCGCAGTATCCTGACGCATGGCTGCTGTTTAACAAATAAAAGACATTTGCATACGTGGCTCGTATCCTTTCAATAGATTACGGGAAGAAACGTACAGGCTTGGCAGTCACCGATCCTCTGAAGATTATAGCCGGAGGATTGGCGACTGTTTCTACTCATGAGCTGTTCGACTATATACAGGCTTATGTCAACCGTGAGCCTGTAGAGCTTATCGTTGTGGGCAAGCCTATGCAGACAAACGGGCGCCCGAGCGAAAATCTCGCCCGTGTTGAGCAGTTTGTAAACCGCTGGCGCAAGGTCCGTCCTGACATTCCCGTAGAGTATTATGACGAGCGTTTCACCTCCGTCATGGCACACAGGGCAATAATAGACAGCGGACTGAAGAAAAAGGCAAGGCAGAACAAGGCGCTTGTAGACGAGATCAGTGCAACGATAATATTGCAGGGATATATGGAGTCTAAGCGCATGATGCCCTGACATATCCTCTTTATGGAGTTAAAATTTAACTGTTTGGATTATAATAATGATATTACCTATATATATATATGGACAGCCTGTGCTCAGAAAAGAGTCGCAGGACATTCCGGCAGACTATCCCGGACTGAAAGAACTCATCAGAGACATGTTTGAAACACTTACGGAATCGGAGGGTGTGGGGCTTGCCGCGCCGCAGATAGGCAAGGACATACGCCTTGTCGTGATAGATCTTGACGTGCTTTCGGACGACCTGCCGGAGTATAAGGACTTCCGCAGGGCATATATAAACCCGCATATACTCGAATACGACGACACGGAGACGGAGACAATGGAAGAGGGATGCCTCTCGTTGCCGGGCATTCACGAGAAGGTGACGCGCCCCAAATGCATCTTTGTAAGATATCTCGATGAAGATATGCAGCAGCATGAAGAGTGGGTGGACGGCTATCTGGCACGCGTGATGCAGCACGAATTCGACCATTTGGATGCCAAAGTGTTTACCGACCGCATCTCCCCGTTGCGCAAACAGCTTATAAAGAGCAAGATGAAAGCCCTCCTTCAGGGACGCTACCGTTGCTCATACCGTACGAAGGCTGCACCCAGACATCATTAAATGCGGAACATAATCCTCGCCATACTTACACTCCTGCCGTCTGCCGCAGGTGCGCAGTTCAATACGGACAGGCTTGTTATGGTAGGGCGCAGCGCGCTCTACTACGAGGATTATGTGCTTTCTATACAGTATTTCAATCAGGCAATCAACTCAAAGCCCTTTCTTTATGAGCCGTGGTTCTACCGCGGTGTGGCGAAGTTTTACCTTGACGACTTTACCGGGGCAGAGTCCGACTGCTCCAAGGCAATAGAGCTTAACCCGTTTGTACCCGATGTCTTTGAACTGCGCGGTCTTTGCCGTATACGCCTTAAAGACTTCAAGGCAGCCATTGCCGACTATGACGAGACGATAAAGTACAATCCCGACAACAAAAACCTTTGGTATAACCGTGTATTGTGCCGCATAGAAGAAAAGGACTATGACGGTGCGCATGCCGACCTTGACAAGATGATAGCCCGCTGGCACTCATATTCCAAGGCATACTCGCTTAAGGCGGAGGTCTGCATGCAGCAGAAAGACACGCTGGAGGGCGTGAAGTTTCTTGACAAAAGTCTGGAGAAAGACCCTTACGACGCCGATGCCTGGGCGGTAAGGGCAATGATAAGCCTGTCGCGCTCGCAGTGGAAAGACGCAGACATGCAGCTCGGCAAGGCGATACACCTTAAACCGCATACCGCAGGCAACTATGTTAACCGTGCACTTGCGCGCTATAACATCAACAACCTGCGCGGTGCCCTTGCCGATTATGACAAGGCAATAGAGATAGAGCCCGAGAACTTCCTCGCACATTACAACCGCGGACAGTTGCGCGTGCAGGTTGGCGATGACAACCGCGCCATTGAAGACTTCGACTTTGTCGTGAAAATGGAGCCGGACAACGTGCTTGCCATATACAACCGCGGGCTTCTCCGCGAGCGCACCGGCGACATCCGCGGGGCAATCAGCGACTATTCGGCTGTGATAAAGCAGTTCCCCAACTTCTGGGTGGGGCTGAACCGCCGTGCACATTGCTACCGTCTGCTGGGCATGACGGGCAAGGCGGAGATGGACGAGTTCCGCATATTCAAGGCGCAGAACGACAAGCACTATGGCGTGCAGCCGCGGTGGAGCAGGAAAAAGAGGCTCAGCGTGCGCAAGAAGAGCGATATCGACATGGATAAGTACAACCAGCTTGTCGTGGCAGACGACAATGCCGTGGAACACGAGTATGCAAGCGACTACCGCGGGCGCGTGCAGAACCGCAAGACCGACACAGGCTTCCTGCCCATGTACCGCCTGTCTTTCACACAATATACCAACGGTATAAAGTCGTATCAGGTGTTCGACAACGAGATAGAGGCATTCAACCGAGAGCTGAGACCGCGCCATGCCGTTCATATAAACTGCAGTTCGAAGCCTTTGGATGCCGCGGAGACAGCAGCGTGTTTCGCGCTTATAGACACGCTGTCGGCAGAGATTGACCGTTCGGGCAGCACGAAGGTAAGCCGCGGGCTGCTGCTTCAGAGGGCGGTGGCACACATCGTGACCCAAAACTTCGATGCGGCGGTGAACGATCTTACCACATATGCGCAGATAGACAGCACGGCATCGTTTGCCTACTGGCAGCGCGGCGTGTGCCAGACGATGATGAACGAGTTCAATGCCTCGCAGGGAATGGAAATAGGGCTCAAGGCAATGCGCGCGTTGGCTGACTTTGACAAGGCGCTGGCCCAGTCTCCCTCCAATGCCTACATATACTACAACCGTGCCAACCTGCATGCCATGCGGAAGGACTATGCCGCTGCCGTTGCCGACTATACACGTGCCATAGAGCTTGATCCGCGTCTTGCCGAGGCTTATTATAACCGCGGACTTGCGCGTATATACCTTAATCAGAAGGCGGAAGGCATACAAGACCTCAGCAAGGCGGGCGAACTCGGCATATACGGTGCCTACAGCGTGATAAAGAAGTACAGGTGACCCGTTGGTGCGCTGCTGGTATTTTCGTTGTCTGATGTTTATTTTTGTTATTTGTAATAAATACCATTATTGTGGTATTGCACATCACACGCAAGCTCCTTACCTTTGCATAAACATTTAAGATATAAGAGATATGGCAGCAATTTATCAGAGTTTGACGGAACTTATAGGCAAAACGCCGCTTCTGCAGCTCAAGAACATCGAGAAAGCAGAGGGACTGAAGGCGCGGCTTATAGCAAAGATAGAGTATTTTAACCCCGGCGGAAGCGTAAAGGACCGCATTGCCCTCGCCATGATAGAGGCGGAGGAGAGAAAAGGAAACCTCAAGCCCGGTTCGGTGATAATAGAGCCGACGAGCGGAAACACGGGCATCGGACTGGCATGGGTGGCATCGGTAAAAGGATATAAACTGATACTTACCATGCCCGAGACGATGAGCCTTGAACGTCAGAACCTTTTGAAAGCCCTTGGCGCGACGCTTATTCTTACGCCTGGAAGCGAAGGAATGAACGGTGCCATACGCAAGGCGAATGAGCTGAAAGAGCAGATGCCGGGGGCGGTGATACCGCAACAGTTTGAAAATCCGGCAAATCCTGCCGCCCATGTGAGGACAACCGCAGAGGAGATATGGGCGGACACCGACGGACAGGTGGATATTTTCGTAGCCGGAGTTGGCACGGGAGGAACGCTCAGCGGCACGGCGCGCGGACTGAAAAGACACAATCCCGCAGTCAGGGCTGTGGCTGTAGAGCCGGAGACATCGCCCGTTCTTTCCGGCGGACAGGCGGGAGTGCACAAGATACAGGGCATCGGCGCGGGATTTGTTCCTAAGAATTTCGATTCGGAGGCGGCAGACAGCATTGTGAAAGTCAGTGATGACGATGCCATACGCACGTCGCGTATGCTTGCACAGCGCGAAGGACTGCTTGTCGGAATATCATCGGGAGCCGCCCTTTATGCCGCCCTTGAGCTGGCAAGGAAAGAGGAGAACGCCGGAAAGACAATTGTTGCCCTTCTTCCCGATACGGGCGAGAGATATCTCTCAACGGTGCTTTATGCCTTCGAGGACTACCCGCTTTGATTACATATATGGCGGACTGCGATATGCCGGAGGAGAGAAACAATACGTTTGTCATAGCAGACAATCAGGATATTACCCGTGCCGGGCTGCACGGGTATATATCCTCGCTGTTCCCCGGCAGTGAGATAATAGACGTGACGTGTAAGAAAGAACTTGTTTCCTGCATGCCGGAGTGTGGCAATGGCACGGTCGTGATAATCGACTATGCCCTGTTCGACATTAACAGTGCCGATGAGCTGTCGGTGATATCCCACCGTTTCCGTAAGAGCTGCTGGCTGCTGTTCTCCGACAATCTTGGAGAATGCCTAATCCGCCGCCTGTCTTCAGAGCGGAACATAGGCATGTTGCTGAAAGAATGTGACGGCGAGGAGATACGCCGTGCGCTGTCTTCATCCGCTGCAGGCAGCCGTTTTCTGTGCGGTGCGGTAAGAGAAAGGTTGCTTTCTGTGCCTGAAAGCCATGCCGGTGCGCCTTTGCTTACGCCTGCGGAAAAGGATATACTGAAGCTTATTGCCCGCGGAAAGTCGGTGAAAGAGATTGCCGCCTTGCGAATATCAAGCGTACATACGATAGTGACACATAAGAAAAACATATTCAGAAAGCTCGATATAAATAATGTATATGAGGCAACGCGCTATGCACTGCGTGCCGGACTGGTGGAAATGGCAGACTATTATATATGACCGGTATGCCCATTTTTATTCCATAAAAAACACTGTATTGAATAAAATATGGCTTTTTTTATTCAATATAATGATGTTTTTTTGTGTGATAGGGAGTTATGGACTGACATTTATATTAACGTGAATTTTACGAATTGATATCCTCTTTATATTGCAAGCCATCTTTGGAGGATGTGTCAAAATCAAACTCTTGCGCGTGTAGGAAGATATTCTCGTATATTGCAATATGTAAGGCAAATTTCCGTTTGCCTTTCTTCCTGCTTTTTCTTAACCCTCCATTTTTGCGATATTTGCGTGTTTCAAATTGTTTTTTCGTGAATATCGCGTGGAAATGTGTGCAGCCGTAAAACGCATGCAGCTAATCAGTTATGCCGCTTGCATACGGTTGTGTGCAGAATATTATGTCCTTTGTGATGAAAAACAGATTGTTTCCGGTGCAAAAGTATGCTGTTTTTCATCATAAAGCATGCTTCTTTATGTCGTGAAGTTACGCATTTTATGCCCTAAAGATGCACGTTTTGGGGTGTGAAATGGCGCATTATATCGTCTTTTATGCCAGATTTGACATGCGAAGTCACCTTGCGGGCTGTATCTTCCGCGTAGTTTGAAAGTTTTCGCGTAAGTTTTCCAACTTACAAATCGACACGTCTTTGCGTATAAAGGCAGCATTCTGATTTTTGCATTAAAGGCAAAATGATGCCAGTAACGCCACCCGTATTTAAAAATATAAGCCGCTTTTCGACCGGATTTGTGCCTGTCTGACACAAAAAGATTGCTTTTTGAACAGAAAATACGATGTTTTTTGTATTTTTGCAAATATGGTCGGCAGTAAGTGCTGCCTGTGTCTGATGCTGAAGGATAAGGCATGTGAAGCGCAATACATATTTTATATTAATACATACGTATCATGAAAAAGACAATCTTGCTGATTATGGCGGCATTATCCGTTTCTGTCGCAATTGGACAGCGTAGCCTTACGCTCAGTGTGCCTAAGTGTACAACGTTCTTTAAAGTCGGTGCCGCGGGGCTGAATATGAGAAAGAAACCCGATGCAGGCAGTGCAAAGCTTATGGTATGGGCTTCGGATGCCGGTTCATCCGAGACTGTTGACAGATACTATTTCAGTGACGAGAACCGCGGACGCTATAAAGCCAATGGCTATACCGGGGCTTTTATCGAAACCGTTCATCCGGGGAAGGGCGTGTTGCTGCCTGTAACGGGTGAGAGCGGCGACTGGGTGCAGGTGGAATGGCTTGCCGACGAAGTGTGTATCAGGGCATATGTGATGAAGAAGTTTGGCACGGTGACCAGTGTTTCAGATAAAGGTCTGGAGACTTTCTGCCCTTCTGTGCCTGAATATGGACTGGACGGCGAGAAGCTTACACCGCGAAATATGGCGACAATACATCGTACAGACGGTAAATATAAAGACCTTTGTTTCAGTCTGACGACAGACGAGAGCTATTCAGTGAATGACCCGTTCTATGCAACTCTGCGTTTTCCGTTTCTTATAGACGGCAAGTATCTTGCTGTGGAGACAGCTAACATTCAGATAAATCCCGTGCAAGGGCTTCGTGCTCCCGTGATATATTGGGAGAAAGAGTATGGCATGGACGATGAGGAGTATTATACAACCAATATGAAGATAAGTACTTGCGCAAAGAACATGCAGCGGCAGGCTGTGGAAGATTTTCTTCTGAACATGCCGGAACTGCAGTTTGAGAGGATGCTCGACAGCCTTCTGTTCAACAACGATGAACATCCGCTGGAGATATGGATATGCTCCGGACCGTCGTCATACGAGGTGCTTGACGCCAATATGCGGTATTCGTCATATCCGAAATGCCGCCAAACGTTTTCTTTCGGCGCAAATGACAGTGCTGTGAGGAAAGAGTGATAAGACGGCATAAGCGCATTGCCCGTCCGTATTATGTGCATAAGTACGTTTGTTTTTTGATTGTTGCATATAATAAAGGCAACAGAATGTGCGATGTTATATGAAAAATATATACCTTTGCCGTGATTAAACCAAAACATATATTGTAGATATGATTAACATTACATTTCCTGACGGTTCTGTTCGTTCGTATGAAGAGGGCGTTACAGGATTACAGATTGCCGAAAGCATATCACCGGCTTTGGCACGCGACGTGTTGGCTTGCGGCGTAAACGGTGAGACAGTAGAACTTAACCGTCCTATAACGGCGGACGCGGGCATCGCCCTGTATAAGTGGGATGACGATGAAGGCAAGCACGCCTTTTGGCATACATCGGCACACTTGCTGGCAGAGGCGTTGCAGGAACTGTATCCAGGCATACAGTTCGGTTTCGGTCCGGCGATAGAAAACGGTTTCTTCTATGACGTGCTTCTCAAGGACGGAGAGTCTATAAAAGAGGCAGACTTCCCGAAGATTGAGGCGAAGATGAAGGAACTTGCCGCAAAGAAAGAGCCCGTTGTGCGCAGGGAGGTTGCAAAAGCCGATGCTCTTGAGGAGTTTGGTGAGGCCGGGCAGACCTACAAGTGTGAGCACATAGACCAGGATCTTGAGGACGGAACGATAACGACATACACACAGGGAGCGTTTACAGACCTGTGCCGTGGTCCGCACTTGCTCAACACCGGACTTATCAAGGCTATAAAGCTGACAAGCGTTGCGGGTGCCTTCTGGCGCGGTGACGCCACACGCGAGCAGATGCAGCGCCTCTATGGAATAACGTTCCCCAAGAAGAAGATGCTCGATGAGTATCTTGTGATGATAGAAGAGGCAAAGAAGCGCGACCACCGCAAGATTGGCAAGGAGATGGAGCTATTCATGTTCTCGGAGCGTGTGGGCAAGGGACTGCCTATATGGCTGCCAAAAGGAACTGAACTGCGCCTGCGTCTGCAGGACATGCTCCGCAAGATACAGAAACGTTACGGCTATCAGGAGGTGATAACGCCGCATATTGGAAGCAAGAACCTGTATGTTACAAGCGGTCACTATGCACACTACGGCAAGGATTCGTTCCAGCCGATACACACACCCGAGGAGGGAGAGGAGTATATGCTCAAGCCTATGAACTGTCCTCACCACTGTGAGGTGTTCGCCTGGAAGCCCCGTTCGTATAAAGACCTGCCCCTGCGCATCGCAGAGTTCGGAACCGTGTACCGTTATGAGCAGAGCGGCGAGCTGCACGGACTTACACGTGTACGCTCGTTCACACAGGACGATGCCCATATCTTCTGCCGTCCGGACCAGGTTAAGGATGAATTCCTTCGCGTTATAGATATCATACAGACAGTGTTCTCAACATTCAACTTCTCGGATGACAACGTGGAGGCACAGATTTCACTGCGTGATCCTAACGACCACGAGAAGTATATCGGAAGCGATGAGGTGTGGGCGTCTGCCGAGAAGGCAATCATGGAAGCTTGTGAGGAGAAAGGACTGAAGGCAAAGGTTGAGTATGGCGAGGCAGCTTTCTATGGTCCGAAGCTCGACTTCATGGTGAAGGATGCCATAGGACGCCGTTGGCAGCTCGGTACTATACAGGTAGACTATAACCTGCCGCAGCGCTTCAAGCTGGAATATACCGACGAGGATAACACAAAGAAGGCTCCCGTGATGATACACCGTGCACCTTTCGGCTCGATGGAGCGCTTCACGGCAGTGCTTATAGAACATACGGCAGGTCATTTCCCGTTGTGGCTCACGCCCGATCAGGTGGCAATCCTTCCTATCAGTGAGAAGTTTAACGGCTATGCTGCCGGCATCGCAAAATATTTCGATACAGTAGGAGTGCGTGCGATGGTTGACAGCCGCAATGAGAAGATAGGCCGTAAGATACGCGACAACGAGATGAAACGCATACCTTACATGCTCATCGTTGGCGAGAAAGAGCAGGCAGAAGGCACCGTTGCCGTGCGCAAGCAGGGACAGGGCGACCAGGGAACGATGAAAATGGAAGACTTTGCGAAGAAGATAAACGATGAAGTTGCCGACATGCTGAAGGCTACGGAGATACGTCCGGAAGCCTGATTGGCGATTTGTTATAAGTAAAGACATCCCGTAAGTGCCTTATTGCATTTACGGGATGTTTGTATTAAAGATAAACGTCAGTCCTCTTTTATTTGTTCACGATTTCTATATACGGCGTATATACGGGAAAACGTTCGGGGAACCATTTGTCGAGCTGTGCATCGGCTTTGACTTTCATTTCAGGTGTTATGTGATGTCTCACTTTCCGGTAAGCCATGGTTATGGACATCAACTCGTCTATTATGCCTATTACTGGAAGGCGTTTTGACGACATAAGGTTTATAGGGAGCACAATGTAGGACAATGCCGACAATATCATTATCTTGTCCGATTTAGGAGTATTGTCACTCGTCATCACATAAAACAGCATGAGAACGGGACGCATGCTCTTCCTTCCCGCTTTCTTTGCAAACTCTACAATGTTATCCCACAAATCAATAATCGTTACGTTCATATACAATCTTTTTTTATGTTATTAAATATGGTGCACCGTAATAAAGATGCGTTGCAAAAATAAGGAAAATAGATAATATATCGTATTTAATAAAATTCAATTCTTTCTAAAAAACAATATATGTTTGAGGAGGAGTAAAGTAGTAAGTAGAAGAGTAGTAAGGAGGGAAGGAGTAAGGAGAGACGTAGCAAGGGGAAGACAATAAGCTGAAAGTGCGATATTAGTCATGTCACGCTCAAGCATGCACATTACTACTTATCTCCTTACTCCTTACTCCTTCCCTCCTTACTCCTTCCCCCCCCCTCCGTATTTTATTGAAAATATGTTGTTTAATATAAAATAAATCGTTTTTTTATTTTGCAGTTCGTTTGTTTTATCGTAACTTTGCAGCCGCTTAACATAAAAAGTTTTGATGAAGAACGACAGAAAGACCAATCAGTATCGTGTAAACGAACAGATACGTGTAAGAGAAGTACGTATAGTGGGTGAAAACGGTTCTACCGTGCTGCCTACACGTCAGGCACTTGACATGGCACGCCAACAGGGAGTGGATCTCGTGGAGATAAGTCCCAATGCACAGCCGCCGGTTTGTCGTCTCATCGACTACAGCAAATTTCTCTATCAGCAGAAGAAACGTGCAAAGGAACTTAAAGCAAAGCAAGTGAAGCAGGAAGTTAAGGAAATACGTTTCGGACCGCAGACAGACGATCATGACTACAACTTCAAACTGAAACATGCAAAGGAGTTCTTGGAAGAAGGAAACAAAGTGCGTGCATACGTGTTCTTCCGCGGGCGTTCAATCCTTTTCAAGGAACAGGGCGAAGTTCTCCTGTTGCGTTTTGCCAACGATTTGGAGGAATATGGCAAGGTTGAGCAGATGCCGTCATTGGAAGGAAAGAAAATGTTTCTGTATATAAATCCTAAAAAGGCGGGTGTCGTAAAGAAAAGTCAGCAGAAGATGGACCGTGAGCGCCGTGAGGCAGAAGCAAAAGACAATGCCAGTGCAAGTGAGGTAAATGATATTCCTTCAAATGGCGGACTTCTTGCCAATGCCAAGATAAGTGCCGATGCCCTTGAGAAGCTGAAAGGTGAATAGTAATTAAGTTTTCCTTTAATATATAATAAGGTGAAGAATAGGGTGCGTAACGTTTGGTATATACGTTGCCACCATGATTAAATAACAATTTAAATTATAAAACAATGCCAAAAGTAAAGACGAATTCCGGTGCCAAGAAGAGATTTCGTTTCACCGGTACAGGTAAGGTTAAGAGAAATCACGCTTACCACAGTCACATCCTGACTAAGAAAACAAAGAAGCAAAAGCGTAATCTTGTTCACTCAACTCTTGTTGACAAGAGTAACATGAAGGCAGTTCGCGACCTGCTTTGTCTGCGTTAATCAAAGTCAAACAAAAATTTAAAGGAAGAAAATTATGCCAAGATCAGTAAATCACGTTGCTTCAAGAGCAAAGAGAAAAAGAATTTTAAAGCTTACACGCGGCTACTATGGAGCCAGAAAGAATGTCTGGACAGTTGCGAAGAACACTTGGGAGAAGGGTTTGACTTATGCCTATCGTGACCGCCGTAATAAGAAACGTAACTTCCGTTCATTGTGGATTCAGCGTATAAATGCTGCTGCGCGTCTGCATGACATGAGCTACTCAACACTGATGGGTGCTTTGCACAAGGCTGGTATTGAGATTAACCGTAAGGTTCTTGCTGACCTCGCAGTGAACAATCCCGAGGCTTTCAAGGCTATCGTTGAGAAGGTAAAGTAAAAACGGGATATTGTCTGAATAGAGAAAGACGATACAATGATATAAAAAGGGGAAAGTTTTTCGGAACTTTCCCCTTTTTGTTTTTATTCTTTCACGTTCTCATACTTTCATAAGGTCGCTCATTATACCGTCGCTTATGAACAATCCGTTGCGGGTAAGGCTTAGATTAGATTGCGACAGGCAAAGATTGCTGGACGAGATGTGGCGTTCTGCGTTGGTCAACAGATAGCTGACGTATTGTTTGCCGAATGTTTCCTCAAGTCTGCACAGATCAATTCCCTCGCATGTCCGTAGGGCTGTCATTACGGTATCGTTATAACGGGTATCTGTGTCAAGTTCTTCACGTTCCATAGGTATGACGCCTTTGTTTATGCTTTCGATGTATTTCCTTATGTCGGCAATATTCCATTGCCTTGAAACAGTATCGAAGGAATGTGCGGCTGCACCTATGCCTATATATGGTATGCCTTTCCAATAATTTCCATTGTGTCGTGAACGGAAGCCGGGAAGAGCAAAATTGCTTATTTCATAGTGTTCATATCCGGCTGATATAAGGCGTTCGGACAGATTGTAATACATAGTCCGGCTCAGTTCATCATCGGTTTCGTGGACAATGCCTTTCTCAAGCATATTGCGTAGCGGTGTCTCTTCCTCGTATGTAAGGCTGTATGCAGAGATATGCTGTACGTTGAGGGCAAGGGCACGTGATATGTCTTCACTCCATTCGCTTATGGTTTCATCAGGGAAACCGAACATGAGATCAATGCTGATGTTGCTTATGCCGGCATGGTGCAGCATGTCAATGGCACTGCTGATTTGTTCAGATGTATGTCTGCGGCGTATAAACTTCAGGCGACTGTTGTCGAAAGTCTGTACTCCCATGCTTATTCTGTTTATCGGAAGCTGAGATATTGTATCAGCCATTGCCGGTGTGATATCATCCGGATTACATTCCATCGTGACCTCAGCATTGGCTGATATGTCGTATACCTTATTATATATGGTATCAAACAGGATATGCAGTTCCTCCTCCCTTAACTGCGACGGAGTTCCTCCTCCGATATATATCGTGTCTATCGGTTCATGGATGTAGTCACGGCGCAAGTCAAGCTCTTTGCAAAGGGCTTTTACGTATTCCCTGCGGAGGGATAACCGGGTTGTAGAATAGAAGCCGCAATATATGCAGCGGCTGCTGCAAAAGGGGATGTGCACGTAGAGACCTGCCATGAACGGTATTTATAGTGATGATAAACTGATATAATTGCCCGCAAAATTACTAATATGTTTTAAAAATTTGTTCCTTTTATATATAATCTTTTGCTTTTCGGTCAAAAAGTAGTATCTTAGAGCCCAATATATGTTTAACGTCTTAAATCTAATATAACATGAAAGTTTATCAGACTAACGAAATCAAGAACATAGCCCTGCTCGGTAACGACGGCTCAGGTAAGACCACCCTCACGGAAGCATTGCTCTACGAGGCAGGTATCATTCAGCGTCGCGGACGCATTACGGCAAAGAACACAGTGAGTGACTATTTCCCCGTAGAGCAGGAATACGGATATTCTGTTTTCTCAACAGTATACCATGTTGAGTGGAACAACAAGAAACTTAATATTATAGACTGTCCGGGATCGGACGACTTTGTCGGTGCGGCAATGACCGCGCTTAACGTAACGGATACGGCGATATTGCTGCTTAACGGTCAGTATGGTCCGGAAGTGGGAACGCAGAACCATTTCCGTTATACTGATAAACTGAAGAAACCGGTAATATTCCTTGTCAATCAGCTTGATTCCGAAAAGTGCGATTATAACAATGTGCTGGAACGTCTTACGGAAATATATGGTCCGAAGGTTATACCTGTTCAGTATCCGCTCAACGAGGGACCGGGCTTCAATGCACTTATTGACGTGCTTCTCATGAAGAAATATTCTTGGGGACCAGAAGGAGGTGCTCCTACGATAGAGGAAATTCCGGCTGAGGAGATGGACAAGGCAATGGAAATGCACAAGGCACTTGTTGAGGCTGCTGCTGAGAACGATGAGACACTTATGGAGAAGTTCTTTGAAGAAGAGGCTCTGACGGAGGACGAGATGCGTGAAGGTATACGCAAGGGACTTGTGACACGTTCAATCTTCCCCGTTTTCTGTGTTTGCGCAGGTAAGGACATGGGTGTTAGAAGACTTATGGAGTTCTTGGGCAACGTGGTTCCTTTTGTTGATGAAATGCCGAAAGTGCACAATACACGCGGCGAGGAGATACCTGTAACAACAGATGGACCTACATCATTGTATTTTTTCAAGACCGGTGTTGAGCCTCATATCGGTGAGGTATGCTACTTCAAGGTGATGAGCGGAAGTGTAAAGACCGGCGATGAGCTTTCAAATGCCGACCGCGGTTCAAAGGAGCGCCTTGGACAGATATATGTATGTGCGGGTGCCAACCGCCAGCCGGTGGACCAGCTTAATGCGGGTGACATAGGATGTGCCGTGAAGCTGAAAGATGTTAAGACAGGCAATACGCTTAATGGAAAGGAATGTGAGAACCGTTTTGACTTTATAAAATATCCTAATTCAAAGTTCTCCCGTGCCATAAAGGCGGTTAATGAAGGAGAAACTGAGAAACTTATGGCGGCTCTTCTAAAGATGCGTCAGGAGGATCCTACGTGGGTGGTAGAGCAGAGCAAGGAGTTGCGCCAGACTATCGTTCACGGTCAGGGAGAGTTCCATTTGCGTACGCTGAAGTGGCGTTTGGAGAATAACGAGAAGATACAGGTGAAGTTCATAGAACCGAAGATACCTTATCGCGAGACTATAACCAAGTCGGCACGTGCCGATTACCGTCATAAGAAGCAGTCGGGCGGTGCAGGACAGTTTGGCGAGGTTCACCTTATAATAGAACCGTATGCAGAGGGAATGCCTGATCCAACGGTATATAAGTTCAACGGTCAGGAATTCAAAATGAACATCAAAGGCAAGGAAGTTGTCGACCTTGAATGGGGCGGAAAGCTTGTCTTCATCAACTCCGTTGTCGGTGGTGCAATTGACACGAGGTTCATGCCGGCAATATTGAAAGGTGTAATGGAGCGTATGGAGCGCGGACCTCTTACCGGCAGTTATGCACGTGATGTGCGTGTTATTGTGTACGACGGAAAGATGCACCCCGTAGACTCTAATGAGCTTTCGTTCATGCTTGCAGCGCGTAACGCATTTGCAGAGGCGTTCAAGAATGCCGGTCCGAAGATACTTGAGCCTATTTACGACCTTGAGGTGTTTGTACCTTCCGATTTTATGGGTGACGTAATGAGCGACCTGCAGGGACGCCGTGCCCTTATCATGGGTATGGACAGCGAAGCCGGATATCAGAAGCTTCAGGCAAAGATACCTCTCAAAGAGCTTTCCAACTATTCAATTTCCTTGAGTTCTATTACGGGAGGCCGTGCATCGTTCACGACAAAGTTTGCCAGCTACGAGCTTGTTCCTAACGATGTTCAGCAGGAACTGATAAAGGAACACGAGGCAGATGAGAGTGAAGAATGACGCTTCTTTGACGAGAAAAATATTTAAAACAGTGGGGTGACAGCCACCGGATAATGAAGACATAACGAGTCTTCAAGTTCCAAATCCCCTCATTGTAGCATATTCAACAGCCATATCACGATGTCCCATGCCGGACTGGATATGGCTGTTTTTGTCGTTAATTGTTATCCCTTAATGGTTTGACAATACTGTTTGGGTATACTTTATAATAAGTTCTGTCTATTGAAATGCAGTTATGTCTGCCACCGTTTTATTGTATTCATGTATATTTTATACTTTATTTTACAACTCGAACTTAATAATTATCAAGTTTGTTTTAAATTATTAGTTAATATGATTAAAATTAACGGATTTTATTAACCTAAAATAAACGTTGTATTTTATTTTGCGATATATTTGCGATATGAAAAAGAGGACAATTTGGATAATAGCAATAATAATGGGGCTTTCGTTCCTTGCGCTTCTCTTCCTCCAGCTGAGATATATCGATGCCATGGTGAGGATGAAGAAGGAGCAGTTTGACGAGTCAGTGAATACCGCCCTGTATCAGGCTTCGAGAAATCTCGAACTGAATGAGACTTTGCGCTATTTGGAAAAAGATGTCAACGAAACGGAGCGCAAGTCGTTCAGGCAAGATACCACAAGCCTGTATCAAGAAGACGACAATCGTGCAGGCATGCCCGCCCATCAAAATCCCGGTATAGGAAAGAGCGGTGCAATCTATTCGTCTTTCGAGCTGAAGACAATGGCGGTAAAGCCCTCGTCGATGCCCAAGGCTGTAATCCTGAAGAATGACAAGAACTATATATCGGATGCCACGAAGTCGCTTCAGGAAATTGTCAAGAACCGCTATATATACCAGAAGGCACTGCTTGACGAGGTTGTATACAACCTGCTTTACACGGCATCGGACAAACCTCTGAAAGAACGTATAAACTTTAAGGTGCTTGATCAGGACCTTAAGACAGAACTTATAAACAACGGTGTAAACATACCATATCATTTCACCGTTACCACACAGGACGGGCGCGAAGAATACCGTTGTCCCGACTACACAGAGGAGGGCAAGGAATATTCATACTCACAAATACTCTTCCGCAATGACCCCTCGAACAATCTCGGCGTGGTGAACGTGCACTTTCCGGACATCAACAGATATATATTCAGCAGCATACGTTTTGCCATACCGTCAATATTGTTCACGGTCGTGATGATTATAATGTTTATTTTCACGGTAATAGTTGTCTTCAGGCAGAAGAAATACAGTGAGATAAAGAATGACTTCATAAACAACATGACCCATGAACTTAAAACGCCGATAAGCAGCATTTCGCTTGCAGCACAGATGCTTAACGACGAGGCTGTTACGAAAAGTCCCACGATGATGAAGCATCTCGGCGGTGTGATAAACGATGAGTCGAAGCGTCTGAGGTTCCTTGTGGAGAAGGTATTGCAGATGTCAATGTTCGACAAGAAGAAAGTTACTTTCAAGAAAAAGGAACTAAACCTGAACGAACTTGTCGAGACTGTCGCAAATACGTTCACCCTGCGCGTGGAGCATACGGGCGGACATATAAAGACAATACTCAAGGCGGTATATCCTACGATATATGTTGACGAGATGCACTTTACCAACGTAATATTCAACCTGCTCGACAATGCAGTGAAATACAAACAGCCGGACAAGGCTCTTGAACTGACGATAAGGACATGGAACAATAAGGAACGGCTCTTCTTCTCGGTGAAGGACAACGGCATGGGTATAAAGAAGGAAAACCTGAAGAAGATTTTCGAGAAATTCTACCGTGTGCACACTGGCAACGTGCATGATGTAAAAGGATTTGGTCTCGGTCTTGCATACGTAAAGAACATTGTGTATCAGCACAAGGGAGAGATAAACGTAAAGAGCGAGCGTAACGAGGGAACGACATTTATCATATCATTACCAATAATTAAAAATTAAAGATTATGGACGAGAACTTAAGAATTTTATTGTGCGAAGATGACGAGAACTTAGGTATGTTGCTTCGTGAGTATCTGCAGGCAAAGGGTTACACGGCAGAGCTCTGTCCTGACGGGGAGGCCGGTTACAAGGCTTTTTTGAAGAACAAGTTTGATATCTGCGTGCTTGATGTCATGATGCCGAAGAAAGACGGCTTCACGCTCGCCCAGGAAATAAAGCAGGCGAATGCCGAGATGCCGGTGATTTTCCTTACAGCCAAGACACTGAAGGAAGATATTCTGGAAGGTTTCAAAATCGGTGCAGACGACTACATCACCAAACCTTTCTCCATGGAGGAACTCGTATTCCGCATTGAAGCAATTCTCCGCCGTGTACGTGGAAAGAAGAACAAGGAGAATACGGTTTACCATATCGGACGCTTCACGTTCGACACACAGAAGCAGCTGCTTTCAATCGATGACAAGCAGACAAAGCTTACGACGAAGGAAAACGAATTGCTCGCACTTCTTTGCAGTCATGCCAACGAGATATTGCAGCGCGACTTCGCACTGAAGACCATTTGGATTGACGACAACTATTTCAACGCACGTTCCATGGACGTTTACATCACAAAGCTGCGCAAGCATCTTAAGGATGACGACCAGATAGAAATAATAAACATTCACGGAAAGGGATATAAGCTTATCACTCCGGAACAGGACTGATATTATGACTGTGCGGGAGATACAGTCTCCTGAGCAATAAAAAGAACGGGCTGGACATTGAAGAAGATGTCCAGCCCGTTCTTTTTATTGCTTAGGAGTCCTGTGCCGTGATATTGGATAAAGTAGGGAGTAAGGAGTAAAGTATTAAGGAGTTAAAGAAGTTATGGGAAGTTAGAAGAAGTTAAAGGACAAATGATTATATTGGGAGTAAAGGGAGTAAGGAGTAAAGGGAGTAAGGAGGCTGTAATATCCTTTGTAAAAGGGAGGAACATACAACAAGAATATACATAATATTAAATAAACATACATATTATGTGTTTGCATACGATGCCAGCACAGTGTCCTCTCCTTTTCCAAAGGAGGGGCAGGGGTGGTTTGTTGTATAACAAGAAAGATAAATTCGTCGAGCTTACGTTAACATCAAGTGTGACAGCATGTTGCGGAAGCTTTTGCGAAAGATGGCATTTCAGGCTCTGAAAGACCGTGTCTTACGTTTCAAAAGACCGTCTTTCGGAGCCTGAAATGCCATCTTTCGCATAGATATGGTTATTGTTCAGAATTTCAGGCGGAGTTCAGCGCTCAGGCAGAAAGGATTTCCGCGCTGTGCAAAATACTGCCTTGTTCCGGACACGGCACTGTCAAAGGCAAACGTGTTGTAGTGCGTGTCCGTGATGTTCTGTGCCCGTATGCTCAGGGTGGCATTGTCCGTCGCCACGTCTATGTGCGCCCCAAGTAGTGCATAGAAGTCCTGACTGTATGTGTTAGCCTCGTCCCACCATATTTTTCCGCATGCCGTCAGAGATGCGCCGATGATGATGTTCTTTATCATTCCTCCGCTTGTGCTGATGCGGTAGTCGGCGTTTGCGCCGAGCGTGTGTGCCGGGACGAATGGAACCTTGTTGCCGCGATAGTCAGTGTGGGTGACGCCGGATGCCGTGGGAGCGGCGCCGGATGCTGTGGAAGAGCCGGCGATGTTGTTCATGTAGTCGCGGAACACGCTGTGCGTAAATCCGTAACTCGCTGCCCATGAAAGCCTTTCCTCAAAGCCGCTGCCGCGCAGCGACGCCTCGAAGCCGCAACTGCTGCTGCGCCCTGCGTTGACCATCATTCGACCGAAGCCGTAGTTGCCCGCCATTACGGACAGCTGCTGGTTGCGTATGCTCATGTAATAAACCGCTATGTCGGCGTGCAGCATGTTGCCGAAGAGGTTCAGGTGCGCGCCCGCCTCGTAGTTCCAGCTCTCCTCCGGCTTGTATGCTATTGTGCGGTTTACGTTCTCATAGTCGGCGGCAGTGTGCTCCACGTCGTAGTCGCCTTGCATTGCCGCCTGGCTGTTGGCGCTGATCTCTGTCTGCAAGATATCGGAGAACATCTGTATGTTGAAGCCTCCGGCGCGGTATCCCTTGCTTACGGTTGCATAGACGTTGCTTCCATGGCTGTCCGTGCGGCAGGTTATGCCCACTTTTGGCAGCAGCTGGTTGTATGCGTTTGACGTTTTGTTCCTGAGCACCGATGTCAGCGTGTTTGTTGCCTCGCGCCCCATGACGCTTGCCGTCATGCTCATTGCCGCCTTCGTGTCGTAGCGGAGGCGCACGTTGTTGTGGTCGTAGCGTATGCCCAGCGTGGCGGTTATGCGGCTGCCGAGGTCGATGTTCGACTCATGGTATACGCCGATGTTCAGCTGAGGGGTGTGGAACATTGCCGGAACAGAGAATGCCGTGCTTACCGATATGCCCCCGGCACGCTCCACGGCAGCCTTTGCCGCCGTTTCTGCCGCCGCTTCGGGCATGCCGCCCTTTATCATGCTTTCTTTCATCGCGTCCACGATAGCCGTGTACATCTGTGCCTGCACTGCCGAGGATATGCGGCGCGTGAAGTCGTCGCCGAAATAAACGGGAGCGTCCGTGCGCAGCCACTGGTATGAGCCGTAGATGCCCGTCGTGCGGTGCCATGTGCCGTCTGTGCCGCTCTTCAGCGTCAGTTCCTGCGTCAGGGCGTTCTGAAACTGGCGCTGTTCGAGGAACATGAAGTCTTGCGGAAGATAGTCCTGGTCCATCATCATGTAGTCCTTGAGATACTGATAGCTCGTTGTAGAGTTGAGCAGGAAGCCGTCGCCGCTGTATTTCACGTGCACGCCCGTGTTGAGCATGTTGCGGCGGTAGTTTCCCTCGCGGTTTGTCGCCGGTGCGGCGGTTTTGCCGGTCTCCGTGTCGAGCATGCCGTATGGAAAGCCTTTCTGGCGCACATACTGGTAGTCGGCGATGAAGTCGATTGTCGTCTGCGGCGCCGGCATATATATCAGCCGTGTCTTTCCGCCCGCCTCGTCGTAGCTGTCGGCTCGCCTGCCCGTGACGGCATTCCGGAAGAAGCCGTTGCCGCCGTTGTAGAATGCGGACGTTGAGAACGCCAGCTTGTCCGACGGACGGTGATAGTGTGCCACCTCCGCGCGGCGCATTCCGTGGGAGCCGGCGCCCGCGATAATCTCGCTGCCTTCATACATCAGCGGGTTTTTGGAGTATACGCGCACCAGCCCGCCCTCGGTGTTGATGCCGTAGAGCGTTCCCTGCGGTCCGCGCAGGATGTCCACGCGGCCGGTCTGATAAGAATGGAAGTTGAACGAGCTCTTGCATACCAGCGGTATGCCGTCGACATACATGCCCACGGCAGGATTGTTCACGCGCGAGCCGGTGCCACGTATGTACATCGACGATGTCAGCCGCGACCCGTATTCGGGCATGGCGAACGAGGGCACGAAGCCCGAGAGGCTGCGGATGTCGCGCGCGCCGGTGCGGTTCATGTCCGCCGTTGTGAATATGGAAGAGCTGAGGGGCTGCTGTCTGAGGCGGAATGCCTCCTTGGGGAGCGAGACGACGACTACCTCGTCGAGGTCGACCACTCGTGAAGAGTCGGCTGCGCCGTTGCCTGCCGCAGCCGTTGCCGTTGCAGACAGTGCGAGGACGCATAATGCCGTGATGTGCTTTATCATTGTCAGAACGTTTGTTTTACGGCTGCAAAGGTACGCATAAAACACCGTCGCGGCAATCCTCATTTATATGGATTTCGTATTTCTGATGCTGCATTGCGGCTTATATCCTCCCCTTGCTTGTATGGCTTCTTATATATAATAAGGCGCCCTCACTTCTTTCCCGGCGTTTCAGAACGGGAAGAGCAGCGGCAGGACGAGCATCATCACCGCCCCGATGGCTATCTGCAGGGGCAGCCCCACCTTGACATAGTCCATGAACGAGTAGCGTCCCGCCTGCATTACGAGCGCGTTGGGAGGGGTTGAGAAGGGCGACGCGAAGCACATGCTTGCCCCGAGGGTGACGGCGAAGAGCATGGGGTAGGGGCTTACGCCCAGTTCCGTGGCAGACGACAGGGCTATGGGAGCCATGAGCACCGCCGTCGTCGTGTTGCTGATAAAGAGCGAGAGCAGCGATGTGGTGACATAGATGCCGGCGAGGAGGGTAAGCGCGCCGCCGCTTCCGAAGATGCTTGTCATTGAGTGGGAGATCATTGCCGAGGCGCCGGTCTTTTCCAGTGCCACCGACATGGGCATCATGGCGGCGATGAGCACGATGCTCTCCCAGTTTATCGTCTTGTATGCCGCCTCCACGTTCTTGAAACATCCCGACAGCACCATCGCCACGCCTGCCGTCATCACTGCCGTGACGGGCGACACGGGGATGGCGTCGGTCACCATCATCGCCACCATTGCCAGCATTATCACGGCAGCCAGCGGCGCCTTGTAGTCGAGCGTCACCTTTGCCGCCTCCTCGAGCGGCTGTCCCAGCACCACCCAGCGGTCTTCGTCATTGCCCAGCCGCGCGATGTTCTCCCACGTGCCCTGTATGAGGAGCACGTCGCCGGCGCGCAGCTTCTCTTCGGCAAGGTTTTCCATGATATACTCGCCCCGCCGCCTTATGGCGATGACGTTTATGGAGTATTTTGCCCTCAGCCCCGCTTCGCGCATCTGCCTGCCGGTGAGGCGCGACGAGGGCAGTATTACTATCTCCGCCATGCCGAGGTCGTAGAAGTCGAGTGCGTTGCCGTCCCTGCCGCCGTCCTCCGCTGCGGCGTTGCCCAGGCGGAAGTCGCGGGCAAGCCTGCGCGCTGCATCTTTTTTGCCCGTTACATATATCATGTCGCCCTCGCGCAACAGTGTTGACGGTCCGGCAAGCTTCTGCTCGACGCTCTTGAGCAGCCGCTTGCGGCTGTTCTGCTCGCGGCGCACCTCGAGCACGGTCAGTCCGTAGCGGTTGTAGATGTCCAGTCCGGCAATTGTTTTCCCCGCCATGCCCGACTCCCGTGTCACCCTGTAGCGTGCCAGGTTGTCGGCGAGGCGGTATTCTTTAACCAGCTGGCGCAGCGTCTTGCCCCGCTCTCCGCGCGCGCCGTCCTTGCCGTTCCTGCCCGTGAGCAGCCGGCTCATGGGAAACAGCACCGCCATGCCCACGCCGAGCACCGTCAGTCCTACGGGCATGAAGGCGAAGAACGGCAGCGGCTCGTATCCGGCAGCCGTCAGCGTGTCCTGTATCACGAGGTTGGGCGGCGTGCCGATAAGCGTGAGCATGCCGCCGAGGCTGCTGGCAAAGGCAAGGGGCATGAGCAGCCGCGACGCGCTGAGCCGCGCCTCTGCCGCCATGCTCACGATTATCGGCAGCATGAGTGCCACGGTGCCCGTGTTGCTGACAAACGCTCCTATTGCCGCGGTGACCGCCATCACCATGAAGAACAGCCTCGTCTCGCTGCCCTTGGCTATCCTCATCATGCGGCTGCTGACAATCTTTGCCAGCCCGGTCTGAAGCACCGCCCCGCCCACGACGAAGAGTCCCGCCATCATTATCACCACCGTGCTCGAAAATCCCGACAGCGCCTCTTCGGGCGTGAGGACGCCGATGAGCATTAACACGATGAGCGAACAGAGCGCGACGATGTCCGGGCGTATCTTCCCCGTGGCGAAGAGCACAGCCGTTACGGCAAGTATGACAAGTGTGATATACATGATGCGAATGGATGTTTTTGTTTACAAAGATAAGCCATGTGCCATGTGTTTCCCTCCTGTGGCAGTCTTTTTTACTATCCTTTAACAAAATGTCGGGGTTTAAGGTTGTAAGGTCGTGAGGTTTTTAGGTGTCAGGTATGCTTTAAGGTTGTAAGGTTGCAGGGTCTTAGGTGTCAGGTGAATATAGTATGGAAATCTGTGGCATATGAGACGGAAACGTATCGCATATGAGATAGAATCGTATCGCATATGAGATGGAATTGTATCGCATATGAGATGGAAACGTATCTCATATGAGATGGAAATAAAATAACTCCTTACTCCATTTACTCCCTTACCTCCCTCCTCCTCTCCTCCCTGCAATTTATAATAAAGCCAGACCGTCGCTATTTTGTTTTGTCGAATATACTTTGTATATTTGCATCTGCTAAAACAAGGTATAGATGATATCAGTAGAAGGATTGAAGGTTGAGTTCGGAGCCAAGCCGCTTTTTTGCGATGCCGGCTTCGTGGTGAACGACCGCGACCGCATAGCCCTTGTGGGCAAGAACGGTGCCGGAAAGTCTACCATGCTCAAGATACTCTGCGGCATGCAGCAGCCTACGGCGGGCAGCGTTGCCGTTCCGGCAGGTACCACCGTGGGATATCTGCCACAGGTGATGATACTTCAGGACGACACCACCGTGCGTCAGGAGGCGCGCAAGGCATTTGCCGGAGCGGTGGAGATGAAGAGGCGCATAGACCGGATGAACGACGAGCTGGCGCGGCGCACCGACTATGAGAGCGACGGATACATGGAACTCGTGCGGCGCTTCACGCAGGAGCACGAGCGGTATATCATGATGGGCGCCGACGGATATGAGGCGGAAATAGAGCGCACGCTTGCCGGACTGGGATTTTCGCGCACCGACCTCGACCGCCCTACAAGCGAGTTCAGCGGCGGATGGCGCATGCGCATAGAGCTGGCGAAGATACTGCTCGAAAAGCCCGACGTGCTGCTGCTCGACGAGCCAACAAACCACCTCGACATTGAGAGCATACAGTGGCTTGAGCAGTTTCTGGCTCAGAACGCCAAGGCGGTGGTGCTCGTGAGCCACGACCGCGCGTTCATAAACAATGTCACCAGCCGCACGCTGGAAATAAGCTGCGGGCGGGTGGTGGACTACCGCGTGAAATACGACGAATATGTAAAGCTGCGTGCCGAGCGGCGCCAGCAGCAGTTGCGCGCATACGAGAACCAGCAGAAGGAAATTGCCGACATCAGGGACTTCATCGAACGCTTCCGCTACAAGCCTACAAAGGCGGTACAGGTGCAGAGCCGCATAAAGCAGCTTGAGAAGATTGTGCCCATAGAGATAGACGAGGTCGACACGTCGTCGATGCGCCTGAAGTTTCCGCCCTGTCTCCGCAGCGGCGACTATCCCGTGATATGCGACGGCGTGGGCAAGGACTATGGCAGCCACACCGTCTTCGCCGGTGTCACGCTCACCATAAGGCGCGGCGAGAAGGTGGCGTTCGTGGGCAAGAACGGCGAGGGCAAGTCCACGCTCGTAAAGTGTATCATGAACGAGATACCCTATACCGGCACGCTTAGGACAGGGCATAACGTGCAGATAGGATACTTCGCCCAGAACCAGGCGCAGATGCTTGACGAAAATCTTACCGTCTTCGAGACAGTCGACCGCGTGGCACGCGGCGACATACGCCTGCGCATCAACGACATCCTCGGCGCCTTCATGTTCGGCGGCGAGGCATCGGAAAAGAAGGTGCGCGTGCTCAGCGGCGGCGAGCGCAGCCGCCTTGCCATGATACGCCTGCTGCTCGAACCCGTCAACCTGCTCATCCTCGACGAGCCTACGAACCACCTCGACATGCAGTCGAAGGACATTCTCAAAGAGGCGGTCAGGGCTTTCGACGGCACGGTAATCGTGGTGAGCCACGACCGCGAGTTTCTCGACGGTCTCGTGTCCAAGGTCTACGAGTTCGGGGGAGGCAAGGTGAGAGAACACATCGGCGGCATATACGATTTCCTGCGTTCGCGCCGCATAGACTCTCTCAACAAGCTTGGCAGCGCCACGCTGCCGGAGACGGAGAAGAAGGCTTCGCTGGCAGCGAAAAGCCCGTCCGCCGCAGCCGAAAGCGGCAGGCAGAGCTATGCGGAGCACAAGGAAAGGCAGAAAAAGATACGCCGCGCGGAGAAAGCCGTCAAGGAATGTGAGGCAAAAATCGAAGAATACGAGCAGCTCATAGGCGAAATGGACGACATGCTGAGCCGTCCCGAACATGCCGCCGACATGGATCTGATAGCCCGCTATGCCGCCGTCAGGAAGCAGCTTGACGATGAGGTGGAGCGCTGGGAGAAGGCGTCCGAAGAGCTTGAGGCATGTATGTGATGCCATATTATATATAATGTACGCGCGTACCTATGTTATAATATGTCTCCGGAACATTAACCCCGGCTGGCGGAATGCCGCGTAAGCCGTAATATCAAACAATCAATTATATAAATATGAATGTAAGACAATTTATTCCCATGGTGCTTCTTGCCTCCGCACCCGTTGTGGCAGGCGCGCAGGCACCACTGAAGTCAGGCATAGACCTGACAAATCTTGACAACAGCGTGCGCGCTGCCGACGATTTCTACCAGTATGCCTGCGGAGGCTGGATGAAGAACAATCCGCTGCCCGCAGCCTATTCGCGTTTCGGCAGCTTTGACCAGCTGGGGCAGGACAACAACAAGCGCATAAACATGCTTCTCACCGATCTGCTGGGCAAGACCTGTGCAAAGGGAACTACGGAGCAGAAGCTGGGCGACTTCTACAAGCTTGCCATGGACTCGGTGCGCCGCAACAAGGAAGGCGTGAGCCCGCTCATGCCGCTCATCGCCGAAATGGAAAAGGCAAAGGACAAGGAGGCTCTGCGGAGGCTTCAGCTGAAGTATGCGGCGTTCGGCTACGGCATGCCGCTGGGGCTGGGCTTCGGCGCTGACGAGAAAAACGCCAAGATGAACATTCTCAACGTATATCAGGGCGGCATGACGCTGGGGCAGAAAGAGTATTATCTTGACAACGACTCGGCGACGGCGTCAATACGCGAGGCATACAAGAAGCACATCGTCCGCATGTTCGGGCTCTTCGGCTTTGACGGCGGCGCGGCAGACAGGAAGATGCAGAATGTCATGAAGATAGAGACAGAGCTGGCAAAGGTGTCCAAGTCGCGCACAGAGCTGAGGGACGTCGAGGCAAACTATAACAAGATGACACTCAGCGAGTTTGAAGCGAAATATCCTAATGTGCGCCTGACAAAGACGATGAATGCCGACGGCGTAAGGACGGAGCACTTCCGCGAGCTCGTCGTAGGTCAGCCCGGCTTCGTTGCCGGTGCCGACAAGCTCCTCGCCGCTGTGACGGCAGACGAGCTGCGTGCATACATGGAGTGGAACGCCATTCTCTCCGCGGCAGGATATCTCAGCGATGAGGTGCAGGCGGCAAACTTCGACTTCTTCGGCAAGACCATGTCCGGACGCAAGGAGGACTATCCGCGCTGGAAGCGTGCCACGTCGCAGGTGGAAAGCCAGATGGGCGAGGCTCTCGGCAAGATGTATGTGGAACGCTACTTCCCCGCATCGTCCAAGGTACGTATGGAGAAGCTCGTGAAGAACCTTCAGGTTGCGCTCGCCGAACGGATAAAGGCGCAGGACTGGATGAGCGACACGACAAAGCAGTCGGCGCTCGACAAGCTTGCCTCTTTCTATGTGAAGATCGGATACCCCGACACGTGGAAGGATATGACGGGGCTGCAGATAAATCCCGAGCTTTCTTATTATGAGAACGTGCAGAACTGCCGCAAGTTCTGGAGCGATTGGAATAACGACAACCGTGCCGGCAAGCCTGTGGACAACAAAGAGTGGTTCATGACGCCGCAGACGGTGAATGCGTACTACAATCCGACGACAAACGAAATCTGTTTCCCCGCCGGGATACTTCAGGTTCCGTTCTTCAATCCCGAGGCAGACGATGCCTTCAACTATGGTGCCATAGGCGTTGTGATAGGGCATGAGATGACTCACGGCTTTGACGACCAGGGACGTCACTATGACAAAAACGGAAACATGACCGACTGGTGGACGGAGAACGACGGCAAGAACTTTGCCGCGCGTGCAGAGAGCTATGCCGACTTCTTCTCTTCGATAAAGGTCCTGCCCGACCTTAATGCCAACGGAAAGCTCACACTGGGTGAGAACCTTGCTGACCACGGCGGTCTTCAGGTGGCATTTCAGGCATACAAGAACGCCACGAAAGACGCAGTTCCGTCTGTCATTGACGGGCTTACGGGCGACCAGCGCTTCTTCATTGCATACGCAGGAGTGTGGGCAGGAAACATCACGGAGAAAGAGATACGCAGCCGCACGAAGAGCGACCCCCACTCGTTGGGACGCTGGCGCGTCAACGGTGCCCTTCCCCATATCGACATGTGGTACGAGGCTTTCGGCGTGAAAGAGGGCGACAAGCTGTTCATACCGAAGAGCGCGCGCTTGCAGCTTTGGTAGGATATATTAGAAGTTAAAGGAAGTCAGGCGGGAAGTTAAGGAAGTTAAAGGACAATAGCCACGGTTGTGTAAACCGCACCTGTGCCATATAACAAAGCATACGTCCTTTAACTTCCTTAACTTCCCGCCTGACTTCCTTTAACTTCTAATATATAATTATCAATTGAAACTGACGATATAGGCATTGAGATACGTCGCAAGTGTAAGCCACGTGATATATGGCGTAAGCAGGAATGCCGACGTACAGTTATGATAGAACAGCCGCACGAGATACCATATCGCTGCGATGTCTATGACAACGATGGTTATAAGACCGAGCATCGGGCTGCGGAACAGGAAGAAACAGATGCTCCACAGGATATTGAGAATCAGCTGCATTGCAAACAGATGAGTTAAAAGACGCTTGTCGTGCTTGTTTTCACTGCCCCATACCAGTCCAATCGATGTGCCCATACATATATATATAATGCCCCATGCAACCGGAAATACACGGTTGGGCGGCGTGAATGCAGACTTTACAAGTGTGGGATACCAGGTCTCTATGGATGCCGACTGGAACATTCCGGCACACAGTCCGGTTACAAAGCATATTGTAACACCGAGCATGATGCAGACAAACTTTTTCATAACAAATTTCTTTTTAGTCCTTATTGAAAAACTTCAAGATGTCACAGGATGATACGGCTATGTGCAACGGTTGTCCGCCGTGCAGGCTTAATGCCGTTCATCGTTGTGCAAAGATAGCCTTTGTATTCCTTATATATATATTCCTGCGCGATAATTAGAAATCTTTAGGCATACGCTCCGTGCAGGCTAAAAAAATTATTCACAAAAGGTTAATGCAAATAATAATTCATCGCAAAAGGGCAAATATAAGGATATTTCCGTAACTTTGCATCCGGTTTACGGCATGTTCCGTAAATGCCGGCGGCGCGGCGCGTTTAAATTTATGCACCGGCGGACACCGGCAACAAGTAAAACAATAAAGAAGCATCATCGTAAATGCCTTTAAGAATACCCGATAAACTGCCGGCTGTAGATATTCTGAAGCAGGAGAATATCTTTGTAATGGACAATTCGAGAGCGCATACGCAGGACATACGTCCGCTGCGGATTGTCATCCTCAACCTCATGCCGCTGAAGGTCACCACGGAAACCGACCTCGTGCGCCTGCTGTCGAATACCCCTTTGCAGCTTGATGTGACGTTTATGAAGCTTGCGAGCCATACGCCGAAGAACACCCCCGCCGAGCACATGGCGATGTTCTACAAAGACTTTGAAGAGCTGAAAGCCCTGAAGTTCGACGGAATGATAATAACAGGCGCGCCTGTTGAAACGTTTGAATATGAGGATGTTACGTATTGGGAAGAGGTGACGGGCATATTCTCGTGGGCAAAGACCCACGTAACGAGCACCCTCTATATATGCTGGGCGGCGCAGGCAGGGCTGTACTTCCACTACGGCATACCCAAGTATCCGCTTGCCCGTAAGATGTTCGGCGTGTTCGTGCAAAAGCCCCTTGACACCCTGCTTCCCATATTCCGCGGTTTCGACGACAGCTTTAACATGCCCCACAGCCGCCATACCGAGGTAAGGCGCGAGGACATAATAAAAGACGGCAGGCTGTCGCTCATCGCCGAGTCGGAAGAGAGCGGCGTCAGCATGGTTATGGCAAACGGCGGCAGAGAGTTCTTCGTGACGGGGCATCTGGAATATGCAGCCGACACGCTCGACCGCGAATACAGGCGCGACAGAGGCAAACGTCAGGACGTGGACATGCCCGTAAACTACTACGAGGGCGACAATCCCGACAACAGACCCGTTGTGAGCTGGCGTGCACACGCCAATCTGATGTTCAGCAACTGGATTAATTATTACGTATATCAAGAAACCCCATACGACATTAATAAAATTGAGTAGAACGATTGAACTGCTTGCACCTGCCGGAAACCTGGCGTGCGGCATCGCCGCGATAGACCACGGCGCAGATGCCGTGTACATCGGTGCAGAACGCTTCGGCGCGCGTGCCGCCGCAGGAAACACGCTCGAGGACATCGGGAAGCTTTGCGCATACGCGCATAAGTTTCTCGCACGCGTTTATGTTACGGTGAATACAATCCTGTATGACAATGAGACGGAGGATACGATGAGCCTTATCGGAAATCTCGCCGATGCGGGCGTGGATGCCATTCTCGTGCAGGACATGGCTGTGGTGGAGCTTTTGCGTGAGCGCGGAACGGAGACTAGACGTCTTCCGGAGCTGCATGCCAGCACGCAGACCGACAACCGCACGCCCGAAAAGGTGAGGTGGCTGCGCGGACTGGGATTCAGCCGTGTGGTTCTGGCGCGCGAGCTTTCGGCATCAGAGATTGCTGCCATTCACCGTGCCGTGCCCGATGTTGAGCTTGAAGTGTTTGTCCACGGCGCGCTGTGCGTGAGCTATTCAGGAGTGTGCTATGCCTCGCAACACTGTTTCGGACGCAGTGCCAACAGGGGAGAGTGTGCCCAGTTCTGCCGTTTGCAGTTCGACCTTGCCGATGCCGACGGGCGTGTGATAGAGCGCGGGCGGCATCTTCTGTCTCTGAAAGACATGAACAGGTACGACGACATCGAGACCCTTCTCGATGCCGGGGCGGTGTCGCTGAAGATAGAGGGAAGGCTCAAGAACATTGAGTATGTCAAGAACGTGACTGCCGCATACAGTGCGCGCCTTGACAGGATTATAGCAGGAAGCGGCGGTAAATACCGGCGTTCATCGCTCGGGCGTTGCCGCTATGCCTTCACTCCCAATCTTAACAAGACGTTCAACCGTGGCTTTACAGACTATTTTCTTGACGGCAGGCGTCACGACATATCTTCTTTCGACACCCCGAAGGCGCGCGGCGAGTTTGTGGGGACGGTCAAGGAGATACGCGGAGGTTCTTTCAATGTTGCCGGAACGGCGGCTTTTGCCAACGGCGACGGGCTGTGCTTCATCAACGCCGACCGCCGTCTTGAGGGCTTCCGCGTCAATAAAGTGTTGAACAACAGGCTCTTCCCGCAGAAAATGCCTGCGGCTCTGCGTCCTGGCATGTCGCTGTGGCGTAACAGCGACATGGACTTTGAGCGTCAGCTGTCGCGCAGCACCGGCTGCCGCAGAATTCCTGTGGACATGCGGATGAGCCGCGGTGCCGGGGGCTTTGTCCTTACGGCGTGCGTTGACGGGGAGCATCGCGCGTCGGCGATGTTCGGCGATGAGGTGCAGAAGGCGCAGAAACCGCAGGGTGACAACATCGTGCGGCAGTTGTCGAAACTTGGAAATACCGTGTACGAGTGTGCCTCCGTAGAGATAGAACCGGCTGTGGCAGAGTGTTTCATTCCCTCGAGCCGGCTTGCCGACATGCGCCGCACCATTGTGGAAAAGCTCGATGCCGTAATCGAAGAGGCGGCGCGGCGGCGCGCCGTCGCAACCGGCGGCGAGAAGGCACCCATGCCGCTTTATCCTGCCGAATATCCTTATTTGTACAACATATCAAACAGTGCGGCACGCCGTTTTTACCGCAGTCAGGGGCTTTACAGCGATGCCGCTGCCTTTGAGCAGGGCATGTCAGTGTCGCGTCCGCTCGTGATGCAGTGCCGCCATTGTCTGCGCTATGCCCTCGGATATTGTGTCAAGAACGGCGGCAGGCGCCCCTCATGGCGTGAGCCGCTTTATTTGCAGTCTGCCGACGGGCGGCGTTTCCGTCTTCAGTTCGACTGCTCAAAATGCCGGATGAATATATATGCTGAAGATTAAAATACGATTTGCGCTGCTTGCGGTGCTTGCAATAGTGGCGGTGACGTTCTTTTCCGGATGTTATCAGGACCGTGTGCGCCGTGCCGGCTCTGTGCCGGCTGCCGTGGAAGAGGGCAGGGACACGGTGCCCCTTCCTGCCACGCTGCACTACTCGCTGAACTATAATTTTGTGGTGCGTGCCGACTCCCTTCATCTGCTCAGGCAGCAGCCGGAAGAATATCTCAACGGTATGACAACCGATTCTGTCGCCGTTTTCCGCGGCAATCATCTCGTGGTGGCTGATATATGCGTGATTCCTGCCGACACAATAGACTCGCTGTGGGTTAAGGTGGCGCGCGACCAGGAGACCATCGGCTGGGTTCACGGCTCGTCTCTTCTGCCGTCGGTGGTGCCCGACGACCCCATATCGCAGTTTATACTGATATTCTCGGACATACATCTTCTGATATTCCTCATCGTGATAAGCATCATTTCCGTTGCCTACCTGATGCGCACCATCTTCCGCCGCAATGCCAAGATAGTGCATTTTAACGACATCCCGTCGTTTTATCCCATGCTCCTTGCCCTTATGGTGGCTTTTGCAGCAACGCTGTATTCAAGCATACAGATGTTTGCCCCCGACCTGTGGCAGGAATTCTATTTCCATCCCACACTCAATCCTTTCGGCCTTCCCACAATCCTTTCGGTCTTCATCATGGCTGTGTGGGCAATACTCGTCGTTGCCATTGCCGCTGCCGACGTGGTTTCCAAGGAACTGCCCCTTGGCGAGGCAATGCTCTATATGTGCGGGCTTGCGGGCGTCTGTGCCGTAAACTATATCGTTTTCAGCATCACCACGCTTTATTTCGCCGGCTATGTACTGCTTGTCGCGTATATTGTCTTTGCCCTCCGGCGATATTTCCGTAGCTCTTATTATACATGTCTGTGCGGCAATTGCGGCGCACGCATGCGCAGACGCGGACGCTGTCCGGAGTGCGGTGCGGTGAATGAGTAGGTGTTTAAATTAAAAAGAGGTGGCATTTGATACTCTCAAATGCCACCTCTTGATGTCTTAAACGCCACCTTTCAGGGTCTCAGATGCCACCTTTCATATTGTAATATATATATGTCTGTTTCGTTATACGATACTTGTATATTGCCATATGACATAAAAATATGTAAGCAAAACACCGTGTAAAAGTTACTGTTTTACAGCAGCCGTATTGTCACCCGTTATTCGTCGTCCTCCTTAATGTCCGTCAGCTCGTAGAAAGGATTTTGTACATCCTCGGGAAAGTAAGCCTTTCCGTCATCGTCTGCCCATACGGCAATGCCGCACTGAACTGCCGGATGATCCATTGTGAGGTGTACGCGTTTTCTTTCGTCTGTGATGATGTTGTGCATTATAGCTGTCTTCATTGTCATAATTATTTTAAAGTTGTTGATAATCCGGGATATCTTTCAGAAAGGCATACCTGCCGCCCTCATAGTCCATTCGGCAGCAATAGTGGTTCATGCCGTTGCTTACCACGAGATAGTCTACGCGCATGAGCATGTTGTACGCGGATATCTGGTCGAAGACCTTCTGCGTGATTTGTATTGTCGGAGCCTTGTACTCGATAATCATCCTCGGCTGTAACATCTTGTCGTACAGCACGCTGTCACACCGCAGGCTTTTCTGCCCGATGCGCAGTTCAACTTCGTTTGCAAGCAGCGGGGCGGGATACCCCTTGTGCTCCGTCAGATAGTGGATGAAATGCTGGCGCACCCATTCCTCCGGAGTAAGGCTTACATATTTCATCCTCAGTACGTCGAAAACGGCATGCCTGCCGCCTTTTTCTTTGATTTTTATTTCGTATGGAGGTAGGTTTAATCGATACATTTTATTAATTTTGCAATCGGACTGATATTTTGTATGCCGCAAAGGTAGCTATTATTGTTGAAATAGTGAAGGATAGGGCGGTTTATCAAAACATCCGTGTCCTTATTTTATTCACTTGAAACAAATGGCAGAGAAAAGTACAGCAACTTTCGACACGATAATGCGTGACCTGCGTGCCGGCAAATATGCGCCCGTATACTTACTTATGGGCGATGAGGCTTATTATATCGACAAGATTTCAGACTTTATTGCCGAAAATGCCCTTGCTCCTGAAGAAAGAGACTTCAACCAGACGGTGGTGTTTGGTGCCGACGTAACGGCGAGCCGTGTTGCCGACATGGCGAAACGCTATCCCATGATGGCGGAAAGGCAGGTTGTTGTCGTGAAAGAGGCTCAGAACATAAAAAACTGGGACGGGCTTGAGAAATATCTCGACAATCCTCAGCCTACGACCGTCCTTGTGCTGTGCCACAAGAACGGGACGATAGACGGGAGGAAGAAAATTGTGGGGAAGGCGGCTGCCGTTGGCGTAGTTTTTGAGAGCAAGAAGAAAAAGGAGTCGGAGCTGCCCGTTTTCATCGAGCATTATCTCAAGGTGAACGGCAATGCCACGATAGACAACAAGTCGGCGTTTATCATCGCAGGGCACATCGGTGCCGACCTCAGCCGCCTGACGGGCGAGCTTGACAAGCTGATAATTTCTCTTCCGGAAGACGACAGGCGCGTTACGCCCGAGATAATTGAGGGACGTATAGGTGTGAGCAAGGATTTTAATGCTTACGAACTGCGCAGTGCCGTGGCGGCAAAAGATGTGAAGAAGGCAAATCTCATAGTGAGATATTTTGACAAAAATCCAAAGTCGGGTGGGGTGTTTGTTCTTATTCCCACGCTCTTCTCATATTTCCAGAACCTGATGATTGCCTACTACGCTCCAAACAGGATGAATGAAAACGAGGTGGCAAAATGGCTCGACCTCCGTACATCATGGCAGGCGAGAGACTATATGACGGGTATGAGAAACTATACCGGGGTGAAGGTGATGCAGATTATTTCCAAAATAAGGGAAACCGACGCCAAAAGTAAGGGTATAGACAACCCTAATACACCCGTAGGAGAGCTTATGAGAGAGCTTATTTTCTTTATTTTGCACTGAAAAAAGCCCCTTTTTGTGCTCCTTTTTATCTGGTTTGAGATTTTTTCCTGACAGAAAAAACAGGCTGATTGTGCACATAATCAGCCACTTAAATCAAATTTTCCCCTCTATTTTTCGCATATTTTGAGCCGCCAAAGCAGATGCCCGGAAATGTCGGAAAAATGCTCTTTTTTTTGATTTTCAGCCTCCTTGAATTTAGCGTTAGCACTTTTTAATATTTAAAACCATAAAATATAAAGGTGTGAATATTTAGTATTGTAAACTAAATTCACGTTTTACAAAGCCTAAAAAGTTGTTTTGTAAATTGATATTCGTATTTAAATAAACAAATAAATATTTGAATATTCACGTTAAAATATCAACATGAATATTTATACAATCGTCCTTTTAAGGCGTAAATAGCTAATAATCATCGGATTTATGCAAAAATATGTTGATATATTTGCTATAAAATGACATAAATCGAGATGTAATATTGTATATTGGTAAACAAACGTTTAAATTTATTGTAATTAACTATTTCCCAGTCATATATTTGCATAAAATAGCTGCATCGATTGTTTTCATTATTTTAAAAGTCTTGATTTATGTTTGTATTTGTAAATGACAAAAACGCCACATTTCGATATTTATGTTTACATATTTAAATAAATAAATTCAACGTTTGCGTTTGTATATTTTCTTTACATTTGTTGTTGGTGTTAAAAAATTGCTTTACCTTTGTAAAATCTTTAAAAAAGCGGACTTTTAGTCCATATTTACTATATAACAGCTTTATGAAGGACAGAATTAAGCAGATAATGGAGGCACAGCACATGACGCAACAGACATTCGCCAACTTCATAGGAATGTCTCCCGCTTCGCTCAGCAGCATCTTCAATGACCGTACCAAGCCAACAATCAATACAGTGGAGGCTATAAAAAGCAAAATGCCGGCAATTAGTACCGACTGGCTTATGTTTGGCAGGGGGACTATGTTTGTTGACGATGCGGAGGGCAATGATGCCCTGCAAAAAGAAAACGGCGGCGGATATGGCGGAGAACAGGCTCTCGACTTTGCCGATGTTCCTGTTGCCGCTCCGGTATATGGTCAGGACTCGCGTGGGCTGCATCCAAGGCGTACTCCCGATACGTCAATGAACCTCAGTCTCGGACAGGCAGAGCGCCCCATGCGCAGGATAACGGAGATAAGGGTGTTTTTTGACGACCAGACATACGAGAGCTTCGTACCTAAAAAATAAAGGTGCGGATGCTGCATTTGCGCTATTTTGACTATCTTTGCATACGCAATGTCTTTTGTGCGGCGTACAGGCTGTATTTCGTACAGGCATTTCCTTAATATATAAAGATGTGTGATGAAAAAGTATGTATTGGACCTTACGGTTGTGTCCGTAGAGCATATAAACGATAGATATGTGCTTATAAAGCTTACACGGGAGACACCGCTTCCGGACATGAGACCGGGACAGTTTGTCGAGGTGAGGGTGGACGGCTCTCCTTCTACGTTTCTTCGCCGTCCCATTTCAATAAACATGGTGGACAGGGATACAAACCAGTTGTGGCTGCTTGTGGCTGCCGTAGGAGACGGTACGCGCCGTCTTGCACGGTTGAAAGGCGGCGACACGCTTAACTGCATGCTTCCTCTTGGCAATGGATTTACATTGCCGGAGACCGTAGACGAGCATATCCTGCTTGTCGGCGGCGGCGTGGGAGTGGCTCCGTTGCTGTATATGGGGCGTGTGATGTCGGATATGGGCTGCCAACCGACGTTTCTTTTGGGAGCGCGTTCGGCAGGAGATTTGCTGATGCTCGACGAGTTTAATAAGTACGGGCGCGTGTGCGTGACGACAGAGGACGGCACGGCAGGCGAGAAGGGATTTGTCACCGGTCACTCCATTTTGTCCTCTGAAACGTTCGACAGGATAAGCACCTGCGGACCCAAGCCCATGATGATGGCTGTGGCGAGGTATGCCGCACGGACGGGAACAGACTGCGAAGTGTCGCTCGAGAATAAGATGGCGTGCGGAGTGGGAGCTTGTCTGTGCTGCGTAGAAGGCACTGACGAGGGAAATTTGTGTGTATGCAAGGAAGGTCCGGTGTTTAATACAAAGAAACTGTTATGGCAGATTTAAGAGTTAAAATAAAGGATTTGTGCCTGAAAAACCCGGTTATGACGGCATCCGGCACATTCGGATATGGTTTGGAGTTTGCCGATTTCATGCCTTTGGATGGCATCGGAGGCATAATAGTTAAGGGTACTACGCTCCGTCCGAGGCAGGGAAACGACTATCCGCGCATGGCGGAGACTGCATCGGGAATGCTCAACTGCGTCGGGCTTCAGAATAAGGGCGTGGATTATTTCTGCGAGCATATATATCCGGAAATAAAGGATATAGATACCAATATGATTGTTAACGTGAGCGGCTCGTCGCCCGATGACTATGCCGAGTGTGCGGCGCGTATAGATGAGCTCGATGCCATTCCGGCAATAGAGCTGAATATATCTTGTCCCAATGTGAAACAGGGCGGCATGGCTTTTGGCGTTACATGCGAAGGTGCCGCAAGTGTTGTCAGGGCTGTGCGAGCAAGATATCATAAGACGCTGATAGTGAAACTGTCTCCCAATGTTACGGACGTTGCCGAGATTGCGCGTGCCGTGGAGGCTGAAGGTGCTGACAGTGTGTCGCTTATAAACACGCTTATGGGCATGGCGGTGGATATAGAGAAGCGTGCGCCGATGTTGAGCATAGGCACGGGAGGGCTGAGCGGTCCTGCTGTGAAACCGGTTGCCCTGCGTATGGTATGGCAGACGGCAAAAGCTGTATCTATACCAGTTGTCGGACTTGGGGGAATTTGTAGTGCCACTGATGCTATAGAGTTTTTAATGGCAGGAGCCACTGCAATAGAGATAGGTACGGCTAATTTTCTTGATCCGGCGGTGACAATAAAGGTGCGCGACGGCATAAACGAATGGCTTGACCGTCACGGATGCAAATCGGTGACAGAGATTATCGGAGCGCTTAACGACTGATGTTTTCAGTATTTGCTGTCTTTTTTCAAGACCGTTACATGAACTACGATGCCGGCAAGGATAAGTATCAGCGGGCAGAACTGCAATATGTTGGAACCGTCTTTTATGAAAAGGCAGTTTGCTACAAGCATCGTTGCTCCGGCATAAACCAGCCATGAGCCGGCGTTGCGTATATGTTTTTTGATGATATTTGCCATTGTACCTGCAAAAATAAGGATAATAATTTGTCTGCAATGGCATGTAAATCATAAAATTACCGCCGACATATTATAATAAATTGAAAAATAAGTTAAAATGCGGATTTATGCGTGTGGCATTATTACCATATATAAATAAAAAGATGTAATTTTGCACCGCATTTTGCAAATTAACATTTAACTAATTATTTTAAGTAGTATGAATCAATACGAAACCGTTTTCATTTTAACTCCCGTTTTGTCTGATGAACAGATGAAGGAAGCGGTCGCTAAATTCAAGAAGATTCTTACCGATAAAGGTGCTGAGATCTTGAACGAAGAGACTTGGGGACTGAAGAAGATGGCTTATGCTGTTCAGAAGAAATCTACAGGTTTCTATTGCCTGTTGGAGTTCAAGGCAGAGCCGGAAGTAATCAAAACTCTTGAGACTGGATACCGTCGTGATGAGAAGGTAATCCGTTTTATGACAGTGAAGCTTGACAAGTATGCTGCGCTGTATGCAGAGAAGAGAAGAAACAAATTTGCTAAAAAAGAGGAGGCTTAAATCATGGCAGCACAAGAATCAGAAATAAGATATTTGACTCCGCCTTCAGTGGACACAAAGAAGAAGAAGTATTGCCGTTTCAAGAAGAGCGGTATTAAGTATATAGACTATAAGGACCCTGAATTCCTCAAGAAGTTCCTTAACGAGCAGGGAAAGATACTCCCCCGCCGTATCACTGGAACTTCTCTGAAGTATCAGCGCCGTGTGGCTCAGGCTGTCAAGCGTGCACGCCAGATAGCACTGCTTCCTTATGTAACGGATATGATGAAATAAATGTAAGTTTATGAGTTCGTAAGTTTTCAGGTTTTCAATAAAACTCAAAACTAAAAAACTCAAAGACAAAGAAACTCAAAACTTATAAGATTATGGAAATAATACTGAAAGAAGATATTATCGGCTTAGGATATAAGAACGATATAGTAAACGTAAAGTCCGGTTATGGTCGTAACTACCTTATCCCGCAGGGTAAGGGTATTATAGCTTCACCCTCTGCAAAGAAAATTCTTGCTGAGAACCTTAAGCAGCAGGCTCACAAGCTGGCAGCAATCAAGGCTGAGGCTGAGAAGAAGGCTGAGGCTCTGAACGGCGTTGAGCTTGTAATTGAGACAAAGGTCAGTGCTACCGGAGTTACCTACGGTTCGGTAAATGCCAATATCGTTGCTGAAGAGCTGAAGAACAAAGGATTTGACATAGACCGTAAGATTATCGTCATGAACGATATAAAGACTGTTGGTGAATTCTCTGCCAAGATTTGCTTCCACAAGGAGGTTGAGGTAGAAATACCTGTAAAGGTTGTAGATGAAAACGCTGCACCTGCAAAGGTAGAGGAAACACCTGCTGAAGCTGCTCCCGTAGCAGAAGAAGCTCCTGCCGCAGAATAATTTTCGCACTGTAAAGCAGTTTATATAAAATCCCAATCAAGCCAGTCGGCTGATTGGGATTTTTCTTTTTATTTAATTTCAGGGTCGTTTATAGTACCAGTGCTGGATAAGTATGTTTAAAGTAACATTATCAGAGCCATTCATTTATTCTTTTTTTTACGAGGGATGTCTCGCATAATATTCGTATAAATTCTTTCGATGCTTTTTTTCTGTATGTTCCTTTTAGCATTTGTACGGATCCTTCCATGCGGCAGTCGTCACGGTCTATGGGTATGGCTTTTAGTTGCTCATCCTCTTCAGTGGCAGAATTTGACAATATTGTATATATTCCGGTGTTACGTACAAGGCGCAGAAGAGGTGTAACCTCATCAATTTCAGCCCGTACATTAAGTATTATCCCGCTACCTGCCAGTATTCTGTCGAGTATATTCCGTGCTTGCAGTCCTTTAGCAGGCAGTGCGGCCGGATATTCCGCAAGGTCTGTAAGTGATATTTTTTCTTTTACAGCCAAAGGGTGGCTTTTGTTTACGATTACTGATAAATGATCGTCAAAAAGAATGTGTGATTCTATTTGTGGAAAATATTCATTTGGTCGGAAAGACAATACAAAGTCGAGTTCCCTGCATGCAAGTCTTCTTATCAGTTCTTCCATTGGTTTGTACACAATGTTTAATTTTATGTTTGGATAGCGCTGTAAAAAATCTTTGAGTGTGTCGTGCATCACCATGTTGAATGAGTGTGTTACACCAATGTTAAGAGTGCCGCATTTAAGATTACGCAGATCTTCCATCCTGTTTTTACAGTTGTCTGCCATTTGTATTGTTTTTTCCGCGAATGGAAGCAGTTCCATGCCAGCTTCGGTTAGTGCAACTTCGTGTGAGTTACGGAAAAATAACAGACTGCCGAGTTCGTCCTCAAGTTGTTTTATTGTTTGTGAAAAGGTGCTTTGTGTTACGCACATTTCACGTGCCGCTTCAGAAAAGTTCAGTAGCCGTGCTAATGTGACGAATGACTTGAGATATCTAAGTTCCATATCAATGTTTAGAAAAATGTTTATCTATTAATTATTAATACTTCGTGATATTGCAAAGTTAGTAAAATCATCTTGTAGCAGAAAAAGAATATTTGCCAAAACAGAATATAGGAACAGTAACACCTATGAACATTAGGAGTATTATGAGTGTGCATACGAAACCGTTATAACTCATTAAACAGATGTTGTGTGTCAGTTCTTTCTCTGATACCACTTCTGTACATTGTAATAAAGCATGTACGGCGCGGTAAGCATACATCCCCGGTATCATTGGCAGCAATGCCGGAAACGACATACTTTCAGCCGGTGTTTTCCGGTGTGATGACACCGGTATCGACAACAACCCGATAACAATGCTGCCTATAAGGCTTGCCCATATAATCGAAATTCCGAATCCGTCTGTAAGCAATGTCCTTGTGCCATGTCCAGCAGCTGCAAGTAAGGCACATCCTGAAAAAGCCCTCACAGGAATATTGTTGATACTGCCAAAACCGATAGCAGCTATCGCTGCGAAAAAACAATCTTCAATTATTGGTAACATATATTTTGTATCTTAATTTATCATTTCTGTATCAATCCTATGTTCATCAGCATCATGGCGGCATAAAGTCCGGCAGAAAGGCATATCGTTATGATGCCTGCATGTATAAACCTGCATACGGCGCATATATAGTGACTGTTTATTATGTCGCTTGCCGCATTAAGATAATGTATTCCCGGGACGAGATAAAGCACAGAAGTAGCAAGTGCGACATCCGGTGTTGTACCCCATTTGAATACGTATCCCGAACATGACAATATTGCGGAGACACATCCGGCTATAAAAATATTTACGCGTGCATCTATATGCCATTTCTCACGTAAAGCCGTTTTTACATAAAATCCACATGCTGTGGCAACAAATACAATAGCCATTGATATATTGTCGCCTTCAAATAAACGGCAAAATGAGGCATTGGCTGATGCCGTAAGCATATTTACGACATACGGTTGTATTATCCTTGGGCGTATAATGCTTCTATATTGCCTTATTATGGCTTTTGGATCAGGATGCCTGTCATGGCAGTTCCAGCTCAGTTTGCTGAGTGCAGCAACGATTAAATAGTTTACTCCCCATTCGCATATAGCTTCGCTTTCTGTTATATTACTTCCATTATCGCTGTTTATAAGTATCACTTCCACGTGTCTTGGATAGATACTTACCTCAGCCTTCAGTCCGTATGCTTCGGCAATCCTGCATACATTTTTTTCAATTCTTACTGTCGTTGCACCACATTTAAGTAGCGTTGCGGCATAGTTGGCAAGAAATTTTCCAGGAAATTCCATATTCTTATTCATAGTCCTCTTCCTCGTCATCATATGCATAGATGCTGCTTCTGTCCCATGCTATGATATGATATTTGCGGTTAATCCCAATAAGAAATCTGCATATTGCATTTCCGCATGCCACAAACATTACAAATATGATGCATCCAAGTATAATCCATGCGTCATGTATCTGAAAAACAGCAGATGTCATAATCTTTCTCCTTTAGTTTATTATTATGGTTATGTTTTATTTCAGGCGCAAAATTACATATAGATTCTCTACATTCGAAGTATCTGCATACGGTTGTTAGAATAAGTGCTATCGTTAAAATCAAATGATATTGTGATATTTTGGTGATATGTAAATAAAAAAATATATGGCGGTATGATGTAAGATTGATATTATTATCATAATTTTGTTGCCATTAATTCTAAATATGTATATATGATGCGATATTGTTATTTACTATGGATAATATTTGTACATATTATGCCTGCCTGTGCACAAAAGACATATATGCCCCATGCTGGTGATTTGTTGTTTCAGGTAAAGGGAGACTCCGACTTTTCTGATGCTATTTCCAATGCTACGGCATGGAAAGACTCTGTGAAGTTTGTGCATGTTGCCATCGTTGCTCTGAATACAGACAACGAACCTTATATAATAGAAGCATCGGATTGCAGAGGGGTTACATGTACGGCGTGGGACGAGTTTATTGCCTCTTCTCCTATGATAGACGGCAAGCCTGGTATTGTGGCTATGCGTGTCTGTGAAGACTTTGATGCAGACAGGGTTGTTGCGAGGGCATTAGAGCATTTAGGCGAAGAATACGACTGGTCGTATCGTCCTGATAACGGTAAGATGTATTGTTCCGAACTTGTATATGAGAGTTACCGTAAGGAAGACGGAAGTACATTGTTTACGGCAAGACCAATGAACTTTCGTGATGCAGAGGGCAATATGCCTGTTTTTTGGACGACACTTTTTGCTAAGCTTGGTGAGTCTGTTCCAGAGGGAGTACCCGGTACAAATCCCAATGATATGTCAAAGGAAAAGGTCTTGAAAGAAGTTTACAGATTTTTCTAAGTTCCAAATATAAAACTATATCACATTTTAATGTGAATGATAAACAATTACGAGGTTGTGCTGATGCCCTATTTTTCTGATAATAGGGACATATATTGACACAACCCCGTAATTGGTTTATATAAAGCGTTTACATTATCTTTACAAGTTCATCTATAATGTCTGCCGCCACTTCTGTCTTGGGCTTCTTCCCGTATTCCTTTACTCTTTCCCTTGATATTATTGTCACCTTGTTGTCATCGCTGCGGAATGTTGTTCCCTCGTTGCGTGTGGAGTTCAGAACTATAAAGTCAAGGTTCTTCTTCTCCAATTTCTTGCGTGCGTTGCTCTCCTCGTCGTTTGTTTCGAGGGCAAAGCCGATAATGCGCTGACCGGGTTTCTTCATCATGCCAAGTTGTGCTGCAATGTCCCGTGTCGGGGACAGTCGTATTACCATGTCGTCCTTTCCGCGCTTTATCTTCTGTTCTGCGACATGTTCAGGACGGAAGTCGGCAACGGCAGCACACAATATGGCTGCATCTGCGTCTTTAAATTCTGTCGTAGCAGCGTTATACATTTCTTCGCAGCTTTCTACGTCTATCCTTTTTACTGCAGATGATGCCGTCATGCTTACCGGACCTGCTATAAGCGTAACGTCTGCTCCGCGCATGGCACATTCTTCGGCAAGAGCAAAGCCCATTTTCCCGCTCGAATAGTTGCCGATAAATCTTACCGGGTCTATCTTCTCGTATGTGGGTCCGGCGGTTATTACAACCTTTCGCCCTTTAAGATTCTCCTTGCTGCTGTAGAAATAACGCTCAAGCGTTTCAACAATCACTTCCGGCTCCTCCATACGCCCTTTGCCTTCCAGTCCGCTTGCCAGGAATCCTTTTTGAGGGTCTATGATTATATTTCCGTATTCCTGAAGCCTTTTTATGTTCTGTTGTGTCGATGGATGTGCGAACATGTCAAGGTCCATTGCAGGAGCAACAAATACCGGTGCTTTCATAGACAGGTAAGTCGTTATAAGCATGTTGTCAGCAATGCCGCCCGCCATTTTTCCGATAGTGCTTGCCGTGCATGGAGCAATTAGCATGGCATCCGCCCATAATCCGAGGTCGACATGCGAGTTCCAAGTTCCGTCGCGCTGAGAGAAAAATTCGCTTATAACAGGTTTGTGCGTAAGTGCCGACAGCGTTATAGGAGTTATAAACTCCTTGCCTGCCGGTGTTATCACAACCTGTACCTCTGCACCGCGCTTTATAAGTCCGCGTATAATGAAGCATGCCTTATATGCTGCAATGCTTCCGGTTATGCCTAAAACTATTTTCTTGCCTTTTAGCATATTGATGTATAGTTATGGAATTGAAAAGTTTGGGAGATGTCCCGGACGTGTATTTCCAGTTTCGCCTTTACCTTATCAGTGCTGTCGGGGCAGGCATCTTTTTATTGTTGCTTTCTGTTTGCAAACTCCCTCAGGCGGATGCGTGTCAGTACCTGCTTGGTGTTGTATGTAAAGTCACTGCTCAACATCCAGCTGAAATATCCAGGGTCGCGGTTCAGCACTTCAGCCACGTTCCAGCCCTTGTACTTGCCGAAGTTGAATGTCTCTTGCATGCGCGGCTTCCCGTCTTTGTCCATAAGGATGTTTCCGGAGGCATCTTTCATTTCTTTCCATACGACACGTCCTGCAAAGTCTACATTATTGTTTGTCTTTGAAAACTCTGCCAGTTCGTCCATATCGTTATTCAGCTGTCTTTCCGGTTCTTCCTGTCTGCCGGGTGCATACATGTCCAGTTCCGCTTTAAGCACTCTGTATGTAGCCTCCGTGTCCTGATCAGCCCTGTGCGCTTCGAAGTCTTCTTCCATTTTCCTTCCGCAATAAAACTTATATGCTGCAGCCAAATTACGCCGTTCCATTTTATGGAATATTGTCTGTGCATCTATCAGCCGGCTTTTGCTGAAGTCAAAGTCGATGCCTGCGCGCAGAAATTCCTCAGCAAGCATGGGAATATCGAAATGGTTTGAGTTAAATCCGGCAAAGTCGCAGCCCTTAAACTCTTCAGCCAGTCCAGCTGCCAGTTCTTTAAACAGAGGCTGATTTTTCACATCCTCGTTCGTAATTCCCGTCAGTTCTGTTATTTCCGCCGGAATGGACTTTCCCGGATTGACAAAAATATTGGCACGTTTTTCCGTGCCGTCAGTATTTACCTTTATGTAAGATATCTGTATTACCCTGTCTTTAACAAGATCAAGCCCCGTTGTCTCCAGGTCGAAGACAACAAGGGGCTTTGTAAGATTTAATTGCATGATAATATTGATTAAATATCAGATGTACTTTCTTTTGTATCAGTCGTTCAGCAGCATAGGCATGATAAGCATCAGGATGTCCTCGTTTTCCGGCTGTTCTGACGGAATGATGAGACATGGGCGGCTTGGGTCTGCCAGTTCGAGTGTAACCTCCTCGCTGTCAAGATTGTTCAAGATGTCAGTAAGCGACGGACCTTTAAAGCCTATGCTCATAGGATTGCCAATATAGTCGCATACGATTTCTTCCTTTGCGCTTGTATAGAAGTCGATGTCCTCTGACGATATTTCCAGCTTTCCTGTTTCGATGTGCAGGCGTACAAGCTGGCTGCTCTCGCTTGCAAAAGGCAATACACGGCGCAATGCACCAATCAGTATCTTGCGGTCTATCGTCATGCGGTTGGGGTTGTTTTGCGGTATCACCGAGTTGTAGTTGGGATAGCGTCCTTCTATCAGACGGCATGCAAGCGAACCGTCGTTGAACGTTATTTCCGCATTGCGGTCGTCAAAGCGTATCACTGCGTCACCCTCGTCCCTTGTAAGAACATTCTTCAGCAGGTTTGCAGGTTTCTTGGGCAGTATAAATGCTGACGGTGTTTCGCTTTTCACGTTGAAGTTCTTGTTTCTCACAAGCTTGTGCCCGTCGCTTGCCACTATAGCCAGGGCATCTGCCGTAAGGTCAAAATATATACCGTTCATCACCGGGCGCAGTTCCTCGTTGGCTGTGGCAAATATCGAGCGTGTTATGTTGTTGCCCAAAATGTTTGCAGGCATCGTCAGCGTGGTGACGTTGGCGTTCAGCCCCTGTGTGCGCGGATATTCATCGGCGTTCTGTGCCGTGAAGTTGTATATGCCGTTCTGGTATACAACCTTTACAGCCATTGTGGCAATGTCTACATCGAGTGTCAGCGGCTGCTCAGGAAGTTCCTTCACGGCATCGAGTATCGTGTGGCTGTTTATTGCAAACTGTCCGTCAGAATCTGATTCGTCAAGTTGTATTGTCGATTTCATTACGTTCTCGCTGTCCGATGCCGTTACCGTAAGCATGTTGTTGCTCACTTCAAAAAGGAAGCAGTCCAATATAGGCAGTGAGTTCTTGTTGTTCAGAACTTTTGACAATGTTGAAAGCCGGCTGTTCAGAGTCGTGCTTGACAGTGTTAATCTCATAGGTGATTTATTTTATTTGTTACTTGTTTTTATATAAAATCCAGCTACAAAAATACAAAAAACATACTGGAATACAAAAAAACGAGGTGGAAAGTTCCTTAATTTAGAACTATTTTATTAATTTCGCAAACTGTATAAATTAATGAGATATAAATAACGACATGGAAATAGAAGGAAAGATAATCGTTGTTCTTCCTGAACAGAGCGGCGTTTCAGCCCGTACTGGCAGCGCATGGAAGTCGCAGGAGTTTGTAATAGAGACGCACGAGCAGTATCCCCGCAAGTGCTGTTTCAGGGTTTTTGGGGCAGATCGCCTTGCTACGATGAACATACAGAGCGGCGAAGAGTTGCGTGTAAGCGTGGATATAGACGCCCATGAGTACAACGGGCGCTGGTTTAACAATATAAGTGCATGGAAAGTGGAGCGCATCGACCCGATGGCAGCTCAGGCTGCCGCACAGGCTCCGCAGCCTTCTGCAACAGATGCATTCCCGCCCGCACCAAGTGCAACCGCGGCATCGGTTGCTCCTGCTTCGGAGGAGAACAGTGCGGACGACCTGCCGTTCTAAAGATAGCTTTATTATCAATATATAAAATACCGCAGCCGTGGACTTTATTCCTACGCTGCGGTATTTTATATTTGATAATATCGTCGACAGCCATTTTATGCTGCATTCTATTAACGCATGACCGATGTAATGTAACGTAATTTCGATGAATATATCTTTCTTGTTGTATTATTCATCGAACTCACGTTAATGTATGTGCGGCTTTATCCCGAGCTCACTTTTATCGGTTAGAAAGCAAGAATTGGTCTGACGCGTGCGTATTCTGACCAGTTTTTCATACTTCCCGATACGGCGACACGGTTACGCATGAAGTAAACGCCCCATGCGCGGTCTATCCACAAGCCTTCTGTCTCAACCCCATATTCATTACTTGTCCAATAAGTCATGCCTGTTGTATCGAAGGAGGTGACGTCTGCAGCAGGAAGGAGTGCAAAGCTGTCATTAAGCAAATCGCGTACCACAGGGTCTTGTCGTCCCATGGATGTTATGTTGCCTTCAATTTCTCCAAAACATGCAAGTACCATTTCACGTCCTGTTCCCAAATACCAGCCCGAGCATGATGCAGGCGTGGGCACTGCGGCACAATAGTCTTCCACAGCCGCCATTGCGCTGACGGGCCATTGGGCATTTTCCGGAGAGGCATTGAATGCCTTGAGATATTTGCTGTAAGTATATCCAACCCTCTTGTTTACGGGCGCATCATCATCTTTTGTCGATTTAGCAATAGGATAGCCGTTTGCTGTCAGCCAGTCGCTTACCGTTTTATTAGAACCGTATGTTTCATAGTTCTCTTGCCATGATGATATTGTTTCGTTGAGGGCAATGGCAAGCCCGTGCGTACATTCAGGATGTTCGGCACGCAGTCCCTCGTCATCGGCAGAGGGGTCGCCGGCGTAAAACACAACGGCAATTGGCGTTTTCGACTTGTCAAGGGTTGTGGACCATGTTCCGTCGCTATAGTAAAAATCTCCTATTTTGGGTCCTTCTGTTGCCGGTGGCTGTGTTTCGTCGAATGTTATGGATTCTACAGATGAGCTTTCAAACTTCATTGTCTTACCGTTTTTCATGCTGATGATAAAGCCGCTTTGCGCCCATGCACACAGGCTTGTCATTAGCAATGTAAGGAGAAGGGATATGTTTCTTTTGTTTTTCATCGTTTAATTATTTTATAAGATTTACCTTCAGTTGTTGCAATAACATAGAGACCGGAAGCCAGTCCGCCAAGCGATATGGACACCGTTCCGTCTTTTCCGACAGTGCTGCCTGTCAGCAGTGTACCGTTTATATCATATACCGATACGGAACCTCCTGCCTTGAATCCCTCCAGACATACCGTCTCATTGTCGGTATAGGTAATTCGGCGTTCATCGGCGCTAATCATTTCTACAGAGGTTGGAATGGAGAACATAAACTGTTTTACATTCTCCATTTTATGAACGTCTGTTATTTCCGGAGCAGTGACCGTAATGTTATTTCCTTCAAAGGTGACCTTGGGCTTGTTTGCCAATACATAGCTGAACATCGAACCGTCTTTGTATTCAATAAAAAGCTTTTCATCGGCACGGGTATGCAGGCTGATAGTAAGCATAGCCGCTACAGCCACAATAATGGTACGTATATTTATCATTGTTTTCATATATATTTGTTGTGACTAATATTTATGTTTAGAATGCCAGTATGAAGCGAGTCTGAAAATTCACATGGTTTTCTTTTAGGGTGCCTTCTATCTTGCCGTCGTATGTGCATATAGTGTAGCCATAGGCACCATACTCGGTACTTGCCCAGATGTTATAAGCCCACTGAGAATTGTATATTTGCTTTGCACCTATAATATATAACAGGGCATTGTCGATGACGGCAATGTTCTTATGTGTTGTTGTTGCTTCAAGCACCTCAGCATTGTCCATTTCTCCGTTTATGAGCAAGAACAGCTCTTTTATACTCGGAACATACCAGCCGGACGAACTTGCCGGAGCACTGTGCTCCGCCTCGAAGGCAGCGGCCTTCTCTACAGGAATTACGGTATATCCGGTATTTGCATTGTTGAACGCACGGATTGCTTTTGTGTTGTTATAACCTAAAATGCTGTTACGTATCTCGTCCTTTCCAAAGTTTGACTCTGTTGATACATAACCCGTAAGGTTTTGAGTCACCCATTTGCCTACAGCCGAGCCAAAAGCCTGGTAGTTGTTTTGCCACATACAACCGGGCTCTTCAGCAAAGGCTGCTATCACAAGCCCGTGGTTACAATTAGGGAAATCTGCTTTTAGAACAGGATCTTCAGCTGTCGGGTCTCCTGTATAAAAGACTACGCCAATAGGATTTTTTGAGTAATCAATTTCTGACGACCATGTCCCGTCGGCATAATAAAAGTCTCCTATCTTGGGAGCATCATGGTGGGAAGAAAGATTGTCGGTAAATGTAATACTCTCAATTTGGGATGTTTGTAACGTTACGGGGTCACCGTCTTTGACATTTACCGTCAGGCTCTGCCCCTCGGCATAATCCGGCAGCAATGCCGCCATTACTGCAAAAAATAATTTTGTTAAAGTTTTAACCATATGGTATATAATAAAAATGAGAGGTCCTATAATACGATTATATCAGAACGGGGCATACAAAAAAATCCGATTTTCCCGAAAACATTGCAGGCTCTGCCCGGAAACACTTACAGATAGCAAACAGAACCTCTCATACATTCACTATTCATACGTGCGTTCCGGATGCAAATGTACATTAAAAACAATATAATTGTCATGGAATTCATAAAAAATACGATATAGTATACAAAATGTTGTAACATATCCTATTTTTGATGACATTTCATTCATGCCATATAAGTATGTCTTATATAGACAAAAAGAAAGGTGTGTCTGAAAAGACACACCCTCTTGTATGTTTGTTTGGAATAAGTTGTTTTGTTTGTTTAAGCTTCGGCTTCAGGTATTACTGAAACAACGCTCTTGTCGCGACGTCCCTTCTTGAAGTTTACAACTCCGTCTGTCAGTGCGTAAAGAGTATCATCCTTACCTATACCTACATTTCTGCCGGGGTTGTGCTTCGTGCCACGCTGTCTTACGATGATGTTGCCTGCAACAACCTTCTGTCCGCCAAAAATCTTGATGCCTAATCTTTGTGAAGCTGATTCACGGCCGTTCTTAGAACTACCAACACCTTTTTTATGTGCCATTTCTTACTTCCTCCTAAAAATTTAAGCGATTACTTGTTTGATTTCAACTTCTGTGAACTGTGCGCGGTGACCGTTCTTCTTGCGGTAGTCCTTGCGGCGCTTCATCTTGAAGACGATAACCTTGTCGCCCTTTACAAGAGGATTTACAACTTCACATACAACCTTTGCACCGTCTATGGCGGGTGCGCCAACCTTGATTGCGCCGTCGTTGTCTACGAGCAGCACCTTGTCAAACTCGAGTGTCTGACCTGCTTCAGAGTCCTTAATGTGGTGAACGAAGAGTTTCTTACCCTGTTCTGCCTTGAACTGCTGACCGTTAATTTCTACAATTGCGTACATTATTAATTATATAAAACGGTTCTTCCGTGAGGCGGACATGCTTTGTGCCGTCGCTTGTTTGAGCCTCTGCGGACTAAATCGGCTGCAAAATTACTTATTTAAGTTGACAGTATCAATTTTTAATTTGATATTTACTTGTGTATTAACAGAGATTAACTTTTTCTTTCCTCCCAATTTAATCATTTGTCCTTTAACTTCTTCTAACTTCCTATAACTTCTTTAACTTCCGATTCCTTTCCTCCTCCTTTCCCAAAACCTTAAAAAATAAAAAAATCTTGATGTTGTTTTTAACAAATACCACTTCCATTTTTGCCTGTTTCTTATGAAAGATGATATGGTTTTCGTTGATTTGTTCAAAATTATGAGAGTAAAATGACAAGTCCGTCCCTACTGTCCAAAATTCACTGTATATTGCTGTATCAGTCAGACTGTCAGATGCTTATCCATTGTTTTCTTCATAATATATATCATTTTGTACAGCAATAAAGTATTCCTTACTCAGCAATTAATACTGTTTCACCTCATAACGGCTACTTCCTTATGAAGCAAGGAGATATTAATTGCACTGTAAAACAGCATTAATTGCAGAGTAAGGAGTGCTCTGTTATGAAGTAAAACAGTATCTGCTGTGAATTAAAACGATATTAATTGCCCATAAAATGGCTCAAAATGATATTTTGTCGGTTGTTAAAATCGGAGGAAAATGTCACGGGAGATGTTAAAATTATCCTGTTGTTTCTTATATATTGCACATACGCCCATATATTGTGCATGTTTTATATGACATAAAGTCAATAAAAGCGAAATTTCAATGCACATCTTATCGTTTTTGTGCAGACATCCTTTCTAAAACGAGTACAAATGTTGTATTAAAACAAGACCACGTAATTAACAGATGAAAGACATTTTAACTATTTGCAAATTCAACAAACAAGTGTGAAGTCAAATGGCAAATGCAATTCTTATGACAATATAAAATTGGCTTATTGGCAACCTTATGAGTAATACATAAATGATATGGGATAAAATAATCTTTCTCTTCTTAAGAGATGTATCGGTGGGTGCAAAGTTATTAAAAATAATTTAAATACAGGGAATATTAGAATGTTAAAATGAACCGTAACAGGAACTAACACATTATTATACATCATTATTTTATATTTATATGATATATGTCATTGATAATCAGTGACTATTGCCACCGATACATCTCTTAAGAAGAGACGTATTAAATAATGCCGCTTTTATAAGAAAGACGGTTGTAAATAGTATGGTTAAGCTATTGCAGAACTTTTCACGTTGTAAATATAACTGCTTGATTTATAGTCATATACTAAATCAGGCAGGACTGGAAGAATTATCTGTAATTTAAGATGCCGGTATTATCAGACAATGACAAGCAAGCGCGTTGGTTTGTGATGCGCGACCTGAAGCGTGCCAATGCAAAGCAGCCGGCATATAAGCTGTTTGAAGAAAAGGGCAAACGTTTTTTTACTCCCATGACATGGCGTATCGGCATGGAAGGAGGGAGGCGTGTCCGCAGACAGGTGCCGTTTGTTCCCGATTTGCTTTTTGTCTGTGACAGCCGTGAACATTTAGATACGGTTGTATTAAAGACACCGACCCTGCAATACCGTTGGTTGCGCAATACATGGCGTGAGCCGATGACCGTATCCGATGCAGAGATGAACCGTTTTATCAAGGCTGTGTCTGCCTCAGATTCTCACAAATACTATCTTCCGGAAGAGATTACTCCCGCTATGTACGGTCGCAAGATACGCATTGTCGGCGGTCCGCTCGACGGATATGAAGGGAGCCTTATCACCCGCCGCGGCTCAAAAGTCCGCCGCCTGCTCATCGAAATCCCCAACCTTATAGCCGTAGGCATTGAGGTTAAGCCCGAGTTTATTCAGCTTGTGGAGTGATATATTTTATACTAATATGTTATTCACCACCATACTTTTTTATACTTGAACTATTGTGAATTTGTAGTCCATGGTTTTTATGTGTGGCTGCCTATAAATATAGCGAAGAAAACTATTTATTAAATACCAAACGAAAAGCTACAAAAATAACGAGGATTTAGTACACCCTCAGACCTGTATCGTCGAAAAAATGTAAGTTTTCTCATTTTTAATCATCGAAAAAATGTAGATATTGCATTATTCTATCATCGAAAAAATGTAATTTTGCAGTTGAAGACTAAAAAATGCAGTATGAAACGCAACATTTACAATGATTTACTCGCATGGAAAGAGAAACCTAACAGGAAACCATTGATGCTGTTAGGAGCGCGTCAGGTTGGGAAGACTTGGATAATGCAACATTTTGGCAAGCAAGAATATAAAACTGTAGCTTACGTAAACTGTGACGACGAGACACGAATGAAACATTTGTTCGAGTCGGATTATGATATCGAAAGGATTCTACTCACACTGCAAGCTATCACTGGCGTAAAGATAGAGGAAGAGAACACATTGATAATCTTGGATGAGGTACAGGAAATTGCACGCGGTCTGCACAGTTTGAAGTATTTCTGCGAGAAAGCTCCCAAATATCACGTAATGGTTGCAGGCTCTCTTCTTGGCGTTACGATTGGAAAAGGTGAGTCATTCCCAGTGGGTAAAGTTGACATGCTGCAGATGTATCCTATGACGTTTGAGGAATTTGTCGAAGCTGCTGAAGGAGCAGAATGGAACGATATAATGCGTTCACGTGACTGGAATCTTATCGAGACCATGCGTACAAAACTCATTGACCTGCTGAGACAGTACTATTATGTCGGAGGTATGCCGGAGGTAGTATCTGCATATATTACCAACAAGGACTTGGCGGAGGTGAGAACCTTACAACAAAAGATATTACAGGCTTACCGAAGGGATGTTTCCAAACATACGACTGCAAGAGAAACAATGCGGATAGGACAGGTTCTTGACTCATTGCCTTCGCAACTGGCAAAAGAGAATAAGAAGTTCATATTCGGTGCGGTAAAGAAAGGAGCAAGGGCAGCGGATTTTGAGCTTGCGATACAGTGGCTGATAGATGCTGGCATCATATATAAAGTGAACCGTATAAAAGAAGCCAAGATGCCATTGAAGTTTTATGAAGACCTGAATGCCTTTAAATTATTCTTGATAGATTGCGGATTACTGGCATGTATGGTAGACGTTCCAGCATCACAGATGTTGATAGACAACAATATATTCGTTGAGTTCAAAGGGGCTTTTACGGAGCAGTATGTATTGCAGCAAATGAAAGCCTATAATAAACATCCTTACTATTGGAGTAATGACAGGACTCCTGCCGAGATAGATTTCATAATCCAACATGAAGACCGCATACTACCGATAGAAGTCAAGGCGGAAGAGAATGTACGTTCCAAATCACTGGCACAATTCATCAAAGACAATGACGGCCTGAAAGGTCTGCGCATATCCATGCTTGGCTATATAGACCAATCATGGATGGAGAACATCCCGCTCTTTGGGCTTGGTGCTTTCATGAGGAATTAGGAAAACATTACGTTTTTTTGTCGGCAAACAGGAACTTGCAAGCCAAGAAAATGGAATTATCTATTATCGGCGTTTTGCATCTTGAGAACGATTATATAACAGATACATAATATTATAGCTCCAGCGATTATTGGTAATTATATGTGTAATTCCGACTTGTGTGTTTAATGGTCCGGATATATCATTCTTTCAATATGTTACGGGTTTTGTGAGTGTTAACAACTTAATTACAAGCATAAAAACATTAAATACATTTATTTTTTATATACACACAACAATCACTCAAGTTAAGGTCCAGGTATAAAGTACCGACACAATTGTATTCATGTGTAGGTAAAAAATTATATAAAAAACAGATGCCTTTTCGAATATAAGCATGTGTTTTTCAGATAAGAACACAATAATTGCCCCTGCATATCATTCCTAAAAATTCATAATCAACATGAATAATACATATAAAATTGCCGTAGCCGGTACCGGCTATGTAGGTCTTAGTATAGCCACCCTGTTGGCTCAGCATCATCATGTGACAGCAGTGGATGTCATTCCCGAGAAAGTGGATATGATAAATCGCCGTATATCTCCGATACAGGACGAGTATATTGAAAAGTATCTGACGGAAAAAGAACTTGACCTTATTGCCACCCTCGATGGTGCTTCGGCATACAAGGATGCCGATTATGTAGTGATAGCAGCTCCTACAAATTATGATCCCGTTAAGAATTATTTCGATACAAGCCATGTGGAGGAAGTGATTGATTTGGTCTTGGAGGTCAATCCCGATGCCGTGATGGTCATCAAGAGTACTATCCCAGTAGGCTATTGCCGCAGCCTTTATGTGAAGTATGCAAAGAAAGGTGTGAAGCGGT
>UQZX01000017.1 GCA_900545525.1 uncultured Prevotella sp.
TCTTAATTTATTAACTCTGCATCGCGCAAGGCGCGACAACTCAACACTCGTAATTTAACATTCGTAATTCACAACTCTACATCGCGCAAAGCGCGACAACTCAACATTCGTAAATCGTAAATCGTAATTCTTAAAATGAAAATATTAGTACTAAACTGCGGCAGCTCGTCAATAAAGTACGCGCTGTACAACATGGACGACAACTCTGTCATGGCATCGGGCGGAGCTGAGCGTGTGGGTCTTGACGGTGCTTTCGTAAAGGTGAAGCTGCCAAACGGCGAGAAAAGACAGGTGATGCACGACATTCCGGAACATACAGAGGGAGTGAAGTTCATCTTCAGCCTGCTCACCGACCCTGAGATCGGGGCTATCAAAGACCTGAAGGAGATAGACGCCGTAGGTCACCGCATGGTGCACGGAGGCGAGAAGTTCAACAAGAGCGTGGTGCTTGACGACGAGGTGCTGAAAGTGTTCGAGGAGTGCAGCGACCTTGCACCGCTCCACAATCCGGCAAACCTCAAGGGCGTAAAGGCTGTAAGCGAGCTTATGCCGGGACTGCCGCAGGTTGGCGTCTTCGACACGGCTTTCCACCAGACAATGCCCAAGCACTCTTATCTCTATGCCATACCGTACGAGCTGTACAAGGAATACGGCGTGCGCCGCTACGGCTTCCACGGCACGAGCCACCGCTATGTGTCACAGCGCGTGTGCGACTTCCTCGGCGTTAAGGCTGCCGACAAGAAAGTCATCACCTGCCACATAGGCAACGGCGGCAGCATCGCGGCAGTTGACGGAGGCAAGTGTGTCGACACATCCATGGGTCTGACACCGCTCGAGGGTCTGATGATGGGCACCCGTAGCGGCGACATCGACGGCGGGGCAATAACTTTCCTGCAAAAGAAACTTAACCTCGATGCCGACGGCATGTCGAACCTTCTCAACAAGAAGAGCGGCGTACTGGGCGTGAGCGGTGTCTCTTCGGACATGCGCGAGGTGGATGCAGCTGCCAAGGAGGGCAACGAACTGGCTAAGACGGCACTCGACATGTACAACTACCGCATAAAGAAATATGTGGGAGCATACACCGCTGCAATGGGCGGATGTGACATCATTGTGTTCACGGCAGGCGTAGGCGAGAACCAGTCGTCCATGCGCGAGGAGGTCTGCGAGAATATGGAATGGATGGGCATAAAGCTCGACAAGGAGAAGAACAACGCCGTTCACGGTGAAGAGGCTGTGATATCCGCTCCTGACTCAAAGGTTACCGTGGTTGTAATACCGACCGACGAGGAACTGATGATTGCGACAGACACGATGAACCTGCTGTAATACGGCACGGAAATATCTTATTTTAACGTGAGTTCGACGATTTGTATCAACCCTGCAGGTTATTAATAAACTTCCTCTTATGTTCGGACGGATTTGCAATCCGTTCGCATGTGCAGGTTGGAAACGACAAAGAATATAGCGAGTGAAGGCATTTGAAATGCCTGTGGATTGCGAATACATTAATAATTGAATATTGAATGCGTGCGGATTGCAAATCCGCACGAACGTGAGGCAGGGGTGGTTTGTAGTATAACAAGAAAGATATATTCGTCGAACTTACGTTATTTTATAAAGGCATGAACGGGCATGAGGTTCCGTTCATGCCTCTTTTCTAATGCCCAACGGCAAATACGACAAAAGCACAGGCTGACAACCACGTAAAATATCCGCATCTACAGGGCAAGCGGGGAATACATCCTTTTGGACAAATAAAGTTAAAACGTCACAATATTTCATTACTTGACACTATCCGTTAAATTAAATAATGTATCTTTGCAGGCAGAAAACTTTACAGCGTTAAAAAGTTTTCTATCTTGGCATTCATTACATGCCGGTGCGCTCGGACAAACATAAAACAAAGTATATAGTAACAGTTATTAGGTATGAAAAAGAACAAGATTTTATTGGCGGTTACTCTTGCAGCCATGCTCGTATCATGCGGCGGCAAGCAAGGCAAGCCCAACTTCGGTGACAACGAGTATGCTGTAAGGACTGTCAGCACAACCAGCACTGAATTGGAAACATCTTATCCGGCAACGATAAAAGGTGTGCAGGACGTAGAGATACGCCCGAAAGTTTCAGGATTTATAACAAAACTCTGCGTAAAAGAGGGACAGAACGTAAAGAAAGGACAGCTGCTGTTCGTGATAGACAATGTAACATACGAGGCAGCGGTGCGCCAGGCAAAGGCTGCCGTGAACTCAGCAAAGGCACAGCTGAACACGGCAAAGCTGACATACGACAACAGTAAGAACCTGTTTGACAACAACGTGATAGGCTCATACGAGCTGCAATCGGCAAAGAACAGCTACGAGACGGCACAGGCAGCACTGGCTCAGGCACAGGCAAGCTATACGTCTGCAAAACAGAACCTTGACTTCTGCTATGTGACAAGCCCGGCAAACGGTGTCGTGGGAATGCTGCCCTACAAGGTGGGAGCACTGGTGAGCGCGTCGAGCCAGCAGCCGCTGACAACCGTATCGGACATATCGTCAATGCAGGTTTATTTTTCAATGACAGAAAAAGACCTCATGGACCTTGCCAAGACGGCAGGAGGCATGCAGGCGGCAATAAACGAATATCCGGCAGTAAAGCTGAAACTTGCCGACAACTCGATATACGGGCACGAGGGACATGTGGCTGCCGTGAGCGGCGTGATAGACCCCACAACAGGCTCATCGCAGGTACGCGCGGACTTCCCCAACCCCGGGCACATTCTTAAAAGCGGCGGCTCTGGCTCAATCATCGTGCCCCACAAGGATGCAAACGCCATTCTTGTTCCGCAGGATGCCATCGTAGAGGTTCAGAACAAGCACTTCGCCTATATCCTCGGGGCAGGAAACAAGGTGAAGTATACCGAGATAACGATAGACCCCAACAACGACGGAAAGAACTATATCGTGACAAGCGGACTGAAAGCCGGGGACAAGATTGTTGTCTCAGGAGTGACGGCTCTCACCGACGGACAGGAGATAAAGCCCATAACGGAGGCTCAATATCAGGAGAAAATAAAGAAAGCACAGGAACTTGGCGCCATACAGGGCAACTACAAGGAAATGAAAAAGGCTTTCAGCAACAAGTAAGGAACATATATAAAAAGGTAAAAGATGAAATTAGATAAGTTTATCAAACGCCCGGTACTGTCAACGGTAATCTCCATACTGACGGTAATACTGGGTATCATCGGACTGGTGTCGCTGCCTATCGAGCAGTATCCTGACATCGCGCCGCCTACGGTAAACGTACAGGCGTTCTATCAGGGAGCCGACGCACAGACCGTACAGAAGTCGGTGCTTGCCCCGCTGGAGGAACAGATAAACGGTGTGGAAGGCATGACATACATGACATCTACCGCCACCAACGACGGTATGGCATCCATAACCGTATACTTCGAACAAGGCTACAACGCCGACATGGCGCAGGTGAACGTGCAGAACCGTGTGTCGCAGGCTTCAAGCCTGTTGCCTGCCGAGGTTACCAAAGGCGGTGTGACAGTGCAGAAGAGACAGACGTCAAACGTGCTCATCCTCGCCCTGACCAGCGACGGACGCTATGACGAGCAGTTCCTGTCTAACTATGCCGACATCAACATCATTCCTACGGTGAAGCGTGTGAACGGTGTGGGCGACTGCCAGTCTATCGGTCTGAAGACATACACCATGCGCCTGTGGCTCGACCCGGCACGCATGAAGGAGCACGGTCTGATACCGTCGGACCTTACGGGCGTGCTTGCCGAGCAGAACATAGAGGCAGCCCCGGGAAAGTTCGGCGAGCAGAGCGACAGGAGCTATGAATATGTGATGCGCTACACCGGACGCCTGAAGACACCGGAAGAGTTCGGCAACATTATAATAAAGAGCGACAACACGGGACAGACACTGAAAGTGAAAGACGTGGCACGTGTCGAGGTCGGCGGACTTTACTATACGGTGAAGACCGACGTTAACGGAAACTCGGCTGTGATGATGATGGTGGCACAGACTGCCGGCTCTAACGCCACACAGATTGTGAAGGACGTGAAGAAGACGCTCGACAGTCAGGCAGAGATGTTCCCTCCGGGCATGAAGATTGAGTACATGCAGGACGTTACGACATTCCTCTATGCCTCGATGCACGAGGTTATAAAGACATTGTTCGAGGCGTTCGTCCTTGTGTTCCTCGTCGTATACATCTTCCTTCAGGACTTCCGCTCGACGCTCATCCCGCTTATTGCGGTGCCGGTGTCGCTGATCGGTACATTCTTCTTCCTGCTTATATTCGGCTTCTCAATAAACCTGCTTACGCTGTCGGCACTGGTTCTTGCCATTGCCATAGTGGTGGACGACGCCATAGTGGTGGTCGAGGCGGTACACGCCAAGCTGGACCTCGGATATAAGTCGGCACGCACGGCGTCGATAGATGCCATGAGCGAGATATCGGGAGCCATCATATCCATCACGCTCGTGATGTCGGCGGTGTTCATCCCTGTGTCGTTCATTGGCGGAACATCGGGTACGTTCTACCGCGAGTTCGGTATAACGATGGCTATATCAATCGTCATATCTGCTCTTAACGCCCTTACGCTATCGCCTGCCCTGTGTGCAATACTTCTGAAACCGAAGAACGAGGACGGAACGGAACGCAAGATGTCGGTAATAGACCGTTTCCACACCGGCTTCAACACCGCTTACGGAAAGATACAGGAGAAATATAAGAACGGCGTGCGCCACATCGTCGAGCACAAGATAATAGCATCCATAGCTGTTGTCATCGGCATTGCGGCACTGGTGATAATGGGTGCAACGACAAGAACCGGACTTATACCCGACGAGGATACGGGTACGGTGTTCTGTACGGTATCAACGCCTCCGGGCACAAGCCTCTCGGCAACGGAGAAGGTAATGGACCAGGTTGATGCCATGCTGGCAAGCAATCCGGCAGTAAACGAGCGCATGCGTATCGTAGGATACAACTTCATCGCCGGACAAGGCTCGAACCAAGGAACCTTCATCGTCAAGCTGAAGGACTTTGAGGAGAGAAACATGGGACAAAGCTCCACTGCCGTGCTCGGAATGATATATAAGCAGACCGCAGCAATAAAGGGAGCACAGATCCTTGCCTTCCAGCCGCCTATGGTACAGGGCTTCTCGGCTACCAACGGTCTGACATTCTCCATGCAGGACCGTACCGGCGGAAGTGTGGACAAGTTTGCGGATATAACACGCGAGTTCCTGAAGAAGCTCAACGAGCGTCCTGAGATAAGCAACGCCATGACATCGTTCAACTCGAGCTATCCCCAGTATCTTATCAACGTAGACGTTGCCAAGTGTAAGCAGAGCGGCATATCGCCGTCTGCCGTACTTACGACGATGCAGGGATACTACGGCGGTCTGTATGCTTCGAACTACAACGCATACGGAAAGCTCTACCGCGTATACATCCAGGGAGACCCGAAGACACGTGAGGACTACAAGAGCCTGGAGAACATCTATGTGCGCACAAACAGCGGGCAGATGGCTCCAATAAAGGAATATGTAAACCTTGAGAGGGTATACGGTCCGCAGGTTATGGGACGTTTCAACCTCTTTACCTCAATCGACGTCAATGCGTCGGCAGGCGACGGCTATTCGTCGGGTGACGCCATACGCGCCATCAGCGAGGTTGCCTCGACAACACTGCCCTCCGGATATACTTACGAATTCTCCGGACTTACACGCTCTGAGCAGCAGTCGAGCAACTCGACAATGCTTATCTTTGCTCTCTGTCTCATGTTCGTGTACCTCATCCTGAGTGCGCAGTACGAGAGCTACCTGCTGCCTCTGTCGGTAATTCTGTCCATTCCGTTCGGTCTGGCAGGAGCGTTCCTGTTCACGAACCTGTTCGGCAAGCAGAACGACATATACATGCAGATTTCGCTTATCATGCTTATCGGACTTCTGGCAAAGAACGCAATCCTTATCGTTGAGTTTGCCCTCGACCGCCGCCGCACGGGTATGGCTATTTCGTGGAGTGCCGTCCTTGGCGCGGCAGCCCGTCTGCGACCAATCCTCATGACATCTCTCGCCATGATTATCGGTCTTCTGCCGATGCTTATCCCGGGAGGCGTAGGAGCAAACGGAAACCAGACGCTCGGTGCTTCGGCAATCGGAGGTATGCTCATAGGCATGCTCTGCCAGATTATGGTGGTACCGGCACTGTTCGTGATATTCCAGTACTTGCAGGAAAAGATTAAGCCAATCGAATTTGAGGATGATACTGCCGCAGCCGTGGATACGGAGCTGATACAGTATGCACGTCCGGTGGACAAGCAAAAAAACGACAAGTAATATGAAGAAATCAAATATAATCGCAATAATGTCTGCAACTGTTCTGATGAGCAGTTGCGGACTATACAACAAGTACGAGCGCCCGGATGTGAACACAACGGGACTTGTGCGTGATGTAAAGTCGGCAACAGACACGCTTGCCGTGACCGACACCACAAGCTTCGGCAACCTGCCATGGCGCAGCGTATTTACAGACAACAAGCTCCAGTCGCTGATAGAGACAGGACTGGCACACAACGTTGACCTGCTCAACGCCGCGCTCAACGTTAAGATGGTAGAAACGCAGCTGACCGTGGCAAAACTGGCTTTCGTACCGTCGTTTACGTTCACTCCGCAGGGTACGATATCGTCATGGGACGGCAACAAGGCAACGAAGACATATTCTCTTCCGGTAAATGCAAGCTGGAACATAGACCTCTTCGGCAACCTGCTGAACCAGAAGCGCAGCGCACAGATGGCATTGCTTGCCACAAAGGACTATCAGCTGGCAGTGAAGACGAACATCATCTCGGGCATAGCAAACATGTATTACACCCTGATGATGCTTGACAGGCAGCTCGAAATAGTGACCGACATGGAGGGACTGACAAAGGACACATGGGAGAAGATGAAGTTCTTGAAGGAGAACAAAATCGGATACCGCTCTACATCGGTACAGAGTGCTGAATCAAATTACTATTCTGTCCTCGCACAGAAAGAAGATCTGAAACGTCAGATACGCGAGGTTGAAAACTCGCTGTCGGTGCTCATAGGTCAGCCGGCACAGGCTATAAGCCGCAACAAGATAGATGAACAGTCGCTTCCGGCGGAGTTCAGCACGGGCGTAGGCGTACAGATGCTGGCAAACCGTCCGGATGTGCACTATGCGGAAATGTCTCTCGCACAGTGTTTCTATGACGTGCAGACGGCACGCTCGCGCTTCTATCCCAACATATCCATAAGCGGTTCGGGAGCATTCACCAACAACTCGGGCGGTGGTATAGTAAATCCGGGCAAGTGGCTGTTGTCCGCCGTGGGAAGCCTTGTACAGCCAATATTCCAGAACGGACAGATTGTTGCCGGACTTAAAGTGGCAAAATACAAGTATGAACAGGCATATAACACGTGGCAGAACTCCATACTGACAGCCGGAAGCGAGGTCAGCAACGCTCTCGTGACATACAACTCGTCGGACGAGAAGAGCCGCATAGAGGCAAAGCAGATAGAGGTGCTGAAGAAAAACGTAGAGGACACAAAGAACCTTATGGCAAGTTCGGGCAGCACATATCTGGAGGTAATCACGGCACAACAGGCACTACTCAATGCGGAACTGGCAAAAGTCACCGACGACTTCAACAAGATGCAGGCAGTAGTGAGCCTTTACAGTGCGCTCGGAGGAGGCAGGGAGTAAATAAAAGAAAAAAGGAGATAAACCTAAAAAGAACAATTATGATTAGTCCCAAAGCAGAGATACACCCCAACGCCAAAATCGGCAAGAACGTGACAATATATCCTTTTGCATATATTGAAGAGAATGTTGAGATTGGCGATGACTGCGTAATATACCCTTACGTAAGCATTATGAACGGCACAAAGCTGGGGCGTGCCAACAAGATTTTCCAGAACACGGTACTCGGCGCGGAACCGCAGGACTTCTGCTACTGCGGCGAAAGCTCGCAGCTGATTATCGGAGACGAGAACATTATACGTGAAAACGTTGTGATAAACCGTGCGACTCACTGCAGCGGACAGACGTCTATAGGCAACCTCAACTTCATCATGGAGGGAGTACACATATCCCACGATGCGAAGATAGGTCACGCAAACGTCTTCGGATACGGCACGAAGATTGCCGGTGACTGCGAGATCGGCAGCCGCGTGATATTCTCTTCGGGCGTCATTGCCAACCCCGGCGCACGTGTGGGCGATGCCACCATGATACAGAGCGGCAGCCGTTTCAGCAAGGACATACCGCCGTTTATCGTCGCAAGCGAGAACCCCATAAAGTATGGCGGCGTGAACACAACGATACTGAGGAACTATGACGTGCCGGAAAAGATTATCAGCCACATCGCAAACGCATACCGCCTGATATTCCACGGACAGACCTCGGTGTTCGATGCCGTACTGCAAGTGGAGGAACAGGTGCCCGACGGAAAGGAAATACGCAACATCATAGAGTTTATAAAAGGAACCAAGCTCGGTATAATAGGAAAGATGTAAATACGCTTGATACGTATTCAGCATATACAACGAGGTGTGCCCAAAATGCACAAGCGCATAACCATGTAGCGCTACAGGCATTTGGGCACACCCCGTTTTTTGAATTTTGACACATCGCATACACACATGGAATAAACTCCAATCGGTCATTAGAGATCACTATCCTCCTATTTCTAATAATCGAGTGGGAATAAATGGTTACATTATTATCAAGATACTAACTAATATAATGAGTTCGATATAAGCAAGTTATATAATAGGTATAAATCCATCTTTCGGTAGGGACTTTTTCTTGTAAATGTCCGTAAAAACAACACATAGAAAGCGTTAAATAGGATAAGGCACGGACATTTACAAGAAAAAGTCCCTACCGAAGGATGACATTTGCGGATTGCCTTATGCCGAACTCACATTAGTTAGATAAAACAACAGACGGTCGTGGTTATTAGAAACCACGACCGTCTGCATTTATTATATGTCGTATCTATGACAAATACGTCAATGCCTCTTCACAAATTTCTTTCCTTTCTTCACGACAATTCCCTTGAAGGAAGCGTTGACGCGCTGTCCGGCAAGGTTGTATGAGGGTGAGTCGGATGAAGAGCCGGTGCTCAGGACAGCATCGATGCCGGTGAGTACTGACGAGGGTGCGCCCAAGCCGCCGCACTCGTTGGCAACACGGATGCTGTAGCTACCGCCGCCAAGCTCCGCTATGCTGTATGAAGTGGACGTAGTGAAACCTACGACACTGCCGTTCCTTACAACGGCATAGCCTATTGCACCAGGAACGGCTTGCCATGAAAGGGCATCACCTGCAAGTGTCAGCACCGGAGCCGGAAGCTGCGCGGTGAGAGCCTGCGGGTTCCAGCCGGCGCCGAGAACTTTCTCTATTGTGTATCCGGCTGCCTGCTCTGCTGTCATTACGGGATTGTCTGAACCTGCGGCAGGACTGCATGCCGAGAGTGAACGCTTTGATAGGTCGAGCTTGTTGCCGCCGGCATCCATTGAGCCGTATTCGTGGAAGCGGAGGACAAGGTTTGCCGTCATCTTTCCCCAGCCTTCGTCCTTGGGCAGCTGCTTGAACGTGGTGTTCAGATAGGTAGCATGCGGAGAGTCGTTCCACGGGCGGCCGAGATAATACTTGCCTGCGGCAGATGCATCGCCGTCGACCGTACATCCGTTGAACACCATGCCGTAGTATCCGGGCTGTGTGTTAAGTGCGGTTATGTAGCCTGCACCGGTGTTGTAGAACGTGCACTGCTCAAACCATGCCGTACCGTCGCCATATACGTAGTCGGTCTGTCCGGCTACGGCAGATGTCTCGAAGTAAGCCGAGCCGTCCGCCTTGTTCAGGTAATATGTGTCCTGAATGCCCTGCATCGTCACGTTCTTGTAAACGGCACGCTTGCCGCGCTGACGAACCGCCATTGCCTGTCCTGTAGACTTCTTGCTGTCCCAGTCCTTTCCCTGCCGTATCGTAAGGTCCTGCATATAGACATCGTTCTGGTTTTGGTCTATGAAGAGCGTAGGTGTGGTATCAGCCCAGCTGCCCGATGCCACAGGCTTATTGGTGATGATTACTCCGTCCGTGCTCTCGCCGATAAGTGACGTGTTGCCCTTTACCTCATTCTTTGCTGACGTGCCATAGTCGTATGTGCCGTTATGCAGGAATATGCGGTAGCGCTGCGTCATGTCCGCACGGCTGTTAGCCTTTGCGAGGGCTACCTTCAGCTCGTTTATTGTCTTCACGGCAGCATCGTACGGTGCAGCGTCGAAGATGTAGGCATAGTCGTCGTACGACTTATAGTTTGCCGTAAGCTCGGTATTACTCTTTATCGTGTATGTAAAGTTCTCTTTGGTACTTACAACGTCGCCGTTGGCATTTGTCCAGTTCTCGAACAGATAGCCCGAAGCAGGCCTTACGACAAGCTCTATCTCCGTACCTTCGGCAAACTCGCTGCCAGCCGGCACCCAGCTTATCTGTGCCGCATCGGCGGGAGAGGCAGTTGCCGTGAAGGTGTATTTCTTCACCTCGGGAGCAGTGCCGCTGAACTTGCCGCTCACCTTGATGTTGTTCAGACCGATGTCCTTGCCTACGCCTTCGGCACTGAAGAACACATCGTATATATACACGCGCACCTTCAACGGTTCTGACGAAGAAACTATACCATCTATTGATGTCAGGTCTACGGACGTTGCCTTGAGAGTTGTCTCGTTGTTGCGGCTCAGCTCTGACTTTTCGAGCACCGCAACCTCTGCGCCGCTACCCTGCTGGACGGTGATGTCAATCTTGCCGTGCCCTGTTCCGAACTTCACGGCATGCAGCGAGATATTCTGCGGAAGGAAGAATACGCCCGTTGCAGGCTCTATGTCGAACGTAACCACGTCGGCGGCATCCCTGTCGGCATGGCAGATGCCGCATGTGGGCGTGAACGACACGAACGTCTCTCCGAACGCCGTCTTGCTCTGCGTTGTGAAGGCATCTGCGCTGAACGTAGCCGTTGCCTTGGTGAACATGGTCTGCGGCACCCTCACGCCGTTCTCAGCAGGAGTTCCTGCCCAGTCCCATGTTATGTTTGCATCGCCTTCGGTTATCACGGGTGCCTCGCCTATGAACTTTATCGCGCCGACAGCAACATCGTTACCCTCAACGCTCATAACCTGCAGGCGGTATTTCTTTGTCTTGTCGAGCGCAAGCTCGATGACCTTCGGGTCCTGTTTGTGTGCGAAGGCACCCGACTGTGCGCTTACGGGAGCACTGCCGTCTGTGGGCGTTGCCGTTATCATTGCATAATCAACATTGCTGCTCTGGCTTGTAACGAACACGCGCACCTTTTCCGTTGCCGTTATGAAGGCGTCCATTGTACGGTCGCTGTTGTTTACGACAACAGCCTTGCCTACATAATATTTGGTGCTTTCTTCCGTGACGGGATCTATGAACGTGCGGTCGTTGGGATACTCCAGATACGTTGCCTGTATCCAGTCTGCCGCCCTTACATTGTCGGGCGTAGTGTAGAATATGTCGTAAGTTCCGCCTGCGGGTATCTGCGGTGTATAATATACGCGGTCGGGCGTGTTCCAGTTGTACGGCATAATCACCGTGATGCTTCGCAGCACACCGGTTGTATGTGTATATACGTAAGTGTCGCCCGTTGCCGTCTCTTCCTTTGAGTTTGCCGAAGGCAGCGCATCAATCTTCACCGTTGCTCCGGGGCATGTGGGAATTGTCACGACGGAGTTGTCGTAGCGCAGCATCACGTCGTGCGGCGCGCCGGAGAACGTCGTCTGCGTTACATATATGCCGCTGCCCTTTATGTCGGGACCGCCCGCCGTGCGGATGTTCCACGTCACGGTGACGTCGCTTGTGCGGTCGGGCATGTCCACCCTGTTCTTTGTGAATATAGCCGTGAGCGTAACGGTCTCTTTCTTGAAGACAACAGTTTGTCCGGGCGTATAGACCTTCCCCTCTGCTGTCCATCCCGTAAGGGTATATCCCTCTTTATACAGCGTCGTGTTTACCGGTATCTTCACCGAGCGGCCGTCTGTGCCATAGCTTCCGGTTGACTGTGCCGGCACGGTGCCCTCAACGCCGGTGTCGTCCACCTTATATATAATGGTGACCGTCTCGGGAGGAACTACCTCCGGTCCCGGCTCTATGTATGTTTCCGATGTCTCATACTTTGTCTTGTCTATCGTCCCGTCGGCAACGCCGTTCATGTAGTTCTCAAGATTGGTGTATCCGTTTGCCGCCGTTGCCGCGCCGTCGGCGGGATTGTTCTTGTCGAGTCCCGCCTCGTCCTCGTATGCGTCGGGCATGCCGTCGCCGTCGGAGTCGCGCATGTACTTGTCCTGTCCCTCCACAAACATGCGCGGCAGGTTGTTGTACGTCACGCCGTTTACGACGTATGTGTCAGAGTACGACAGGGTGATGTCGTCGGGCGAGTCGATTATTCCCAGCGCGTTTGTGCCTCCCTTGAAGCGCGGGTCCACGGTTCCTGCCGCTTCGTCGAGCAGGCGGCGGTCCACCTCGTCATATCTCGGAAGCGACGCTCCCGCCTTTGCCGTCACGCTCTGGAAAGCGGCGTCTGCCGTTTCGTATGTCAGTCCGCTGAGCGCATAGGGAAGCTCCTTAAGCAGATACTTCTCGGCGTTGGCTCCCGTGATGTTTATGCCGCGGCTGGCGTTGGCGTTTACAGTGCCGTAATAGTTGTCGGCATTTACCTTTGCAAGCTCGGCGTCGCTCCACGGTGTCGACTTGGGCGCGAACTTGCTCGACAGTTCAAACTTGTTGCCCGTGAGGTAATACTCTCCGTAGTTCGGTCCCGAAGGAGTTGTGAAATAACGGTTAGAGCCTGCGTTGGGACCGGGGCGCCAGTAGTTGTTTATCATGTACACGCGGTTGTATCCCTTGCAGTCAGGATAGTTCTCGCCGCCGTAGCTTCCGTTGTTGTTCGTGCCCCAGTTGAACATCACGTTGTTGGCAAATTCCGAGTCGACGTAACGGTCGTGGTCGCCGGGATTGTTGCTCACGGAGCGCACGCCGTTGAAGCGCGGCGAGCGCGACATGGAGTTTGTGATGAGCGTGTGGTGCATCGTGGAGTGCTCGCCGCCCCACTGCATGGCATACGCACGCGCGCCTTTAGAGTTCTTAGAATTATACAAGCCTTCACCAATGATACACCACTGTATGGTGGTGTAGTCGGTATCGTATGCCGTGAGGCATTCCTCCATGGACCATGTCATGGAGCAGTGGTCAAGAATGACGTTGTCGCAGTTTTCCATGTCAAGACCTGTAAGGCTCTCGTTAGGATTGTCTCCCGCACGGAAACGTACATAGCGTATTATCACGTTGTTCTTACAGATGTAAAGAGGATAGCCCGTAATGGTCACACCGCCGCCGGGAGCCGTCTGCCCGAGTATCGACACGTCGGGATACTGCATCTTCAGCTTGCTTGTAAGATAGATTGTGCCCGATGTTGCAAAGAGGATTGTACGCGGCTTCCCGCCGTTGTCGTGGCGCAATGCCCAGCGCAGAGTTCCCTCAACGAGGTCGTTGTCGGAGCAGTCGTCCGTACGCGTGACATAGCAGACCTCTCCTCCCCTTCCGCCAGTGGTATGCTTTCCGTAGCCGTCGGCACCCGGGAATGCGAGCTGCTGTGCCCGCACGAGACTTGCCGGCATCAGAATGCCGACAAGCGCAAGTAGTAGATAAAGCTTTTTCATTGTAATTATTGTCAGTTATAAAGTTTGATATTATCGTGTGGATGCGCCGCTGCGCGCGCCATTGCGTCCGGCACGCTGCACGGGAGGCACCGCTCTGTATTCGTGCGGCGTATATGCCTCCTTATTATAATACGGTGCAGGAGCGCAAATCCCTTTCCTGCCGGCAGTCTTTTTGTCACGTGCCGCCCGTGCGGTGCCTTTGACACAATGAAAGGAATATACGCATTTTGCTTTCACACTGATTTTGCATAAGCCCTAAATACGGCGGTGTTTGCAAAAATACGGGCGTGAGCGCGCAAATACGGCAAAATGGGCGTGCAGCTGAAGCGTGCTGAATATCAGCGTGTTATGGCTTAGCAGGCGGATATGTGCACTTTTATTGCCGCGGGAACGGGACATCCGTGATACAGGAACGCTTTTTTCATGACTCATAATCACGGCAAAACGAAAAGCGAGCGGTTTCAAAAACGAAAAGCGATTTTCCACTCAAAAAACGAAATGTGATTTGAAAAAACATTTTAAGGCACAAAAAGGCATTTGATTTCTCGTCAGATGCCTTTTTATATCATACATTCAAATCGAATTTGACATTCTCATCGCCCTCCAACAGCCTTTCCGTCCTTTCTATGTTATTTTCATAGACATGGACATTTCCAAGGTTTAGAGTTATTGATTTCAAAGGCAAATCAATCTGTCGGGACATCAAATACAAATGATATATGTCTGATGGCAATCCCAAATTCGCATCACTGCTTCGCTGATATGCGGAAACAACCAGTTCACCGTCATCTATCTGGAACTGTACGAGGCTGAGACATGGAGCCTGGTTCGTTTCTGCGTTGGTTTCACCGAGGAAAAGCACATAATTCTTACTGTTCCGCTTTTCCCGGTTTATCTTTGAAATCAGCGGAGGCAATTTTTCAAAATATGTAGGATAACTGTTTACCAATACAGCTCCGCAATAGTCCCACCAGTTTATCCCTACATCGCGATACCGTTCCACGTTCCGTTCCCCTTGCATAAACAGCCGCAACTCACACTTTAGTTTTTTACGTGCTATCCCATGGTTCTCAAATATGTCAAGCAAATCTGCCGGGAACAGAGTCAAGCGTTCATTCAGGAGATATTTTATATTGCCTTTCTTGTTGGTCTGTGTCTTGCCTTCACGCAATATCCTGTCAAGTATTACATGGTATTTATTCATCATTCAAACGCTTTTCAAATGATACTTAAACGGCCTTCTTGTACAACATCATATCCGTGTATGAGGAATTATAGTTCATGTGAGCGTTAAACTCGACTTTCGTACACCGCTCAAAGGGGTTTCCTGTCAGTTTATTCCTGCCTATCCAATCACACAATTCCAGTATGGAAGACTTGTTGGAAGTGAAATATACGAAGTCGTGTCCGGCAAGAACAGTCAACACATCAAGGTAATCGGACAACTTCCAACACATATTGTATGTACCGACTTCCGTGCTTAAATATGGAGGGTCTACAAGGAACACGACACCCGGCACATCCTTATATCTATCAAACACCTTCTTATAATCTTCAGACACGATGGTCAATCCATCCAGATAATCCGTCGCCGGCTGATAGTCCGCTGTCCTTACATTGTTATACAGCGTTTCTTTACGCATATCCTCAATGCTCAACTTGTACTTCATAGAAAACAGAATGGACGATGAGAGGGTGATAAAATCCACATATCCATAACGCTGCTCATATTTTTGTATACAAGCAAAGACTTTGTCTCTTTTTTCTCCCGTAATAGGCTTATGGCGTGGAACACCTGACACTATCTGCCGGAGTTCCGCCAACAAAGCATTTGTCTGTGGCACGGATTCCAACCTCTTACGGTAGTTGTCAAAATCATTATACACTACGGTTGAGTTTGGCTTCCGGCACTTGGTGATATGTGACAATAGGCCGGAACCACCGAACAAATCAACAAATGTTGTTCCGTCTGGATATTGTTCCAATACTTTGATAAACTCCTTTGCGAACATCCGCTTCTGCCCCACGAAGGGCAACGGTGCTGATAAATACTGCTTTCTCATTTCTGTTTTTATTTTCTCCCGGCAAAGTTCTGATTTTTCAAACAGAGCAAAGAAAGAATACAATAAATCACACTGCAACCTGTTTGCAGTCGCTTTGGAAACGCTTTATCAGGCTATACACCTTACGTTCACTCACGGAGTATTTATCCGCAAGCAAGGCTACGGTATATGACACCTTCTCTCCCCTATCCAGCATGTCTTTATATTCGACATACAAGTCTATGTATCTTGTATCTTCAAGCCTTATCCCGGCTGTCTGCAACCGTTTTAATAGCTCCCTGTTAAATTTCAGTATCTCAATTATCTTCATTCCCAACTATTTTTTGTACTTTTGCATCGTCTCACTTATTATACGCGCAATTGCGCAAACACATAAAAAAGCCATCAGCAGGCGAACGAGGGTATACGCCCCCGGTCGTGCCTACTGATGGTAACGTGTGTTTAATAGTAAGTGAGACGACTATTTAACAGGCCGGGGGCTTTTTCTATCCCTCCCCCGAACGGGATTCTTTCAGTTATTCAACCTGGTATTCCTTCAAGTCGAAAGCGTCCTTTTTCTTCCACCCGTCGGCCAGTGTGTTCTGGATGTGCTTCATGGCTTTGGTATAGAAGTCTGTCAGTTCCTCCAACGTTTCAAACGTATGGTAGTGTGGTTCCGTATCCGTCCCGAACTTGAATGTCACGGGTAACGTGCCGCCTCCTGTCTGTACGGCGAGGTCGTAGGCAGACTTGTAATTGAACTGGTTTTCACTTGACAGCCATACCGGAATATCCCTATAACTGAAACCGGAGAGAATGGCAGTATCAGTCTGTTTGTTGTACCACGCCATGACCGTGGAACGTATTTCCTCATCTTCCGGCTTGTGTCCGAACTCCTCTTCCATGTACGAGGCGTTTCTGTGCTCTCCCGGCTGCACATCCCAGCGGATGCGCCACTTGCCTTTTACCGGGTTGGTGCATTCAAGCAGTTTTATTCCTGCACTTCCTTCAACTCTTTTCATGTGAACATATATTTAAACTTTCCTTTGTCAAAAGACTCTGATTTTATAGTCGTCTCAAAAGGAAAACCGTCCTCTATCTCTTTTATTTGTTGGAGAATATTCTTCATTTCCTTGCTGTCTGTAATAAATTTCTGCTTTTCACCATTTACTATGACAGCAACGACACAACGTTCCGCACCATACTGTGTTTTTGCAGTAAAAGTACAATCATAAACTGTAATGGGAACATTTACCAAATCACGTACACTTACCCTCGGACCAGGGAAGTATACTTCGCCATCTTCTGGTCGATAAACGACATTAAGCTCTTTAAAACTTTTCATTTTTTTGCCTGTTAATTTATTAAACAACTTGTTACAGTCGGCGTGTTTCGTCATGCCATAAAAGGACACTATCAGTTCACGCCGCCTTCTTCTCGATTTTACCTCGTGCATCTTCCGGGCGAACTTCTGCTTGATGCGCTTGCGCAGTCCGACATAATCAGGATGGATGACATAGTCGAGGAAGTCGATGCCTTCCTCTATGGGGAACACCCTTTCATTGGGCTTTACCTCCAGGTCTATCATTTCCATCTGCCCGTGGATGATGTCACGAATCACCCATATTTCCGCTTTCGTTTTACCCAGTACAAGGCCGTCATCGCAATAGCGGTAGTAATGACGGACACCGTACTTGTCTTTCAAATAATGGTCTAAAAATATAGACAGGAGCAGGTTGCCCGCCCCTTGAGAACTTCGCAGCCCGAAGCTGATACCATCCGGAAGCATGGTGACGAATCCGCCAAGTATCGTCAACAGTTTTTCGTCCTTGAATACCCTGCGAAAACACCACATGACGAAGTCTTGGCGCACATTGTCATAGAACCGTCTGATATCGAACTTGTAGGCATACAGCGTACCTTCCTGATCGCTTTGTATGTCCGTGCGTATGCACTTCATCAAATCGTGTGTACCACGCCTCTTGATACTCGCCCCGGTTGTCCGGATGTACCGTCTCTGTAGATGATGGTCCACAACGTTCATCACGGCAAACACCGCGATACGGTCTTTCATGGAGAGTATCTGGAGCCTGCGTTTCTTGCCGTATTCCTCGATGTCCCTCTCATAATACCCACCAAGTTGGAAAGAGCCGTCGGCCAACGAGGCTGTAAGTTCCGCAATGACCTCTTCCCTATGCTCAAGCAGATAGCGGCCTTGCCTCGACCTTTTGCGTTTGGTTCCACGCAGGACGGTATCGAATGCCTCAGCCATGTTGTGGTATTCGATAATCTCCTCCATGATATGTCCTTCTCTGCGCATAGGATTCTGTTTTTGTTTTATGGAAGGTTAAGGCCTTCCTTCCTCCGGGTCTGACTTCTTCGAACCGTTACCGGCCTACCAAACTCCACCCGACACGTGATTTTTCAGCTTTCCACCCATCAAGATGCTGTTGCTGAGGCTTGCCTCCCTCGGCACCGCATTGGGGACACGTCCCCTGTACTGTACGCCGATTGTTTGATTACCAGACGCGAGCCGACATACGTATGCGCATAAGAAGCATCGTAACTCGCACTCGCATACGACACACCGCCATGCGCATGCGCATAGCTGTACCCGCGATAGACCACACGGCCTGCGGAGCCACTATACCAATACTTGTCACAATAGTATGTACTTGACGAACCATTCATGCTACCTACAGGAATTACATCCATGTGCTTGCCATGTGCCACAGCTGTTATCCATTGGTCATTTGTCGTCTTGCCTTTTACCCACCTTATGCTGCCATCCGGCATCCAGATGCGCCATTTGCCAGCGTTGCCACTCGTATTAGGAACATCCACACCGTCCATCATGTCATATTTATGACCGTAAATATCTTCGTAGCTAAGACAGCAGATATTGTTTACCTGAACCACGGTTTCCTGTCCGTACTCATCCTTTGACTTGTACCAGGCATACTGATGCACCTGTCCGTCAACCATCGAGTTCGTGATATTTTCCTTGATGGAACGGGCTTCTTCATAACCGATAGTATCGGTCATGCCACGGCTTGCCGTGCCACCAGTTGTCCGGTTATTCGTATGCGAGCCTGCGCCGCATTGCTCCTGCATGTCACGACGGCCATACTTGGCATAAGAAAGGTTGGCTATACGTGAGTGCATCAAAGCGTCTATCTGCTGCATACCACGCTGTACCGAGTAATAGTGAAAATCACTCCAGCCCATGTTGGACGCAGTCGTGCCGCCTGTTATGCAAGACCGTAATTTGCTGCCGACTATACTGCTGCCGACCACGGCACACAGGTGTTCGTCATTAGCCACCCAGTCCGGTTCCATATCCTCTATCTTGTCGCTGTTGCTCAGCACCACCTTGTCAAATTCAGCCGTATTCAATATGGTGAAATGAAGTTCTGACGCACCGGCCGGAATATCGGCTATCAGATACATCCCGGCCTCAAAACGGCAGTTCAATGGTTCGACCACAACGGACTGAAGGATACAGCCGGAGGTATCCGTGAATATGGCTCCTATCATATTGGTTCCGGGTACAGACGGAAAACGGACACGGCGGTGGCCGGATACATCCACACGGCATACGGAATAGCTTGAATCCGTACTGTAAGAGACGGACAAGGTTTCCTTCCCGGTCATTATCTTCCGCCCGGACATATATCCGCCGGACACAGACTTGATGTCATCAAGTGTAACAATATCCACCGACGGCCTTACCGGCTCATGGTCACGGTCATTGCTGCAGTAACAGGAATAATGCTTTTCTTTCAGGTAGTCATTGATACCCTTACTCCAAAAGAAAGGCTCAAACATCATCCAGTCGCCTTCCGTGCCGTCCAATTTGGCCGCACTGCCGTCCGCATATCTGTCACCGGCCGTATCATCCAGGGGGTAGTATGTCATCTCGCCATCCTGGTTGTTGACAACCGTGTCAACATTGGCCATATTGACATTGCGGGTCGTCGCCTTTTTCGTAACCTTGGCCAACGAGCGGTGACGTTGTTTGAGGATGGCGGATATATGGCCGTTGGGAACGTATGCATTGCCGTATTTATAGCCGGTCAGGTTGTCAAGGTTGCTCACGTTAGCATCATCTGCCGCATTGTCATCAAACTCTATCATCGTATACTCCGGCTGGATGATGTTCAGTTCCGGATAATGCTTCCTGTATGCGGCGTATGTATCCTCGTCCATATAACGGGTCAGCCGGTATGTACCGACAAAAGCGCAGGTATCGGTATAGTTGCCGCCGGCATCGACACCGCCGGTCTCCATGTACTGTTCAAGCAACGTCCCGTCGCCTTCCATGTCTATGCCGGTAACACGTACATGCTGCACGTTGGCACACTTCGAAATAAGGGTCTGCCAGTCGAGGCCGGGGCAGCCGGAAAACACGAACGTCGATATATTCGTGTAGTTCCCGATGGACAGACCTTCCGAATTTAGCACCGAGAGATATTCCAGTTTCAATGTCGTAAGGGTGTCCGGCAAATAAGCCTCTGCCAATGGCGCGCCATGCGCAAAGTTCACGCTCTCCACCTGCACACCTCTCGCATCCAGGTACTCCAGTTTTGTCTGGTTGCTGAAATCAAGTTCCTTGGATGTGCTGCTGCCGGTCTTTGCCTGTGCCTGGTTGCGCAGATTGATTTTCTGCAGTGACTTGCAGGCACTCAGCACAAGCCACCATCCGGTGGAGCCTTTGCCCTTTGATTCCATATTCAGCTCACGCAGCACACCACACTTTCCAAGGTCAAAGCCGTTTTTCAGATGGTCGGCCGCTCCTGTCATGTCAAGCACTTTCATACGGCTCGCACCATACAGGCGCAAGGGGTCATTCACGGTGTATGCTCCGGACACGTTCAAAGCGGCAGTCTCGTCCTCATGTACGATTCCGGTATTGGCTATGTTGGGCGAGTTGTTCGTGCCATAGCCGAAGGCGTACACTTCGTTGGCCGTAATCTTCACCACGTCTGCGGCATCGGCCGCAGAGCGGGACATGTACAAATCCACGTTGTCACTCGTAAAGTTGCTCGTGCCGTACTTGGCGTCAAGCAAAGCGAAACGGTTTCTGATGAAGTACTCGCGGTGTGCGGCGTTAGAGCCTTGCAGGGCGTAAATATAGGGCCATACCTTGCCGTACATTTGCTGCACGGCAGGACGGATGTACTTTATCTCGCCTGACTTGTTGAAGGCGCGGTCACTCCAGTTGCCCGCCTGTTCCGTGTTGAACATCTCCAGGACACGCTCGTTGGTCATCACTGCGCGGAGGTTCGCGGCACAGCGTCTGAGGTCGTCACCGAGGTTGGCCAGCACAAGATTCCACAGCCAGCTCTCGCGGCCTTCAAAGGCGTACTTGCTCGCCTCGGCATCGTAGGTGTCACGATCTGTGGTGTAAGTGTACACAAGGAAACAGTCGTTGCGCTTGCCCATCTGTGTGTCGCCGTCATAGTAGGTGATATACCATTTCAGGCCGTCCCATGTCCGTAGCATCATGTTCTTGGCCCTTTGGTCCACGGCAAGGTAATAGTCCGTCCACAGGTAATAGGTCAGGAGGAAGTCCTTGTCGAAATACCGGTCTATTTCGTCCTTAAACTTTTGGCTCACAAAAGAGGATATGTCATTTGAACTTACACCCGCAGGTACGCAGGCTCTTATCCATGCGAACAGACGTGTCACGGCATTCTGCTGGGCTTCCGTCAGTCCTGCCCATTTGACATCATCAGGGTAGTTCGTCTCCATACCCTCGTCGAATATGCCGGGTATCTCCGCATCGCTCGAAGACTGGAACAGGCACATTTTCGCGCCGTTGTTCAGCATCTCGAACGTCATGGGCATTGCCGGTGTGAAGCCCTCGACACCTGTCATGCCGAACAGGTCTTCACTCTTCGACTTCTCGTTGTTGAAGTTATACTGTCCGTAATACTCGCTTTCCCCGTCAACGGTCTCTGCGCAGAATATGTCTATCGGGAAACCGTCTATCGAGGAACGGACACTTACGGCATTGAGATTCCCCGTCAGCTGGAACTGATGCCTTTGTGGAGGAGTAAGCAGTCCGAGTTCTTTCAGTATGTCATTAAAGAGCTTTGCACCGCCCGTGTTCATGCTCATGGACGAATCCGAATAATCCGACTTCATCGTAAACAGGTTCATAGGGACAGCCCCCGGACGCATACGGTATTTGTTCTTGCCCAGTGGATTCACAGCTCCGTCCACGCTGAGCGTAAGGTTCTCGCCGCCCTTGTTGAAGTATATGCGGATATTCTTGGACGGATACTTGGTCGACGAGGTACCCTGGATGCGGATGTTGCAGTCCGTCAGCACGAAGTCATATTCCTTGCCGAACGGGGAATAGAAGTATATGTCGGCCTTGAAGTCCGTCTTCTTGTTGTTCTCGGCATACACGTCATCCAGTTTATTGGGCCGCACGATGCGCAGCACACCCTTGCCTTTGGCACGTATCTTGTCGATGTCCACACCTCCGGTATCCCCCAGAATGTCGTTCTCTTCGTACAGTTCAATCATACCGCCGGAGGTATCCGCATCCACAATGCGGTTTTCAAGTTCCTCGTCATCGGATATGGCACGGCTGTATATACGTATGTTGCGCACCTCGACGTCCGCTTCCGAACTGTCAATGACAATGTCCTGCGGCACGTCCTGGGCGAAGTTGAACGAGGAGTCGTAGATGTCGGCCCCTGTCCGGTTGCCGTCCACATAGATGTGCATCAGACGGTTTTCGTCACGTGTGGATATGACAAGGGCTATCTTTATCCACTTGTCGGAGACGTAGTTCGTACCCAACTTGATTTCACGGGTAACGAGTTCGTCATCCTCATTGGTGTAGTCCACCGTCTGTCCCGTCTTGAAACTCGCATTCTCGGCCGTGATTAACAATCCCTTGCCGTTATTGATGCAGCTCACCACGCTTGCCGCACGGTTCATCACGTTGCTGACTTTGATTGTCATCTCTATGGTCAGGCCCGTGGATTTCACGTCCGTGGCAAACGGTTTGTATCCGATAGTGGCCTTTGCGCCGTTGGTAAGCCTCAGGCTCTCCCCCGTCCATCCGTTGCTGCTCCAGTCAAAGCCATCAAACGTTGTCTTTATGCCGTTAGATTCCCATTTGGCAGGGTCGCCCTCGGTGTTGCTCCGCCCCGCTGCATCAAACTTGGCGAGCAGGCCGTATGTGGCCTCCGATATGTCAAGGCTACTCTCCGACACATCAATGCTTACCGTGTATTCCGTCTCCCCGACCTTCAGCATAAGGGTGTTTGTCCCCTGTGAAGCGAACCGGTTGGTATATGTCTGCATAGAACGCGGGGCATTGATGGTGCTTGCCTGTTTGCCGTTAAGATACACTTCTACGTGTGCCGGAGTTCCGTCCGGGTCGTATGCGATGAAGTTGAAGCTCATCTGCTCGTACTGTGCTGCATGGATTGTCGGTGTTAGATGGTTCGTCGTCAGTATCGTACCCGATGTGTCGGTATACTTTATACCAACGAAAGGAACATTCAGACCCGCTTTCAATATGTCTATATAGATACTGTCACTCTTCAACCCGTTACGTTCCGCGACCAGTTGTACGGTATGCCGTCCTGCACTCAGTGAAGAGCTGGCAATGGAGAATGAGCCGTTCACCGTGCCGCTCTTGTTTATGGTCTGTGACACCGGGATGTCAGCCCCGTCCAAATACATGGACACGTCTTTCGTTCCGCTGCCAGTAATGGTAAACGGTATCTCTATCGTGTCGGTGTCCTTGTAACCGCCGTCAGCGATTGTGGCGGCAAGGTTGTAGGCACTCGTAAGCGAGAGCGTTATTACGTTTATGCTCGTATATGCCTGTTTAGTCTGTCTTGTGCCGTCCTCCGTGGTGGCTTCCGCCCTCACGTACACATCGGTCGTACCGACAAGCAGATAGTCGCTTATGTCGAGCGTATAGGTTCCTGCGCTCACGCCTTTCAATGTCTGCTGGTACGTAGTGGTCGTACCACGGCTTACGGTAATGGTTATGTCCGCTTTGATACCCGTGGCATCACCTTCCGAATTAACGTGGCTGTATGAATAGGTGAGTTCTGCCGTGCCGCCCTCCTTGACCTGCGCCTTGTCAAGGGCTGCCGTAAGGATGATGCGGCTCGCCGTGGAACCTCCGCCGCCTCCGCCTGTAAATTCGGCGGACGCTATTATCCCGCCCTGCTTGTTCAGGATGTTCAGCGTGTTCTTGTCTCCGTCAGGTATCACCTCGACGCCACCCACCGCCGCATCACTGATTTCATTCATCTTCTGTGCCACGGCCGCGTTCTGTACGGGATTGGTACTTTCTGAGTCAAGGCTCTCATCAACCTGTATCTGGTCTATCACAAGTGCCACATTACCGTCGGAATCCGGATTTATCGTCTTTCCATTAAGCGTGACTGACTTGATTTTGCCGCCTCCGTATTCTTCCCAGCTTGCAGGTATGAGGAAATTATTGATGTCGTTGGATATGAAGCGGTAGTCCTCCCATTCACCTGCGGACTTCTCGAATGTGAGAATCATGCCGGGTTTGTCCTTATCCTTGATGTCCGCATCGGCAAGTGCCGCAATGGCCGTTTCCTTGGTGTAGTAACCGCTCGCCAATGGCTGCTCGCCGGTGACATTGTAGAATCCGCTGCCGGAACCTCCGCCACTGAACTCTGCAAGTTCCTCCTTGTCTTCGTCCCATATATACGCTGTACCGCCAAGAAGATACAGTTTGTCTTTCAGGATTTCTGTCCTTTCCTTTGACATATACAAGTCTGCAGTAGACCAATTATTATACAGGCTTAGTATTGCTCCGCCGGAAATTAGCCCGGATACCATCCCTCCACCACTGTAGCCAAAAACTTTCTTGGAACGTACATACAACACCCGGCCGTCAGTTACTGCTATGCTCTGCAGCTTAATTTCCGCGTCATCCACAATCCCGTCGAAACGGGCTATGGCTCCACTCAAGGCAAGGTTGCATTTCGTTTCCACCACGCCACACATCATCTCGCGGTCGGCATGCTCATCGTCTATGCGTTTTCCGAGTGCCGTGTCAGCAGATTCACGGCTCTTGGCTTCTCCTGAAATGCTATCCTGAAGTTCCTCACAGGCTGACACACGCTCCGCACGTTCTTTTTCTATATTCTTCTCCAGTATCTTGTCGGCATTGTTACGGCTGGTCTCCTCAATGTCTATGTTCCCCTGGAGGGTTTCTGTCGTATCATTGACATACTTTGTCAAACCACCTATCTTGTTGGACAACGTGTCGTCTGCGTTTTTTCGTGCCTCACTCTCCTCCTCTATTTTTTCTTTTAATTCGTAGATACTGCCCATATTGCCCATCAGACGCCAGCCGGGCTTCTGCCAGGCATAGATATTGCCGTTTTCCGGGGAGGTCGCATTGTCTGTGTCGTACACACTCACAAGCTGCCCGTAACGTAAAGCCTTGCCATTCGTACCAACGGGGGCCGTGTCCGCCTCCATGGCGGCCTTTGTTTTGTACACCTTACGTATGCCCAGACCATCGGCACTCTGTTCCATATCGGCTATGTAGGCCAACATATCACTCTGCAGTCCGAAAGTGTCCTCCGGGCTGATGCTGTCCGCCTCTGTCACTGCACGTAGGCGGTTGGCTATTTGTTGAAGTTCGTAAATGGATTTCATATTCTTATCCGATTTCTAACGCATAATATGATTTGTTCACTCTACGTTTGATGCCCAGCAAGGTTTCTAACTGGAAATCAAAAGAGGGTACATCTGACACCTTGTAGTAAGTACCGGTTCCGGGAGCACCTATGACAATCTTTGCCGTGCAACTCTTCACGACCGGTCGTACCTGTCCGTCTTCAAACTCGCGACTTTCCACGGTTTTTTCCTCAAGAAGGTAGTATAACGGAGCGGCTCCTATACTAAAGCCGTCATATCCGGCCAAATAAGCGTCTCCTTCATGTAATGTAAATTCGGGTACATCATAGACGCCTTCCGCTGTTATCAATTTGTGAGCCTGCATTGTCTCCAGATTTGCATCACCACACCCATTTATATGACGTGCCGTCGCATATACCGGAAGCCCCACACTGTTTGCATAGTCTTCATCATCCGAAGCAATGGCGTCCGAACCTCGACTTAACAAAAATAGGGAACGTACCAATTCCATCATGTTGTCCTGGAGCAGTTTCAAATCTTCAAGGTAAACGGGCTGACCGCCGGAACTGAAAACAAGTTTATTCATAATCGTATAATTCTATGCCGAACGTACGCCCAGCTGGTTTGTATATGTTTAATATGTTCTTTATTTCATTATAATTACGGCCTCCGTATTTATCTTCATCCTTGTCCGTGGAAGTACACAGGAATGTCGGGACATGAACTATCATGTGTACAATGGCGGTTTTCTCCCCATTGATATTCAGGTAACAGGGACGCTGTTCTGATAACAGATACAATGGCTTTGAAAGCTGTACTTCATTCCGAAGATGGAAAAAATTTCCGTCCTTGACCTCTTCTGGAGTCGATATGAATATCTGGCTGCCTTTCAAGAAAAAAGCATCATTAAGAGCCTTTTCCAAATACATCACGTTGCATGTTGTATTCAGTTTCACGGATACATTCGTATGAAGTGAGTCGAATTTCCCGTACACGTAACGCAGTGGAATTATCATTATGCGCAAAAGGTTTATCATGAATCCGCTGCGCAATATCGGAGGAAGCAACTGCACGACCAACTTAGTAAAATCAATCTTGTACCACATAGCTCAATGAATTTTCAAGTCCATAAACCACATAGCTGCCACTGTAACCTATATAGTTATTCCCTGACAACGCAGTCCATCCTCCGTTCACCCCATCAGTATAGCATACCTCATGCAACTCCACATCAATGACCCCTTCTACAGATTGAATGGTATCCACAAGTTTTGTCTTGTTAAAAGTGCCACCATAAGTGATATTCTTCAAATGCCCCTTGATGGCATCCTCCACGGGTTTGCTTCCATCAGACAGCCGCATGCCGCTTTCATTCAATACAAGAGGGTCTATCACAACAGTTGCCGATATGGAAAGCCTGTCACTGTCTTTACTGATGACATTCAGAATCACACCTGCCACCTTGACCCTGTTCATATACTGTTTGAACACCGTTAGGACATCATTTGAAAGAGCCACAGGAGTACCATTCTTATCACCGCTTACAAGAATCTGGACACTTGTTCCCTTGTCACGTACAGCCGCATACTTGACCACCTGCTTGCTTTCGTCCATCTTAGCATACTCGTATCTCTGCGTGGTCTCATTAAAGACCAATCCGTCACCATACTGGAATGCCAACGCCATCCTGTAGTACCACGGTACACTGGCTACCACCGCAGTAGCAATTTTGTTCTCGATGTCAATTTTATGTTGGTCGAATATCATCTCCAGTACATGGTAACAAGCGGCCAGTATGAAGAACAGGATATTCTCAAGGCTCACACTGGAGAAACTTCCACCGAATGTGTCACGCTCGCTCAGCCCGTACTTCTCCCGGATAGTTTCGTCCGCCATGAAAGCATCCGTCATGGTCTTCTTTATTTCCGCTACACTCCTTGCCATACGCTTTTATTTGAATGTTTCCTTAAACTCTTCACCGAATATCCTCAGACGGAAGCCGCTTTGGTCACGGGCGGTTGCCGGTGACACGTCATTGTCCCTGCAGTAATTCTGCATCGTCCTGTTCCACACAACGTCAGGCATCATGAGTTCCGTGCCGGCTTGGGGTACTTCCGTCATACTGATACCGTTCTTATGCGCAATGGCTATCATGGCTTCCCAGGAACCGAATTCCTGCACAGCCACATCGGCCAAAGTCTGTCCGTCTTTGATAATCTGTTTCATCGTGTCACTTTTGAGATGATGAATCCACAGGCAAAAAGGAGTATGAGCAACCCTGTAAACCATAGCCACCGGTATGTGTTTTTGACTGTTTTCTGAGTACTTTCCCGGATTGTCGTGCTTGAAGTGTCTGTTTCCGCCTGAGACTGTTTCTTTACTTGTTCCGTTGCTGTCAGCCGGTTACTTCCGTTTCTGTTTGCCTTGCTGGTAACCTTTCCCAGATAACGCTCTTTTGTGTATTCACTGTCCTTAAACAGGATACGGCCGCAGGAATCCGTGACTATGCGTTCCCTGAACTTCTCTACAAGGCTGTCCTTTTCTGACGTCTGCAAAGTCTGTTCAGCAAAACTTTCACACTCAAGACGCTCGCCAAGGCACATTTCAGTCTTCGTTTCGGTCATGCTCGTCCGGGCATTCTCATTATGGATTTCACTCACCTTCTCCTTTGTCTTACAGCCGGGCAGGAAAAAAACGAATCCGGACATCAGCAGAACACACATGATTTTAACAATCCACTTCATGGTCAAATCTCCTTATATTCTGTTTTTGCGTCAAAGCAAGGACAGGCCTTAATCCACTCGCACTTCTCTATCTTTCCGTTCTTGTTCAAGTCCGGACTGAAGTCACGATGCCCCTGTATGACGGCATTGGGATATTTTTTCCGTAATAACTTCAGCAGCGACACCAGCGACCTTTTCTGCTCATCGCTCCGTGTGTCCAGATTGTTTAATCCGCCGATATAAGCTACGTTTATACATACGCTGTTATAGCCACGGACACCGTTGCTGACCTTGCTCTCGTCAAGCATCTGGTGTATTTTGCCGTCAACGGTCACCACATAGTGGTAGCCGGGATTCTTCCATCCGTTCTTCCTGAAGATTGCTTCAAGGTCTCTTACCGTCTGCTTTGGATTTCCTGCCGTGCAGTGGACGGCAATATATTTAATGTCTCTTCCCATCGTCACACATCATTTGAAGGGTGTTCTCCACTTCACCCGGTTCTATATTCAGTTTTCTCGCAATCTCGCCCACAAGTGCCTTCTTCAGAAGCTGAAGGAACGGCATCTGGGGAAAGCATATCAGCATACTCGCACTGGCACTCCACAGTTCCACCAACACGATACAGGCGCAGATGACACCCGTTGTAAGTCCTCCTCCCACACCCAGTAGCCGATCAATGCCTATGAAACTCAATACGGCACAGCCATACACCGCCAGTTTCGCCAGTGTGTCACGCGCCAGTTCACTCAATGCGAAGTTGCCCTGCTTCAGACTGGAGGCTATGCCCCAAGCCCCGTCCATCACTACCGCCATCACAGCAATGTTCACCATCATGCCGTAGCCGGTCACATAGTCCACCACGACCATAATAAGGCAGAGTATCCATCCCCAAACCGTGGAAAGAACCTCGCCAAGTCTTTCAAAGAAATTTCCAATCATATTTTTTTTTTTTAATAAGTTGCTTCTATCTGTATGCCCGTATGGGTAATTTTAACGCTTCCGACACGCTGCCCGTCCATTTCCAGTTGCTCTTTTATTGCCGTCCGCCAGTATATCGGGTCATTATCCAGCAACATATCACTGATGCCGACACCCACCGCCGGACGTTCTTTCAGTTCCCCTTTATGCAGGGTAAGGATAAGGGCCTGGTTCTGCCGCAGAATATCATCTACAGCCAGTGTCCCGTTCCTGACAACAGGCTCAAGGTATTGCCCGTCAGCTGCGCCCCATGTCAGTTGTATTCCTTTCATACTACTCAGTGCTTGATGGTTTCATCCTCGTAATCACTTTTATTGAATGAGGGGGCTGCCGCTCCTGGCTTTACGGTCGTAAAAGTTCCACCGGGATGGGACACCGTAACATTATGCGTGTGCTTGTTGAATGTGTCCACAAGTTCGTTTATCTTATCCGTCAGCTGCTTTATATTTATCAGACCGCCCAGTTTGCCGCCATTGATGACGATTGTTTCTATATGGTCCACCTGCAGGACCACAAGCTGGGAGAGGTCACCGCTCAAGCTGCCGACCGTCACTGCAGTACCCACTTTCGGAGTTACAAGCATCCAGCCGTCATCATCCAGTTCCGATGCCTTCAAACGTACATCGGGAATGATGATATTGCCTATCTCCACCTCACAAAGCTGCCCGGTTACAGATTTCACGACACCCTGATAAATGGAAATTTTCTCCCCGCCGACAACCTGTTTCAGATACTCCCTTAATTTGCTATGCTCGTTCATGCCTCAACTTAATCTGAATCCTAAATCAATTTTTCGTTTGCCTCCCTCTTTGGAGAACTCTGTGGTCACACTCGTCACGAAATACGTTCCGTCCTTATACGGATAGTCCTTGTCCCTTAGCGTTACGCTGTCCGCAGGACGGCACATCGGTATCAGCCAGCCCGTAATGCTGCCCTCGTAGCCGTCAAAGGTGCGCCGCTTCACTTCCAGTTCTCCCCTGGCCTTCATGCTCGCCTCGTCGGAAGTCGGGCTTTTTATCTCTATCTTCTCACCGCCGGTACTGCCGGTCTCCACTTCCCTGACCGTCCCGTCCGGGAGCAAGGCTTTGACAACCACCTTTATTTTCTTGTCTGCCGCTCTCCTGTAAGTAAGGCTTTCCTCCTCAACATTGACAGCAAGGTCGTAGAACCGCTCCTCGTCCATCATCTCACCGGGAGGATGCACATGCAGCGTGTCGCCACACAAATATGTGTCCGCACCGCATTCTTCCTGTATCTTTTTCAATACGTCGTAGCCGGTGGCGTTGTTGATGACAAACTTGTCGTATGTCCAGGAATAGGAACAATCCACCTTCATGTCAAGCCCACAACCTGTGATTACCTTGTCAAGGAGGGTTTTCAGCGTGACCTTTTTCAACACCTCATTGGGGATTTCCTTACGGAACAGGAACATATCATCTTCACAGTGCAGCTTGATATTCCCTCCGTCCGTACTGATACGCTGCAGCCAACCGCTGAATTCGCCCTCCATACCGCTTTCCTTATATCCGAACATGATGCTCACGGCATCACCGCGCTTCAGTTTGTTTTCCACCTCAAGCGCGTTGTTGTATTGCGCCGCCGGAAGTGTTATGACAGCGGTATCTGAAAGTTGCTCGACGCTCTTGTGTACCTCCACTTTGTCAAGCATACCCAGTTTATAGTTGCCTATCTCTATGTCGTATATCATCGTGTACATGGTCTCACGCATTTAAGTCGTCACGGCTGAGCAACAGTTTGTATATGTCGTCACTGTAGGCCGTAATGGTATAATTCTGATTGGTCAGTCCTGTCGTGAAAGGAATGTCCCAACTCTCTATGGCAAGTTGGCTTATGCCGAAAATCTCCAATAGAGGACACAGGGCCTTCACGTGTCCCGCCTCGCAGAAGTTTTTTAAGGTCGCCACGTCCTCCTCTGGATATTTGCCCTCACGGGACATAAGGATGCCTTCAATCCTTACCGTATAGTCGTCCTGCGTCCAACGTTCTTTGATGCTTCCTTTTATGCTGCCCTTGCTCACATGACGGCGGACGATGATATTCTGCCCATTCAGACTTATCATCGGCTCTAAAGGAAACAGCCACTCCTTTGCGCCGGATTCCTCTAATTGGAACCGTAAGGGCATGATCATGGGGACCCCGAGCGCGTTGGTACGGACCACTTCCTCAAGTTCCTCGTCGCTCATGTCCTCCACATTGAAGTCTGAACCGTCCGGGATGGTCTTGCCGCCAAGATAGCCTGTATTGACTCCGTAAAAGTTATTTTCACGGAACAGCCAATAAGGAGGGACTTTCGTCAGCCCCATTGCCCGGAGGGCTATGTTCTGGAGTATGAATCTCGTTGTTTTCATCATTCGGTACTGGTTGCTATGGCAAGAGCCCTGTTCATACTTTGAAGCACGATGCGTTCAAGTTCCGCCGTGTCGGTCTTGTCAGCCATCGTCACGTATATGTTATCAAAGAACTTGCTTATGTTCATGGTTATGCTGGTACTTCTCGTTCCGCCTGTGGCCAAAGCCTCGGCGGTTTTATTCCCACTGCCTTTCTTGCCGCCTTTACTGCCCTTTCCTCCGGTAGTAGCGGTATTAAAAACTACCTCTCCTGCTGTGCTCCCTTTCGTGCCCGGTGTACTTATCGACGTGGCTTTTGCTGGAGATTTCTTATCTTTGGCACTCTCAACGGAATAGTTCTTGTCATATTCGGTCTTTACACCTTCAGCCAGTTTCCTGGTCTGTTTGAACGCCTTTTCCGCACTGGTGACACCTGTTATGTCTTTTACCCCTTGTACGGCACTGTTCCATGCGCCTTTGAAGTCTCCGCCAAAGAGCTTTGCCAGGGCTTCGCCAATCTTGCCGATGCCGCTCATCAGGGTCTTTATCCTGTCTATGACGTACTCTTTGATGATGTTGCCAAAGCCCTTCAGGGTATCCCACATCGTCAGAATGAAAGCACGGAAACCGGCAAACTTGTTCCAGCAATAGACAACGGCCGCGACAAGGGCGGCAATAGCCGTAATAATCAGTCCTATCGGGTTGGCCGTCAGAGCTACGTTCAGAAGCCACTGGACAGCTTCCCATGCCTTTGTCACCGCCGTAACGACTTTGATTACTCCCACCATTCCGGCAATGGCAATAGCATGAAGGTTGAAGGCTATGGTTCCCACACCCACGACTACAGCAAGAAGACCAAGTTCTTCCCTCCATTTTACAATGAATCCGATGACACCAGCTACGACAGCGAATATCCCTTTAAGGGCGGATGCTATCGGAGGGACAATGGCAAGAAACAGGTCCATGATGTCATTGACTATAGGTTTGATTTGCTCAAACATATCTACGGCCGCCTGTTGGACATTGCCGACAAGTGTCGAGAACTTTCCGCTTACGGTCTGGCTCAGCTTGTCACTCATCCCGGCAAAGGCCCCGCCGGCACTGGTGGCATGGTTGATGGCTGCCGCCACCGCGTCCATGCCTATCTGCCCCTTGCTCATCATGTCCTGAAGTTCGGCATAGGTCTTGCCGGTCATCTTCTGCAGTTCTTTCAACGGGTTGAATCCTGCATTGATAAACTGGAGCAGGTCCTGGCCGCTCATCTTGCCGGCACTGGCCACCTGACCGAGTACAAGGGAAAGGCTACCGAGTTTGTTTTTGTCTCCGCCTGCGATGTCACCCAATTGACGGAGGTAACCATTTACCTTGTCCGTTTCCACACCAAAGTTCAGCATGGTCTTGGCGTTATCCACCAAATCCAGGTTACTGTATGGTGTCTTAGCGGCAAACTCATTGATTTGTTTCAATATGCCGGCCGCCTTTTCCTCACTGCCGACAAGGGTCGTGAACGCGACGGAGGTCTGTTCCGCCTGTGCGCCAAGGGATGTGACCGCCCCGATACCGGCACTGATGAGAACGTATGGGTTTGCAAGGAACTGCATTCCTGGTAAGGACATCAGCGAGTCCTTGAATTTGGAGAAGGAGAAGGCTTCCCGTAAACGAGCCCCTGTCGAAGTCGCCTTACGAGATATTTCGTCAAGCTGCTTCGAGGTCTGCCGGGCAACGCTCAGCACATTTCCCTCGTCTGCCTGTAACTTGATTAGGAACTTAAGTACGCTGTCCATTATTCGCCTTCGCCTCCATTTTGCGGATGTCAATCAGATACCGGATTGTCCATGCCCATTCTTCATCACTCAAAGTGTCAGGGTCAATGTGCATATAATATCTTAAAAGTGTGTTGAGGAATAACACGTCACACTCTTCGGAATCGGGGACATCGGCATCCGCTAAAGCTTTTTTATTACTGACTCCTTAACCTTGATGACTTCTTCCATTTTGGGAATAATCGCAAGGAAGAGGTCGTCTTCCTCCTGTATCTCCGTATCCCCAGCCAGCCAAAGCTGTTTCAACAGGGTCTCGCTCATCTTTATCGGGTCCTTCACTACGCTGACATAGCTCAAATCCTTACGGTTCGGTCTGCGAAGTATGCAGCTTTTGTCTTCCACGCTGAGTTCAAAAATATCGCCATGCTTCCTTTTCCACTCGGCAACCTGTTCTTTTGTGTACTTCATTTTTTACTGTTTGAATGGTTGTTGAACATTGTTCAAATCACATATATGCCTCTACACGCTCTTCTTGTCGATAAACAGGAACGGCAGTGTCTTCTCCTGGTACTTGTCACCTTGTTTCCACTCGGTATTGTCTTCCGTAAACTCGACACCGACCAGAATGTCTGTCGTAACGACATCACCGGCACTGGGATTGCCATAAGCTGCGACGATGTCCATACTCGAATCCAGAATGTCACCCCCACAGGCTTGCTTTAACGCCTCATATTCGCTTTGGAGAAGCGTTATCTCGCCGTCATACGTCTTGTTACCACGCTGGATGCTGTGGGGCTTGTTGCCTTTGGCATGCAGAGCTTCTTTTTCCTGCTTCGCACTGTATTTCACACCACGGAGCCCGGTAACCATGCGGCCGGCCATGACAACCGACACATCAGCCCATTCATATTCTCTTGTATTGACCATATCTGATTTTTTATACTGTTGTCACTAAGAAGCCCAAATTCACGTCAATATACCGCGCATAGCCATGAGGACGCACTTTCAAATTCAGTTCTATCCTGGAAGTAGACACCACGTTCTGCTTCTCGTTGATATATACCTTACAGCCTTCGCCGTCTGTGGCACTCAGTTCACCGTTGGCAGTCATCTTGCGGTTGATGGCGTTCTCCAGCGTCTGCTGCCAGCTCTTGACGACTGCATGTTGCATAGTTCCATCCTCATTCAGTTCAAGTTCGTCAAGGAGTTCCTCAAGCATGGTATCGTATGCAATGCGGTAGGCTTTGTCTATGACACGGCGGTTCGCTATGTGGGCGTAATCGTCCGTAGGGTCACACGCCATTTGGTCATCAGAAAAATAGTAGCCGCTACGGCCGACATGCTTTCTCGGTACGATATACCCTTTCTCGAAGATTGCACTGATAGTGCTGCCACTTTCCTCAATCTTTTTCGTCCCCACGTACATTTCCAATGGGAACAGGCAGCCGTCTTTCACACGACCGATGTTACGTTGTACAGGTATGGACGCAATACGACCGAGAAGAGTTCCCACACAGGCGCCTTTACTGTCACTGACAGTGTCGCTTATGACAACTGCCACACGATTGTACTTCTCTCCTGTCAGGTCCTTCAGTTCTTTGGAAGCATCATAGTTGCGTCCTTCCAATACAAAGAATAGCGGGGCATACAACTCTGATGTCGCCCATTCGGCAAGTTGCTGGGCTTTGGGGAGAGCCGTAAACACATCGGGGTCAAGTCCATCATTGCTGACAGATGTACCGCCAGTGTTAATGCCTGCCACACCTATACCGCGAAGCGCACCGTTCTGGCGCATAATCAGGTCACGGGCAAATCCTTCCGCCACGTTTGTATAATCACAAAGAAAGGTGGCTTTCGCATTTGCGGAAACAGGATAGATTATGAGTTTCGTGCCGCTTTCAGCTTCGTCATAAAACTCCTTAACCTGCTTGTAAAGCGTAGCGTTGTTTGCCTCAGTCACACCGAGTGCCGCCAGATCATCCATGCTTGTAACTGGGTACACCTTGTTCAGCTCAAGTTTTCCGGTTACTGCAGACGCGCCACAGATAAGGGCCATGAGGCCGTCGGGGCTTTCACCGACGGTTCCCAATTGGCCGTTTAGAAACTGGATTTTTACTCTTGGTAATTGCATAAAGGTCTTGTTTTAATGATTAAGCCGTAACTGCCGCCTCTACGATAGTGGCAACACCTTTCTTGTCGTAACGGCGACGAGTACCACCAACGCGCATCAGGAACGAATAGATGTCGCCGTAGTAGACTGGATCGTCCTTGCCGCCAAACATCTTGACTTCTCCCATGGCACGGCTCACGCATTGGGATTGCCATGCCAAGCCTGCGGCCAGTTCGCCGGCCACGCCTGCCTCATTCCATTTCAGCAGTTTCTTGGCAGCGGTCATGCGGAGCACCCGTGAGCGCTTCATGATGTTAAAGCCATACAGATTGCCGACAATACCCTTCTGCGCATCGGCCGATGCCAGAAATGAACTCAGTTCCTTCTCTGTCAAATCTGCCAGAAGGTCTGCATGCATACAGGCATCCAAAAGAATGTAACGGTCTTCTGACGGCACATCGTCCGTATCAAACCTCGTCATCAGGGAAAGGACGGCGGCCTTTGTCATCTTCTTACGGTTTCCGGTGGCCTTGTCAGATGTGTGCGCCGCACGGTTCTCTCCGGATGTCTCGACGATAAGGTCTTCATTGACCCAACGGTAGAGAAGGTTCTGATGGGCGGCGTTCCGAAGTTGCATACGGTCGTTCCAGAGAATGCTCGTACGCTTGTCGTATGACAATTCCACCATGTCAATGTTGGGGATGTAAATCGGATTCGTGGTCAGTTCGTCCATGCTGTACTCCAAATCATGGTCTGTACGTTGCTTTACCTTTGCCGGTTTCTCTGTGCGGTTAATCTCTACACCGGACGGTTCTCCCGCATTAGGTATATGCACGGTTTTGTTTTCCACGAAAATGGAGTCATCCTTACTCTTTGTCACGAAACTGTTGTCCGGGAAAAAGTTCTCAACGATGGTGTTCACCCATATTTGCTTGTTTAATGCCATTTTACTCTAAAATTTAATGGTTACTGTTTATTCTTTGTAGTCTATTCCGAACTTATCCTTAAACTTGGAACAGAAAAGGGAGAAGTCCTTGTCTTTTAGCTCTGCAAGGAGATTTTCCTTGTCAAGCTGGTCCCAAGTCTTGTTTTCAAAGCCTCCCTTCCCGTCTTCATGGTTGATGAAGTCCACAGCACGTCTGGCCGGACTGGCGGGCTTCATGCTGTTGATAAGTTCTTCTGCGGCCTTACGGTCGCTGTTCATCAGCTTCTCCATCAACGGGAGCTGCTCTTTTGTAATCTTGCCCTCGGACACAGCCTTGTTCAAAAAGACCTCCACCTCTTTTTTCTGCAAGTTTTCAATTTGTGCCTTGTAGGCATCATTGGTCTGCTGGAGAGCGTTCACTTTGGTAGCCGTGTTCTCCAGTGCCTTGATGTGTGCCACAATGGCACTTGCGTCTTCCTTGTCACTGAATGACGGAATCGCCTTGATGTCATCTATTAAAGCCATCTCATTCTGATTTTGTGGCCCGCTGACGAGCCGGTTATTAAAATAGTTGTATATCTCATCCGTTGTCGTGGGCTGCTTCTCTGTGGTTTCCATGTCATAGATACCATCGCAAAGTTTCATGTCCACAGCCTCCTTCGCGTCTATCCAGTGGTCTTTCTCGTCAAAGTACTTGGCCTGCACCTCCTTGGCCTTCATGCCGCAACGTCCAGCTATCATGTTGGAAAGGTCTTTCTGGAGCTGTTCCATTTGGTCGGCCGTCTGACGCAAGACTGAGGCATTACCCCAGGTTCCGCCGCTCACACTGTGGAGCATCAGCTTGGCGTAAGGGCTCATGTATAGTGGTTTACCACACAGGGCGATGATTGCGGCGATACTGGCTGCCACACCATCTATATATATGGTAATGTCACTCTTCGACTGTCTGAGCGCGTTGTATATGGCCATGCCGCTGAACACGTCACCGCCACGGCTGTTGATACGCACATCTATCTTCTTATATTGCGACTGCAGGGCTAAGAGCTCGCTGACTATGCGCCCGCTCTCCACCTTGTAGCCATCACCTATGTCGCCGTACAAAAGCAACGCGGCACTCCCGTCACCTGGGATAACATTGAAAAAACTTGATGTCATTTCGCACGATTTTTGATGCAAAATTCCCATGTTTTCCCGACATATCAAAACCACGTTTTTATCGTAGCGTCAGCGGGTTGCAATGATAGTCGCGCAGGATGCCATCATAAAATCATTGTTTCATTTTCTACCTGATTATTCGGAACTTTGCAGCACGATTATTGAATTATTATGGGCAAACAGAGCATCGACAAGAAAGACATCGCAAAGTCGCTTTTCCTCAACGGCAACTATACGCAGGAGGAGATTGCCGACAAGGTGGGTACCACACGGCAGACCGTTTCCAGATGGATTAAGGACGGGGCATGGGATGAACTGAAAGCGTCCATCACCATCACGCCGGCACAGATACTCTCCGGACTGAACCGGCAGATTATAGAGATAAACAACAATATCAACAGTCGCGAGGAAGGCAAACGTTTCGCGACCGTCGCGGAGGCGGACACGCTCGCGAAACTGGCTTCCGCCATCAAGAAGATTGAGACGGACGTCGGTATTGCCGACATCGTGGATGTGGGCATACGCTTCACCAACTGGCTGCGTCCTCTTGACTTGGAAAAGGCCAAGGAGTTCAACAACCTGCTTGACGCGTTCATTAAAGACCAGATGAGATGACACTTGAAGACAAGAAAGCCCTCCAGAGATGGAGCGAGCATCACAAGGCATTGGCCGCCGATGTCCCCGTAGAGGACTGGATGTCAAAACGGGACATTGAGAAGAAGCGTACGGAACTGGAGAAAGACCCTATCGCATGGATAAAATACTTTTTCCCGAAATACGCGAAGTATGAGTTCGCACCATTCCATATCAAGGCGATACGCCGTGTCATAGAGCATGACGAATGGTATGAGGTCCTGTCATGGAGCCGCGAGTTGGCGAAGTCCACCGTGGCCATGTTCATTCTGATGTACCTTGCCCTTACCAAGCGTAAGAAGTTTATAGTCCTGGCATCGGCAACCGAGGCATCTGCCATCCGGCTGCTTACTCCGTATAAGCTGAACTTCGAGAGCAATCCGAGATTGCGCCAGTTCTACGGTAACCAGGTCACACTCGGAGCATGGACAGATAAGGATTTCACGACCCGATGCGGCGCGAAGTTCGTAGCGTTGGGTGCCGGTTCCGCACCACGTGGAGCGAGAAACGAAGAAGTGCGCCCGGATGTCATCTACCTTGATGACTATGACACCGACGAGGACTGCCGCAATCCGGAAACGCTGAAAAAGAAGTGGGACTGGTTCGAAGGCGCACTCTACCCTACCCGCTCCATATCGGAGCCTACACTGGTGCTGTGGTGCGGAAATATCATCGCCAAGGACTGCTGCATCAAACGTGCTGGGGAAAGGGCAAGACATTGGGATATAGTCAACATACGGGACAAAAATGGATGCAGCACATGGCCGCAGAAGAACACGGAAGAGCAGATTGACACAGTGCTTTCCAACATTTCCGCAAAGAACGCACAGGCGGAGTATTTCAACAATCCGGTTTCGGAAGGAAACATCTTCAAGAACCTCCCGTTCGGCAAAGTGCCGCCGCTGCGTAAGTTCAAGTTTCTCATAGCCTACGGGGACCCCGCATATTCAGACTCAAAGAAAAAGGCAAGCAGCACAAAAGGTCTATGGCTGGTCGGTAAGTACAAAGGTGTCTATTACATCATCAAGGGCTTCCTCGCGCGTGAGTTGAACGCCGTATTTATCAGTTGGTATTTCGACCTGATGGATTATGTAGGCGGCAAGACGAATGTCTATTTCTACATGGAGAACAACAAGCTTCAGGACCCGTTCTTCAACCAGGTGTTCAAACCGCTGCTCCGGGACGAATGCAAGAAACGCAAGCGCGAGCTTTATATCAAGGGGGACGAGCGCAAAAAGACTGATAAGGCAACGCGAATCGAAGCGCATCTGGAACCGATTGACCGTAATGGCGCGTGGGTGTTCAATGAGGAGGAACGGGACAATCCACACATGCAGGAACTCATCAACCAGTTCAAGCTGTTCGAGATGCACCTGCCATACAACGCCGACGGCCCGGACTGTATTGAGGGTGGTGCCACCATCATAGACGAGAAGACGGCAGAACTTGAACCGACTTTCACCATATCATACGACGAGATTAACGAAGATAACATATACAGGATGTAACCATGACAAACTTTATAAACATAGAGGACTATGATGCCACTATACACAGGGAGATTCTTGACTCTCTTCTGCGGAAAGAATCTGCGTCATACGACCCACAGATTATTGAGATATGCGAGGATAGGGCCGTTGCGGAAATGCGCTCATACATGAACAAGACGTATGACTGCAACACGATTTTCTCGGCAACCGGGGATGACCGCCATGCGCTCATCCTCATGTTCGCCATCGACATCACCGTCTACCACATATTCTGCCAGCACAACCCGTACAAGATTGCAAAAATACGGCAGGACAGATATGACCGGGCGGTGGAATGGCTCAAGGGTGTCATGAAGGGGGATATTACAATAGATGGTGCGCCATTGCTGCCGGAAGAGGATTTAAGCGATAATTCACCGTGGCAGATACAGGCAGACGATGTAAGGCCGACATTAAGATAAACATTGTTCCTATGAAAAAAGACAAGAATAAAAAGAGTAAAAATTCCCGGCAGATTGTTCAGGGAGGAATGCGTGTTCCTAATGGTCAGAGGTTGCCGGATGTGGTGCTGCAGATGCCGGAGATATTCCTCTTCGACATGAAAGCATACATGAGTTCGGTCACGCTGGCAAAAAGCATTGACTATTCCAACCGGACACGGCTGTTCGACATGTACGAGTCTGCCACGCTCGACCTCCACCTGTCAGGAGTGCTCGACAAGAGGCTGCGCGGCGTTACACGGCTGCCTATCGAGTTCCAGCGTAACGGGGAACCTGACGACACCATCAATGCACAGTTACGCTCGCCGTGGTTCAAGCAGCTTCGCAAAGACCTTATCATGTCGGAATTCTGGGGCTTCACGCTGGTACAGTTTTATTTGGACGAGGACAACAACATAAGGTACGACCTCATCGACCGCAAGCATTATGACCCAGTACGGAAGACTTTGCTCAAGTTCCAGAACGACCAGGACGGAATACCCATAGACGACTTCGAGAACTGCCTGTTCGTGGGTACGGAACGTGGACTGGGCATTTTCGCCGAGCTGATGCCTGCCGTGCTTTACAAACGCGGGGACATGGCGGACTGGGCGCAGTTCTGCAACATTTTCGGAATGCCCATCCGCGAATATACATACGACGCTGGGGACGAGACGGCACGAAAACGGCTCATTCAAGAGGCAAGACGGCAGGGTACGAACGCGGTGTATATCCATCCAAAAGACAGTGAGCTCACGCTGATAGAAGCCGGGAACAAGACCGGGTCGTCTGACCTGTACAAGACTTTCGCGGACTACTGGGACAGCAAAATATCTATCCGTGTGCTTGGCAATACGCTCACCACGGATGCGAAAGAAACCGGCACACAGGCTCTTGGAGAGGTCCACAAGAAGGAGGAGGACGACATGAATGTGGATGACCGCGACTTTCTTCTGGACATCCTCAACTACAATATGCGCCCCATCTTCGCGAATCTCGGATATAATGTCGAGGGCGGGGAGTTCGTATATGCCAAGAAAGACAAAATCATTCCATCGCAACAGATTGACATCGTACAGAAACTGCAGGGAATGGGGCTGCCGATGGATGATGACTGGCTCTATGAGACGTTCGGAGTGGAGAAGCCAAAGGACTACGACAAGCAGAAAGCGGATGCCCTGGCACAGAAGGAAGCCATACGCCGGAGCATGAATGACAAGGAGGACAAGCCGGAAAAAGAGAATTTGAACGGTGATAAAAAAGCGTTCAAAAACAGTTTGAGAAGTTTTTTCGGAATAGCCCCGGTTACCGGGGCGGACACAGACTTCTGATAGATACGCTCTATTACGGAGACCATCACTGCAACTGTGGCCACCATATCCAAAACAATGCTTCTGTCCGGTTCGATGCGGACGTGCTCAGTGCTTTCATGCACAAGGTATACAACGGCTTTGACACTTCAAAAGAGGTGGATGCGACCTTATGGCATGAGGTGCAGCGCGTCATCAATGAGGGTACGGTGGAGGGTCTTGCACAAGCCAAGACACCTCCCTCGCATGACACGATGTTCTACCGGGAACTCCGGCACTCAAATGAGGTCTTCTCCGCTTTCAAGGTCCATACTATGGGCGTGGAGATGGCCGCCAAGCTCCTTGACGGGGACGGTAACCTGAAGCCGTTTGACAAGTGGCTGCATGACGTGTCCGGCATAACTTCCCATCAGGTGGGCTCATGGCTGCGCACGGAATATGATATGGCGGTCATACGCGCCCATGCGGCCGCAGACTGGAGGGAGTTCGAGCGCAACAAGGACATACTGCCCAACCTCAGATGGATGCCCACGACATCACCGGAACCGGAAAGTTCACACCGCCGGTACTGGCAGATGAAACTCACGCTGCCCATTGACGACCCGTTCTGGAACGAACATCATCCTGGGGACCGCTGGAACTGCAAATGCTCGCTTGAGGCAACGGATGAGCCGGTGAACTGCCCCGATGATTTGGAACCGGCAGCACCGCATCGCGGACTGGAGAATAATCCGGGAAAGGACGGGCATACGTTCTCAGACAGGCATCCCTATTTCCCGGACAAGTGCAGCCAATGTTTCGCCTACAGGAAAAGCGGATTCAGAAACAGACTGAAAGCGTGGTTTACAAACAGACAGAAAGACTGCTACAACTGTCCCTTCATTGACGGATGCCTGTATGGTACTGAAAAAGGAGAAATAAAGGATATAAAGAAAGCGGCAAGGCAGACGCTCCAGGGTTCTTCCCTCTCACACCCCAACTTTAACGGAAAGATTGCGGTCTCAAGACGAAGCATAGACGAGTGGACAAATCAGCCACATATACATTATGCAGAAAAAAACAGGATGCTTCTATATATCGATGACGTTCTTAAACAGTCAAAGTACTTGGGACCTGGAGACGATAAAACAGATGGGAATGTTACTATCCATCTCTTTGAGACATCAATACGGGGCGATAAAACTTGGATTATTGTGAAAGAATACACAGACGGGAATACTATCCTCTACAGCATTTCAGACAGTGCCAATATCTTGAAATCGCTGAGAAAATGAAAAAGCCCCAAGTCACGGCTGGAACTACAATCCAGCATAGACAAGGAACTTCTCCGCCACAAAGATAACAATTTATTCTCAATAACAAGCATAAACGGACAAAATACTACTGTCATGGAGGCAAAAGACATAGAAAAATTGGTCAGAAAGGCAAAGGACGACATTGTAAAGGAGGTAAACGACCGACTTCCGAGAAAGGTCGGGGTGGTGGCTGTAAACCACTTCAAACAGAATTTCCGGGACGGAGGATGGCTTGACAACGGACTGCACCCATGGAAACGCACCAGACGTCAGGACGGCAACTCACCGGATTCCAAATACGGGCCGCTCACATCCAGGCGCGACCACCTCATGCGCTCCATACAGGCGACAACCGGTCCAGGAACGGTTACAGTAGAGAATCCTGTACCGTATGCTGCCATACACAATGACGGTGGGGAGATTACCACACACCCGACAATCACCGAACGTATGCGTAAATACGCATGGCACATGGTCTACTCGCTTGCCGGTGTCAAAGGAAAAGGCAAACTGCCGAAAGAGTTGCCAACGGAGGCTGACAAGTGGAAAGGTCTTGCCCTGACAAAGAAAAAGAACATCACCGTCCACGCCAAAATACCGCAACGCAGGTTCATGGGAGATTCCGCCGAACTGCGTACCAAGGTGAACAGGATTATAAACGATTCAATTCAAAGAATAAAAGATGGAATTATTGCTTTATCATCTCATTGACCATATCAAGAAGGAAATGCCGGAACTGTCGTTGGTTGATGAGGATTACGGACAGTTGGAGGCTATTGACAAGGTGGACATGGACACGTATCCTGTCACGTTCCCTTGTGTTCTCATCGATAATCCGGAAACGGACTGGGAGAACCTCGCGGGCAAAAGCCAGAAAGGAAAGGCGAAAATCGGTGTCCGTCTCGTCATAGACTGTTATGATGACACACACTATGGTTCCGGGACTATGGAGGCCATACTGGAACGGTCGGAAATGGTGGACAGGCTGCACCGTTCAATGCAATGCTTCCGGCCGATAGAAGACGGAGAACTCATCAGGGAAAAATCAAAGTTCTACACATGGAGTCATGGCATCAAGGTCTACGAGATGCTGTACTCGGTTTCCGTCAAGGACATTGTTCAGGAAACAATAAAAGCTGCTGCCCCGAAGAAGATTGTGATTTCGGTAGGGAAACCTTTGAAGTGACCTTGAAGCCGGTGAACATGGGACGTTCTATGTGTTTGCCGTCTACGGTGGCACCGCTCTGTATCATACGGCGGATTATCTGCATCACACGGCTCTCGGACACAAAGAACTCTTCCTCGCTCAGTTTCTTGATGGTATCATCAAAACGCAAGCGACGAATTTCCGTCCAGTAATAGTAACGCTCAAACATTTTAAGGTCCCTGGAAGATATTAGTTCTTTGTTCCTACCGCGTGACATACTGCAAAGGTATCTGTTTTTCTGCGTATTACTACAAAAAAATGAGACATCCCGTTACAGATGCCTCATTTTCTGTTTACACTTTGAACAAAAGCACGTTATAACATAAAGTTCAGACACTTTCCTCCTGCTTTGGCTCTACGTAGAATGTTTCGTCCTGCGCCACCACTATACCGCATTTTGCCATTTTTTCGTTCATGCCATCCACATCGCGGTCAGCAAGCAGCCTGTCTTTTGCCACTTCCTCAGTCTTGCGGATAAAGTCCGGCAGGAACTCTTTGACAAGGTTCAGCGCACTTGCCCATGTGAAGCCTTTTAACGTCTTCAATTTCGGTGTCCCGGTACGGAAGCCTATTGTACCGTGGGCCATATCGAGGCTCTTTTTCTTTGCGAAAAGTTCCGTCTGGTTCTCTGTGGCGTATGCCTGCAATGTGTCAAAAGCACACTCGCGGTCACATGCCAGACTCGCCAGTTTATCCTGGTACTTCTCACGGATTTTCGCGCATTGCAGGTCAATGTCCGCATTTATCTTGTTAATACTTGCGTCAGACTTTGCATAGCTGGCAAATGCCTGTTCCGCCTCTTCACGGGTCACTCCGGTAATCACTGTTTTCTTTTGTCTCTTTGTTGCCATAATTGTAAAATTAAAAGGTTATTAATGTTTATCTTTCTGTTTTCTCAGTATCATACGAAGTTTTAACGACAAACGGTCGAGGTCGTCAATATCCAGCTCACGGAACTCAACACCTGCTATTTTAGGACTTCGACAGTATTTGTTTATCGCTGTCCAATCGGTTGTGTCCACGCCTATTCGTTGCATAAGGTTCAGACACACGCTGCGGTGCCGACGAAGCTCATCGCGGACGGTACGGAGCAATTCGGGGGTGAACCCTTCAAGTTTGTCGCACATCTCGTCATATTCCTTTTTTGTCATCTCACGGAGAGAAGTAGTACGTCCGCCGGAGAACTGGCTCACTACTTCTTCCTTGAACACCTCGCCAAGCTCCTTGGTAGCAAATGAATAACTCTTTTTCAATATGCCATAAAACCGGGCAAAATTGGTTACCTCCTGTGCCATGTCATTCTTCTGTATCATCGTCTGTATAAAATCTAATCCCCATATTCTCTGCTTTCACCTCCATACTGAGTGAACGCCGGGTCTTGCTTGTTATAGTAGCCTCATTGGAACCACGAGGTATATCATAGCCGTATTTCCGGAGATTATTGCGAAGGCTCACTTTTTCTTTCGGACATCTCACCACACGGAGGCTTGTCTTCTGTTCTAATCCGAACATCACGCGACGGCGTTCCTTCCTGAATGTTTCCTTGCGACTCTCGCCTATACGGCGGTGCATGTCGTCAAATGCCTCTGCACTCATGCGGTCTTTAGGACTTTCTCCGGCTTTGAAACGGTATGCCTTGCCATAAAGGAGAAGGTTCTTAGTCCCGGCATTGCCACCCATTGCACGATTGGCTCTTGCACCGCACTCCGAGGCATTGCGCTGCATGGCTACCACAAACTCCTTGGTCTTCCATAATCCCAACTCACGGGCTATCCGTGTAACTGAGCGGGGTGAAGTGCTGAGCGTATCCGCCAGTTCCTGATTCTTGGTATGGCTAAAGTTAGTTTTGAACCATGCCAACTGTTCCTGTGTTAAATCATGCGCTCTCATACCTTTTCATTTATGGGTTTCCAATCTACTGTTATCTCTGGCCTCACCTTACCTGTGCCGCCACAAATAGGACACGGAACTTTTATGCTTTCACGGCTGTCATCCAGTCCCCAAAACCATCCGTTCCCACAACAATAATTGCATTGCTGCACAAGTCCGATAATACGCTCATGTCTGGTCTTTATGGTCGGGCTACTCAAATCAAGTATTTGTCTTGTCTTACTCATCTTTGTCGTAGTTCTTATACATTATTTCCAAACCTATTGCTTTCGCAAAACGGAACTCTACTTCAGCACCGGGACTTTCAATCCAATCCGGGAGCATACAGATAGCGTCGCACTTGGCAAGCTCCTGCAAATCGAGTAACATTATTTCCCGATAGAAGTCTGTGCCATTCAACTTGGCAAGGGCATCAGCCGTTGCTCCAAGACCACTGTTAGTCGGGTTGAATGTTTCATATCCTTTTGATAGAAGTTGCCTTTCCGCTTTTTCAAACTTTATAAAGGTGGCTTCACTGGGAAATTCTTTCCCAATCTTACCTGCTATATATACTTTCTTTCTCATATTATATGTTTTATAATTTGTCTTGATGATTCGTATTACCCAATCCCCAATACTTCTCCGCCCCTTCCGGCCAAATAGTGTATTCTCCCGTCTCACCGATAAACCGTCCCTTGCTAAACGCTTTGAAGCCCTCCACCCATATCTTCAGCGTGGCGTCATACATCACGCTCTCGGCCGCGCTGCCGCGTGGGGAACGTCCCTTGGCATGACTGACGAATATCAGCAGTTTGTCCCTGTTCTGCTCCTTCATTCGGATATAGTCACGGTAACTCATTTGCGTGTATTGGAAGGAGTCTATGATAGCTATGTTCCAACTCTTGCGGCGGCTCAGACGCTCCTGCAGTTCATCCATTGGTTCGGCATCCAACAGATTGAAACGCCGACCGACATCACTCATGCCATGACGCAACAGGCTCTGGTGCATCGTCATGCTGTCGCCCTCCTCCAGGCTGTCATAAACCACACGGTCATACTTGCATAGTTCCTTGCAGAGCTGCATCACGAAGCTACTCTTACCGTTGCCGGAGTTGCCCCACACAAACCATACGCCGGTACGTTCCGGCTGGCCGAATGCGTCCGCCCAGGCTCCGGAAAAAGGAAACGTGTGCCGCTTTCTGTTCAACACCTCATTCACTGTCAATGCCCTTCCCATTGTTACTTCCCGTTCATTCTCTTTACCCTGTGTATGCTCTTTTTTACACGGCGCAAGTCAAAGTCGCAGGCTTCGGCATCCTTTATCACCGTGTCGATGTCCTTGCGGTCACACAGGCCGTTGGCCGTACAAATGGCATACACGTCATTAGGTGTGGTGTCCTCCAGTTCGAAGTATTTGCGGCCGATACGACTGTAAAACTCCTTGTAACCTGCCTTTTCCCAGCGCAGGCCGTTCCTGATACGCTTCTTGATGTAGTCCGTACTCATGAACACCACGCCGCACTTGTCCTCCAGCTTGTTGTAAAGGCTGATGAAGTAGTGGAACACGCTTTCGGTCAGTTTGTCCGCCTCATCAAACACAAGCAGCGGGGCATCCATCTGTATAAGGTTGTCAAGGATGGCCTTCCACAGTTCACGGACGGTATAGCCCTCGCCACGGATGCCCACCAGACGGGCTATCTCACGTACGAACTCGCCCTTGTATATGTCCTCTGAGCATTGGAGGTAGAACACTTCCCGGTGTTCAGAAGCGTACATCTTGGCGGTGGTGGTCTTGCCGCAGCCGGCTTCCCCGACCACCCATGTCACGTTCTTATACTTTTGGGCATCATCCAAGGCGTAGGTGATTTCCTGGTACGCCCCGGTTTCCACGATTTGCCAACCGGCATCCACACCGCCGACGGTACCCACCTGGTCGGCTATCCTACGCCACATGTCCTCGCTGATATTCTCCCACTTGCCGTTCAGGATATTGCTCACCGTTCCGGCACTGGTGCTTTTCAGACTGCCCACGGCCTTGTTCTGGCTTGGGTATTTGTCCACATACGCCTTCAGACGGGCGCATATCTGCTCTTTGTCTTTTGTTGTCAGTTCCATTTCTTTATAGTTTATTGTCCATTACTTTCTTTTCCACGCGCCTCGGCAGGAATACCACGGTACTGTCGTTTTCCGTGTCCATCCAGTCCATCTGGCTTACTTTCTTTGTCACACGGCCAAGGCTCAACTCTTCCGGCTCACGGCTGTATTTGCGCGTACGGCGGTCTATCTGACGTTGCACGTCCGACCGTGTGCCCTTCAGCTTCGGGGTGGTCAGTCCGTTCTGCTCCGGTGCCACACCCTCGGCGTATTCTATTTCCTTGGCCGCCACCTGCCGTTCTATGCGGTTCTGTTCCGTGGCGGCCTGCTGTGCCCGTATAAACGCGGCCTCGCCCTCCGTCTGCTCCTGTATGGCACGGTGTATAACAATGTAGGGTTCTGCTGTCCGCTCGAAACGGAGGCCGCCGGCCTTGTCTTTCCAGTACAGGCGGATGCTCGTAAAGTCGTAGGGGTCGTATTTCACCACGAAACGCTGGTAGGTGTGCTTCCGTCGCCACTCTATGTCGGGAACACCGGGGCTGCTCATCACCTCATACACGCGCTTCTGCCCTTTCACTGTTATCTCTATGCCGCTGCTCGTAAAGGTGCTCATCCTGCTGCAGGTCACCCAGAACATATCTATCATGTCATACACCGTCACTTTCGGAGTGTCCGGGTTTACGCTGTTCTCATACATCATTATACGGGATTCCCCTGTGGCGGGATGCGCCATCTCGTTCCATTCGGTACGGGCTTTCAGATAGGCGGCCTTCAACTCGTCCAGCGTATATAGCTTGTCCTTGTTGGCCTCGATGAATTCCATGTTCGGACGACTGCCGGCTTTCGTGGCCGTTATATTCTGGCCTGTGAAACGCCAGTCCTTATGCAGCACCTGTTGCTGGAAGCGTCCGAACACGCTCTCTATAGTCTTCGAGGCACCGTTATACGGAGCCGTGGTCCTGTGTATGTGGCATATTTTGTCCAGCATATCACTTGAATTGGCCCTCTTGTGGCCACCCTGGTTGTCGTGTACAATCTCGTATGGCTTGTGGCAGCTCACCTGTATGGCCATACGGTAGGCCATATACTGCGCCTCGTAGTCTTCCGTGTCGCTGATGCAGAAACCGAGGAACACCTCCGTAGCCGCGTCTATCACTTCATACACGCCCGTAGTGCGCACATTGCCGTCTTCGTCACGGTAGTACAGGTTCAGTTTCGTACCGTCACCGTACCACAGGGCATCACGCATCGTGGGAAGCTGGGTCTTGTGCCGGCGGTCGAACTTCTGGTGTGCGCTCATCTCGCCGTAAACGGCATCATGCCACAAAGGCTCTATGGCGGCATTGTTAAGCCAGGCCTTCATTCCTGCCACGCTTTTTAGGGGCTTCCATCCCCTACCCTCCGCCTCGCTGTTGAAGGTGTCGAATATCTGGTGGTCGGTCAGTACAGGCACACGGCTTCGCTTCAGGGCTATCAGACGGCGACCGGCATCCTCTGTTATCTTTAGGGTGTTCTTGTTGCCCACCTTGCCGCTGATGACGGACATATACCCGTCTTTCTTGTAACGGTTCATTTTGTCCTTCAGACGGGCAAGGTTCTTCGGCAGCGTGTGGCCGGTCACCTCGCGCAGCTTCTCGCTTTGGGCGAACACTATGTCCCAAAGGTCACTGCGGCGGCCGTTGCCGAGAGCATTGCTTGTCGAGGTCAGTTCGTTCATACGGTTCCACAACATTCCAAGTACGCTCGCGTTCACTGTATACTCTTCCTTTAACTTGTCGGTGAGCGTCGTTTGAACACCGTTCAAATCATATTCAAACGCCTCGTAAAACTCACGGGCTTTCTCATCCATACATACGGTATCTTTCAATTCCTGGGCTTTCAGCACGTCTTCAGGCTTGCCGTATTTCGCTTCAAACTTCATCTTGTATTTCACGGGGAGGGAGGAGTAAACATAGAGAGCATAGTTGCCTTCACCTTTGCCCTGACGCGCACACTGGATGTTGCCACGCTGGACATTTTTCATGAGGGTCTGAGGTGTGATAACCGGATTATCACCTCCCGTCAGTTCCTCAAAGGTTACACACAATATTCTCTTATAAAACTCCATATCCGCTTTTCTGTCTATGACAGCCTCAACAGTTTCTTTATACCCTCATATATCGGCATCATCAAAAAGGCGTATGCCACACCCGCAATCTTTTCAACTACTGACATATCGTCAAGGCTCCATGCGAAGCTCAGTGCGAACCACATATACACCAGACCAAGTACTACAGCTTCCAGCATTTTCACGGCTTCCTTAAAAATCTTTTTTTTCATAATCCGCACCTCCCTACTCTCCTACTTCAACACCGCCGAACTGTTCTTTGGCAACATAACGTATCCTCCGGGCAAGCAGGCTGTTTTTTTTGAAGTTTACTGACTTGCTCACCATCTCTGGAGTGCAGTTCATCACTTTGGCTATCTTTGCGACATTGCCACGGTCCAAAACAATTTTCTTTTTCATACCACTCTGGTTTATAGTTTATGTAGGCGGTTGCGGACTCGAACCGCAGACCATACAGCCGGATTGGTTACCGCCGTTTGTTCTACCAACTGAACTAACCGCCCTGCCCGTCTTTCCGGACTGTCAGTTATCCGGCAATCTTTCTGCCTTGTATATCGTCCTCCAAAATTTCTTTGAGGTATGCCTTGTCCTCATCCCAAAGAGAGAGATCCATACGCAACTTCATAAGCGTCACTTCACGCTGACCGATAAGTTTTACCGCCTCACGGTAGAAGTCCGTGTCCTCGTAAGCACAGGCCTTTCCTATCAGGAATTCGGCAAGTTCCATATTTCTATTGGTTATCGTCTTCTTCAAGTATCCAAGTTCGGCATCTTTCGCACCGACATACCGTCCAATCTCCTTCAAGCACTTGCGCAACTCTATATGGTCATTGGCCCCATCGTATGCACACATTCTGCGCATCTCCTCGCAGAACTCGTCCTTAGTCATATTACCGGCAGCCATATAGAGATTTTCCACCAAGTAGTACTCTTCAACTGCTATCAGTCGCCGTGTCCGTTCTTCAAATTCTTTCTGTGTCATATCATTCTTTTTTACTGTTTATTCTTTATTCTCGCCAAATGTTTGTACCTTTGAACGTTGTTCATAATTAGAACACGCCGCAAAGATAAGGATAAAATTTTAACCTACAAAGAACAATGGACAAAACTTTAACCATAAAAGAGCGTATTATGGCTTTTTTGGATAGAAGCAATATAAAAAAGATTGATTTCTACAGTACCACAGGTATTGAAGCCAGCAATTTTAAGGGTAAAAATAAGACATCTCAACCAGGAAGCGATATGTTGGTTAAAATTTTAACCCTGTATCCTCAGTTATCAGCGGAATGGCTTTTAACTGGTAGAGGTTCTATGATTAAAGATAGCAACATCCCCATTGCCCAACAAGCGACCAACAGCCATGATGGTATCCCACTCATTCCATTTAGTGCTATGGCTGGTGCACTGACTGGCGAGAATTCTGTTCTTGAATACGAGTGTGAACGATATATCGTGCCGGCTTTTAATGGAGCGGACTTTCTTATATCCGTAAAAGGTAATAGCATGACACCTACATATATCTCTGGCGATATTGTCGCTTGCCAACGTGTACCAATGGCAAGTCTTTTCTTTCAATGGAATAAGCCCTATGTCTTAGACACAGCTCAAGGGGCACTCATTAAACGCATCAAACCGGGGCATGACAAGCAGCACATTCTAATCGTATCTGACAATGAGCAATACGACCCATTTGAATTACCATACTCGGAAATATATGCTGTAGCCCTTGTTATTGGCATCATTCGTTTGGAATAAAACGAAATGTATGCTCAAATTTCATGTGATTTCTCGTAAACGCCTGTATTTAGGCACTTTCGCATGAAATCCGCCACTCGAAAATGGTATTTTTAGTGTATTTTGCCCCTTGAAAACCACTAAAAACGCCGTTTTTCAGCTTTTTGATACCCATCCGCCCCATTTATCTATCTATTTTTATGTTAAAAGTGTCCACCTAAATGTCCACCTAATCAACACATTTCGTTTTTATAGCACATTATTTGTCCACCTAAATGTCCACCTTAGTGTCCACCTAACCGCATTTTTAGACAGAAAAAAGGGATGCTCATGCCATCACACAAACATCCCAACTCTATTTATAACTGAAATACCGTCTGAAAGGCCTTCATTTGCCCTCTGTGCGCCTCGTTCCCCGTATAAGCGTAGATTGCTTTATTATAGCGCATTTCGTGGCCACAGAGCCGTTTCCAGACAATCCTGCGTGTAACAAATACCCTTTTGTTGCCCCAACGTCCTGAGCCGTCAAAACGGTATATACAGCCGAGATACTCGCAAAATAATAGTCCTTACGCTCATAACGCCCTCTATTCAACAGATGCACATGTATAACCTTTGCCATAATCATATAATTTTGATGCAAATATACCAAATAATAACTATATGGAACAAAATAGAGAATATAAAATCAAAATACGATAAAACAAAAGACCCACAAGCTACCACATGAAACCAATTACAACGAAAAAGGCGACCATTCAGCCGCCATGTAACATTTTCCCGATAAAACACCGTTCAAACGTTCTTTGAATGTAACATCAATGTAAAGCGAATGTTACGTTTCGTTTTTGACATCCCTCCCCTACTCTATTGCGACAAACATCCGTAACTCGTTTATTTATAACATATTTCAGTACAAAACCAACATTTTCCACTTTACACATTTCGTTTTATCCCCCGTACTCAGAAATGGTTCATCCGTGTCAGGAGAAGCGTCCGGAAGAAAAAAATCTCACGTGCGACAGGAAAAAATCTAACGTGCGATAGGAAAAAATCTAACGTACGATAGAAAAGAATCTAACGTGCGATAGAAAAGAATCTAACGTGCGAAAGCCCGAAGACCTGCATTCACGCAAAAACCGGAATATAGCATAGGGAAAACGGGAATATGGTGCATGAAATTGAAAAATACCGCATCCGGGACCGGAAAATACAACACCCGAGACCGGAAATACAACACCTGAAACAGGGAAATACGGCAGTTTAGACCTGAAACAAGCCGTTTTTCTGACAAACAAGCGGCAATCATGCAGGGAAGGACACGCCGCAGCGGAGCCTTTTCCACCCAGTTTGCACCGCCGGGAGCGATGTTTCCGGTTTGACACAATGACATGCCCTCTGCAGAAAAACGTTGCAGGATGACACGGCGGGGGTACGCCCGTGCCATCCTGCAATGCTGTCCGCGGGACCCGGCATGCGTGTCCCGCCCGGATGTTATAAGGTTTTCTTCTTTATTTTATCACCTTCACAGACGTTCCGTCGCTGTATCTTACGATGTTCACGCCCTTGCCAAGCGCACTCATGCGCATGCCGCCGACGTTGTAGACAGCCTCAACGGTCTTCTCCGCGCCGGCGTTGCCTGACATGATGTTGTCTATGCCCGTAGCAGCCGGTGCGCTCCACTGCGGATTGTCTTCAGAAAGGTCTATAGTACGTGTCTTTGCATTCTCGTCGCCGCATATCACGGCAATACCCATCACGTATGCCTTCTTCTTGAACTGGAACGCAAACTTGCCTTCTGCCGTCCATGGCACAAGCTTGTCACCCTGTATCATATTGTTGTCTGCGTCAAAGGCTTTCTCATAATACTGCAGAAGTGCCCTTACCTCTTCCGTGTCGTCAGCGCTCTTGTTAGGCTCAAGGTTGGCACTTGTCATTTCTGCTGCAGTTCCCTGTGCATTCGTCAGGTCTACGACAAGCTTCAGAGGCTTGTTGAAGTGCAACTCGTACCACTGTGCCCCGTCCGTACGTGGAGTGCTGAAGCCCGGTGCCTTGTAGCTTTTCAGCTTACGGTTAGTGGGGTCGCCCTCGAAGTGGCAATAATCGAGCCCCGTGTCGGTGCCCTTATACTGGCGTGCATAGAACTGCAACTGACCGTAAGAAGCAAGATAGAATATAACCTGCTTTATATTGGACACGCCCTGCGGGTTATAGTTGTCGTAAAAGTTGATTGCTGTGTTGGAGTTCAGACACGAGTATGTGCCCGCCTTGAATGATATGCCCGTAGAGGCATCCGTGTAGTCCTGCTCCAAAACGTGGTAATTTGTACCGCCTGCCGTACCTCCCGACAATGGGAACGAATTATACTCGTCATCGATAAAGGCGTTTGCAATCTTGTCTGCCACACCGTTTATCTTCGATTCCAACGGACACTTGACAACATCTTTCACCACGCCGTCAACCTCCTGCTGCGTAATTATAGGCTCGGTGCCCTCAGGAAGAACGGCACAAGTCTTCATTACATAGTTATTCTTGAGTTCCAACGCCTGCGCGTTAACCTGTGCGACCCCGGCAAGTGCCATAATCGCCAATGTGTAAATCTTTTTCATCTTAATGGTTTTTAGTTTGTTTGATATTTAATTATTAAGAAAGTGCCGCCGCGCCGCGTGAACGCCCGCGGCAGCACTTCCGTATGTTTTCATCACATGTCAATATCCCGGGTTCTGATACTCGTCGCCGTTGTTAAGTCCCTGGAGGAAGGGCGTCGGTATGGGGCGCAGGGCATATTCGGGCTTGAAATATTGTCCGAGGTCGGGATGCGTCGCATTGAGATACGCATTGTCCTTGAGCATGCCTGTGCGCTTGAGGTCGTAGAAGCGCGTGTGCTCGCCGCAAAGCTCACGGGCGCGCTCGTCGAGTACGTCGCGCATGGTTGCCGTGCCCTGAAGAGGCTTGGCTCCTGCGCGCTCACGCACCTTATTTATATATCCTGCGGCAGCAGCTCCGCCGTTAATGCAGATGTCAGCCTCGGCAGCTATGAGATAAATCTCGGGCATGCGCATTATCAGCACGCCGTTGAGGTTTCCGTTGCGCATCTTTGCCGCGTTTGCCACATAGTAGTTGCTGCTGTTGTGCTTGTTGAGCGAGGGATAGAAGTAGCGGAAGATGTTCTCCTTGCCGTTGTGCGCCATGTTTACGTTGCGCGATGCGTCGTTGTAGACGTCCTTATAGTCCACGACGAGATACGGGGCTGTCCTCTTCACCGCCACTTCGTCGCCGTAGCCGGCATCCTGCGGCATGACAAACTTGATTGCCTTGTCGCCTACATTAAGGCGCTTTCCGCCAACGGCATCCATTTCCTTGTCAAAGTTCGCAACGACATCCTTCTTCCAGATGAACGACTTGTTGGCGTTCCATTCCGTAGTGAACGACTTGTGGAAACGAGGGTCGAGCGTGCCGTCTGCCTGCACGTAGAGGCTGAGCAGATACTGCGTCGGCATGAAGATGCCCTCTATCGCTCCTTCCCACGTCAGACACGCCTCCTGTGTCTTCTCCCGCGCGCCGAACTTGCTCAGGGCGCAGAGGAACTTCTCGTTGTAGCGGTTCAGCTTCCAGTTGCCCAGGCTTGAGCCGTGACCGTCGCTGCCGGCATACCAGCGGTGCTTCCACAGGGCTTCCCTGTTGTTCCAGTTGTTTGCCTCCTTGAAAACGTCGTCATAGGCAGCGTACATGTATGCGCCGTATTTTGCGCCGCCATTTTCACAGTCTGTTATAAGCTCCTGTGCTGTGGTGAGAGCCTCCTGCACAAACTCGTCCGTGCCGTACTCGCGCGTCTGAAGGCATGCCTTTGCCAGCATTCCCATTGCCGACTTCTTCGTAGGCTGTGTCGTCGTGGCGTCAGTTCCCTTCTCCAGCCACTCTGCGGCAAAGCGCAGGTCGGGCAGTATCACCTCCTTATATATTGTGAGCGGCTCGGTGCGCGACGGCGAGAAGTCCATCGAGGTTGCCGGAGCCGTGAGCATGGTAACTCCGCCAAACTGCTCCACGGCGTTGAAATAATACATTGCACGCATGAAGCGGGCTTCGGCAACTTTCACGTTCCTGTCGGCCTCGGTCTTGAACGGCGCACGGTCTGCCATGGCTATTGCAAGGTTGCAGGCGCCGATACCGTCGTATATGGCATTCCAGATGTCTTTTGTATATGTGGTGTTTGCCGCCGTACCTGCGTAGAACCACATGTACTGGGTATACTGCGTGTTCTCGTTGCCCTTGTATGTCCACAGGTCGGTGCCGCCCTCGGTCAGCTCCATGTAGCCGTCCGTACCGTACAGATAGCGCTCCATGCCGAAATAGATGTTGTTCAGCAGTGTCTGGTATCCCTCAAGCGAGCTTTCCGCCATTGTTCCCATTGTAAATCCGCCGGGATTTTCTTCTGACAGCGAACACGAATGGAGGCTCAGCGCGGCAGCGACAGCAGCTGCCGACATCGCCATATTCTTTATTGTTATTTTCATAGTCGTATTCTTAATTTGTTGTTTTATGGATTTATTTGCCTCAGAATGTTATGTTCACGCCAAATACAAACTGCTTGTATGTCGGGAATGCGTCGGAACCGCCCGTCTCGGGGTCGGTGCCCTTCAGCTTGCTTTCAACACAGTAGATGTACGGGTTGTACGCCGTGAAGTAGAAGCGGCACTTCTCCATGAGCGCCTTGCGGGAGATATTCTTCGGCAGGGTATAGCCCAGGGTTATGTTCTTAATCTTGATGAACGAGCCGTCGTATACGCGCGTTGCGGTATTGCCCACGGTCTGGTCATCGCCGCTGCCGGGACGCGGATAGTAGGCGCCCTGATTGTCTTCCGTCCAGTAGTCTATGCCCGAAATCTGGTTTGTCGTTATCGACGACTTGGCATCGTAGTAGCCCAGCAGGTTGCTGTATATCGTCTGACCGAAGCGCGCCATGGCATAGACCGTAAGGTCGAAGTCCTTGTATGTGAACGTATTGTTAAGACCGAATATCCAGTTGGGGTTGGTATGGCCCAGTATGCGGCGGTCGTCCTGGTTGTACTTGTGCTTTCCGCCGTCGCCGTCCTTGTCGTTTGTCTCAATCTTGACCCATCCCGGTTTCACGCCGTATGTGTCGAGCTCTTCCTGCGATGCGTCAGTGCCCCAGATGCCTGCATACTTATAGTCGTATATAGAATGTATCGGGTTGCCCTCAAACAGGTTCTCTGCTATGATGTCGCCTTCGGGCAGCTTCTCAATGCGCTCTTTCTCCCATGCGGCGGTAAGGGTTGTGTTCCATGTAAAGTCCTTAGTCTTGATGTTGCGGCTGTTGATAGTGAACTCGAGACCCTTGTTGCTTGTCTTCGCAAGGTTCTCCCACGACTTCAGGGGCGAGCCCCAGCCCGTTGCACCGCTCGTAATCGGCATTGTGCGGGAGAAGAGCAGGCCGCGTGTCGTTGTCGTAAAGTAGTCTACCGATGCGTCTATGCGTCCGCCAAGCACGGAGATGTCAAGACCGAAGTTCCAGTTGTACGACTTCTCCCAGCCCAGCGACGGACTGTCATAGAAGCCTGTATACTGTGTGAACGGAACGTATGCTCCGTTTATGGATATACCTGATGCCGAATACTTTATAGGCGTTGTAAGAGTGCCGTATGCACCGACGCCGCCAGAGTTGCCCGTGATACCCGCACCCACGCGCAGTTTCAGGTTGTCGAGCCATGAGCGTGTGCTTTCCATGAATGCCTCGTCGCTGATGCGCCATGCCAAGGCTCCGGCGGGGAACGAGTCCCACTTGTTGCCTTCCGAGAAGAACGACACGCCGTCCCAACGGTTTGAGAACGTTACGAGATACTTGCCTTTATAAGAGTAGTTGAAGCGCACGGCGTATGACATCTTCTGTGTCTGTGCGAACTCTGAGTTTACATACGGTGAACTTGTCGAAAGCAGGCGCCAGTACTGCCATGAGTCGATTTCCTGATTGCTTCCCTCTGCCTGTGCCGACTCCGAACCGTTCTTCTGCCATGATGTTACGCCCGTGAACGACAGGTCATGATCCTTTGCAATGGTGATGTTGTATGAAAGGATGTTCTCCCAGTTATACTTGTATGTATCGCCGTATCTCAGCGCAGCGTGGGGTGTTCCTGCATACGACGGGCGGTTGGCGTTTGCATACGCTCCCCAATACAGTCCTGTACGGCCGTGAGACAGTATGGCGTTCATCTGCGAACGCAGTTTCAGACCTTTCACCGGCGTCAGTTCCAGATATCCCACGGCATTTATATATGTGGAACGGTTGTTGTTGGCATACTGGTCCTTGATGAAATCACCGAGCGGACTGTACTGGTCCTTGATATACTCGCGGTTAAGGGCACCGGACTCATCACGCACGTCACCGAGCGGGAACGACGTGAGAGACTTGGTAAACGTGTTCTTCACGCCCGTATCCTTAATGCTGTATACAATGTTTGTCGACACACCTGCCGTAGCCCAGTCGAACAGCCGCTGGTCAAGGTTCAGGCGTACGGAATATTTGTCGAGCGTCTCATTGCTGAGCAGTCCTTCGTCGCGGTTGTACACAAGAGAGGTATAAACCTTGGTGTTCTCCGTGCCGCCCTGTATCGACAACGAGTATTTCTGAGTGGTTGCCGTATTGCCGCTTGCCTCGTCCACCCAGTCAATCCACTTGCCGTTCTCGTAGGCGTCGATATAATCCTCATTTCCGCCGAAGAGAGCCGTTATGTTTTCCGGATAGAAGCCGTTCTTGTATTTGTATGCCTCACGGTGATAGTTAAGCCACTCGTCACCAACCATGCCGTGCTTATACTTCGGCGAGCCGCTCCAGCCATAGTAAGCGTCGAAGTTTATCTTCGTCTTGCCCACGCTTCCGCGCTTCGTCGTGATGATAACGACGCCATTGGCACCGGCAGAACCGTAAATTGCCGTTGCAGACGCGTCTTTCATAACATCGATGCTCTCGATGTCGTTGGGCGAAAGGTCGTCATAGCTTCCGGGCAGACCGTCGATGATAAACAGCGGGCTGTTGCTTCCATAGATGGAACGCGAGCCGCGCAGCAATATGTCCACGCCTGAACCGACCTGTCCGCTGCCCTTGGTAATGTCCATACCTGCGATCTTGCCCTGCAATGCCTCCATGACATTGCTCGTAGGAGCAACGACGATGTCTTCAGCCTTCATTGTCTGAACCGCACCCGTAAGGTCGCGTTTCTTCACCGTACCGTAACCGATGACCACCACCTCATCAAGTCCGGTGTTGTCCGGCTGCATCTTAACCGTAACAGCCTTTCCGGCAACAGCCGACACCGCTGCCGTCTGATACCCGATGTACGAAAATTCCAGTTCCGCCTTGCCCTTTGGGGCTGTCAGGCTAAAGTTACCGTCCAAATCCGTGACGGCGGCAATCTGTGTGCCTTTCACGACGACGGTCACACCGATCATCGGTTCTCCCGTCTCGTCAACCACTTGTCCCGTGATTTTGTTCGACTGGTTCACGCTCTGCGCAACGGCTGCGCTGCCGCCAAGTGCCTGGGCGGGGCTGAATGCCCAGCAGGCAAGCCCGAGGAGGGTAAGCGCCAAAGTCGAAAATCTTGCATTCTTCTTCATTAGTAAATAGATTTTATTATTAAAAAACTTGTTGTATCGCCGGGGGCCGGGGGATGGGCGGCGTGTAACTTATCGTGCCCATTAAGGACACTTTTGTCTCTTATCGCCGCGATAAGGGATATCAAGCAGAGCAAAAAAGGTGCATGTTCCCCATTGTTTTTCAGATGTCTTAATACTAATAGATTATGTTATATTCTTTTAAATACTTTTGCAAAAATAATAAAAGTTTTAATATTACATAGAAAAATCTCTTCTTTTTATGTCCAAATTGGTAAAAACAGGTAAAAAGATTACATAATATATCAAATTTTACAGTCCTATAGCAAAACTTAAAGTGTAAAATAAACATTATTTCGGCATCGGTATATATTCCGCTTCTGCCAGATGATAAATTAGAGATGTTAAAATGTCAATTGTTAATGGGCACGATAAGAAAGTAAAAACAAAGAAAACGAATTTTACAGATTGTAGAAATGTTTTCTTTATCGTTAATTGTAATGTCCATTTTTTTGATTACCTTTGTCCGAGAAAAACTTCTCCCAGATAAGTTTAAACAAGTTCGATAGCGTTCGGCTTATATTTTCGTTGTATAAGAAAAATCATTAAAGTACCTTTTAAGATTGGATTTACTTGATAATTTGCAAGGCTTTATCGTGTATATCCTCATTTTATGTAAGATGACGGTTTTGCTTTTATGGTTTACATATAATATATTTATAGCTTTTCCAATACTTTTTTGTCCCCAATATATGCCCCGTTACATTGTAAAAGGCGGTCTTTGAAGTTCTAAGAGGTCACCTCTTGGAACGTAAGGACATATATATTGCTTAACAAGGAGGTATATATTAATATGTATTGGAGTATCCGTTTACAACAAAAGGATATTATATTGTCAAAAAGTTATGGTTTTGTTGTTTTATTGACAAATATTCCTTTTACGCTAACCATTTATAAAATAGAGCCCGAGTCATACTGCGTAAATTTCTGTAAACTTTATTAAATATATTTAAACACATTAATATTACAGTGCTTATATCATAATGATGTGATGCAATTAAAATGGGTCATCCGAATTTCGGAGTGATGTAAAACTAATTGAAATATTGTGTCTTATTTTACGGGCTGAAAGCCCAATGAGCACATAGCCCATGGCAACGCCATGGGAATGCAAGCACAGGTGAAGCTGCGCCCTACAGGGGCAAAAGCGTTAAAAACAGGCATGGCGTGCATTAATAGACAAATACACGGCGTGTTATCTGAACTTATAGAAAAGACGCTTTTGCCCTTCCAGGGCGCAACCTTAATACGATAACGTTCCCAGGGCGTTGCCCTGGGCTGTGCGCTCATCGGGCTTTCTTTAAGTTTGCAGAGGAAATGCGTAAGCATCCCAATCCATATAATTT
>UQZX01000018.1 GCA_900545525.1 uncultured Prevotella sp.
AAATTCGTAACTCCTAATTCCTAATTCTCAATTGCGCACAGCGCAACAACTCGTCATTCGTAACTCAAAATTCGTAATTCATCAATGTGCCTCCAGCCAGTTTCCACCCCAGCCGCAGTCTGCCGTGAGCGGCACGAGTAGGGGATAGGCGTTCTGCATTTCCTCCATTACTATGCTTTCCACCTTTTCTTTCTCTTCAGGAACCACCGAGAAGTTAAGTTCGTCGTGTACCTGCAGAATCATCTTGCTTCTTATTCCTTCTTCCTTAAAGCGCCGGTGGATGCGTATCATGGCAACCTTTATAATGTCTGCCGCGCTGCCCTGTATCGGCGCGTTTATGGCGTTGCGCTCCGCGAAGCCGCGTACCGTGGCGTTGCGCGAGTTGATGTCGGGCAGATAACGGCGGCGGCGGAAGAACGTTTCCACGTATCCGTGGCGGCGTGCAGTTTCCTTTGCCTGCTCCATATAGTCGTGGACGCGCGGGAAAGTCTCAAAGTAGCCGTCTATCAGCTGCTTGGCCTCCTTGCGGTCGATGTTCAGCCGGTCGGCAAGACCAAACACCGTGATGCCGTAGATGATGCCGAAGTTGGCGCGTTTTGCCTTTGTCCGCTGGTCGCGGTCTACGCTTCCGATATCCTCCTTGTATATCTTTGCGGCTGTTGCAGCATGTATGTCATGCCCTTCGCGGAACGCTTCTATCATGTTTTCGTCGCCGCTCAGGTGAGCCATTACGCGCAGCTCTATCTGACTGTAGTCGGCGGAGAAGAACAGACATCCCTCTTCCGGAATGAAAGCCTTGCGTATTTCCTTGCCGTCCTCGCCGCGCACGGGAATGTTCTGCAGGTTCGGGTCGCTCGACGAAAGCCGTCCCGTTGCCGTTATGGTCTGGTTGAATGATGTGTGGATGTGTCCCGTATGCGGGTTTATGAGCTTCGGAAGAGCGTCTATGTAAGTGCCTAACAGCTTCTTCAAGCCCCTGTGTGCGAGGATGTTTCCCACTATCTCGCTTTTCCCCTTCAGCGATTGCAGCACCTCCTCGTTGGTTACATACTGTCCCGTCTTTGTCTTCTTGGGCTTCTCCATTATCTTCATCTTTCCGAAGAGGATGTCGCCCACCTGTTTGGGAGATGCTATGTTGAACTCTTCGCCCGCCATTTCGTATATCCGTTGCTCCAGTTCCTTCATGCGGGCGGTGAGTATCTGCGATGTTTCGGCAAGCGAGGCGGTGTCTATGCGCACGCCGTTCATCTCCATTTCGGCAAGTACTTCGACCAAAGGCATCTCTATTTCGTGGAACAGTTCTTCTGTTCCGGCTTCTTTCAGCTTAGGTTCAAGAATGTTCTTGAGCCTCAGTGTGATGTCGGCATCTTCCGCCGCATACTCGTAAACCTGAGAGGGTGGGAGGTCGCGCATGCTCTTTTGGTTCTTGCCACGCGGTCCGATGAGTTCGTCAATGTGTATGGTGCGGTAGTTGAGATAAACTTCCGCCATGTAGTCCATGTTGTGTCTCAGTTCCGGTTGTATGAGATAATGGGCTATCATGGTGTCGAACATTTTTCCGGCGAGGGTCACTCCGTAGTTGCGCAGCACCTCCATGTCATACTTGATGTTCTGTCCCACTTTCACGATTTTATCGTTTTCGTATACCGGTTTAAATATATTAACAATTCTTTGGGCTTCTTCACGATTTTCAGGAATGGGCACATAAAATGCCTGAAATTCCTTCACGGCAAAGCTCAGACCAACCAATTCAGCCTCGATTGCGTTCGTTGACGTTGTCTCCGTGTCTAAACTGAGAATTGGATTAGTCAATAAAAGCGAAAAAAGGTTGTTTATATCATCCTCACTTTCAACGAGTTGGTAGTCGTGAGGCGTCGTTTTTATGTCTGAAATATTGCCGTTTTCAGAATTTTCCGTGCCCTCGGGCGTAAAAACGGCAAATAAATCGGGCTGTTGTTCAGCCTTTTTTTGAATATTTTTAGATTTATTCAGAATTCTGTCCGCGAACGATTTGAACTCCAGTTCATCGAAGATTTTTCGCAGTTCTGCCTCGTCTGGTTCCTTCACCTTCAGCTCTTCCATGTCCGGTTCGATGGGGACGTCGGTTTTTATGGTGGCGAGAAATTTTGAGAACTTTATCTGTTCGGCGTTCTCCTCCACTTTTTTCTTCAGCGCACCTTTCAGCTCGTCGGTACGTGCAAGCAGGCTTTCGATGTTGCCGAACTGGCTGATAAGTTTTACGGCTGTCTTTTCTCCCACCCCCGGACATCCCGGAATGTTGTCTGCCGAGTCGCCCATAAGTCCGAGCAGGTCTATCACCTGTGATGTGGATGCTATGCCATATTTGTTTTTTATGCCCTCGGTGTCGAGCGTCTCATAGCCCCCTCCGTGTCTCGGGCGGAACATGAAGACGTTTTCCCGCACCAGTTGTCCGTAGTCCTTGTCGGGTGTCAGCATGAACGTCTGCATGCCCATGTCGGCAGCCTTTACGGCTATGGTGCCTATAACGTCGTCTGCCTCGAAGCCCTCCGCTTCGAGTATGGGTATGCGGAAGGCGCGCAGTATGTCCTTTATCACCGGCACCGAGGCGCGTATGTCTTCCGGAGTCTCCTCGCGCTGTGCCTTGTACTGCTCGTAAGCCACGTTCCGGAATGTCGGTCCATGCGGGTCGAACGCCACTCCGATGTGCGTGGGCTTCTCCTTGTTGAGCACCTCGTGCAGGGTGTTGCAGAAGCCCATTACGGCAGAAGTGTTAAATCCCTTGGAGTTGATCCTCGGGTTTTTGATGAAGGCATAATACGAGCGGTATATCAGCGCGTAAGCGTCTAAGAGAAACAATTTATCCATTTAATATGTAGTATTTAAATGTAAAAGTACTAATTTTTTGTCATTAATCCGATAAAATCACTAATTTTGTATCAAAATTGCAGGCTATGGATTATTTATCTCTTATAAAGGCACCTATTGTTAATGAGCTTGACAGCTTTATCAAGCTTTTCAACAGCTCGCTGACCCACGACGGCGAGTTGCAGGAGGAGATATTTGCCAGGATAAGAGAGCGTGCCGGCAAGCGCATGCGCCCCATGCTGATACTTCTCATGGCGAAGACTCACGGCGAGGTGAACGTTTCAACGCTGAATGCAGCCGTGGGTCTTGAGCTGCTCCACACGGCGAGCCTTGTACACGACGACGTGGTCGACGAGAGTGGTGAGCGGCGCGGGCAGGCATCGGTAAATGCCCTTTACGACAACAAGGTTGCCGTGCTCGTGGGTGACTATATACTGTCTACGGCGCTGCTGCATGTGGCTCTGACAGAGAACAATACGATTGTGAAATATCTTGCGGAGCTTGGGCGTACGCTGTCAAACGGCGAGATACTCCAGCTTACGAACATATCCAACGACAATATTTCGGAAGACGTTTATTTCCAGGTTATACGCCAGAAGACGGCGGCATTGTTCGAGGCATGCTGTTCCATAGGGGCGTTGTCGGCAGGAGCCGCGTCCGGGGAAGTGGAGGCGGCGATGCGTTTCGGTCAGGACTTGGGTGTGATATTCCAGATACGCGATGACATTTTCGATTATTACGAGTCGCCTGAGATAGGCAAGCCCACCGGCAACGACATGGCGGAAGGCAAGTTGACGCTGCCCGTGATATATGCCTTGAATAATGGGGACAATGCTGATATGCGCTCAATAGCTCGCAAGGTAAAGAATTTGGAAGCCACCAAAGAGGATATCGCCGTATTGGTTGAATATGCCAAGAGCAGCGGCGGCATAGAATATGCGGAGCGGAAGATGGAGGAGCTTCGTCTGAGATGTGCCGGATATATAGAGCGCGCCGTGGCTTCGGAGGATATAAAAAAGGCGCTCGGGGCTTATCTGGAGTTTGTGATAAGGAGGGATGTCTGAAAGATTAAGTCCGTGTTGTCTTATAAGACATATAAGGCTTATAAGACCTATAGGTCCTATATTAATATTAAGCCGGATGTTATCTTTTGTTTCTTCTCATCCATTCTGTCCTTGCCCTGTACATCTCTTCCCTTATTCCTCCCTGTTCAACAAAGTCTTTTTTCAGGCGTTCTATCAGTTTCCCGAGTAATGTATCCGTCTGGTGGATAAGGGTTATGGCAATGTTTGCTGTAGTCTCGTCAGAGCGTATTTCTATTGCTTTTCTATAATATGCACTGTCGTTGTGCTTTGCACATACGTTCCTTGCTGTTAAAAATTTTGGGCTGTTTATATTCCACTGCTCCATGTTTCTAACCCTCAGATAGTCTTCATAGTCGGCGAGAAGTTCCTGAAGGCTTGCCCTTGCAACGTTCACCAGTTTCAGTTCCGTTTCCTTTGATGTTGTGCTTGCCGCGCTTCCTTCAATGATGTTTTGCTTGCACGAGCGTGCCGCCTGTACCATCTGGTCTATGGTGCGGTCGCCCTTTCCGAGATATTTGTGGGCAAAGAAGAAGGTTATGTCGTATATACATTCCGATTTCTGATATGAAATAAGTTGTCGGTAGTTTCCTCTTTGCGGTATAAAGTCTTTTGTGTCAGGCATGGTATTTTTCTTTTTATGTATCATGTGATTGTATATGGCTTATAAGCCATGTAGGACTTATAAGCCATAATAATATTAAAGTTCTCAGAAGAACTTCGTCTCCTTCCCCTCAATCTCGCTCAGCAGCATGTTTGCCAGCCGGCTGGTGCCGAGGCGGAACCACTTGTTTGTGAGCCATTTTTCGCCCAGGACCTCTTTTACTATTGTGTAGTAGATAAGTGCGTCCATGACGGAGTTGATGCCTCCAGCGGGCTTAAAACCTATCTGTATGCCTGTTTCTTCATAGTATTCCTTTATCGTCTGGCACATCACGTATGCAGCTTCGGGCGTTGCGGCAGGCTCGAGCTTTCCGGTAGAGGTCTTGATATAGTCGGCTCCGGCGTACATTGCTATTATTGAAGCCTTCTTGATGTTCGATGCAGTCTTCAGGCAGCCGGTCTCAAGGATCACCTTCATGGCGTTGTCGCCGCACACCTGTTTCAGCTCGCTTATCTCGTCGGCAACGCCCTCGTAGTCGCCGCTGAGGAACTTGCCCACGGGCATCACGATGTCAATCTCTGTGGCACCGTCCTTTATAGCCAGTGCCGTCTCGGCAACCTTTACCTCTATCAGAGCCTGCGACGAAGGGAAGCTGCCCGATACGCAGGCTATTTCGACGCCGTCAATCTCGAGCGTCTCGCTCACCGTCTTGGCAAAGCAGGGGTATACGCAGATTGTCGCCACGTGGGGCAGTTCGCCGTATGCCTCGTCAAACTGGTTCACCTTCTCTGTAAATGCCATTACGCTTGTCTCCGAGTCGGTTGTCTTGAGCGTTGTCAGCTCGATGCTTCCCATGAGGAATTTCTTTGTCTCGATGTTGTCGTTTTCGTGCACCTTTTCGGCGATTATTTTCTTCACCGCCTCGCGCACCTCGTCGTCAGAAATCTCAGTGTTGTACTTTCCGAGAGCCTCCTCGTACTTGCTCATGGGCTTTGTGCCATGGTTGTGGCAGTGCCCGTGCATGTTTTCTTTCTCTGTCATAATTATTTTAATTTAGGGTTATTGATATGTCTGTTACAGTCTCTTCTTGTCTTCTTCTCAAAGCTTCGGCGCAGTTCCTCGCCGAGGTCCGTTCCCGTCTGGTTGGCAAGGCACAGCAGCACCCACAGCACGTCTGCCATTTCCTCGCCCAACGAGGCGTTCTCGCCCTCCTTGAAGCTCTGGTCGCCATATTTGCGTGCCATCACGCGTGCCAGTTCGCCCACCTCTTCGGTGAGGCATGCCATGTTCGTCAGCTCTGAAAAGTAGCGCACGCCATACTCCTTTATCCACTTGTCCACCGCCGTCTGTGCCTCGCGCAGTGTCATCGAGCCGCCGGTGGGGCAGTTGTTGTTGTCCATTGTCGTCTGTTTTTATTCTTATTTTATGCTTTCTTCCGTTCTTCCCGTATCCCGCATGCTTTCTTCCGCTGCCGGCACACGGCTATTCCCTGTTTTTAGAGTCCATGCAGATTGTCACCGGTCCGTCGTTGAGCAGCTCCACCTTCATGTCCGCTCCAAACTCTCCCGTAAGCGTCTCCCTGCCCGTTTCGGCAGTCATCAGCCGGCAGAACTCGTTGTACAGGGGTATGGATATGTCATGCCCCGCAGCCCGTATCCACGACGGGCGGTTACCTTTCTTATACGATGCCATGAGCGTAAACTGGCTCACCACCAGCACTTTGCCTCCGACATCCTTCAGCGAGAGGTTCATCACCCCGTCTGCATCGTTGAAGATGCGCAGTGCCGCTATCTTCCTTGCCAGCCATGCCGCGTCTTCCACCGTGTCTTCCGTGCATACGCCGAGCAGCACGAGCAGTCCGTTGTCTATGGCAGACTTCACCTTTCCGTCTATTGTCACCGATGCGTGCGATACGCGTTGTATAACTGTTCTCATCTTGTTTTGTGATTATTACAAATGTAAAAAAACTATGAAAGCCGAATGCAATAAAGCTTGCTTTAGATTGCTGAGGCACCGCCTGTCTTATGCAAAGATAGTGTAAAATCCGTGGATTTTAAGAAGAAAATGGATTAATAATTGTCTTTCTGTATTTTTGCAGACATCTTTTGACTTCCAAAAGGCGGCATATTGCACGCCAATATGCCGCCTTTCAGAGCCTGAAACGACACCTTTTGGAAGGTAAAAGGTATCATCTTGATTATCAATGTGTTACAAGGTGCTTAAACAACGCTATTTTCTGACGCTTCCGTCTCACCGTCTTTATGGAAAAATCGCCACACCGTTGCGCCCTTCGATGCACCTATTATCCCGGTAAGTGACTGCAAATCAGCCTCTTTAATCTTCCTTACGCTCTTCAGCTCTTTCAGCAGCAGGTCCTTTGTCTTCGGTCCGATGCCCTTTATGTCGTCCAGCTCGCTGTGCAGCGCATGCCTGCTCCGCTTGTCCCTGTGGAACGTTATTGCGTAGCGGTGCACCTCGTCCTGTATCCTCGTCATGAGCCTGAAAATCTCGCTGTCGGTCTTCATTCCCACGACCACGGGCGGCTGTCCGCACAGCAGTTCGCTTGTGCGGTGGCGGCTGTCCTTTGCCAGTCCGGCTATTGGTATTTGCAGTCTCAGCTCGTCTTCGACCACCTGTCTTACCACCTCCATCTGCCCCTTGCCGCCGTCGGTGATGATGAGGTCGGGCAGGGGAGTGCCCTCCTCTTTCATGCGCGAATAGCGGCGGCGCACCACCTCCTGCATCGAGGCATAGTCGTCGGGACCCACCACCGTCTTGATGTTGTATTTACGGTAGTCTTTCTTGCACGGTTTCAGCTTTTCAAACACCACGCAGCCCGCCACGGCATCCGTTCCGCTGATGTTCGAGTTGTCGAAACACTCTATGCGGTATGGCATGCGCGGAAGCTTGAGAATGTCCTGTATCTCCTTCATCAGACGCACGGTCTTTTGCTCGGGATTGAGCTTCTCAGCCTGCTTCAGGCGGTCGAACTTATATTGTTTGCCGTTCATTGCCGAGAGGTCGAGCAGCGTTTTCTTGTCGCCACGCTGCGGCACGGTGAACTCTATGCCGTCGAGCTGTGTGTCGGGCATGAACGGCACTATTATCTCGCGCGACGTGCTGCCCAGCCGCTCGCGTATCTGCACTATGCCGAGTGGCAGTATTTCCTCTGCCGTCTCTTCCAGCTTCTTCTTGAATTCAAATGTAAATGCCTGGTTTATGCTGCCGTTTGTCACGTGCATGTAGTTGATGTAGGCAATCTTCTCGTCGTTTGTCACGGTGAATACGTCGACGTTGTTTATGGTATGGCTCACCACCTCGCTCTTTGAACAGAAACTGTCGAGGAGCATGTACTTGCGTTTCAGCTCCTCGGCGTCCTCAAACCGCAGTTCTTCGGCTGCCTCCTGCATCTGCCTGAACAGCAGTTTCTGCACCTCGCGCGTGTTTCCTTTCAGTATCTCTCGCGCCTGTTCTATGTTCCTGTTATACTCTTCCGCACTTTGCCTGCCTGTGCACGGCGCCCCGCAGTTGTGTATGTGATATTCCAGGCACGGCTTGTATTTTCCCTGCTCTATGCTCTCCTTAGTGATGGGGAAGCGGCATGTGCGCGGCTTGTAGAGCTTCTTTATTATGTCCAAAAGACCGTACATCGTGCCCAAATGGCTGTAGGGACCGTAGTAGGTGCCGAACTTCTTGTTTATTACACGCGTGCTGAAGATGCGTGGCAGATATTCCTTCGTCACGCATATCGACGGGTATGTCTTGCCGTCTTTCAGCAGTATGTTGTATTTCGGCTTGTATTTTTTTATAAGGTTGTTCTCGAGCAGCAACGCGTCTTCTTCCGTGTTGACCACCGTGTAGGATATGTTGAATATCTTGCTTACGAGCACCTTGGTCTTGAAACGGTCCACCTCCTTGTGAAAATAAGAAGACACGCGGTTCTTTAAGTTCTTCGCCTTGCCCACGTATATTATCGTTCCGTGCTCGTCGTAGTACTGGTAGCTCCCCGGCTTGTTGGGCAGTGTGCTTACGATGGCTTTCAGATGAGCAAGCCGCTTCTCGTTTTCTTCTTTTGTCATTGGCGTAAGTTGTTAAGTGAGAGTGGGTTTAAGATAATTTGTTTCACGTGAAACAAAAGGTTTAACGGTTGACTCTTTTGTTACTTTGGGCTGCCTGCCGGCTTGTGCCGTTGCCTGCCGGGTGCGGCAGGCGGCATGGTCTTTGATTGGGCTAATTAGTCTAATAGGTCAAATAAGCCTGATAGGACCAATAAGATTGATGAGTGCTTCAAACCCAAGCAACGCAATCCTCTCCTTGCTTTTGTCGTCTGCGGCTTCTGTGCAGCCGTGCGGAGCCTGTCAAAGGGTAGGGGATTGCGTTGCGCTGTTTTGCCATGTATGGCGGTTTGTGTCGTATCCGGGTGCTTGCTATACCTGTATCAGGGTCTGTATGTCCGTGCCTTCGTCGAATATGCTCCTGCCGTTCAGGTTTTCGTTTACAAGTTCTATCAGGAAGTTTACATATATTTTCTTCGGCGAGAACTTGTTTACGAGATTGTATGCAGCCTTCATCGTTCCGCCCGTTGCAAGCAGGTCGTCGTGAAGAAGTATCACGTCGTTCTCGTTAATCGAGTCTTTGTGAATTTCTATCGTGTCCGTTCCATATTCCTTGGTGTAGCTCTCCTGTACCGTCTCAGCCGGCAGTTTTCCCGGTTTGCGGCAAAGTATCACGCCTGCACCGAGCCTTATTGCCAGTGCCGAAGATATTACGAAACCGCGGCTTTCGATGCCTACAATCTTCGTTATGCCCTTGTCCTTGTACATTTCATAAAGCTCGTCCACCATTATCTTCAGGCATTCGGGGTCCTTGAAAAGAGTTGTCACGTCCCTGAACATTATTCCTTTCTGCGGAAAATCGGGGATACATCTTAGGTTCTTCAGTAATGTTTCGTTGTTCATTTTTACTTGTTTTATTTTATTGTTTGTTATTCCTTGGCTGTTGCCTGCACCTCTTGTGTGCTTTAAAACATCTCTTCATACGGTGCTGCGAGGTTCGTATTTTATCCGGTTTGACCGCATTTTAATGTTTGTAAGTCGCTATGGTGCAGTCTGTTTGATTACATATTGTTTCACGTGAAACAATATACTTGTCTATCTTCCGAGCATTACGAGCATCACGTTTATGTCGCTCGGCGACACGCCGGGTATCCTGCTTGCCTGTGCCAGCGTCTCGGGGTCGATGCTTTTGAGCTTCTGCCGTGCTTCGGTGGAAAGCTGCCGCATGGCGGTATAGTCGAAACGTCCTCTTATCTTGATGTCTTCAAGACGGTGCATCTTTTCCGCCACCATCCTCTCACGCTCTATATATCCCTTGTATTTCATCTTTATCTCCGCGGCTTCGGCAATCTCTTCCTTCCTTCCTTCCGGAGAACTGAGCAGTCCTTTCATGCCCGGAATAAATTCGGAAATGTTGTCAAGGGTTATCTGCGGTCGCGATATAAGGTCTGCAACCTTGCATCCCTCGCGTAGCGGGGTGGTGCCGAGGCTCTCGAGAACGGTATTTATGTCCTTCGGCTTTACGGGCGTGGTGTTGCAGAAATGCTCTATTTTGGCGATTTCTTCTTTCTTCTCAATCCATTTGTCATATCGTCCGCGAGTGGCAAGTCCTATATTGTATGCCCTCTCCGTAAGCCTTGCGTCGGCATCGTCCTGCCTTAAGAGTATGCGGTATTCGGCACGGCTCGTGAACATCCGGTAGGGTTCGTCCACTCCCTTGGTGACAAGGTCGTCGATGAGAACGCCTATATACGACTCGTCGCGCCGCATCACGAACGGCTCTCCGCCGCCGCAGCGTATCGCCGCGTTCACCCCTGCGACCAGTCCCTGTCCTCCTGCTTCTTCATATCCGGTGGTTCCGTTTACCTGTCCGGCAAAGAAAAGACCCTTTATTATCTTCGATTCGAGAGAATGATAAAGCTGCGTCGGGTCGAAATAATCGTACTCTATGGCATATCCCGGACGGTAGACGCGGATGTCCCTGAATGCGGGAATCTTCCTGAGTGCATTTATTTGCACGTCCATGGGCATGCTCGACGAGAAGCCGTTGAGATACATTTCGTTGGTGTCTTCTCCCTCGGGCTCAAGAAAAAGCGGGTGTTGTGGCTTGTCGGGAAACGTTACGAGCTTTGTCTCTATCGACGGGCAGTAACGCGGTCCGGTGCTTTGTATCTGACCGTTGAAAAGGGGCGAATCTGCCAGTCCGCTTCTCAAAGTGTCGTGTACATCTGTGTTTGTGTTGCAGGTCCAGCACGGCAGCTGCTTCAGCGTGCGTCTCCTGCCCATAAAGCTGAACTTGTGGAAGTCGCTTTCGCCCTCCTGTATCTCCATGTCCTCAAAGTGCACGCTGCGCCGGTCGATGCGTACCGGCGTGCCGGTCTTCATCCTTGCGCGGCGTATGCCGTGGCATGTGATACTTTCGGTGAGGTGCGGCACGGCGGGTTCGGATATCCTTCCGCCCGGAACCTGGCGGCGTCCTATGTGCATAAGTCCGTTAAGAAAGGTTCCTGCCGTTATGACTATGCTGCGTGCCCGAAGCTCCGCGCCCCAAATGGTTCTTATGCCCTTAGCCTCTCCCTGTTCCACTATCAGCTCGTCAGCCTGGTCCTGCCAGATGTCAAGGTTGGGCGTGCTGTCGAGCACCCGGCGCCATTCCCAGATGAACTTCTCGCGGTCGCACTGTGCCCTCGGGCTCCATACGGCGGGTCCTTTCGAGCGGTTGAGCATGCGGAACTGTATAGCCGTAGCGTCTGTGACAAGTGCCATGTTGCCTCCGAGGGCATCGATTTCGCGTACGATCTGCCCCTTCGCTATTCCGCCAATTGCCGGATTACAGCTCATCTGGGCTATTTTGTTCATGTCCATGGTGACAAGGCAAGTCCTTGCACCCATGTTTGCGGCTGCCGTCGCAGCCTCGCAGCCGGCATGCCCGCCGCCTATCACCAGTACGTCGTATACCAGGTTCATGTGTCTTTTACCTTTTTACTGTTTGCAAACGCCTTCCCGCCGCCTTGTCATGTGCCTGTTTGTCAATGTCAGGGAAGGCTCGGTCATTCAGCCGCAAAAGTAAGAATAAAAATTGAATTTTTAACAAAATACTTTGATTTATCGCCGAAATGGAGTATATTTGCACACCGCCGACGGTGCCACAATACTTATAATAAGGTATTATAGCATCCGTTCAGGTGTGTTTCAGGATGTTTAATATTATTAATTTTAACATTTAAATACCTAAATTTCAATCATTTATGTGGTTATGTAATTCATCCATCGGAAGGAAAGTGGTGATGTCCGTTACCGGCATTGCGCTTATCCTGTTCTTGACGTTCCACATGTCAATGAACGTTGTTGCTCTCATTTCAGGGGATGCCTACAACCTGATTTGCAAATTTCTCGGTGCCAACTGGTATGCCCTTGTGGCAACTCTCGGTCTGGCGGCGCTGACGGTTATTCACATTGTATATGCGTTCCTGCTTACAATGCAGAACCGCCGTGCGCGTGGAAATGAGCGTTATGCCGTTACCGTTAAGCCGGCAAAAGTGGAGTGGGCATCGCAGAACATGCTTGTGCTCGGCATCATTGTTGTGCTCGGTATCCTGCTTCATCTCTTCAACTTCTGGTATAACATGATGTTTGCCGAACTCACACACATCGCCGTTCCCCATAATCCGGCAGACGGCTTTGCATACATCAAGGACACGTTCGCATGCCCCGTGTATGTTGTTCTTTACATTGTGTGGCTTGTGGCAATATGGTTCCACCTGTCTCACGGCTTCTGGAGTGCCATGCACACTCTCGGCTGGAACGGCAAGGTGTGGTTTAACCGTTGGAGAACGATAGGTCTTGTTTATACGACACTGCTTATGTTGGGCTTCCTCGTGGTTGTTCTTGCCTTCGCGTTCGGCATAGCTCCGAGCCTGTGCTGTGCAGCCTGATGTTCAGGAAAAGGCTTTTTGTTGTATAGAGTTATCAAGTATTAAGAAATGAAAGCCTGTGAGGCACGGTGCGGCATATCGCCGGCGGAACATTGCGGAGCAGGCTGTTTAAATACAAAAAAATCATGGCAAAGACATTAAATTCCAGAATACCGGAGGGTCCGGTAGCCGAAAAATGGACCAACTATAAAGCTCACCAGCGCCTGGTGAACCCCAAAAACAAACTAAAGCTCGACGTTATCGTTGTCGGAACGGGTTTGGCAGGTGCTTCTGCCGCCGCTTCTCTCGGCGAGATGGGCTTCAACGTATATAACTTCTGCATACAGGATTCGCCCCGCCGTGCACACTCCATCGCTGCACAGGGCGGTATCAATGCGGCTAAGAACTACCAGAACGACGGCGACTCGGTTTACCGTCTGTTCTACGACACAGTGAAGGGAGGCGACTACCGTGCACGTGAGGCAAACGTATACCGCCTTGCAGAGGTGTCGAACGACATCATCGACCAGTGCGTGGCACAGGGTGTGCCCTTCGCACGTGAGTACGGCGGCATGCTTGCAAACCGCTCTTTCGGAGGCGCACAGGTATCCCGTACATTCTATGCAAAGGGTCAGACGGGGCAGCAGTTGCTGCTCGGCGCATACTCTTCGCTCAGCGCACAGGTAAACGCAGGCAAGGTGAAGCTCTACACGCGTTATGAAATGGAAGACGTGGTTATCGTGGACGGCCGTGCACGGGGCATCATCGCAAAGAACCTCGTGACGGGCAAGCTGGAGCGTTTCAGCGCCAACGCCGTTGTAATTGCTACCGGCGGATACGGCAATGCCTACTTCCTTTCAACCAACGCCATGGGCTGTAACTGTACGGCTGCCGTACAGTGCTACCGCAAGGGAGCATATTTCGCAAACCCCTCTTACGTGCAGATACACCCCACATGTATCCCCGTGCACGGTGACAAGCAGTCCAAGCTGACCCTTATGTCAGAGTCTCTGCGCAACGACGGCCGTATATGGGTGCCCAAGAAGCTTGAAGACGCGAAGAAACTGCAGGCTGGCGAGATTAAAGGCTCCGACATTCCGGAGGAGGACCGTGACTACTATCTGGAGCGCAGGTATCCTGCTTTCGGCAATCTTGTGCCCCGTGACGTTGCCAGCCGTGCTGCAAAGGAGCGCTGCGACAAGGGATACGGTGTCAATAACACAGGTCTTGCCGTGTTCCTCGACTTCTCAGAGAGTATCGAGCGTCTCGGCATAGACGTTGTATTGCAGCGTTATGGCAACCTCTTCGACATGTACGAGGAGATTACGGACGTTAATCCGGGCGAGTTCGCAAACGAGATTAACGGCGTGAAGTACTACAACCCGATGATGATATTCCCCGCAATACACTATACTATGGGTGGTATATGGGTTGACTATGAGCTTCAGACCACAATAACAGGACTGTTCGCAATCGGCGAGTGCAACTTCTCCGACCACGGAGCGAACCGTCTCGGCGCTTCCGCACTTATGCAGGGACTTGCCGACGGATACTTCGTTCTGCCTTACACAATACAGAACTATCTTGCCGACCAGGACGTATGGCCGCGTCTTTCCACTGACCTGCCCGAGTTTGAGGCGGCAGAAAAGGCTGTCGAGGCTGAGATGGACCGCCTCATGAACATCAAGGGCAAGCGCTCGGTTGACTCTATTCACAAGGAACTCGGTCATATAATGTGGGAGCATGTAGGCATGGGACGTACCAAGGAAGGTCTTGAAGAAGGTCTTAGGATGCTGAAGGCTCTGCGCAAGGAGTTTGACACCAACCTCTTTGTACCGGGCACGAAGGAAGGTCTGAACGTTGAGCTTGACAAGGCAATCCATCTCCGCGACTTCATCATCATGGGCGAGCTGGTGGCTTACGATGCACTGCACCGCGAGGAGAGCTGCGGCGGACACTTCCGTGAGGAGCACCAGACGGAAGAAGGAGAGGCTAAGCGTGACGACGAGAACTTCTTCTACGTAGGCTGCTGGGAGTATCAGGGCAGTGACGACAAGGCACCCGAACTCATCAAGGAACCGCTTGAGTACGAGGCTATAAAGGTACAGACACGTAATTATAAGAACTAATAAAAAACTGCAATATCATGGCAAAGAATATAAGTTTCACATTGAAGTACTGGAAGCAGAACGGTCCGAGAGAGAAAGGACACTTCGATACACGCGAGATGAAGAACATCCCTGACGACACTTCATTCCTCGAAATGCTCGACATTCTGAATGAAGAGCTTATCAGCGAGGGCAAGGAACCGTTCGTGTTCGACCACGACTGCCGCGAGGGTATATGCGGCATGTGCTCGCTGTACATCAACGGACATCCCCACGGACCGGCAACCGGAGCCACCACATGCCAGCTCTATATGCGCCGCTTCAACGACGGCGACGTTATAACGGTTGAGCCGTGGCGTTCTGCCGCATATCCCGTGATAAAGGACTGTATGGTCGACCGCGGTGCGTTCGACAAGATTATACAGGCTGGCGGATACACCACAATACGCACCGGACAGGCTCAGGATGCCAATGCCATACTCATTCCGAAGGAGGCTGCTGACGAGGCGATGGACTGCGCCACATGTATCGGTTGCGGAGCTTGCGTCGCTGCATGCAAGAACGGCTCTGCAATGCTTTTCGTAAGCTCCAAGGTGAGCCAGCTCGCGCTTCTCCCGCAGGGTCGTCCCGAGGCTGCGAAGCGTGCTAAGGCGATGATTATGAAGATGGAAGAGCTTGGCTTCGGCAACTGCACCAACACCCGTGCATGCGAGGCTGAGTGCCCCAAGAACGAGTCGATTTCCAACATTGCACGCCTGAACCGTGAGTTCATAAAGGCTAAGTTGGCTGACTGATAACTTCTTTAAACGGGATATGTCACGGTGAGGCATATCCCGTTTTTTTCTTTTTACTTCTCTTATACCTTAATATTTATTACAATGAAAGATATGAAAAGCTTAAAGTTAAAATTTATTACGGCGTTTCTAATGCTTATTGGAAGTGTCCCGGTGCTTTCTCAGAATTACGTGGCACTTAATACAAACAGCCGCGTAAGAACCCGTCCTACGGTGAAGTCTGATGCCGTGGAGGGTCAGTGGGGCAGTCTTCTGCTGTCCAAGGGTGAGGTTCACCGTGTTATCGGAGAGTCGGGCGACTGGTATCATATCGTCATATCGGGCTTCAACAACACCAAGGGATATGTCATGAAGAAGTTCTGCATGTCAGCTTGCGGCAAGCTCCCGGATGTCCTTCCAGCAGCTGAAGGTGAGCGGACGGTTACCGTGACGAAAGACAATGACGGCACCTTCTGGCTTAAATATCAGTATGATGACGGCAGGGTGCCTGTCAGGGGCGTGTGGCAGAACGGCATACTTCTGTTCCCGTATACTATGAAACAGATGTTTGGAGCAGACTATGCAGGCAATGACTATATGGACATTGCGGCATCTTATGTGGTCATTGACGGCAAAGTGTATGCAAAGGAGTATACGCGTACCGACTAATCCCTATTTTTTGCATTTGTACAGGATTTTTACTTTATCATGCGGAAATGCCTGTCCGAATACGTAAAGGCAGCTCAGGACGGCTGTAAACGCGTTTTACGACAGTTGTGGCATGATGTTTTATAAGCTGAGAATAAAAGAAAACTTCCCCTTCCGGTCTTTTTGGGACCGGAAAGAGGAAGAACCCATAAGATTTTTAATAAAGGGAATTTAAATGTTATCTTTGTTTTTGAGAAGTATCAGAACTTAAATCCTAATGATATTCCTACATGTTCGGCTTTGTATTTTTCCTTTTCGTAGAAGTCATAGTCAGGATATCCCTTGAATTTCTGCAATGTATATTGCAGTGCTATGTCGAACCAGCCGAAGCTGTAGCCTATTGACGGCGATACATACAGTCCGGGGTCTATGTCAGGGCTAAGGTCTGTCTCGCAGCTCCTTCCTACTTTGCAGTCTATGAAAAGTGAGTTCTTGTACGGAGAAAAACTGTATCTGCCATGGGCGAATATTGGAACGAAGAAACCTTCCAGCTCCCCATTGTAGTTTACTCCCGAGCCTATGCCGACATACCAGTGCGGGTCCAGTTGGTATCCGAAGCTCAGAACAGCCTCTCCGAAGCCGGATTCGCCTTCGTGCCGGTAAGCATAGTCATTGCAGCATTCAATGTTTGCATATCCTCCGGAGAGGTTCAGATAAGCCGTGATGCCCGTACGGCGCATTCCAGAAGATATGCCGTCAGATATTTGCGGCTTGTATTTGACAGCCTTTATGGCTGTTATATCCGCTTTTATCTTGCTCCCTCTGAATACAGGATTGCACCATACCGAGTCGCTGAGCGACCTGAAGTTGGTATATGTTGCTGGTCGTCCGCTTACTGTTATGGACTTTACTTTGCTGCCGAAGAGCGTACGTTTCTTTTCTATCACGAATTGCGGCTCAAGCAGGATGTCAGCGTTTCCGCCATTCTTTTTCAATGCCTCGTTTTCTGCAGCCTGCTTTATATTTGACATTCCGCCGCGCTGTATCGCTTTAGACGGTTCCATTGTGTAGCTTATGCGGTCAGCCACTTTCAAGTCGGCTGCCGTGGCGTTGTATTGAGCCGAGGCTATATCTGCCGTGCCTGCTGTTTTTGTCAGAGTGTCACACGAAGACAGCAATATTCCGGCAAATGCCGTTGTCATCAAATATTTGTGCATGGTGTCCACGTCTTATTTTCCCATCAGTCCCTTAAGCAGTCCGCTTGTGCCTTTCTTTGTATTGTCCTTGTATAATCCACGGAATACCGGGTTGCACCACACAGAGTCGTTAAGAGAATGGAAATTAGTGAATTTTGCAGGACGTCCTGAAACCGTTATCGACTTAACCTTTTTAAAAAAGAAGTAGTTAGTCTTCTCTACCACATATTCCGGTTCAACCAGCAGGTCTGCATTTCCACCCATTTTCGCGAGAGCTTCATTCTCTGCAGCCAGTTTCACATTTGCCATGCCGCCTCTGCGTACAGCCTTTGAAGGAGACATTGTGTAGCTTATGCGCTGCGGCATAACCTCGAGGTCTGCTACGGTCGATGACAGCAATGAAGATGGGACATTGGCTGTTGTTGCAGTTTTTGTTACCGTTGTGCACGATGCAGCCATTATTGCTGCCATTCCGAATAGTAAAATTGTCTTTTTCATAAATGATAAATTATTTTAAAAGAGAGGGCTTGTTGGGTTATGCCGACGACACGGGCTTGCCCCCGTTTGACCTTATGCCGCGACGTTATTTACTTTGTTTTTGTGCAAAAGTAACTAAAATTGCATGTGTTTTTTACCCCCCCGATTTTTATAAAACATTAACTAAAACGTGATAAAAGTTGTATATTTTTTATATTTATTGCACTTTTCAGGAGCTATAAATAGGCTTTTGAATGGAAAATGAATGATGACAGCCGTCCGTGGTTTTTATTAAATACGACGTTATGGTATTCTTTGTTTAAAGGCATGTCTGATAAACACGAATTCTATGGCTTATATAAGCCGCCTCCATTTCTTATCTTGAAAAGTATATGCTGCTATGAAGGTGCCATATACTGATAATATTCTGCTTGTCCATCTGACACGTCATTTATGTTTACTGGACAAGACGTGCGTGTTTTTTCCTTTTATAAAGGAGGTGCAGGGGTGGCTTGCAATATGATGAGGAATATTCTTTCGGAAAGCCCATGTTAACTTACTGACAGTCAGGATGATACCTTTTAGGGCGCGAAAGACGGCATTTCAGCCTCTAAAAGGCGGCATATCAGGAGCTGAAATGCCGCCTTTTACAATGTGATACGTCATGGGTGAGATTGTGCCGGATGTATTTAGAGTGAGTTAGATAGTTTATACAAACCACCCCTGCCCCTCCTTTGAAAAAGGAGGGGACGCGTAGGAAGGGAGTGAGTATCAGGGCGTTAAAGAAGTTATGGGAAGTTAGAGGAAATTAAAGGACAAATGATTAAATTGGGAATAAGGAGTAAAGGGAATAAGGAGCATGTACCTTCCATGAAGGAATAAGGTGCACATATTATATGTCTGCATACGGTGCCTGCGCTGCGTCCCCTCCTTTTTTCAAAGGAGGGGCAGGGGTGGTTTGTAATATAAAAAGTAAGAAAATTTGTCGGACTTACATCCTTTATGCCCCTTGCATGTACATATTCCGCACAATATACTATAAATACAGCACGCTCTCGTTGCCCATGTTGAAAAGCAGGTCGAGGATGCTCATGTTGGGCAGGAAGCCCGTTTTGGCGGCGTATACCTGATAATATGGCTTGGGGGAGAACGTCTCATCGTGCATGGGATGTTTTGGGCAGATGGCGTAGCGGTAGTCGTCCGTGCCGTTGGTGTGTATGGCGGGGCTGCCGTCTGTGCAGTCCTTTACGGGCGGGATGTAGCCGTCGGTGTGCCTGATGTCAGGCTCTATGTCGAGCAGGCTGCACATAGTGCGGCATATCTCCATGTTGAAGTCGTACAGGAATGTCCATCTGCGTGTGAAAAACGGCAGCAGGTCGTCGGCATAGTATTCGAAGAACGGCGACTCGCCGTATGCGCTCTTCAGCGCGTTCCAGTGTATGTGACGCCAGTTGCCGTGGTCGCTTATGCGTATGTCTTTTATCAGCGACTTTGACAGCGGCGTGCCTTCAGGGCGTTCCACGGGCACCGTAAGAACCTGTGCGCCGTTTGCGGCGGCTATGATGCAACGGTTGCGGTAGGTCTGTTTCACGAAGTTCTCATGCCGTTCAATCATCGCTGTGCCGTAGCGGTTGAGCTTCTGATACCATTGCACCGGACCGAAGTATGTAGAAGAAAGCAGTGCTGTCATGCTATATTCCTTTTTCATGTGTCCTCTTGTCGTCCTTGTGGCGTGCCTCCTGACGTGGTTTCACGCCATTTCCCCCTTATCTTTTTCCCCTTTCCGTGAATTACAATATGCCTGCGCGGCAGCAGTCTCATGCAACGGTCTTCGCGCAACGTGCTGTCAAAGGGTGTGCTGCCGCCGGCAGAATACGCAATCATCACGATGCGCCCTATGATGTGGCTGTCCGGTACGAAGCCGAAATAGCGGCTGTCCGGGACACGGCTGTCACCGTGGTTTGAAACCCAGCAGTAGTCTTGTCTGAACCACGCATACCGCGTTTCCTGCCCGTCCACATACAGCTTGCCGTCCCTTATGTCCGTCTTACGCCTTTCGTGCATGCGGTAGGTGTTGCACAACAGCTTGATGTTCCACGGCTCCACCTTCACCGGACGGCATCTTCCGGGCACCGCCATGGGCTTTCCGCCGATTGTTACGGTGTCTCCCGCGCCTGCTTCAAAATATCCCGCACATACCGCCCTGCTGCGTATGTCGTGCAGTGTGTCGATGGGACTGTTGAAGGCAAGCAGCTCCCCTCGTTCCGGTCTTTGCCTTATCCACCGCTCGTATCTGAATATGCCCCCGCCCCCGGTGCGCAGCCCGTAGCTCCAGCGGTTCACAATCACGCGGTCGCCGTGTTCCAGCAGCGGCGCGATGCCGTTGTCCTCCACCGCATATACGGTGAATGCCAGTGCGCGGAATATGAGCATTATCATTACCGCTGCGGCGATGGTGAGGAACGAACGCATTGATAATTTATAATTAATAATTCATAATTAATAATTGGGAGGGGTGGCGTAAAGTGGAAATATCCCAATTCTTAATTTTTAACCCTTAATTCTTAATTACTTTATCTGTCAATTCTTAATTCTTAACTCGTAATTCTTAATTCTTAACTCGTAATTCTTAATTCTTAACTCGTAATTCTTAATTACTTAATGTTGTCCACCATGTTGAACAGTCTGCTCCACCTGATGCCTGCGAAGCCGCCCCTGTCGGGGTCGCTTGACCACCAGATGAATATCGGCTTGCCCACGATGTGGTCCTCGGGCACGAAGCCCCAGAAGCGTGAGTCTGCCGAGTTGTGGCGGTTGTCGCCCATCATCCAGTAGTAGTCCATCTTGAATGTGTAGCTCTTTGCCTCCTTGCCGTTGATGAAAATCTTTCCGTTCTCCACCTTCAGGTCGTTGCCTTCATATACCTTTATCGGACGTTCATATATTGCGATGTTGTCCATGGTGAGGTCGATGGTCTTCCCCTTCTGCGGTATCCATACCGGACCATAGTTGTCGCGCGTCCATCCCGTATGCCCGTTTTGCGGATATGTGTCTCCCACGGTTGCCTCGGTGTTCAGCACGATGCTCTCCACGAGGTCCTTGCGTGCCGACAGCACCTTCACCGCACGCTTCGTCAGCGGCATGAAGCCGTTCTGGTTCAGGCTCGTAAGGTCCTCCATGCTTATGCCCAGGTCCTTCATAAGGTCGTCCGGCAGATACTGCCTGAGCTTCACAAAATATGAGTATTGTACGTTCTCCGGCTCTTTGTTTGCCTTGCCGTCAAGATATACTATGCGGTCCTTTATCTGCAACGTCTGTCCCGGCAGCCCTACACAGCGCTTCACGTAGTTCTCCCTGCGGTCGGTGGGACGCCATGCCTGCTTGCCGAATTCGGCAGCGTTGGAAAGCACGTAGCTGCGTCCCACGTTGTACACAAACCTGTAATAGTCCCACCGCTGCTGTGCCGTCAGCGAGTCGAGCTGCGGCTTGTTCTCAATCATGCCGTTGCCGTATCCGTAGCATAATGCATAATATTCCGTCTGATAACGCGGCACGGTGGTTATCGTATCGCCAGCCGGATAGTTGAATACGACGATGTCGTTCAGCTCCACCTTGCCCAGTCCCTTGGCACGGCGGTAGTTCCAGTGGGGCCAGTCGATGTACGACTTGCACTCGAACACCGGCAGCGTGTGCTGTGTCAGCGGCATTGTCAGCGGCGTTTCGGGTATGCGCGGGCCGTAGCTCACCTTGCTTACGAAGAGATAGTCGCCCGTGAGCAGCGACTTCTCGAGCGACGACGACGGTATCACGTAGTTCTGGAAGAAGAACAGGTTGATGAAGTATACCGCCACGAGGGCAAACACTATGGCGTCCACCCACGACATTATGAAGCGCACCGGACCCTCGGCGTCCTTCCACCACTGCCATTTTATCTTCTTTGTTATGTACGCGTCGAAGATGAAAGGCAGCACAACCAGTCCCAGCCAGCTCTTCAGCCAATACAGAAAAAGCAGGTAGAGCACCGTCACTATTATGAACTTGCCCCACTGCTTGCCGTTTTCCTTATTCTTTTTACTGTTGTATGTCATTGCAATATATATTTTTCCAAACCGTAAAAATCATTCTTTCCGTCATCCGTCAGAATTTGAACATGTCGCTTATTGTCAGCAGTCCGCTGTGCTCCGCCGTATATTCAGCCGCCAGCACCGCGCCCAGCGCAAATCCGCTGCGGTTGTGCGCATCGTGCGTTATGGTGATGCTGTCCGCCTCCGAGTCGTATTTTATCGTGTGTATTCCCGGCACCTCTCCGCGCCGTATGCTGTTTATCACCACCTTGCTGTCTTCATGCCCGCTGCTGCCGGTCACCGTTCCGTCGGCTTCAAGCGTCGTCCCCTTAGCCCAGCCGTCTTTTCTGCCCATGCAGCCTGCAATCTCCTCCGCCAGGGTTATCGCCGTTCCGCTCGGTGCATCAAGCTTGTGGATGTGGTGCACCTCCTCCATTTCCACGTCATACTGTGCAAAGCCGTCCATTATCTTTGCCAGATAGCGGTTCACGGCAGAAAATATCGCCACGCCAATGGAGAAGTTCGACGCCCAGAACAGCGTCTTTCCCTCTTCCGAGCACATGCGTCTCACATCGTCGCCGTGCTCCTTCATCCAGCCCGTAGAGCCCGACACCACCTTCACGCCGTGGCTGAAAGCCCTCAGATAGTTGCCGTATGCAGCCGTGGGCGACGTAAACTCTATTGCCACGTCGGCAGAGGCAAACGCCTCGCTGTCAAAGTCTTCCTGATTGTCAACATCTATTATACATACGATTTCGTGGTTGCGGGCTATGGCTATCTGCTCTATCATCCTGCCCATTTTCCCGTAACCTATTAATGCTATTTTCATGTTTTGGTTTAATTAAAATAAGTGTAAAATGCCCCGTTGCTCTCCTTAAAACCATGTTCCGGCAGCCTTCACGGTATATATAATTGTGCTGCAAAGATAAGTATTTTTGCATATATGCCGTTGATTTTCAGCCAAAAATCGCTAAAAAGTACATGTTTTGTATTGCCATTCGTCAAGATGTCCGCTGCAATAACAAGTTATCGGGGAAAACTTTTGGCTGTAAAAAGTTTTCTGTCTATATTTGCAGACGGTTTATTTTAAAGGCTATTGTAAAATGATAAGATTACGGTTAGTTGCGGCAGCATCGTTTTGTCTTTTGCTGTCAGCATGTTTTAAGGACGAGCCTCTTAATACAGAATGTGATATTCAGGAAGCATACGTACATGCGGAAACACCGTCAGAGATATTCTTTAATCCCACGGACACGCTTGTGAAAGTACCGTCGGAAGCAAGCACCGTTACCTTTAAAGTGAGAAAATCCGCCGACATAACATGTCTTGCCCCTGTCTTCAGGCTTACGGAAGGTGCCGCTATTGAGCCGGCGAGCGGTTCGGTACACGATTTCAGCAACGGACCGGTGACATATACCGTAACTTCCCAGGACGGCGAATGGAGCCGCGTATACGCCGTGGCGTTCCAGCCTTCGGTGCAAACCGTCACCGATGTCATGCCGTTCGACTTCGAACGGTTCTATCTCGACCCCTCCGGCAAGTATTATATATGGAACGACAAGAAAGAAGACGGCAGCGATGCAGACAACTGGGCGACGGGCAACCCCGGCTTCAGGCTCAGCCGCGGCAGCGCGCTCCCCGAAGAATATCCCTCCGTTCCGTGGGCTGACGGATATGACGGAGCCGCCGTAAAGCTTGAGACAAAGAGCACCGGACCGCTGGGAGAGATTGTAAACAAGCGTATTGCCGCTGGCAACCTGTTCCTCGGTTCGTTCAACATGGGCATGGCACTGACAAACGCTCTCAAGGCAACACGTTTCGGCGTGCCGTTCGACAGGAAGCCCATGAAGTTTACCGGATACTACAAATACAAGCCGGGAGAGAAGTATCAGGACGAGAACGGAAACATCGTGGAGGGCATCACGGACCGTGCGTCGGTCTATTCGGTGCTCTACCGCAATCACGATGCCAACGGAAATGATATCGTTCTGTATGGAGACGATGTGATGACAAACGAGAATATCGTTGCCGTGGCAAAGGTATCGGAAATCAAGGTCACTGACGAATGGACGGCGTTTGAGGCAGAATTTGAATACAAAAGTGATATAGACGAGTCTCTTGTCAACGAAAACGGATACAGTCTCGCCATCGTCTTCTCGTCAAGCGAGGACGGCGCACTGTTCCGCGGAGCCGTCGGCAGCACCCTGATGGTGGACAAGGTGAGGATAGAATGTGAGAAAATACAAGAATAGGATATGAATAAAATACTGTCAGCCTTCGTGGCTCTGATGATGCCCGTCTGTGCCTTTTGCGGCATCTTTTCCGACGGGATGACCTACGACCTCCGCTTCGGCTATGCCGTAGGCGGCACGGCACCCGTCAACATGCCCTCGTCCATACGCTCGCTCAGCAGGTACAGCCTGCGTCCGAACTTCTCTCTGGGCTTCGATGCACATAAGGGCATTTCCGGAAAGTTCGGTGTCATGGCAGGTCTGCGGGTTGAGAACAAAGGCATGGAGATAGATGCCCGCGTAAAGAACTATCACATGGAGATTGTCAGGGGAGGGGAGTCGCTCGAGGGAAACTTCACCGGGCACAATGTCACCAAGGTGCGCCAGCTCATGCTCACCCTGCCCGTCATGGGAACATACAGGCTCGGCAGCAGGCTCATGATAAAGTTCGGTCCCTACGTCTCGATGCTTCTTTCAAAGGATTTCAGCGGATATGCCAGCGACGGATACCTGCGCGTGGGCAATCCGACAGGACCAAAGGTTGAGATAGGGGATACTCCCGGAACCCGCGGAACATACGACTTCAAGGATGAAATGCGCCGCATGCAGTACGGGCTTGTTGCCGGTGCGGACATAACCATTTGCAGACGCTGGGGAGCATACGCCGATATATCGTGGGGACTGACCGGCGTTCACAACAGCGGATTCAAGACAATAGAGCAGACTTTGTATCCGATTTACGGTACAATAGGTGTTGTATATAAATTAAAGTAAAAAGAAAGGACTTACAAGATGAAAAAGATTTTTACTCTTATCGCAGCGGCTTTCGTTGCGGTTAATGCCTTGGCGGCAGACTACACGGACCATCTTTCCATATCACTTAACGGCGGAGAGCCGTCAGTGTCGGATGCAACCGTTTCCGTGAACTACAAGGAAGGCAGCGACGGGCTTTACGACATTGTCCTTAAAGGCTTCAGTTTCAGTGGTCTTCTTATAGGCGATGTCACGATGACCGACGTGAAGGGCGATGACGACAGCGATGGTTTCACGTGGTTTCAGACCGAACAGGACGCTGTAATAACAAACGGCAGCAGCATTGCAACGTTGCTTGGCGGCAAGGTGCATGTGACCATAAAGGAAGGCAGCTGCATGAAAGGAGACAAGCTCTATCTGGAAATAAGCCTGCCGGTAAATATTATGGGCGGTACGATAAATGTCGAGGCTGTGTTCGGCACAAAGCTTACTTCGGGCATATCTTCGCCCGTGGGCAATGCAAGCGCCGGTGTTGAGGGAATATATACCCTCGACGGCATGCGTCATGACACCATGAAGAAGGGCAGCATCAATATCATACGCCGTGCCGATGGAAAGACTGCGAAGGTCCTGAAAAAGTGATATGGACCCGTGGGACAGACCCAAAACGCGGCGCATAGCCAAAATATTATCCCGAACTTACATAAGGTTCGGGATTTTTGTTTACTTTTGTCGCTAAAAGAACGCATAATGGAACAACTCCTGCATTACGTATGGAAGCACAAGATGTTTCCCCTTAAAGAACTGCGCACGCTGTCGGGCGATGCGGTGGAAGTCATCGATGCAGGGTTGCACAACCACAACTCGGGTCCCGACTTCTTCAATGCAAAGATAAAAATAGGCGGTACCCTGTGGGTGGGAAACGTCGAGATACACTGCAAGTCGAGCGACTGGTACGCCCACGGGCACGACAAGGACACGGCTTACGACAACGTCGTGCTCCATGTGGCGCATGATATAGATGCCGCAGTCGTCACGAGCAGCGGACATGAAATAGTGCAGATGCAGCTTGACGTGCCGCCCCGCATATCCCAAAATTTCAACGAGCTTATAGCGACAGACCATTATCCGCCCTGTTACAGGATTATCCCCGACATTTCAAGAATGAAGATAAGCTCGTGGATGAGCGCCCTTCAGGCGGAGCGTCTGGAACAGAAGACGGAGGCGATAGCGAGGCGTGCCGAACGCTGCGGCGGCTCGTGGGAAGACGCCCTGTTCGTCACTCTTGCCCGCAACTACGGCTTCGGGGTCAACGGAGACGCCTTCGAAGAGTGGGCATACGGGCTCGGGCTGCAGTGCGTGGCACACCACCGCGACGACATCTTTCAGATAGAGGCGATGTTTATGGGGCAGGCAGGGCTGCTGGACCCCGGCGCAATACCCGAAAGATACCGCGACGCGGCTCTCCGTGAGGGATATTTCACGAAGCTGCGCAACGAATATCTCTATCTTTCACATAAGTTTTCCATGACCCCTATGGACGCCTCGCGGTGGCGTTTCATGCGCATGCGTCCCCAAAACTTCCCGCATATCAGGATTTCACAGCTTGCCACTCTCTATCACAGCCGCCGTGCCGGGCTTTCCTCCCTTATAGAATGTACATCGGCAGAGCAGCTCCGCGACGTGTTCCGCACTTGCGTGACACCATACTGGGAGACGCATTATGTCTTCGGAAGCACAAGTTGCCGGACCGAGAAGAAGCTTTCCTCACGGTCGTCCGACCTTCTTATCATAAACACAGCAATACCAATTCTTTTCGCATACGGCCGTCACAAGTCCGACAGCCGGATGTGCGACAGGGCACTTGCCCTGCTCTCCCAGCTCCGTGCCGAGAGCAACCACGTTGTCCGCATGTGGAGGGCGTGCGGGCTGGAGGTGGCTGATGCTGGCGACAGTCAGGCGCTTTTGCAGCTTAAAAAGGAATATTGCGACAGGAAAGACTGCCTGCGCTGCCGCATAGGATACGAATATCTTAGGAACAGATAGGGATATTGCAGGATGAAAGAAGTTAACTTACGGTATAAAAAAGCAACTGAAACAGATACAAATGGAATATATATTTGAAACCCGCATGTCGGTCCGCGACTACGAATGCGATATCGAGGGAATTGTAAACAACGCCAACTACCTGCACTACACAGAGCATACGCGCCACCTCTTTCTGAAGAGCTGCGGGCTGAGCTTTGCCGAAATGCACCGCAAGGGAGTGGATGCCGTGGTGGCGAGGATGAACCTCAGATATAAGGTCCCGCTGCGTTGCGACGACGAGTTCGTGTCCCGCCTTGCCCTCAAAAAGGAAGGGCTGCGCTATGTCTTCTATCAGGACATCTTCCGTGCGGCAGACAACAAGCTGTGCTTCAGCGGCGTAATAGACGTGGTGTGCATGGTCAACGGCAGGCTGGCGGCAAGCCCCGAGTATGACGAAGCATTTAAAAAATGGCTCTGAATATGTACGGACAGGAAACACTCAACGCCCTTGCGCTTACAAGGATAAACCATTTCAACCTTGCAGGGCTGCTTCATCTGTACCGCATGACGGGCAGTGCCACGGCTATAGTGGAGCACCGCAACGACATACGCGACATTGTCCCCGACTGCTCGCCGCGGCTTCTTGAGGGTCTCAAAAAGCTCGACGACGCCCTGAAGAGGGCAGAGGCGGAACTTGACTTCTGCCGCCGCCACGGCGTGGAGGTCCTGTGCCTTAACGACAGTGCATACCCGCGGCGGCTTGCCGAGTGCGACGATGCACCCCTTGTGCTGTTCTACAAGGGCAATGCCGACCTCAACCGGGCGCGTGTGATAAGCATTGTCGGCACCCGCCACTGCACCGCCTACGGGCAGGACGTTATCATGCGCTTTATCTCAGACCTGCGCAACCTCTGCCCCGAAGCACTCATCGTCAGCGGACTTGCCTACGGCGTGGACATACATGCCCACCGCCGTGCCTTGGACAACGGCTATGATACCGTGTGCGTGCTTGCCCACGGACTCGACTATATCTATCCCGCCCGCCACAGGGACACTGCCGTCAGGATGGTGGGGCAGGGCGGACTGCTCACCGAGTTCTTCACGGGGACAAACGCAGACAAGGTTAACTTCGTGCGCCGCAACAGGATTGTGGCAGGCATGGCGGATGCGACGGTGCTGGTGGAGAGTGCCGCCCGCGGCGGAGGACTTATCACGGCGCGCATGGCACGCGACTACAACCGCGACGTGTTCGCCTTCCCCGGACGTGCCGGAGACATCTATTCCGAAGGCTGCAACAATCTGATACGCGACAACGGTGCCGCACTTATAAACGGTGCCGCCGACTTCATAGCCGCAATGGGCTGGGAAGGCGATGCCGTGCTGAGCCGCGCCCGGACGGAAGGCATAGAGCGCACGCTCTTTCCCGACTTGTCTGCGGAAGAGGCTGCGGTGGCAGATGTGCTCCGCGGCGGCAACGACATGCAGATAAACATGCTCTCTGTGAAGAGCGGAGTGCCCGTCGGAAAGCTCACCGCCATGCTCTTCGAGCTTGAGATGAAGGGAGTGGTGCGCACCATGGCGGGCGGCATGTATCATCTCATAGGATAGGTACTTGATTATACAGGATAAAGAATACGGACTACAGATATATGAAAATAGGCAATATTGAGTTTGGAAACCGCCCCGTGTTCCTTGCTCCCATGGAGGATGTCACCGACATAGGCTTCCGCATGTTGTGCAAGCGCTACGGCGCATCGATGGTCTATACCGAGTTTGTAAGCGCCGAGGCGCTTGTGCGTTCGGTGAAGAGCACCGTCGGAAAACTTGCCATAAGCGACTGCGAACGCCCCGTAGGCATACAGATATACGGCAGGGACACGGCGTCGATGGTTGAGGCTGCGAGGATTGTGGAAGAGGCACGTCCCGACGTTATAGACCTCAACTTCGGCTGTCCGGTGAAGAAGGTTGCCGGTAAGGGAGCCGGTGCGGGCATGCTGCAGAACATCCCCCTGATGCTTGAGATAACGCGTGAGGTGGTGAAGGCGGTGAAGGTTCCCGTGACGGTGAAGACGCGGCTGGGCTGGAACAGCGAAAACCTTGTCATCACCGAGCTTGCCGAACAGCTTCAGGACTGCGGCATACAGGCTCTCACCATACACGGACGCACACGTGCACAGATGTACACCGGCGATGCCGACTGGACGCTTATAGGCGAGGTCAGGCGAAATCCGCGCATGCACATACCCATTATTGGCAACGGCGACATCACCTCGCCGGAGGAGACGCGGCAGGCTTTCGAGCGTTATGGCGTGGATGCCGTGATGATAGGACGCGCCACCTTCGGGCGTCCGTGGATATTCAGGGAGATACGCGATTATCTCGATGGAGGTGCCCCGGGCGTGCCGTTCGACTTCAACCAAAAGCTCGACATCCTCGAAGAGCAGCTGCGCATCAACATCGAACGCATTGACGAGTACCGCGGCATACTGCATACGCGCCGCCATCTCGCTGCCACACCCATATTCAAGGGCATTCCCGACTTCCGCCAGACGCGCATCGCCATGCTCCGTGCCTCGACGGCAGACGAGCTTACAGGTATTCTGGAGCAGTGCAGGGAAAAGCTTGGGAATAATTTATAATTAATAATTTATAATGGGGCTTATGGACCTTATAAGTCTTATAGGTCCTATGATTATAAAAGCAAGTGCAATAAACAAAAAACAAGATACAACCATGTGTAATGAAGAAGGCGTGCTCTCGCGCACGCGCCTGCTCCTCGGCGATACGGTGATGGAGCGCATACGTTCAGCCCGTGTGGCGGTCTTCGGCGTGGGCGGTGTCGGCAGCTGGTGCGTGGAGGGGCTTGTACGCTCGGGCGTGAGACATGTGACGATAGTCGATTTCGACCGCGTGAGCACCTCTAACATCAACCGCCAGCTCATGGCAACGGTACATACCGTGGGCAGGGTGAAGGTGGAGGCAATGAAGGAACACCTGCTTGAGATAAATCCCTCGGCAGAGATAACGGCGGTGAACGGCAGGTTCTGCGCCGGTACGGCAGACACGTTCCGCCTTGAAGACTACGATTATATAATCGATGCCATAGACAGCATCGACGACAAGATGCTGCTCATCACGAAGGCGTGCGACACCCGTGCCGTGCTGTTCTCGTCCATGGGCGCGGCACGCAAGCTCGACCCTGCGAGGATACAGGTTGCCGAGTTCCGCAAGGTGCGCGGCTGTCCGCTTGCCCGTACGCTGCGCAACAGGTTCAGGAAGGCGGGCATCATGCCCTCGCGCAAGTTCATGTGTGTGTTCAGCGAGGAGCTGCTCGACAATGCGGGATGCTCCGGCGAGCCGCGTGCCAACGGCTCTCTGCTGCACATCACGGGCATCTTCGGGTTTACGCTGGCTGGACTTGTCATCGGGGATATCGCCGGCTCGGGCGGCTGACGGCGGCGGGGCGTTTTCGGGACACGACCTCCCGCGTCCCGAAAGACGGCATTTCGCGCTGCAATATGCCGCCTCTTGGAGCCTGAAACGCCACCTTTTGGAATGCAAAAGGTAATCGCCTGTAAATGAGGAGGTTGAAAAGTGCATTTTGCGGACACCTTTTTTAACATTCTTAACACAACAAATCGTGTTTTTGTACGTCATTTATTAAATAACATAAATAATATAATACTATGGTATATAATGAACTCGGAAAGACCGGCATGAAGCTGTCTAACCTCGGCTTCGGGGCTTCCTCGCTCGGAGGAGTATTCCATGACATCCGCGAGGCGGAGGGAATAAAGGCGGTTCACACGGCAGTTGACAACGGTATCAACTTCATCGACGTTTCTCCCTATTACGGACACTACAAGGCAGAGACGGTCCTCGGCAAGGCACTGAAGGAAATAGAGCGCGACCGCTACTATCTCTCCACCAAGGTGGGACGCTACGGAGAGAACGGCGTAAACATGTGGGACTATTCGGCTAAGCGCGTTACCGACAGCGTATACGAGAGCATGGAGCGTCTCAACATCGACTATATCGACATTATAAACGTGCACGACGTGGAGTTTGCAGACCTCAATCAGGTTGTGAACGAGACGCTGCCCGCGCTCGTCGAGCTGCGCGACAAGGGCATTGTAAGGCATGTGGGCATCACCGACCTGCAGCCCGAAAACCTCAAATGGGTGATAGAGCATGTTCCGGCAGGCACGGTGGAGTCTGTTCTCTGCTTCTGCCACTACAGCCTTAACGACGAGATGCTGCTCGACTATCTCGACTTCTTCGAGGCAAACAACGTTGGTGTCATCAACGCATCGCCGTTCTCCATGGGACTGCTGTCTCAGCGCGGTGCACCCGGCTGGCATCCGGCACCGCAGCCGCTGAAGGACGCATGTGCGCGTGCCGCAGCCCACTGCGCCGGGAAGGGCTATGCCATAGAGAAGCTCGCCGTGCAGTATTCTACATCCAACCCGCGCATTGCATCGACCCTGTTCAGCTCGGCAAATCCTGCAAACGTGCTCAAGAGCATCGGATATGTCAACGACCCCATGGACGAGACGCTTGTCAAGGAGGTGCAGGAGATAATCGGCGACCAGATGCGCGTGCGCTGGAAGAACACTTAACAGTGCAATTCTTTTATTTAATTATAGGTCTTATAAGGCCTATAGGACCTATAAGGCCTATAAGCCATAAAAACTAATAGAGACTGTAAGGCCATAAGCCAATAACCAAAGACAACCGATGAAGATAATAGATGCCCACTCCCACCTGTGGCTGAAGCAGGACACCGAGTGGAACGGGAAACCTATAAAGACCCTCAAGAACGGCCGCTCGAACTTTCTCGGCGAGGAGGTGCAGATGGTGCCGCCGTTTATGACAGACGGCGTGAACAGTGCCGAGGTGTTCATCTCCAACATGGACTATGCACAGGTGGCTGCCGCCGTGGTGACGCAGGAGTTCATCGACGGCATACAGAACGACTACCTTGCCGACGTGAAGCGCCGCTATCCACGCCGCTTCTTCGTCTGCGGCATGTGCAACTACTTTGCCCCGGGCTTCTGCGATGAGGCTGAGCAGCTTATAAATAGCGGCTTCAGGGCAATAAAGATACCGGCACACCGTCTTCTGCTCGACAGCGGGCGGATAATGATGAACACCCCGGAGATGATGCGCATGTTCCGCCTTATGGAAGAAAAGGGCATCATCCTGTCCGTAGACCTTGCCGACGGCGACATGCAGGTGGGCGAGATGAAGGAGATAATACAGGAGTGCCCGGACCTCAAGATTGCCATAGGACACTTCGGAATGGTAACCACCAAGGGCTGGCAGGAGCAGATAAAGCTTGCGCGGAACAAGAACGTGATGATAGAGTCGGGCGGCATTACGTGGCTCTTCAACAGCGAGTTCTATCCTTTCCACGGTGCCGTGCGCGCCGTAAAGGAGTCTATAGACCTTGTGGGTGCCGACAAGCTGATGTGGGGCTCGGACTATCCGCGCACCATTACGGCGATAACCTACAAGATGTCTTACGACTGGGTGCTGAAGACCGATGGGCTTACGGACGGAGAAAAGGAGGCGTTCCTCGGTCTCAATGCCGAGAGGTTCTACGGTTTCGAGGGGCTTGAGATACCGCGGTATGTCAAGAACATGTCGGAGTGAGGCGATTTTTAATAATTATAAGACTTATAGGTCATATAGGACTTATAGGTCTTATAAGATAAAAACAACAACAAACAATAAACACAATGAAAGCAGTACAGATTACAACGCCAGGTGAAATGGCGGTAGTAGAGATTGCAAAGCCGGAGCTGAAAGCCGGCGATGTCCTTCTGAAAATAAACTATGTGGGCTTCTGCGGCTCAGACCTCAATACATACCTCGGGCGCAATCCCATGGTAAGCCTTCCCGTGATACCGGGTCATGAAGTGGGTGCCACGATAGAGGAGGTCAGTTGCGGCGTGCCCGATACGCTGAAACCGGGCATGGTGGTGACGCTCAACCCGTATTCAAACTGCGGCAAGTGCCCTTCGTGCCGCAACGGCAGGGTGAACGCATGTGAGCACAACGAGACCATGGGTGTACAGCGCAACGGCGCAATGTGCGAGTATGTGGCAATGCCGTGGCAGAAGGTTATACCCGCGGCAGAGGGCATGACACCCAAGGAATGCGCCCTGATAGAGCCTATGAGTGTGGGTTTCCACGCCGTGAGCCGTGCCGCCGTGACGGACATAGACACCGTAATGGTCATCGGATGCGGAATGATTGGAATGGGAGCGATTGTAAGGGCTGCGCTGAGAGGTGCCACGGTGATAGCCGTAGACCTTGACGACGAGAAGCTGGCGATAGCCCGCCGCATGGGTGCGCACTACACCGTAAACTCGAAGGATGAGGACCTGCATGCCCGTCTGTCGGAGATAACGGGCGGAGACGGTCCCGACGTGGTGATAGAAGCTGTGGGAAGCCCCTTCACGCAGAACTCGGCAATAAGCGAGGTGGCATTTACCGGGCGTGTCGTATTCATCGGATATGCAAAGGCAGAGACGGCTTTCATCACGAAATATTTCGTACAGAAAGAGCTTGACATCCGCGGCTCGCGCAATGCCATGCCGTCCGACTTCCGTGCCGTGATACACTTCATGCAGCACAACGACTTCCCGAAGGACGAGCTTATAAGTGCCGTGGCAACTCCGGAAACGGCACATGATGCAATGAAAGAATGGGCTGCCGCACCGTCAAAGGTGTTCCGCGTGCTTGTAAACTTCGACTGACAAGGGGTTGAGAGAATATCAGGGAGTGTCAAAATAGGCTCTTCCAACAGTAGGGACATATTCTTGTATTTGTCCGTTTATAACATCCTTATATCCAATGGCTGTTTGGCGGACAAATACAAGAATATGTCCCTACTTGTTGCTGTATGAGAATTTTGAACTTCCCTGATTTGTTCTTGGCACCAAAGGGCTAACTAAGACTGAATATCCTTGTCATCATCTGCCACTTCTCGTCTGACGTCGCATCGGCAGAACAGTTCTGAAACTGCGATACAAAGCGTTCCCATTCGTCCTGACGGGGCAGCGTGGCAAGGCGTGCCATGGCACTGTCCCAGTCGAAATCGAGCGGCGCGTCGACAATCATTACTATCCTGTTGCCAAGTATGTACACTTCCATTTCGAGTATGCCGACAGCCTTTATTCCCTCCTCAATCTCTTTCCAGAAGTGGTCGCGGTCGTGTGCCTCTATGTATTTCGCTATCAGTTCGGGACTGTCCTTGAGGTCCATAGTCTGGCAATAGCGTTTTACGGGCATCCCGTACTCTTTCGTTCTGTATCCTTCCATATTCATAATTTTAATGTTCAGGTTCTTTTCAAATAACAACAAATATGCCTTTTTATTTTGGTACTGATACATTTTTGAATTAAATTTGCAATCAGTATGACTGATGAAAACTTCTTACTTGAACAGATGCGGCAGCACGGCGTGAAGCCGACAGCCGTGAGACTGCTGATACTGCGCGCGATGTATCGTGGAGGCGAAATGGTTTCCATGGGCGACCTGGGGCGCATACTGCCCACGGTGGACAAGTCAACAATATCCCGCACCCTGTCGCTATTCATGCTGCACAGGCTGATACATGCCGCCGACGACGGCAGCGGCGCGCTTAAATACAATGTGGGCGGAGGCGACGACGGCGGCGCACCGGAAGAGGAACATACACATTTCTACTGCGAGAAGTGCCACCGTACGTTCTGTCTCGAGCAAATCAACGTGCCCAGGGTGGAACTGCCCGACGGTTTCAGGCTTACGGGCATAAACTATGTGCTGAAGGGCGTGTGTCCCGAATGTGCCGGCTGACGGCGTGATAAAAAACAGGCGGTATATTTGTATGTCAGCCCTTTTTGAGTTATATTTGCATGTATATAAAATCTTAAACATACCATGAAACAGTTCTTTATACTCGTTGCCGCCATGTTGTGCTGCGGCATGCCGCTCAGGGCGGGCGACATACACGTGTCAGCAAGCAGTGGCGACGATAAGGCGGCAGGCACCGAAGCGGCGCCTTTGCGCACGGTGGGGCAGGCTCTGAAGCAGGCGCGCGAGTGGCGCAGGCTTAATTTGCCGCAGGCAGAAGGCGGTATAAACATCATACTTGGCGACGGTATATACCGTCAGACGACGCCTCTCTTTGTGCGTCCGGAGGACAGCGGGACACCGCAGTCGCCCACGACGGTGCGCGCCGCACACGCCGGAAAGGCTGTGATAAGCGGCGGTATGGAGGTGACGGGCTGGACGCGCGGGTGCGACGACACGCGCCTGCCCGCACACGTAAGGAACAAGGTGTGGGTGGCGGAGGCTCCGCGCCTGGGCAACAGGATTGTAGAGACACGCCAGATGTATGTCGACGGCGTCAAGGCGCGCCGCGCATCGCAGTTTGCAGAGGGCGTGATGGAGCGCATGAAGGACTTCAATGCGGCAGACGAGACAATAACGATACCAACGCCGGAGACTGACCTCAAGTCTGCAACGCAGCTTGAAATGGTTGTGCACCAGCGCTGGGCGATAGCCATACTGAGAGTAAAAAGCATGACAGACGACGGCAACGGCAATACCGTAGTGCGCTTCCACGACCCTGAGAGCCGGCTCGAGTTTGCACACCCGTGGCCTCAGCCCGTGATAGGGGGCGAGCGCGGAAACTCGTCGTTCTTCTTTACCAATGCACTTGAACTGCTCGACGAGCCGGGAGAATGGTATCAGGACTATCCCTCGGGGCGCATATACTATTATCCGAAGGATGAACGTGACATGAACGGAAAAAGCGTGGTGGTTCCCGTGACGGAGACGCTGCTCGCCGTGGAAGGCACCCGTGAGCGCACGGTGGGCAATATATGCTTTGAGGACGTGGCGTTTGAGCACGCCTCGTGGCTGCGACCTTCGCACGAGGGACATGTTACATTGCAGGGCGGTTTCCGTCTTATAGATGCCTACAAGCTCGACATTCCGGGGCTGCCGGAGAAGAAAGAACTGGAAAACCAGGCGTGGATAGCACGTCCGGAGGCAGCCGTGACGGTGAGACACGCCCATGACATAGATTTCAGGGGATGTATTTTCAGGCATCTTGCAGCCACCGGTCTTGACTATGTTACGGCTGTCAGCAGTTCCGGGGTGTCGCATTGCACGTTCGGGGACATCGGCGGCACGGCGCTGCAGATAGGCACTTTCCCCGACGGAGGCTTCGAGACGCATGTTCCCTACATACCTGCCGTGAAGGAAGACATCTGTTCCGGCATCATGGTAAAGGGCAATGTGATACGCGATGCGACAAATGAGGACTGGGGATGCGTGGGCATCGGTGCCGGATATGTGCGCGACGTGACGATAGAAGGCAATGAGGTGAGCAACCTGAACTACTCCGGCATCTGCGTGGGATGGGGCTGGACGGCTCTCGAGAGCGGAATGCGCAACAACAGGATTGTAGGAAACCACGTGCACGACTTTGCCCGCCAGCTCTATGATGCAGGCGGGATATACACCCTGTCGAACCAGCCCGGCTCGGTGATAAGCGGCAACCGCATCGACAATCTTGCCGATGCGCCGTATGCAACGAACAGCCGTGCCTTCTACATATACTTCGATGAGGCTACGGACGGGTTTACGGTGGAGAACAACCGCTGCCCTGATGCTGAGTTCGGATACAACCGCCCGGGACCGTCGCTTGTGGTGAGGAACAACGGACCGGAGGTGAAACTGAGTGAAGGAGATTGAATATAACAATATAAGATGAAACCTACTAATTACCATTTGTTTGACTTTCTTGATTTTGATGTAGATTTAAAGAGAGACGAGTCTTTATGGAAGGCATACAGCCCTGTCGCCGTTGAAGAAAGAGACGGCGACATCTGTGTGAGCGTTCCTTTCCAAAAACAGGTTCTGGATAACGATATGGCAGCCGACACGACAGTGCCGCAAGAGGTGTATACGCTCGTGATACGCCAGTATGGACCAAAGATAACGCGGCTGTTCATGGGCTTCGGCGAGGAACGGATGACGGATGAGTCGGAGATGCTTCAGTACAGCAGCCGTATTGTCCGCATGCCCCTGCATGCTGAGTTTACAGACGGGCAATGGATAATATCCACTGCCGACGGTGTCAGGCGGGCTGTGATAAACATGCGTGAGCCTGTGCTCGACCGCTGGAGCTCGCTTCAGCCCGACCCGCAGGAGACGCTCGACATACGCCTTTTCCCCGACGGTAAGCGCGAGGTACGCCTTGCCGCATACGACCATTTCTCGCCTCCGCGCTACGATGCGCTGCCGCTTGCGTTCTGCAAACGCGACGGACAGAAGGAGAGGGCGACACTGTCGTTCGAGTGCAAGGCTGACGAGTGCTTTGCCGGAACAGGCGAGCGCTTTGCCAAAATGGACCTTAGCGGGCAGACGTTCCTGCTGAAAAACCAGGACGGACAGGGCGTGAACAACCGCCGTACGTATAAAAATATACCGTTCTATGTGTCGAGCCGCATGTACGGAACGTTCTATCATACGTGCTCGCACGGCAAGCTGTCGCTTGCAGGGCACTCAACACGCTCGGTGCAGTTCCTGAGCGAGCAGGCGATGATCGATGCCTTTGTCATCGGCGGAGACTCTTTTGAGGAGATAATCCGCGGATACCGCGACCTTACGGGCTACCCCTCGATGCCGCCCCTGTGGAGTTTCGGCGTATGGATGAGCCGCATGACGTATTTCAGTGCCGACGAGGTGAACGGCATCTGCGACCGTCTGCGCGAGGAACATTATCCCTGTGACGTGATACATCTTGACACCGGATGGTTCAAGACCGACTGGCTCTGCGAATGGAAGTTCAACGAAGAGCGTTTCCCTGACCCCGAGGCGTTCATCCACGGATTGAAGGACAAGGGCTTCCGCGTGTCGCTATGGCAGTTGCCATACGTGGCGGAAGATGCCGAGCAGATAGACGAGGCGAGGGCAAACGACTATATCGGACCGCTGACAAAGAAGCAGGCATCGGAAGGATCAAACTTCTCGGCTCTCGACTATGCGGGTACGATAGACTTTACGAACCCCGAAGCCACGGCGTGGTACAAGGGATTACTCAAGCGTCTGCTTGATATGGGTGTGGTATGTATCAAGACCGACTTTGGCGAAAACATACACATGGACGCTATATATAAAGGTATGAAGCCCGAACTGCTCAACAACCTCTATGCGCTTCTTTACCAGAAGGCGGCATACGAGATAACAAAGGATGTTACGGGCGACGGCATCGTGTGGGCAAGGGCTGCCTGGGCAGGATGCCAGAGGTATCCCCTGCACTGGGGAGGAGACTCGTGCAGCTCGTGGGACGGCATGGCGGGGTCGCTCAAGGGAGGGCTTCATTTCGGCTTGTCGGGCTTCGCTTTCTGGAGCCACGACGTGCCGGGCTTCCATACTCTGCCTAATTTCATGAACTCGGTGGTCGACGATGACGTTTACATCCGCTGGACGCAGTTTGGCGTGTTCTCGTCGCATATTCGCTATCACGGCACCAACAAGCGCGAGCCGTGGCATTATCCGAATATCGCGCCGTTAGTCAAGAAGTGGTGGAAGCTGCGCTATGCGCTCATACCCTATATACTGCAAGAGAGCCGCAAGGCAACGGAGAGCGGTTCAACGCTTGTTCAGGCACTGGTGTTCCATCATCCTGAGGACAAGACGTGCTGGCACATTGACGACGAATATTACTTCGGCGACAGCTTCCTGGTGGCTCCAGTGATGAACAGCGACAACCGCCGTGATGTTTATCTGCCGGAAGGAAGCTGGGTGAATTTCTTCACCGGAGAGCGTATTGAAGGCGGACGGTGGCTTAAAGACATTGAGGTGCCGCTGGAGGAGATGCCCGTTTATGTGCGTGAAGGCAGCGTAATACCGGTTTATCCGGATGCTGTGGACTGCACGGACGACATGGATATGGGCAAGGTCCGTGACATCGTGATAGATAAAACGTTTGAAGGCATAGGGCTTTTGAATTAAGAATTAAGAGGTAAGAATTAAGAAAATATGCTTCATTGATGTTTTTCTTAATTCTTACCTCTTAATTCTTAATTCAAAACCTCTTACCTCTTAATTCTTAATTCAAAGGAAAAACATTATGTGGAAACAAAATCTTGAAGAGACAAAGAAGCACTATGTCGACTGGTGGAACCACAAGGGGATAGTCGTAAACATGTGGGAACACTTTCAGAACGGCGTCACTCCGCATGCGGACGTTCAGATGCCGCCGGCTCCAAAGAGCCTTGACCAAAAATGGTTTGACCCCGCATGGCGTGCGGAATACCTCGACTGGTATGTGGCTCACAGCTCCCTGAAGGCAGATATGCTGCCTGTTGCGAACACGCAGCTCGGTCCCGGTTCGTTAGCGGCTATACTTGGCGGTGTCTTCGAGGGCGGAGAAGATACAATATGGATACATCCCAATCCGGAATATACCGATGATATAACGTTTGACGAGAACCATCCGAACTGGCTCCTGCACAAGAAGCTGCTCCGTGCGTGCAAGGAAAAGGCGCAGGGACATTACTATGTGGGCATGCCCGACCTGATGGAGGGGCTTGACGTGCTTGCTGCAATGAAGGGCACGGACAAGGTCCTGCTCGACACCGTGATGCAGCCCGAGGTGCTGGAGCGCCAGATGCAGCAGATAAACGACATCTACTTTAAGGTCTTTGACGAGCTTTACGACATCATACGCGAGGGCGATGAGATGGCATTCTGCTACTTCTCGGCTTGGGCGCCGGGCAAGATGGCGAAGCTGCAGAGCGACATCTCGACTATGATAAGCGTCGACGACTACCGCCGTTTCGTGCAGCCGTTCATCCGCGAACAGTGCCGCAGGCTCGATTACACGCTCTATCACCTTGACGGAGTCGGCGCACTGCATCATCTGCCGGCGCTTCTTGAAATTGAAGAGCTTAACGCCATACAGTGGACTCCCGGCGTGGGAGAGCCGCAGGGAGGTTCTCCCAAGTGGTATGACCTTTACAGGCGCATTCTCGCAGCAGGCAAGAGCATCATGGCTTGCTGGGTCACTTTGGACGAGCTTCGCCCGCTTTTGGACAACATCGGCATAAACGGCGTTCATCTTGAGATGGACTTCCACAACGAAGACGAGGTTGAGCAGGCTGTCCGCATAGTAGAGGAATACAGGGAGAAAGAAGCCTCGCGCCCGGCAGAAGACAATGTCATACGCGTCGGCAGCAACGTAGCGGAAGATTACCAGAAGCCTTTCGATGCAGACCGAGAGGTTGAAAGGATTATCAATAAGGTTGAAAAAGAGTTTGCGGACACCGCAGCAGAAAACACAGGAGACAAAGATATGGCAAACGACAGTAATACTTCATTCTTCGCCCTTCCGGCTTCCTTCACTCAGCAGGCAGACAAGCGCGTGATTGTAATGGACGGTGCCATGGGCACGATGATACAAGGCTACAACCTTACGGAAAACGATTTCAGGGGAGAAAGGTTTGCTTCGCACGGCTGCCAGCTGCTTGGCTGCAACGACCTTCTCTGCATTACTCATCCTGAAATAATAGAGGAGATACACCGCAAGTACCTCGATGCGGGTGCAGACTTCATCACAACGAACACTTTCAACGCGCAGAGAATATCCATTGCCGACTACCGTCTGGAGGACATCTGCCGTGAGATAAACCTTGCCGCGTGCCGTATAGCGCGCTCGGTTGCCGACGAATATACGAAGAAAGACGGCTCCAAGCCGCGTTATGTGCTCGGTTCGATGGGACCGACGAGCAAAACCTGTTCCGTGGCAACAGATGCGAGCCAGCCCGGCTGGGGCACTTTCAGCTACGATGTGCTGCTTTCTGCATACAAGGAACAGGCTGAGGCTCTTATTGAAGGAGGTGTTGATGCCATACTGATAGAGACTATTTTCGACACCGTCAATGCCCGTGCGGCTGTCGAGGCATCATGTGATGCAATGAGAAAAGTCGGAAAGCGCGTGCCGCTGATGCTCAGTTTCACTGTGGCAAGCCGCGACGGACGGAACATGCTCGGGCAGTCGGTAGAGGAGTTTATTGCCTCCTTGAAAGACGTTCCCGTCATGTCAGTAGGCATAAACTGTGTTTCGGACATCCGTGAGATGGTACCTTTCCTCGTAAGTCTTGGCAGCAAGTTCCCTTATTACATAAGTGCCTATCCCAATGCTGGGCTTCCCGATGCGTCAGGACGCTACAGCCGTACTGCGGAGAAGATGCGCGAAGACGTTTGGCTGCTGCTCGACGGGCATGTGCTTAACATCATAGGAGGCTGCTGCGGCACAACAGATGAGCATATAAGGAAGATTGCAGAGGTACTGCAACCTGCCGAAGGCTTGTGGCTCTCGCCGCACAGGCGCGGTGAAAGGGCTACGGCTGCAGTCGCTGCCGGGGCTGTATCGGATAGCGCAGACGGTGCTTCGCATCATGAAGATGCTGCTTCGCACAGCCATAAGGCAGTACAGCCGGAGTGTGACTGTTGCAAGCCAAAGCAGCCGGAAGCCGCCGCAGAGGCTGTTTCTGCCGATGCCATATTCGACGCCATATTGCAGGGTAAGGCTCCGGATGCCGCCGATGCCACACGGAAAGCCGTCGATGCAGGCGTTGCCCCGCAGGACATCATCAACGGACAGATGATACGTGCCATGGGCGAAGTGGGTCAGCGGTTCCAGGACGGCAAGGCTTTCGTGCCCCAGCTGCTCATGGCTGGGCGTGCCATGAAGTCCGCTCTTGAGCTGTTGAAGCCGTTGCTCGCCGGCGACTCGTCGACGACGATAGGCAAGGTTGTCATCGGAACCGTCAAGGGAGACCTCCACGACATTGGCAAGAACCTTGTTGCCTCCATGCTTGAGGGCTGCGGCTTTGAGGTGATAAACGTCGGCATAGACGTGGCAAGCGACACTTTCGTCGACGAGGTGAAGAAGCACGGGGCTGACATATTGTGCATGAGCGCCCTTCTTACCACTACTATGACATATATGAAGGACGTTATCAGCGCGCTTGAAGATGCTGGAATACGCGACAAGGTGAAGGTCATGGTTGGCGGGGCACCCGTCACTCAGGGCTTTGCCGACGAGATAGGAGCCGACGGCTACAGTGACAATGCCAACACGGCAGTGGCTGTTGCCAAGAAGCTTATGGGCGTTGCCGCAGACTGATGCGCGCCCGGAGGATTTTGGAAAAAGGCTTCCGCATTTGGCGGAAGCCGCTTTCCGGCTTATCGGAAGCACTATTTTTAACGACAGAACAAACTTAATAATAATCTAATACTTAAGAAAATGAAAGATTTGTCATTACAGATGCCCGACTGGATTATACTTGTCGCATACTTCGTGGTATTGCTGGCAATAGGCGTGTGGGCAAGTTCAAAGAGCAAGAAAGGCAGCAACAAGTTTCTTGCGGGTCACTCGCTGAAGTGGCACCACATAGGTTTCTCCATGTGGGGGACCAACGTCGGACCTTCCATGCTCATTGCTTCGGCAAGTGCCGGATTTACCTCCGGCATCGTATCCGGCAACTATGCCTGGTACGCCTTTGTCTTCATAGCTCTCCTTGCCTTTGTCTTCGCCCCGCGGTATCTTGGTGAAAACATCACCACACTGCCCGAGTTCATGGGTAAGCGCTTCGGTCAGTCGACCCGGAACATGCTTGCATGGTATACCATCGTTACCATTCTAATATCGTGGCTTGCCCTCACCCTCTTTGCCGGCGGCATACTCATACGTCAGGTCTTCGGCGTTCCCATGTGGATGTCGGCGTTCATCCTCCTTGCCATATCCGCCTTCTTCACCATGCTCGGAGGTCTTAAGGCTGTTGCCTATACCAATGTTTATCAGATGGTCTTGCTCATTCTCGTTTCTGCCACGCTAACCATTGTCGGCATATATACGCTCGGCGGCTCGTCGTTTACGGGCGGTATAGCAAAGCTTGCAGACAACGATATTATCCCGTCGGACTACTGGAACCTCTTCCAGCCTAACTCGGACAAAGAGTTCCCGTGGCTTCCCATACTTCTCGGATATCCCATATCGGGACTGTGGTTCTGGTGTACCGACCAGTCGATGGTGCAGCCCGTCCTTGCCGCAAAGAACCTTAACGAGGGCCAGCGCGGTGCGAATTTCACGGGGTGGCTCAAGATTCTTGACGTGGCGATATACATTGTTCCCGGCATAGTGTGCTTTGCATTGTGGCGTACGGGCTTCTTCGGCGGTGCCGTTGTAGAGGCCGATAATGCTTATATGACGCTTGTCTCCAATCTGTTTCCCACCGGGATGGTGGGCCTTGTTATGGCTGTGCTCACGGCTGCGCTCGTCAGCACCATCGGCTCGGCACTCAACGCGCTCAGCACGGTGTTTACAATGGATATCTATGTGAAGAACATTCGTCCCAATGCGACACAGAAGGAGATTGTACGTACGGGACATATCGTAACTGTTGTGGGCGCGCTTGTGTCCATTGTCATTACCATTGCGGTGGACAACATCAAAGGGATGGACCTGTTCAACGTATTCCAGTCGGTTCTCAGCTTCATTGCTCCTCCGATGGCAGCCGTGTTCGTCATGGGCGTGTTCTGGAGGCGCTGCACCACTCTTGCGGCAAATGTAATCCTCACGTTCGGAACAATCTTCAGCATAGGCAGCGGCATACTGTATCTGTGGGTAATCTCCGGTGCTTCGCAGGCGATACACTTCATGATGCTGTCGTTCTATATATTTGTAATTCTTATAATAAGCATGGTCATCATAAGTCTTACCGACAAGGCTGCCGCCGAGCGTCCCGCAATGGCGGTTATAAGGGAAAAGCCGTCGCTTGGCGTGCGCATCGGCTGGATAGCCCTTGCCATAGTGATGATTGGACTGTACGTCTTTTTTAATTAAGAATTAAGAGTTAAGAATTAAGAATTGGAGGAGTTAAGAATTAAGAATTGGGAAATTAAGAAGTAAGAATTAAGAGTTAAGAATTAGGGGGATATGGTTTTAGAGAATATAGGTCCTATAAGTCTTATTAGACCAATAAGTCCTATTAGACCAATAAGCCGATATGGCAAAAGCCAGTCAAGCCATCTCCCCCTAATTCTTAACTCTTAATTCTTACTTCTTAATTTCCCAACTCTTAATTCTTAATTATTTACTTCCTCTCTTTCTTTTTCCTCTTGTAGCATTTCTCATAGTCGCACAGCCCGCAGGTGTATTCCAGTTTCCTTACGTTTTCGCCCACTCCGATAACGCCGCTCACCGATTTTATGGGCATCATCAGGCTTGAGGCGGTAAGCTGTACGCCGCACGGGATGCTGACGGGGAACATCCGGAAAAGGTCCTGCTGCTGTGACACGTGCCATCCGCAGTATCCCGGACTGAAGCGGTTGGTGTGCTTCCAGCCCCTTGCGTCTATCTCCTCCTGTAACACCTCTTCCATGCGGTCGGCAGCCTTCTCTGCAATCACGCTTCCCAAGGCATCGGTGATGAAAACCTTCACCATGTCGTTCTCGTCCTTTATGCTCTGCAAGAAGTCCTCAAACTCCACGCCGCTCGTTGCCACGAAGAATGCGTAGGCTTGCGAGCCGCGCAGCTGGCGGGCGATGATATGCCCTATGTTGAAATGGAAGCCGCGTGCGGCAAGCGTCTTTTCATCGGTGTCGAGCACGCCGCCGCTTATGAAAAAGCAGAAGCGCGGGCGCAGTATGCCCTTCACCTGTCCTATTATTGCGTCGGTCTCGGACACCACCGTGGCGTCGGGCACGCTGCTGCCGTAGCCCATCTGCACATATATCTCCTCGCGGCTTATGCCGAGACTGTCGAAGGTAAGCTCTCTTTCCGTCATCCGTTAAACTCTTTCAGTGCGTCGAAGAAGGCGTCGATGTTGGCAAACGGCGTGTGCGGCGGCGTGTCGCATCCGCTCGACAACACAAAGTTGGGATATTTGCGCATATCCTCGAGCAGCCGCAGTGTTGCCTCGTGCATCTCCTCTGGCGTTGCATCCTTGAACATCGAGACAGGGTCGAGGTTGCCCATTGCCAGTGCCGTCGGCGGCACGTCGCGTATCACCTCCTCCATGCTGCATTTGTTGCCGAAGTGGTATGCCCCGGCTCCCGTTGCCACCATCGCACCCGTGCAGTGTCCCGTGTTGCCGCAGTTGTGCAGAACCACGGTGAACCAGTCGTCCTGCACGCGGTCCACAATCTGCCTTACATAGTCGGAGGAGAATGTGCGGCAGTCATCATCGGACATCAGTCCGGCGGCAGGTTCGGCAATAACCACGCCGTTGGCACCCGCCTCTTTCAGTGCCACGCAGTATTTTATGATAAACTCGTTGCACTTGGCAAGAAGTCTGTGCGCCGCCTCCGGGTCCTGATATATGAGTATCATTATCTCCGACATGTCGTAAAGGCGTCCGGCAAGAGAGAACGGACCGATACATCCCGCAAGCACGGGACGGTCGGTGATTGTGCGTGCCGCCAGCAGGTTTGCCTTGATATACTGCGGCACACGCCCTGCGTTGAGCGACGGAACCTTCAGCCTGTCAATGTCGGAAGCATTGTTGAGCATGTGTCCTATCACCGCCGGCACCTCGTCCCTGGTGAACGAAATCTCCGCGCCGAACGCCTCTGCCTCCACCGTGAGGTCCATTATCACCGTTGCCGCGGCAGTGGGATATTTCTCTGCCAGTGCTGCTATTGCCTTGTGATGTACGTCGCCGTTGCTCACGGCATCGAGCACGCTGTTTCCTGTTATCTCTATTCCGGGATGCGTCATCACCGGAACCGCCGTCACCTCCTTGCTGCGGATGATGCCGTCCATCCATTCGGTCATGTTTATTTTCATGGGTATCAATACTTTATTATGTTATTTTTTTAATTTATGCAAAGATAATTCTTTTTCCCGATACATTGTCTTTGAGAAATGATAAAAACACCGTGAGCGACGGCTCGCGTCCCATATTCCCTGCTGCCCGGGCTGCCGCCGCACGCTGTTTCCATGCCTTCCTCCATTCGTTTTACGGCATGCCGCCTCCTGCTTTCTTAACTCCCTGTAAACGAGGATGATACCTCCGGCGTTCCAAGAGGTGCCCTTTCAGCATGCAAAAGACGGCATTTCAGAGCCTGAAAGACGGCATATTGGAGCGCAGAAAGCCGCCTCTTGGAAAACGTCTTCTAATTCGTTGTTAAAAAACGGCACACTGCCGAATATTTTTCTTAACTTTGCAAGCAACTATACAAATTGCTTGCAGGACATCTATGGATGATAAATTCGATATAAGAAGTGAAACAGTATCGGCTTCAGAGAGAGACTTTGAGAATGCTCTCCGCCCGCTCCAGTTCTCCGACTTCAGCGGACAGCAGAAGGTGGTGGAGAACCTTGAGGTGTTTGTCGAGGCTGCAAAATATCGCGGCGAGCCGCTCGACCACACCCTCCTGCACGGTCCGCCCGGACTGGGAAAGACCACGCTCAGCAACATCATTGCCAACGAGCTGGGCGTTGGCTTCAAGCTTACCAGCGGTCCGGTGCTTGACAAGCCAGGCGACCTTGCCGGCATACTGACCTCGCTCGAGCCGCGCGACGTGCTCTTCATCGACGAGATACACCGCCTGTCGCCCGTCGTCGAGGAGTATCTCTACTCCGCCATGGAGGACTACCGCATAGACATAATGATAGACAAGGGACCGTCGGCACGTTCCATACAGATAGACCTCAACCCCTTCACGCTCGTGGGGGCAACAACGCGCAGCGGGTTGCTCACGGCGCCGTTGCGTGCCCGTTTCGGCATAAACCTGCATCTGGAATATTATGAGCCGGAGACTCTTACGAAGATAATACGCCGCTCTGCCGGCATACTGAAGGTGCCGATAGACACCGATGCCGCAGTGGAGATTGCGCGCCGCAGCCGCGGCACGCCCCGTATAGCCAACGCCCTGTTGCGCCGTGTGCGCGATTTTGCGCAGGTCAAGGGCACGGGGCGCATTGACATGGACATTACATGTATAGCCCTCACGGCACTCAACATCGACCGCTACGGGCTTGACGAGATAGACAACAAGATACTGCTTACGATCATCGACAAGTTCAAGGGCGGTCCGGTGGGCATTTCAACCATTGCAACCGCCATTGGCGAAGATGCCGGAACCGTGGAGGAGGTTTATGAGCCGTTCCTCATCATGGAAGGATTTATCAAGCGCACGCCCCGCGGGCGCATGGTTACGGAGCTTGCATATCAGCATTTCGGGCGCAACCCGTATAAGGGCAACATCATGGAACCCGGTCTGTTCGAGTGAGCGCGCCGCAATATTGTATAATAGCCGTGGGCACGGCAGCCCGTCTGCCGCGCGTACAGGCAAAACAGGAGATATTATGACAACAGCTGTCTTTACAGGAAGTTTCGACCCTTTTACCATAGGGCACCATTCCATAGTGTGCCGCGCCCTTCCGCTTTTCGGGCACATCGTCATCGGCGTTGGCATCAATGAGCAGAAAAAGTACATGCTTACGGCAGACGAGCGCGTGCGCCGCATAGCGGCATTATATGCCTCCGAACCGAAGATAGAGGTCAAGGCTTACTCAGATCTCACCGTCGACTTTGCCCGCCGCGAGGATGCCGGCTTCATAATAAAGGGCGTGCGTAGCGTAAAGGACTTTGAGTATGAGCGCGAACAGGCGGACATCAACCGTATGACGGGCGGCGTGGAGACCGTCCTGCTCTTTGCCGAGCCGCATCTGGCGAGCATCAGCAGCAGCATGGTGCGCGAGCTGGCACACTTCGGCAGCGATGTGTCGAGGTTCGTTCCGGTATCTAAATGAAGAATGATGAATGAAGAATGAAGAATGAGAGTATGCTGTTTGCGTAATCTTGCGCCGGCATCATTATTAATTATAAATTATGAATTATAAATTATAAATTGTCTCAGCGTGATAACATACAATGCAGAAGGCATACGGATGCCGCAGATAAAGAAGCGCCCGACAACGGCATGGATAAAGGCTGTTGCCGCCTCTTACGGACGCAAGGTGGGCGAGATAGGGTATATGTTCGTGGACGATGAGAAGATACTCGAGGTGAACAGGGAATACATCGGGCACGATTATTATACGGATATCATAACTTTCGACTATGACGAGGGAGACGTGATAAACGGCGACATAGTAATATCGCTCGACACGGTGCGCACCAACGCCGAGAAGTTCGGCAAGACGTTCGACGACGAGCTGCACCGCGTCATCATCCACGGCATACTCCACCTGTGCGGCATAAACGACAAGGGACCCGGCGAACGCGAGATTATGGAGGCGGCGGAAAACCGCGCCCTTGCAATGCTGGGATGATGTTTTAGGTAGTAAGATGATACATGTCTTATCGGTCTTACAAGACTTATAAGTCCTGTTAAAATTAAAAGAAAAAGTCAGAAAAAATGGTGTTGAACTATATCTGGGTGGCATTCTTCGTCACAGCCTTCGTCATCGCGCTCTTCAGGCTTGTCTTCATGGGCGATGTGGAGGTTTTTCCGGCGATGATGAACTCCACGTTCGAGACATCCAAGACGGCGTTCGAGATATCTCTCGGGCTTACCGGCGTGCTGTCGCTGTGGCTCGGCATAATGCGCGTAGGCGAGAAGGGAGGTGTGATAAACATGCTTTCACGCCTGTTGTCGCCCGTTTTTGTCAGGCTCTTCCCCGACATACCTAAGGGGCATCCGGTAACCGGTTCCATCTTCATGAACCTCTCGGCGAACATGCTCGGGCTTGACAATGCCGCCACGCCGTTGGGACTAAAGGCAATGGAACAGCTGCAGCAGCTGAACGGGAAGAAGGACACCGCCACCAATCCGATGATAATGTTCCTCGTGCTCAACACCTCCGGACTTACTCTCATACCAGTAAGCATTATGGTGTACAGGGCACAGCTGGGCGCGGCACAGCCCACCGACGTGTTCGTGCCGCTGCTGCTTGCAACGTTCTTCTCCACTCTTGCCGGCATAGTTGCCACTTCCCTGTATCAGCGCATAAACCTTCTCAACCGCACAATGTTCCTCACTCTCGGTGCAATGTGCCTTATAGTGTCAGGCATAATATGGGGCTTCGGCAGGCTTGACAAGGATGCCATGAATATCGTGAGCACGTCTGTGGCAAACATATTGCTCATGTGCATCATCGTGGGATTTATCGTTGCAGGCGTAAGAAAGAAAGTTAACGTATACGATGCGTTCGTCGAAGGGGCGAAGGACGGCTTCTCCACGGCTGTGCGCATCATACCCTATCTTGTTGCGATACTCGTGGCTATCGGCGTGTTCCGTGCCTCGGGCGCAATGGACATGCTCATAGAGGGCGTGCGCCGGGGCGTTGAGGCGTGCGGAGGAAACTCCGACTTTGTTGCCGCGCTGCCCACTGCGCTCATGAAACCGCTTTCCGGCAGCGGGGCGCGGGGCATGATGGTCGATGCCATGACGACATACGGAGCCGACTCGTTCGTGGGACGCCTGAGCTGCATCTTCCAAGGGTCGACGGACACCACGTTCTATATCCTTGCCGTATATTTCGGCAGCGTGGGCATAAGGAACACCCGCCATGCCGTTGCCTGCGGGCTTATTGCCGACCTGGCGGGCGTGGTTGCAGCCGTGCTCATTGCATATATGTTCTTCGGAAGTCTTTAAATTAAGAATTAAGAGTTAAGAATTAAGAATTAAAGAAATGATGAATGAAGAATGAAAGCATGCTGTTTGCATAATCTTGCGCAGCCAACATTATGAATTATAAATTATAAATTAAAAAATGGCAAATCTTAAGTCACTGGCTAAAGACACTGCAATTTACGGACTGAGCAGTATTGTCGGCAGGTTCCTGAACTATCTGCTTGTGCCCATCTACACCGCCAAGCTCGCGGCAGCGGGCGGAGGCTACGGCGTGATAACCAACATCTACGCCTACGTGGCACTGCTTTTCGTGCTTCTGACGTTTGGAATGGAGACCACGTTCTTCCGCTTTGCCAACAAAGAAGGCGAGAACCCGCAGCGCGTCTATTCGACAGTGCTCATGCTTGTAGGTGCGGTTGGACTGCTGTTCGTTGCCCTTGTGCTGGCTTTCATCACGTCTATATCGTCTGTTCTCGGCTATGCCGACCACCCGTCTTACGTATGGGTGATGGCTGTGACGGTGGCGATAGATGCCTTTCAGAGCATCCCCTTTGCCTATCTGCGCTACAAGAAGCGTCCTGTAAAGTTTGCCGCGCTCAAACTGCTGTTCATCGTCATGAACATAGCCCTTAACCTGTTCTTCTTTGTTGTGCTGCCCGAGATAAACGGAAAAGTCACCGATGTGGGCTATGCCTTTTACATAAACCTGTTTTGCACGGCATCGGTAACGCTGGCTTTCTACAGCGAACTGAAAGCGGGCTTTTTCCCATCAAGGCGGTCTTCAAGGCTCCCGGAGAATTCGGATGGCTCGGAGATTTTGGAGAATTCAGGTAATTCTCATTCTTCATTCTTCATTCTTCATTCTTCATTAATAAAGCGCATGCTTGCCTACAGTTGGCCCATACTCGTTCTCGGCATAGCCGGTATACTCAACCAGACGGCAGACAAGATACTGTTTCCTTATATATACAAGGGTCCGGATGCCCACGCGCAGCTCGGCATATACGGCGCGGCAAGCAAGATAGCCATGATTATGGCAATGATAACGCAGGCGTTCCGCTACGCATACGAGCCGTTCGTGTTCGGCAAGGCAAAGGACAAGGACAACCGCGAGACGTATGCCAAGGCGATGAAATACTTCATAATATTCACCCTTATGGCATTCCTTGTCGTGGTGGGATATATCAGTCTGCTGCGCCATATCATAGGGCGCGACTACTGGGTGGGACTTGATGTCGTGCCCATAGTCATGGTGGCGGAGATAATGATGGGCATTTATTTCAACCTGTCGTTCTGGTATAAGCTTACTGACCGCACCATCTGGGGCGCATGGTTCTCGGGTATCGGCTGCGCGGTGCTCATTGCCGTCAACGTGATATTCGTCCCCCTGTACGGCTATATGGCGTGTGCATGGGCGGGAGTGGCAGGCTACGGCACGGCGATGACGTTGTCTTACCTTGTGGGACAGAAGAAGTATCCTATCGACTACCCGCTTTCTGAAATCTTACGTTACGTCGCTCTCGCCGCATTGCTGTTCTTCGGCATGCGTGCCGGCGGCATGTTCCTGCCCCAGTGGGCGTCGCTTGCGGTTAATACGCTGCTCATAGCCGTTTTTGCGGCATATATCGTGCGGCGCGATTTTAGTAATATTAAATTGGGCAAATTGGTCTAATTAGCCTAATAGGACCAATTATTAAAAGCAACAACAACTTAAAATAAAAGATATGAGAAAACTTACATTATTGGTAATGTGCCTCTTCGCGCTTTTCAAGGCAAGGGCGGACGAAGGCATGTGGACGCTCTATAACCTGCCGGAGGCGGTTTACGGGCAAATGAAAGCAGAAGGCTTCAAGCTCCCTTATGATGCGCTTTACAGCGGAAACGACGCAATCATGAAGTCGGTTGTAAACTTCAGCGGCTTCTGCTCGGGCGTTGTCGTGTCGCCCGACGGGCTTGTCTTCACCAACCACCACTGCGGTTTCGAGGCAATACGCAGCCATTCTACGGTTGAGCACGACTACATGCTCAACGGCTTCTACGCCAAGTCGTATGCCGAGGAGCTGCCCAACAAGAACATGTTCGTGTCTTTCATGATTAAGCAGGAAGACGTAACGGACCGCCTTTTGGCGCAGGGACTTGACTATAAGGACAACGACGGCAAGGCGGAGCTTATCGAAAAGCTTCAGAAAGAGCTTGACCTGGAGGCTAAGAAGCAGGACAGCACCTATCATGTGGAGATTGATGCCTTCTATGAGGGCAACAAATATTTTGCCACAACATATCAGGCGTTCACCGACCTGCGCCTTGTCTTCACCATACCCAAGTCGATGGGCAAGTTCGGAGGCGAGACCGACAACTGGATGTGGCCGCGCCAGACATGCGACTTCAGCGTGTTCCGCATCTATGCCGACCCGAAGACCAACGGTCCGGCGGCATATTCGGAAAACAACGTGCCGTATCATCCCAAGCATTGGGCACCCGTGTCGCTGCAGGGATACAAGGACGGAGACTTTGCCATGACCATGGGATACCCCGGAAGCACCAACCGCTATCTGTCGTCATACGGCATAAAGCAGATGCGTGATGCCGAGAATACACCGCGCGCGCAGGTCCGCGGTGTCAAGCAGGATGTCATGATACGCCACATGAGGGCTGATGAGGCTGTGCGCATAAAGTACGACTCGAAGTACGCACAAAGCTCCAACTACTGGAAAAACTCGCTCGGCATGAACAAATGTATCGATTCCATCGGTATAATAAACCAGAAACAGCAGTATGAGAAGCTTATACGTGCATATCAGGACAGCACCGGATACCTGAAGGGAAAGCTCGATTTCAGCGTGATGGAGAACCTTTACGGCAGGCAGTTCGACGTGATGCGCAACCTCTACTACTTCATGGAGACATTCCGCCGCACCAATGAGCTTGCCACACGTGCGATGCGTGTGAACCAGGGAATTGAGGTGAAAGGACCCAAGAACAAGCCTTCGAAGCAGTATGTGGAGTTCGATGACAACAGCGACACATGGGACGAAGCTCTCGACAAGGAAGTGTATGCCGTGCTGCTGAAGAACTACCGCGAGCATGTCAATGCCTCTGCGCTGCCCGAGTTCTACAAGACCATAGACGCGCAGTTCGGCGGCGACTATGCCAAATACGTGGACTATCTGTGGGCAAACTCAATACTCATGAAGAAAGGAAAGAAGATTTACTTTACAAAGAAGGAGTATAAGAACGACCTCGGCGTGCAGATGGGCATGGACCTTGTCACGATGTGGGGCGACATGATAGGCAAGATGCGCAGCCTTAACGACTCCATCGGCATTCAGGAAAAATATCTCTGTGCGGCAAAACTGCGCATGGAGGAGGACATGCCGCATTATTCGGACGCCAACTTCACCATGCGCCTGAGCTACGGACAGGTGGGAGGCTTCACCCTCAACGGTGCTCCCTCGGGATATTACACCACGGCGGAGAGCATCGTGGAGAAGATGAACAAGGCAGACAAGATGATTGACTATGTCGCAGAGCCTATAATGAAAGAGCTTCTCTCGGCACCTTCATTCGGCAAGTATCAGGACAAGACCACGGGCAAGATGCAGCTCTGCTTCCTCACCAACAACGACATTACGGGCGGAAACAGCGGCTCGCCGATGTTCAACGGCAACGGGGAGCTTATCGGACTTGCCTTCGACGGCAACTGGGACAGCCTGTCGAGCGACATCTTCTTCGACCGCACGCTGGCGCGCTGCATAGGTGTGGACATACGCTTCGTGCTCTTCATGATGGACAAGTGGGGACATGCTGACCGCCTGCTGAAAGAGATAAACGCGAAATAGGCATCTTTATTGGCTTATAGGGCTTATATGATTTATAAGCCTTATAGGTCTTATAAATATTATCTTGCAATTCCTTGAAAATCAAGATGATACCTCCTGGCTTCCAAAAGACCGCCTTTTGCCGTGCGAAAGGCGGTCTTTTAGGTTGTAAAACACGGTCTTTTGCATGGCAAAAGATGACAGATATAAAATTAATTGTTATTTTTGCATAGTCAAAACAGCAGTATGACGATTATGAAAAGATACATCTATAACATTTTACTTGCGGCAGTGTGCCTTCTCCCGTCCGTACATGGCTTTGCCCAGAAGACGTCTGCCGCGGCGCGTGCCATGGAGCGCAAGGGCATGGTGGATGTGAAGACGCTCGACAGCTCCATATTCGTCAGCCTTATGTACGCCCGTGCCGACAACTTTACGGGCACGGTGCTCTACGGCGACCTGCGCAATGCCTATCTGCATCCAAAGGCTGCCGCCGCGCTTGTCAAGGCGCAGAAAAGGCTGAAGGAGCTGCGTCCGGACCTCAGTCTGAAGATATACGATGCCGCACGCCCCATGAGCATACAGCAGAAGATGTGGGACAAGGTGAAGAACACGTCCAAGAGTATCTATGTGAGCAACCCGCGCAACGGCGGCGGAATGCACAACTACGGGCTGGCGGTGGACATAACCCTGTGTACCCTCAAGGGCGACTCCATACCCATGGGCACCAAGGTGGACCACATGAGCCGCCTTTCGCACATCACCGATGAGGCCGGGATGGTGGCGCGCGGGCAGATGACGGCTGAGGCGAAGAAGAACCGCGAGCTGTTGAGAGAGGTGATGCGCTATGCCGGCTTCAAGCCTTTGCGCACCGAGTGGTGGCACTTCAACCTTGTGTCGAGGGCTGTGGCGAGGAAATACTACAAGGCTTTGTAATTTATAATTCATAATTAATAATTTATAATGAGGTGGATGGAGAATATGGGACTATATGATAATTTACTGATAACAACATGGCGGACAACATACAACAAGTGGAAACTTTATAATGCCGTACTGACCTTTCCTCATACCAACGGGCAGTTTACATCCGGCATGCAATTATAAATTCATAAATTATGAATTATAAATTAGAACCGCTTTTTGGGGATTTTATCCGTGAACACCGCAACGACGACGTACGCAAACTGGCATTGAAGATTGCCGGGCGTAAGGACATCGACGTGCCTTTCGTCCTCGAACAGATTGCCGGATGGCAGAAGGCATGCGAAAAGCTGCCGTCATGGGCGGCGACAGACGGTATCGTATATCCTCCGCATCTGTCCATGGAGCAGTGCTCCGGCGAGCCTGCCGCGCTCTACAAGGCTGCCGTGGCACGGCGTATATGCGGCTGTGGACCCGACGGCAGGGCACCGTTGCTTGCCGACCTCACCGGCGGTTTCGGCGTTGACTTCTCGTTTATGTCGCGCTGTTTCGAACGTTCCATATATGTGGAACGCAACGAACGGCTGTCCCTGACGGCACGCCATAACTTCGGCGTGCTGGCACTCGGCGGTGCGGAAGCGGTGTGTGCCGACTGCACCGAATACCTGCACGGCATAGACCATGCCACTCTTATATATATGGACCCGGCACGCCGCGATGCCCGTGGCGGGCGCACCTACGCCATAAGCGACTGCACCCCCGATGTTCTCGGCATGCTTCCCGAACTTGTGGACAAGGCTGACCATGTGATGCTCAAGCTCTCGCCGATGCTCGACTGGCATGAAGCCGTTGCCTCACTTAATGCCGTTTGCCCCGATGTCGTGAGGGAGATACACGTTGTCTCGGTGCGCAACGAGTGCAAGGAGCTGCTTTTCGTGCTGTCTTGCCGTAGCTCCGCGCCCGTGGAGATATATTGTTCCAACGGCGGCGATACGTTGCGCTGTACCATGACCGAGGCAATGGAACCGGCTGTGTTGACAGATATGCCGTACACATCGCTCGTGGGGAAATATCTTTACGAACCCGATGCGGCGGTGATGAAGGCAGGCTGCTTCGGACTGCTTTGCCGCCGTTATGGTGTGAGGCAGGTGGGTGTGAACAGCCGTCTGTTTGTGTCGGACAGGCTGATTGCGGGCTTCCCCGGACGCAGCTTTGTTGTCTCCGCCATTTCGTCGATGAACAAAAAGGAGCTGAAAACGGTGCTCGCGGGCGTGGAGAAGGCAAATGTAGCCGTGCGCAATCTTCCCCTCACGGTGGCAGAACTGCGCAAGAGGCTGCGTCTCGGAGACGGCGGAGGCGTGTATGTGTTCGGCACCACGTGTGCCTGCGGCACCCGTGCGGTGGCTGTATGCTCGAAGGTGTGAGCGGCGCATGCCTGCCCGTAGCTTTCCGCCAATTCCAAATGAAAGTGAAATAAAGTGCTTTTCTTTGGTTTTTAGCCCAAATAATATTACTTTTGTAATGTTTTATTACGTAATAAACAGAGGTAAAAGATGCCGTCAGTTAAAATAAGGAAGGTTGAAAGCAAGAGCGATTTAAAGGCTTTCATCAATTTTCACTATAGTCTTTACAAGGGTAACAAGTTTGATGTTCCAGCCTTGTTCAGCGACGAGTACAATACTTTGAACAAGGAAAAGAATGCTGCCTTCGAGTTCTGCGAGGCAGAATATTTCATGGCTTTCGATGAAAATGGAGTGATGAAAGGGCGTGTCGCAGCCATCATAAATCATCGTGCCAACGACAGGTGGCACCGCCGTGACGTGCGTTTCGGGTGGATTGACTTCGTTGATGACAAGGAAGTGTCCGCCGCTTTGCTAAAGGCTGTTGAGGACTATGGCAGGGAAAAGGGCATGACGGATATTGTCGGACCGCTCGGGTTTACGGACATGGACCCCGAAGGAATGCTTACATGGGGCTTCGACCAGCTCGGAACAATGCCCACCATATATAATTATCCGTATTATCCAGAGCACATCGCTGCTCTTGGAGGCTACGGGAAGGACAACGACTACGTGGAGTTCAAGCTCACGGTGCCGAAGGAAGTGCCGGAGAAATACACCAAGATAGCGCGCATGATACAGGCACGCTACAACCTGCATGTGCGCAAGCTGACGCGCAAGGACGTCTTTCAGGGAGGCTACGGGCGCAGGATGTTCGACCTGCTCAATGCCACAGGGAAGGACCTTTACGGATATTCGGAGCTGTCGGAGAGGCAGATAAAGCAGTATATAGACATGTATCTGCCGTTCGTCGACCTCGACCTGATTACCGTTGTGGAAGACCGCAGCGCCGGAAACAAGATGGTTGGCGTGGGCATAACAATCCCCTCGCTCTCCGTGGCGTTGCAGAAGTGCCGGCGCGGACGCCTGCTGCCGTTCGGCTGGTGGCATGTGCTGCGCGCCCTGAAGTTCAACAAGACAAAGGGCGTGGACCTGCTCCTCATGGGCGTACTGCCCGAATACAGGGTGAAGGGTGCCAACGCGCTGATGTTTGCCGACCTCATCCCGCGCTATCAGGCACGCGGATTTGAGTGGGGAGAGAGTCAGGTCGAGATGGAGAGCAACGAGCACGTGCAGAGCCAGTGGCAGCATCTCGACTACGTGATGCACAAGCGCAGGCGCTGTTACAGAAAGACGTTGTAATACGGAAAGGCTGCCCGCACGTCATGCCGGGCGTTAATATATGATATGGAAGAGAACAACAAGAAAAACATAACGGACGACACGAAGGTGCAGGCAGAAGCCTCTAATACCGTGGAATATAACGACGACAACATCCGCCACTTGTCGGACATGGAGCATGTGCGCACCCGTCCGGGCATGTACATAGGGCGTCTGGGCGACGGCTCGATGCCCGAAGACGGCATATATGTGCTCCTGAAGGAGGTCGTGGACAACTCGATAGACGAGTTCCGCATGAATTCGGGCAAGCGGATAGAGATAGATCTCGATGAACATCTGCGTGTTTCGGTGCGCGACTACGGGCGCGGCATTCCCCAGGGAAAGCTTATCGAGGCGGTGAGCGTGCTCAACACGGGTGGAAAATACGACTCGAAGGCGTTCAAGAAGAGTGTGGGACTGAACGGAGTGGGCGTCAAGGCGGTCAATGCACTAAGCTCGCGGTTTGAGGTGAGGTCGTATCGCGACGGTCAGGTGCGCACCGCTAAGTTTGAGAGGGGTGTCCTCGTGTCTGACGTTACGGAGCCGTCCGACGACGAGACGGGAACGTATATCTTCTTCGAGCCGGACGATACGCTGTTCAAAAACTACTCGTTTCATGACGATTTCATGGAAACGATGCTGCGAAACTACACATACCTCAATACCGGTCTTGCCATAATGTACAACGGCAGGCGCATTCTCAGCCGCAACGGGCTTGAAGACCTGCTCAACGACACCATGACCAACGACGGAATATATCCCATTATACATCTCAAGGGCGAGGATATAGAGATTGCATTCACACACGCCAACCAGTACGGAGAGGAGTACCACTCGTTTGTCAACGGGCAGCACACCACGCAGGGAGGCACCCATCAGAGTGCCTTCAAGGAGCACATAGCCCGCACGATAAAGGAGTTCTCAGGCAAGAACTTCGAATATGGGGACATAAGAAACGGTCTTGTGGCGGCAATAGCCATAAATGTGGAGGAGCCGATGTTCGAGAGCCAGACAAAGATAAAGCTCGGCTCGCAGACCATGAGTCCCGACGGCGTGACGGTGAACAAGTATGTAGGCGACTTCATAAAGAACGAGGTGGACAACTATCTGCACAAGCATGCCGACGTGGCGGAGGTGATGCTGCAGAAGATACACGACAGCGAGAAGGAACGCAAGGCAATGGCGGGCGTGACGAAGCTTGCCCGTGAGAGGGCGAAGAAGGCTAACCTGCACAACCGCAAGCTGCGCGACTGCCGCATACACTTCAGCGATGTGAAGAACAACCGCAAGGAGGAGAGCGTCATTTTCATAACCGAGGGCGACTCGGCGAGCGGCTCCATCACCAAAAGCCGCGACGTAAACACGCAGGCGGTGTTCTCTCTGAGGGGCAAGCCGCTCAACTCTTTCGGGCTTACAAAGAAGGTGGTGTACGAGAACGAGGAGTTCAACCTGCTACAGGCTGCGCTCGACATAGAGGACGGGCTTGACTCCCTGAGATACAACAAGGTTATTGTGGCTACCGATGCCGATGTCGACGGCATGCACATACGCCTGCTCATAATAACCTTTTTCCTGCAGTTTTTCCCCGAACTTATCAAGAAGGGGCATGTCTATGTGTTGCAGACGCCGCTCTTCCGCGTGCGCAACAAGCGTACAAAAATAAGGAACAAGAAGACCCTTCAGGACGATGCCGGCAAGGAAAAGGAGGGCGGAAAGAAGAAGGGCGACTTCATAACGCGCTACTGTTACAGCGAGGAGGAGCGCCTGAATGCCATTTCCGACCTCGGGCCCGACCCCGAGATAACGCGCTTTAAAGGTCTTGGAGAGATAAGTCCGGACGAGTTCGTGAATTTTATCGGTCCCGACATGCGCCTTGAACAGGTAACCCTGCACAAGACGGACCAGGTGCAGAAGCTGCTCGAATACTACATGGGAAAGAACACTCCGGAGCGTCAGAACTTCATTATAGACAACCTCGTGGTTGAGGAAGACCGTCCGGAAGAAGACGGGGAAGTGTTCTGATTATATTTATTTATGACAATGAACAGACTTACATCATTTTTATTAGCCGTGTTCCTGCCGCTTGCAGCATTCTCTCAGGTGCGCATCAACATGGACAAGGACAGCCCTTTGCGCAAGCTCCAGATAGCAGAGCTTGCCATAACCAACCTCTATGTGGACTCAGTAGACGAGACCCGGCTTGTCGAGGATGCAATCCGCGGCATGCTGGAGAAGCTCGATCCGCACTCGTCATATTCCGACCCGAAGGAGGTGAAGGCGATGAACGAGCCTTTGCAGGGAAACTTTGAGGGCATAGGAGTGCAGTTCAACATGGCGGAGGACACGCTCCTCGTGATACAGCCCACCACCAACGGACCGTCGGAGAAGGTAGGCATACAGGCGGGCGACCGCATCGTCAGCGTCAACGACACGGCAATTGCCGGCGTGAAGATGCCGAGAGAGGAGATAATGCGCCGCCTGCGCGGTCCCAAGGGGACAAAGGTGGTTCTCGGAGTGGTGCGCCGCGGTGTCGGCGGAGTGCTCACCTTCACGGTCAAGAGAGACAAGATACCCATTAAAAGCATCGACGCCGTGTATATGATACGTCCCGGCGTGGGATATATCCGCATAGGCAATTTCGGCGCGACGACGTACGATGAGTTTATGGAAGGCATGTCACAGCTTAGGAAAATGGGAATGAAAGACCTTGTGCTCGACCTTCAGGACAACGGCGGCGGATATCTCCATACAGCCGTGTTGGTGGCAAACGAGTTTCTCAACGACAAGGACTTGGTGGTATATACCGAGGGTAAGAAAGTGCCGCGGACGGAGTATCGTGCCCGTAAAGACGGCAGTTTCAACACCGGACGCGTGACGGTTCTCGTCAACGAGTTTACCGCCTCTGCCGCCGAGATTGTGACGGGAGCGATACAGGACCACGACCGCGGCACGGTGGTAGGTCGCCGCACGTTCGGCAAGGGACTTGTGCAGCGCCCCATAGACCTGCCCGACGGTTCGATGATACGCCTCACCATCTCGCATTATTATACCCCTTCGGGACGCTGTATACAGAAGCCTTACACCAAGGGAGACCGCAAGGACTATGCCATGGAGCTGGACAAGCGCCTGAAGCACGGCGAGCTGACGAGTGCGGACAGCATACATTTTGCCGACTCGCTGAAGTATTATACGCTGAAGGAGCATCGCGCGGTATATGGCGGCGGGGGCATCATGCCCGACTGTTTTGTGCCCCTCGACACGACAAAATATACCCGCTTGCACCGCGAGCTTGCAGCGAAGGGCGTCATTATAAACTCGAGTTTGAAGTATGTCGATGCCGAACGGAAGAAGCTGAAGCGCGAGTATGCGTCGTTCGATGATTTCAACAACCGTTATGAAGTGCCCGGGAGCCTGATAAAGGACGTGCTCGACAAAGGCGCGGAGCAGGGCGTAAAGCCCAGGGACGATGCCGAGACGGAGCGTACCTTGCCCTATCTCAAGATACAGCTCAAGGCTCTCATCGCCCGCGACATCTGGGACATGAACGAGTATTTCAGCGTGTTCAACGGCTCGAACGATATCGTCAACAAGGCTCTTGAACTGCTTGACGAAGAGAAATGATGACGCTGCGGCATGCAGCATGAATTTTGGTTTATCCTAAATTCTGAGTGATATAAGGCTAATTGAAGTCTTGGTGCCTTATTTTACGGGCTGCTTCCTATGGAAAAAACCAAACATAATCATAAGAAAATG
>UQZX01000019.1 GCA_900545525.1 uncultured Prevotella sp.
GCGTCCCCTCCTTTTCCAAAGGAGGGGCAGGGGTGGTTTGTGATATAACAAGAAATATAAATTCATCGGACTAACGTTATTTACATGCCGTACACAACAAATAATTATGGAAATATCATAATGCTTTTAATACATATTTGTTATCTTTGCATAAGTCTTTCACCATATCTGCAAAGCTTCCGGCATTCATCCATACCCCCAGCCGCAGGATTGGCGATATGTCATTTCCTGAATTGACAAATATGAAAAACACCCATAAAATAATACAAAGGCTCAACATCCACCGCCAACAGGCATTGTGCACGTCTGCATCAGCCGTCGCAAGCACGCCACGGGCATGGAGGCAGGCAGATTTTTCAAGAGCATTTCTCCTTATACTTACATGTCTTCTGACACACATTACGATGTCGGGACAGACGCTGTCGACCTTCACCCACTACAACACCGAAATGGGCTTTGTACAGAAAGAGGTGATGAAGCTGGCGCAAGACGGCAAGGGACAGATGTGGTTTGCCACATGGAACGGTCTGTACAAGTTTGACGGCTACCGCTTCATCAACTACAAGGCACGTCCCGGCGACGGCGTTATGATGGAGAGCAACAGGCTTGAAACAATTTGTATAGACGGAGACAATGTCTGGATGCGCGGATACAACGGCAGCATATCGTGCTTCAACACAAGGACGGAGGAGATACTCGACCTCCCGCTCTCAAAATATGTTGCCGACGGCACATACCACATAGGACAGGGAGGAATACTCATCACCATGTCCGGCAACAGGCTGGTAAAGGCTACGCTCAATGACGGCGACATTAAAATAAGGACAAAAGGCATCGCCGGACTTCACAATAACGAGATAAAGAATATAAAGGCGGATACACAGGGCAAGTTGTATGTGCTGACGGCTGACGGGCTTTATTCATACGACAACAGCCGGGAACGTCTGACAAAAGAATGGGGCGGCAACGGCAGACACTCCTTCTTCGACATGTCACGCGCCGGTAAGACACTCGTATTCTGTGCATCGAAGGGGCTGCTTCTCATACGGAAAGACGGGCGTTTCATACCCAAGAAGCTCCCCACGCCGGCAAATATAACGTCGGTGGCAAGCCTTCCGGGCGGACGCATACTTGCTGCCACAAGCGGAGACGGCATATACGTGCTGCGCGCCGACTATACCATAGAGAAGCACATCACGACAGCCAACAGCGTCCTCAACACCAATGCACCCGGAAAACTGGAAAGAGACGGGCATGGAGACGTATGGTTCTGTACCGGAAAGCCGGGAGTGATGCGCTACGACGCTAAAAACGGCACGCTGTATCATCTTGACATAGAAGGAGAATTCCAGCCGGACCCGTCGATGTGGAGGAACGAGGTGAACATAGCCGAAGACAGCCGGGGCAATCTGTGGGTGTCGCCTTCGGGCAACGGGCTGAACCTCTTTGACAGAAAAGCCAACAGGCTAATACCGTTCTTCGACCATGAAAGGCAGAAGGCATGGACCGCCGAAAACACATTGACCGACTTTTTCGTAGACAAGCAGGATAACCTGTGGTTCTGCGGCAAATACACCGGACTGGAGAAGGTCACGTTCAACCCGCGGCAGTTTTACTATTTAGACATAAAATGCAGTACAGAAAGCGGCAAGGATGTCCGCGGAATATTTCAGGACCGTGACGGAAACGTATGGATCGGGGCAAAGAGCGGCATAATAAGTGTATTTGACAAACAGCTCAGACACATAGGCAACCTGTGCCGGGACGGACATGTGAGACCGGGCACTGCCGACAACATGGGACGCGCCTACTGCTTTGCGCAGGACGAAACCGGCACAATATGGATAGGGACAAAGTTCAGCGGTCTGCTCCGCCTGCGGCAAAACGGGCACCTGTCATTCAGCATAACGAGGTTCAAGACAGATGCGCGCCCCGGCAGCCTGCCGCACAACGACATATTCTCACTGTGCATAGACCGCCACAAACGCCTGTGGATAGCCACATACGGAGGCGGAATATGCTATATGGAACTTAACGGCAAACAGACGGAATTCGTATCATCAAAGAACAGGCTGAAAGCCGTGTTCCCTGCAAAGACACGCTTCATCACAACAGACAGCAAGGGCACAATGTGGGTGGGGACAACATCCGGGCTGTTTTCGTTCAGCGAGAACTTCAGGAAACCTGAAGAAATAAGGTCCAGCAATTATACCCGCCGCCCGGACGATGCCACCAGCCTGAGCTACAACGACGTGCTGGAGGTGTTCTTCACGAGCAAGGGCGAAATGTACGTATGCACATACGGCGGAGGGTTCTGCCATGTAAGGCGCAACGGGGACAGGCTGGTGTTCAGTCCGTTCACCACTTCAGACGGTCTGAGAAGCGACGTGATTTTTTCCGTACAGGAGGACTTTGCCGGCAACCTGTGGTTTTCGTCCGAGAACGGACTTGTAAAATACAGTCCGGAACAGAACAAGACGGAGACTTTCTCATCGCGATATTTCGGCAAGCACACCGACATAAACGAGGGCGTGGCAATAAGGCTGCACGACGGCAAGCTGCTGTTCCCGTGCCGCAACCACGGTGTCATATACTTCAACCCTCAGCAGGTAAAGGTCAGTTCGTATGTGCCGAGAATAATACTGACACACTTCTTCATCGGGCAAAACGAGATATTGCCGCAAAGAGACGGAGACATACTAAGGACAAGCATAAACAGTGCCGGCGGCATAACGCTGCCTTACGACAAGAACAGCTTCTCCATAGAGTTCTCAGCCCTTGACTTCCGCGACCCCGACAACGTAAGCTACTCGTATATGCTCCACGGGTTTGACAAGACATGGACCACGGCAGGCAACGCGCACAATGCAACGTTCAACAACATTCCTCCGGGCAAATACCGCTTCATGGTACGCTCCACGAACAGCGACGGAGTGTGGGTGGACAACACGAAGACAATAGAAATAACAATAACGCCGTCTTTCTGGCAGACAGGATGGGCTGTGCTTCTCTACATCATACTTGCCTTTATCATGATAGCCGGCTCCACATACATATTCTTCACAATATTCCGGCTAAAGCAAAAGGTAAGGATTGAGGAATATATATCGGGCATCAAGCTGAAGTTCTTCACAAACATATCACACGAGATAAGGACTCCGCTTACCCTCATATCGGGCAGCGTGAAGGAGATTTTGCGCAAAGGCGTGGATGACGAGGGGATAAGGAAGTCGCTGACCGTTGTGGACCGTAATTCAAACAGGCTGCTGCGCCTTGTAAACCAGATACTTGACATAAGGAAGCTTGAAACCGGGAACATGCACCTCAGCCTGCAGCTTACGGACTTGGGACAGCTTGTCAAGTCTATAACCGCCAACTTCAGCAATATAGCGGAGGAACAGGACATCAGGCTGGAGTTCAAATCTCCCGACGAGCCTGTCATGATATGGGTGGACAACGACAAACTTGACAAAATAGTGTTTAACCTGCTCTCCAACGCGTTCCGCTTCACACCTTCAGGGAAGAGCATAACGGTAGAGGTCTCCTCAGACAGGGAAACGGCACGCATCACCGTAAGAGATGAAGGCACGGGAATATCTCCAGAAAGGCTTGGAGGCATCTTCAACAGGTTCAGTTCTACAGGATACAACGGTGCCCTGATGCAAGGCGGCACCGGCATAGGGCTTGCCCTGACAAAAGAACTGGTTGAGCTGCATCACGGAACGATATCCGCAGAAAGCCGGTTGCATAACGGCAGCACGTTCACCGTAAGCCTGCCGGCTGACGGGCGGGCGGCATATAACGACGCGGACTACATAATAAAAGAGCCGGAGCATGAAGGCATCAGCGGCTGTATGCCCGGAAACGGAATGAGCCATGACGGAAACGCACAGGACGGCAGCCGCGGCATTGAAAGCCCGAAGACTCAGGCACAGGCACGGCAGACCATACTTGTCGTTGAAGACAACGCCGAGATGAGAGACTTCATAAGAATGATATTAGGCTCCGACTATAACATAACGGATGCTGAAAACGGGAAGGAGGGCTTGAAACTTGCTGACAGCTGCACGCCGGATATAATAATAACCGACTATATGATGCCCGTAATGGACGGCATGGAGATGGCACAGCTACTGCGCAACAATGTGGCAACGAGCCATATACCGATAATAATACTCTCGGCAAGGACCGACTACGAGAGCAAGATACTCGGAATGGACACCGGCATAGACGACTATATCGAGAAGCCTTTCAGCGCCGACATACTGAGGGCACGTATCAGAAACATCATCGCCCGGCAGGAGAACATGAGGGTATACTTCAGGGAAAGGTATGTGGACAAGAACGAAAACGGGCAGACGGAAATATCGCCTGCCGACCAAAACTTCATGGACAAGCTCATGGATATACTGGAAAAGAACATCAGTAACGGAGACCTGAGTGTCGACGACGTTGCCTCACAGCTGAACATGAGCCGTTCGATATACTTCAAGAAGATAAAGGCACTTACAAGTTTCAGCCCAAATGAGTTTGTAAAGGCATTCCGCATGAGGCGCGCTTCTGAACTTATAGATACCCGCATGTACAGCATAACCGAGATATCCATGATGGTAGGCATCAACGACGCGCATTATTTCAGCAAGTGTTTCAAGCTGCATTTCGGCGTAACACCTACCGAATGGAAGAACAGGAAGAACAATAATGGCGGAATATGACGGATAAAACAAGGCATATCGGGGCATGCCAAGGGTGTACAGGCATCATTTCATTATAGAGAAGGTGAATGTGACACCGCCGCCGGGATTGTTCTTTGCCGTGATTGTACCTCCGTGCATGACTACCGCGTTCTTGACTATTGCAAGCCCGAGTCCCGTGCCTCCCAGCTTACGGCTGCGCCCCTTGTCTACACGGTAAAAGCGTTCAAAGATACGGGGGAGATGTTCTTCGGGTATGCCGCACCCGTTGTCAGAAAAAGAGAAAAGCCATCTGTCGCCCCGGTCCTCGGCAGAAAGTGTCATGACCGTATCCTGTCCGGCGTATGCAATGGCATTGTCTATAAGATTGCGGAATATGCTGTAAAGCAAGGAATGGTTGCCACGGACAACGATACCGCCGGGTATGGCATTGCGGAACGTCATTCCACGTGCCGCCACCTGCAACGCCGTCTCCTTCTCTATGTCTGCAACAATGTGCGAGATGTCTGCTTCATCAAACTTTATCATTCCTGAAACATCGTCCATGCGGTTGAGCAGCGATATGTCCTGAAGCAGCGACTTGAGCCTGCATGCCTGCACCTTGCAGCGTTCAAAGAACTGCATCTTGGTGTCATTGTCCATGTCCGGGTTCTCGGTTATCGTGTCAAGATATCCCAAAATGCTTGCCACGGGCGTCTTGAGCTCGTGCGCCACATTCTGTGTCAGCTGCCTCTTCAGCATGTTCTGTTCTTCTTTTGTACGTTCAAGGCGCTTGTATATCTTTATTATCCGCTCTGCTATTTCGCCAAGCTCATCGCCGGGAAAGTCTACAAGGTCCTCCGTATCGAGGCTCTCATTCCTGTCTGCACGCTCGGCAAAGATGCGCAGCTTCGTTATATTGACACCCAAACGGTTTACAAAACTGTATATGACGGCAACAAGTACAAGCATTGCCGTGAATGCAAACCAAAGATAATGCGAGTCGGACTTCAGAGATTTCAACAGGCTGTTGTTATAAGGCAATGCCGTACGGATGATTATCTGCTGTTTAGGAAAATAGGTTGCGGAATAAAAACAATCGTTGTTCATAGTCTGGCTCATCCTGCTTATGTTCATCCCCGTTCCATTCTTCAGCGCATCGGCAATCTCTTTTCTGTCTGCATGGCTGCCAAGTGAGGCATAGTCCTTATATTCGTTGTCAAACAGCACACGCCCGCCTTTATCCACAATAGTCACGCGCAAGTCGGGAACATGGTGCTTCACGACGTACTTGTCCATAACTTCTTCCGAGATGGTACCGGCATAAGCCAACGACTCTGCCATGCGCACATTATAGTCTTGCAGCTTGGTGTTAAGCATATCAGCCTTGTATTTCTTCTCACGCGACTGCTGGAAGAGCACAAACAGTGCCGCAAAGACCAAGAAAACAGCCAGCACTCCCATATAAAGCCTTGCCCCTACAGATGTTCTTTTCATAGATTATAAACATTAGATTTAATACTGCGGCAATCCTGACAGGCAATGAACCGGTGCCATATCAAGCCATGAGACATGCCGTACAAAAGCATCGGGCATGTTATTCCTCAAACAAATAGCCAAATCCCTGACGGGTAACGATGCAACGCGAGAAACGCCCTACCTTCCGCCTTACCCTCGTTATGTTCACGTCTACCGTCCTGTCAAGTACTATAACGTCCTTACGCCAAATACGGTCGATAAGCTGCTGGCGTGAAAAGACCTTCCCTGGTTCGGACAACAGCAGGCGCAATATCTCAAATTCGGTCCGCGTAAACGGTATGTCCGTGCCGTCTATGCTTACCGCCTTGCGGTTCATGTCAAGGACAAGCCCCTTATATTCAATCAGCCCCGACTGCGTTTGGTCCTGTCCCTGACATGTACGCCGCAGCACGGCATTTACCCTCGCCATGACCTCACGCAACGAGAATGGCTTTGATATGTAGTCGTCGGCACCTATGTTAAAGCCTGTAAGCATGTCTGCCTCCGTGTCCCGTGCCGTAATGAATATCACAGGCAGGTTCTTTGTCGCGATGTTTTCTTTCAGTTTCTTCGCCATTGAATAGCCGGACATTCCGCCCATCATCACGTCAAGCAGCAGCAAGTCGAAGCGTCCGGGACCCTTTTCCATTGCCTCTTCAGCCGATGCTGCCGTCTCTACGTCATATCCTCCGGCTTCAAGATTAAATTTCAGGATACCGCACAGGTCTTCTTCGTCATCGACAACAAGTATTTTATACCTCTTCTCCATTTTAGTACACTATTGTAAGTCAGCACTACAAAATTACATATATATATTGTGAAAGATATTACAATATTATAAAAAAACGGTTACAATATTTCTTTTAGCATAAACAGAAGTGAAAGGACATACATCGACAGGGTAAGTTCTGAACGTTTCCCTGCAAAAAGCTTTATTACGACAAACGATATCATGCCAAAGCAGATGCCGTCGGCAATGCTGTAAGTGAGCACTATCATCATTATGGTGACAAACGCAGGCAATGCCTCTGATATATCTTCAAGGTTTATCTGGGGTATAGATGCTATCATGTACACTCCCACAAGAACAAGGCATCCAGATGTGGCGGCAAGCGGAATGAGAAGGAAAAGGGGCGAAAGAAACAGCGCAACAAGAAACAACAGACCGGTAACTGCCGAGGATACGCCCGTACGCCCGCCGGCAGCGGCTCCCGATGTGCTCTCTGCCATGACCGACACTGCCGACAAACCGAACATGCTGCCCACGAGAGAACCTATGGAGCATGCCGCCAAGGCTCCCTTTACACGTGGTATGGTGCCGTCTTTTTCTATGGTCCCGGTGTTAGATGACACTCCTATGATGGAGCCGAGGGCATCGAACACATTGATTATTAGCAACGTAAAGATGACAATCACCACCTCGATGAAGCGCGTATTCATGAAATTAAAGTGAAAATGTACGGGCATGACAAAATCGGGCAAAGAAAGCGGAACAAATCCATCGGGTATTGCCGTAACGCCCATTGGCAGACCGATAAGCGTGCATGCGGCTATGCTGTAGAACATGGCACCGTTAACCTTGCGGGCTGTCAGTATGCCGCTGAGCAATATGCTCAGTATTCCGAGCAATGCGGCAGGCGTCAGTTCGCCAAGCTGTACAAGCGTGCTTGGGTTTGCCACGATGATGCCTGCGTTCTTCAAGCCGATAAAGGCAATGAACATGCCAATGCCGGCAACAAGCGCATGGCGCAGGCTGAGCGGAATGGAATCTATTATATACTTGTGTACGTTTGCCAGAATAAGGCACAGGAAGATGGCACTCTCTACAAAAACAATGGCAAGCGCTTCCTGATAAGAATATCCCAATGCCTGTACTATTGTGAAAGCAAAGAAGGCATTAAGTCCGAGACCCGGTCCCTGTATTAACGGCTGTTTTGCCCAAAAGGCACCCAAAAGGGTTGTCAGCCCTGTAACAAATGCCGTGGCGGTGAATGCTCCAGCCTGTTCAAGCCCCGTCGTGGCAAGCACCGACGGCACTACGGCAAGGATATAGCATACCGTAAGGAATGCCGTAACTCCTGATGTCACTTCCGTACGCATGCTGTGCAATGCGTTGTCAAAACCCAATAAAGAAAGTATCTTCATAGCACTTCGCATATATTTATCATTCTTCTATTTCAGGAACAGGATGTCTGGGGTTTTCCTTTGCTCCCATCTTTATCAGTTCTTTTGCCGGAACAAACAGGCTCTGATTGCCTTTGAGGACAAGGCTTGCCTTGTCGAACGAAGCAGATGCCGTCGTCAGGTCCTTGCCTATCTTCGCAAAACGCTCGGCAAACAGTCCGACACGCTCAACCAGTTTGTTTGCCAAACCGAAAACATGTTCCTGGTTTTCTGCCTGCCGTTGCTGCGTCCATGCTATCTGGAACATGCGCAACAGAGCAAACAGGTTCTGTTCTCCTGTTATCAGCACCTTGCGCTCAAAGGCATAGTTCCACAGCGCGGCATCGCCGTATACGGCAAGCTGCATGGCTGCCTCATGCGGAACAAACATCACCACGAAGTCGAGAGTCGTACCTCCTTCCATGGAATACTTACAATAGTTTTTCGCCGCCAGTTCATCAACATGCCGCCGCACGCTCCTCACATGCTCGTCCAGCCATTGCCTGCGCTCACCTTCGTTCTCGGCGTTCATGTAGTTTATAAATGCCGTCAACGACGCTTTGGAGTCTATGACTACATCCTTGTGGTCCGGATAATGAAGCACGACATCGGGGCGCATCATGTCGTTCGTGTCATCATTTCGTATCACGTTTCCCTTTGCATCGCGCATGGTATACTGCACGTCATATTCTATTCCTTTGGTAAAGCCGAACTTGTCAAGAAGGTCGTTCAGCTTCATTTCGCCGAAGTCTCCCTGCATCTTAGGTCCTGCCTGCAACGCTTTCGAGAGCCTTTCTGCCTCAGCTCCCAACGTTGCCGTTGTCTCATACATCATCTTGAGCTGTTCGCCGAGCGATGCCGTGCTGCGGGTAAACGACTCGCGGTTGTCGTCCATCGACTTCTTCATTTCCGCCATCACAGCCCTGAGCGGAGCTATTATCGCACCCATCTGAGTGCGATTTGTAACGTCCAGTTCCTCCGTACGCTGCTTCAAGAGCTGCTCCGTTGCGGTTTTGAGACGTTCCTGCACAAGGTCAAGCCGTTCTGTTAGCTGCTTTTCAGCAAGGTTACGGTGCTCCGCAAGCTCACGCTCATGCCGCGCGGAGATGTCAGCAATCATCGTGTCGTGCTGTTCCTTCAGTCCGGCTATCTGCCGTCCATGCCGGCAATCGATGTCAGCAAGCTGTGCGGCATGCGCTGCCCTGAGCTCAGCCAGCTGCTTTTCATATCCGTTTCTCATCTCCTCCACACGTATGTTTGCAGCGTCTGCCCTGCCCCTGCACTCAACGATATCACTTTTAAGACGCGAGTTGTCGGCATTTGCCTGCGCAACACGGCGCTGATAGAAGGCAGCACATGCCAGAATGCCGGCAAATGCGCCACAAATTAAGTATAATAGTACTTCCATAATCATTGTCAATATTCTTTTTTTAATTAAACATATATATATCACTGCCCGCTGCCAGTACCGTCATTGTCGGTCTGCCGCGGGCTCCAGTTTATGAGAAAAAGTTTTTCCGATGCTCGTGTGAACGCCGTATAAAGCCAGTGTATGTACGCAGGTGTGAGCATGTCGTCCGTCATGTATCCCTGATCTATGTAGACATGCGCCCATTGCCCGCCCTGTGCCTTATGGCACGTTACGGCATAGGCGTACTTAACCTGAAGCGCATTGTAGTATATGTCGTGCTTTATGCGGTCCATTCGTTCCGCCTTACGCGGAATGTCCGAGTAGTCTTCAAGCACTGATGCGAAAAGGCGTTCACCCTGTTCGCGCGTAAGTGCCGCCTCCTCACTGCCAAGAGTGTCGAGGATGACGGTTGTCTGCAGCTCGCAATCATCATAGTCGGGGAAAGACATTCGCACGTCGGCGAACCTGAAACCGTGCATCTCCCTTACATTTCTTACACGCCGCACAACGGCGCGGTCGCCGTTGGCGATGAACGAAAGCCCGCCGGATTTCTCACGCTCCGCCCAATAGTAGTTGTTGCGTACAACCATGAGCATGTCGCCCGAAGACAATTCCTCTTCACAGTAAAGCACCATGGCGCGTATTCCACGGTTGTAGATATTGGCTGTCTTATTGCTCCTCGTAACTACTATTGTCTCGTCTGTTCCCACCTCCGCATAGCTGTCTGCAAGCTGCTCTATAAGCACGTCGCCCAGTACCACGCACACATCGGCAAAGCCGCAGAACCTTATTTTAGGCAACGCCGTAACCTCATCGCGTGTAATCAGGCTCCTTATGCGCGCGGCATTCCACAGTATTCCGGAATGCTCTGCCTGACGCATTACCATGGCAAGGTCTGCCCTGTAAACCTCAAGTCCGTAGCCTTCTATCACGGCGGTGCTCAGTGCAGGCGACTCCTCCTCGCCTACCGGCGGCAGCTGTGCCTTGTCTCCAATGAACATAATACGGCATCCGTGCCCGCCGGCATAAACATACTGCATGATATCGTCAAGCAGGCACCCCGAGCCGAAAGCAGCAATGCCGGAGCCTGAGCCGTTGGATATCATGGACGATTCGTCAACAATGAAAAGGGTATCGCGGTGCAAGTTATCACCGAGGCTGAAACCTGTCATATCGCCTGTAAACGCTTTCTGCCTATAGATTTTGCGATGTATGGTAGATGCCGGAGCACCGGCATTGAGCGACAACACCTTTGCCGCCCTGCCTGTAGGCGCAAGCAACACCACGCGGCGTCCAAGCATCAGCATCGTACGTACCATGGCTCCCGCCAGCGAGGTCTTTCCCGTACCCGCTGAACCGCACAGTATCATGGCTGAACGCGCAACGGTGGAAACAACAAAGCTGCTGAACACACCGACAGCTGCCGCCTGATCAGGCGTGGGTTGAAATCCGAGGGCAGACGTTACGAGGCGTGACAGTTCGTTGGCAATCATCAGTTTTTGGAATAAAGGTTTGATTTTACGGATTATTTGATGTATTTTTGCATACATCTTATGCCGCCTTTGGCTTATGCAAAGATAAGAAAAGAAATCAAGAGGACAATGAAAAAGCACATTAATAATTATATACTCGCCGCGTTTGCGGCGATACTTGTCTTCGTATGCATAAGGAGCATATACGCGCCGGTGCACTTCGACGGCGAGAGAGAGGCGAGGGAGCGGGAGGTAAAGTTGCGCCTTACTGCGATAAGGCGGGCTCAGGAGGCAAACCGCAGGCTGACGGGCACGTACAGCGGAAGTTTCGAGGAGCTGACGACGCGCGGACTGCTGGCTGACTCGCAGAAGTTCATCCCCTACTCCGGTGGTATGGTATTTCACCTGCGCACTGCCACACTGACAATGGCATCGGGCAGGGAAGTGCCCGTCATGGAATGCAGTACTACGTTCGACGAATATCTTAAGGGACTGGACGAAGCCTCGATAGCGGAGCTTACAGAGGAGGCGGGAAACGCCGGAATGTTTCCCGGACTGAAAATAGGTGATATTGAAAAAAACAACGATAATGCAGGAAACTGGGAATAGCACGGCAACGTGCGGACAGAGACTCACGGTGAGGGCAGGACTGGACAGCCTGTCGTTCTCGATTGCCACAGCCGACGGAAACAGCGTGAGATACGAGCCTTATAGTGTGAAAAGCGGTATGGCGATGGCTGCAAACCTGCGCGAGGCACTCAAGGTACTGCCTTTCGCTTTGGAACAGAGACGGCGGGCAACGCTCATTGCCGACACGACACCCTTGTTCATACCTGCCGACGAGTTTGCGGAAGACAGCGCAGCAGCTCTCTACACAGCCACGATAACGGGACAGGAGGGCAGCGCGGTGCTCTCCGCACACATCCCCGAACTGAACGTCGTTGCGGCGTATCCTGTAAGCAAGGACATGAAACTGGTAATGGAAGACAACTTCGAGGACGTGAAGTTCACGCACACCTCCGTGGCAGTTCTCAAAGTGCTCCACCGCAGGAGCTTTGCAGGCACGGGATGCAAGCTGTTCTGCCATTTCCACGACAGACGGCTTGACATCTATGCTTTCAGGCAAAACAGGATTAGATTTGCCAACAGCTACGATGCGTCATCGCCCCGCGATGCGATATACTTCATACTACACGTGTGGCAGCAGCTGGCATTCGACAATATAAAAGACGAGCTGCACATCACCGGCTCAGCCTCCGACGTGGACATGATTGCAACAAGACTGGGAATATATGTGAGGAACGTATGCAGGAGAAGTCCCAGAGCGGAGTTCAACCGCTCACCGGTGACCGCCGTAGAGGGAATGCCATACGACCTGATGGCATACTACCACAACTCGCAGATACGCTGAACACACGAAGAAAAAGACAATGAGGATTATCACGGGAATATACAAGGGGCGCCACTTTGACGTGCCCCGTTCGTTCAAGGCAAGGCCTACGACCGACTTTGCCAAAGAAAACATCTTTAACGTACTCAACGGATACATTGACCTTGAGGGAACAGCCGCCCTCGACCTGTTTGCCGGCACGGGCAGCATATCTTTGGAGCTGGTGTCACGCGGATGCAGGCAGGTGACGGCAGTAGAGGGCGACCGCGCGCACCACGCCTTTATATGCCGGTGTCTCAAGACGCTGGACACAGAAAAGTGCATGGCTGTGCGCGGCGACGTGTTCAGGTTTCTTAAAAACTGCAAGAGCCGCTACGACTTCATTTTTGCAGACCCGCCATACGCCCTGCCCGACCTGGAGAAAATACCGGCTGCGGTGCTTGACGGCGGCTTGCTTGCCGACGGGGGTGTCTTCGTATTCGAGCACGGCAAGGGCAACGACTTCTCCAGTGACCCACGCTTTGTTGAGCGCCGCGTATACGGAAGCGTCAACTTCTCAATATTCCGCGTATAAACCGAAGTACAAACCTCCTGACACCAAGGAAACAGCCGTTGTACAGGAACCGCGAAGTTGCAGAAAAGACGCAGGAAGGAAGTACACGCATAGTAAAAAGCACAGCGGAAAGACACCGTACATGCGTCTGAAACATTCGAACTTTAGAAACATTCTTTTCTAACATTCGAAAATTTCATCCAAGACATACATCTTCTTATCACGTATATTCAAACCGCTTCCACGGGCATTCATAAACCCGTGAGAAGCATATATACTATTATATAATCACATCAGCACTGACTGCAGGAGGAAATTCAGCGGTCTATTATTCTCGTCACCGGAGTGCCTATGCAGCCATTTGGCATCTGCACATGTATCAGCGCGCACACTGTGGCAGCTATATCCGTGATGTAAACCTGTGCACCGGTGCTGCCGTGCGGCACGTGCCAGCCTGTGATAAGGAACGGAATATGGGTGTCGTAGGGATGCCATGTGCCGTGGGTGGTACCATCATCTATCACGTCTTGCCATGCCTCATAGTTGGCAGGCTGCATTATCAGCTGCACGTCTCCGCCGCGCAGACGGTTGTACCCGTTTATGGTCTTCTCGCGGATTACGGCAGGAACGGTGGCTGCAGCAACATTGTCAAGGTCTATCACGTAGGCTATGTTCTTGCGTTTGCTGTAAAATTCCATAATCTCCGCCTTCACGTCAGAATATGCCACGCCAGCACGCGCAGCAGCATCGCGGTCTATGCACACCTTATAATCCATTATCAGCTTCACGAGCTTCTCCTGCGTGGAAAAGCATTCGGAGAGATGGCTGTTTATCAGATTTGTCTCCGTAGTGAGCAAAAAGCCGTCAGCAGGTATCTTGTGGCGCTGCAGCATCTTTATGCCGTTGGCTGCACCGTGGTCTGCGGTAAGAAACAGCAGATACTGTCCTTTGCCAACCCTCTCATCAAGAAACGACATGAAACCAGCAAGACGGCGGTCAAGGTCAACATATATATCACGTATCTTGTCGTGATGCGTACCGAGCCTGTGACCAAGCTTGTCAGTACACGAGAAGCTTACCGTAAGCATGTCCGTACCACCGCCCATGCCAAGTTTCTCACCCTCTACGGCAGCCTGCGCCATGCCAACTGTGAGCCTGTTACCAAGCGATGTGTACCAAATGTCTTCCTTAGTGACATTGCCTATTGTACTGTTAAAACGTTGCACCCATGCCGGAAGTTCCTGCATGTAATATGTGCTGCTGACAAAGCGGCACGCCTCATCGTCAATCCAATACGCAGCATCAGCAGAATGTCCGGCGGGAAGTATGGCGGCACGGTCTTTAAGTGCCACGCCAACAACCTTCGACTTAAAGTCTGTTGCAACCTTCAGTTCATCGCCAATCGTCGTGGCAAGCATATTGCGCGGCGACATCTGCCCAGCCTTCGTGTTGCTGCCCACCGTCCTCATGGTTGTATCAGCGGTACAATAACCATATTTGCCGTCAACGTAGAAATGGTTTCCCACTATGCCGTGGACCGACGGGACTGAACCGGTATATACCGACGTGTGACCCACCGCCGTAATGGCAGGTATATAGTTTATCATGGTATTCTCGCAGTTGAAGCCCTCGTTCATCAACCGCTTGAAACCTCCTTCGCCGTAAAGGTCGTAATAGCGGTAGAGATAGTCCCAGCGCATCTGGTCCACTACGACGCCAACAACAAGTTTTGGACGTTCCTGTGCCGTGACGGCAAGCCCTGCCAGCAGTAGGCAGAAGCTTGTTAAAAATCTTTTTAAGTTCATTGTTATTGTTTTTTAAAATTGTTTCTCGGAGGTCTCGGAGTGCTCGGAGAGCTCCGAGGTCTCTGAGAACTCCGAGTAATCAGAACACTCTTATCTTGTCAGCGAGAACTTCATGCTCAGCCCGAAGTCCTGCGTTGTCGTCGGATAGCTGTTGCTGCTCAGCAGCGGCGTGTTCGTCTGACGGTCATAATAGAAGCTCATGGTGAGCAGTCGCGACAGGCTGTAGTCTGCCGAGAACGACATCTTGAACGCCGTGTTGCCGCTACTTGCCGAGCTGGTCATCGACGCTATGTCACGGCAGATTGCCGCCTGCTTGCGATACGACAGGTCGAGACGCAGGTTAAGGTCGCTGTTAAAGCCTCCCCTCCCCTTTGTGGATGCCTGCTTTTTGTTGTCGTCCGCGGCTGCACCCTTCTTGCGACTCTTTGCCCGGCGCGCCTTCTTGTCGCCGATAAGTCCGAAGAAGTTGAAGTTGTTTATCTTGTATCCCATGCCCAGAACCCAGTCGTGGCTGCTCGCCTCGTTTATCTGCACGCTCGTCATGCTCAGGCTGAGCACGCGCGTCGAACGGTATTCCAGCTTGCAGGTAAGGTTGTTCCTGAACGTCATGTCAATACCCAGCAGCGGAGAGAAAGCCTCGTTGATGCTCACCGTGCTCACGTTGTACATACTGCTCGGCACTGGATTGCCGGTGGTGGCATCGTTGACGAAGCCCAGCCCGTTCATATATTCCATGTAACTGCTGAACGAACTGTATGAACCTACAGCATATATACTCTTGTACGAGTGGTTAAGGTTTATGCTCTTGAACACATCGCGGAACCATGGCAACTGCCCCAAACCACTATAACGCACCGTCCAGTTTGGCAATAAACGCGACAAGGCAGGGAACAGTCCGAGCGAGCTGCCGCCCATACTCGTGTATGTAGACAGGAAAGCCGGTATCATAACGTCGGCACTGTACTTGTTCACCGTTCCGTTTGCGGGGTCGAATTTGTTGCCCGCCAGCGTGCTTCCCGCCGGATATTCTGCACCCGCATACTGCGCCTCCACACGGTCGCGGAAGCCATCGAGCGAACGGCAGAACTTGTCAAACGAAGCCGAGTGGTAACCGCTGCCGGCATCCCCCATGCTCTCAAATGCGCTGCCAAGACTTATCGTCGTCATCGTGAACGTTCCGCTCTGCGTTGTCGGCATTCCCGCGTACATATACTGTATGCTCTTTGCCGTCGTCTTCGTGCGGCTCGCGTTAAGATCTATCTTGAGAGCCTTCACCGGTTCAAGCGTCATGCGCAGCTGCAAATCCTCCGTAAGACTTGTCGTTGCAGGCGTGGCAACATCGCCGTCCATGAGCAACCAGCCGCGCTCGGCACTCTTGTCTATGTAACTGTCGTCTATCAGACCGAATGCGAAGTCAAGACCAGGAGACATTATGTCGCCGCGGCGCTGACCGAACATGTCACCGATATTAGGCAGGAAGCCGGGCAGCGACATGCTGTACTGGTTGCGGTAGGAGAAGCTTGCGTTGCGTACAAGCATCAGTCCGCGGGCTATACACTGCGCCGTTTTATACCACGACTTTTCGTCGGGCGGCGTCTTCTGCGACACCGTCAGTTTCAGCGTCAGCGCGCTGTCCACCTTCGACGTAATCTTTATGCGGTTGTTGTCGAGTGCCTTGTATTTAATCTTAAACGCCTTTCCCTCCTTTGTTTTGGCAAGGACAACAAGCTTCTTCGAGTTCTTGCCGTGGCTCACAATGAGCGACGTATCGGGCAGGAGCGTTATTTCCTTCTCGAAACTGCGCTTGTTTTTAGGCAATACCTTCGCCTCCTTCTGCGCTGCCGCGTTCTTTTTGTTCTTGTTAACAGGCTTTACGTAGCGCGTGGTTTTATTGAAACGCTCGTTCGTCTTCTTCAGGAACGGGATGTGATTATACAGCCGTTCAAGGTTGAAAGTTCCGTTTACGTTCAGCGTGCGGTTGTTGGAGATGACGTTGCCGAGCGACGTTCCGTCCTCAAGGTCTGTTCCGCGGGTCCAATTGTACGTGGCGTTGTAATTGGCATCAGCGTTGATCCAGTCGAATATCGGTATGAGGTTGAGCGGCATCTGATACGACAGACTGAACGACTGGTTGTAGTCCAGCGGCGTACCGAAGTCCTTTATGCTCGTCCACACAGAGTCTTTCCATGCCGAGTACTGGTCGGGATAAAGGTCCTTGTTTATCGGTGTGTACGGTTCCTCTATCTGCGCATGGGTCGCGCTGTTGAAGTTCATGTGCAGGTTGCGCGTGAGGTCCCACCTTATTGAGAAGTCGCGGTTCCACAAGAACTGCTCGCTGAAGCTCAACGGAATGTCGCTTCCGCCCAAGTTCTCCATGTCGCGCTCCTGCAACTCGTAATAGTTGCGTATCATCTCCGTGTTGAACGCCACGTTCTGCGGCAGCCAGTTCAACCCGAAGCGCTTCAGTATGTCAAACCATTTGCTCTTGCTCTTTATCAGTTTCTTGAACGGTTCCCACGGTTTGTACACAGGTGTGTAGCTGTAGTTTATGGCTCCGCGCCAGTTGTCCTCATTCTCATATACGGTCGTCTCACCGCTCGTGTGACGGTGACTGTGGCTGTAGCTGAACGAGAAGTTTGCCGGATCGTACGGCATGGGGTGGCGTTTGGTCTGTATGCCGAAGCGCACGTTTGACAGCGAAAAGTTGGTATTGGTGGTCTTCGTCACGGCAATGCTCTCTATGGAGTCTCGCTCATGCGAATCTGCCGCGGCGTCGAGGGCATCGTCAAGAAGCATGTCCGTATCGAGCGGATTGTATTTCGGACTTGTCTTCTCGCGCGTCACCGAATAGTAAAGCGGTGCCGTCACCTTTGCCTTGTCGGGGAAGAACTTGCCCAGTTCCACGTTTGCCGTCAGACTGTAAGTGTGATAGTTGTCCGTGGTACGCTCCGACACGCCCTCCTCCAGTCCTCCGAAACCCTCGGTGACAATCTTTCCCGTGGCGTTGAGCGTCCCCACGTCAGACAGCTGTATGTTAAGCGCACCCTGTGCCGCCCAGCCCCCTTCGTTGTTGTATTCCTTAAGCCTCAGCTCATTGACCCACACCTCTCCCGACTTGGCATCGTTCGAAAGGTTGCGCACTCCGATAATCATTGTCTTTATCTCGCCGAGCGACGGGTTTCCTATTATGCTCACCTTGTTGTTGGGCTTATTCTCGTCGTAAACACTGAAGACATTGTTATACGATGCCATGCCCTGCGCCTTTGCCTTGTTGCGGGCTTTCTTCAAGGCGGTGAACATGCTTAGCGGAACGTCGAGCATGTTATCCTCGGGCCACACTATGCGGCTGTCCGGCAGGGAATAACGGCTGTACTTGCCGGGAGCTGTAAGCTTCAGCGGTATCTCATACTCGTAGTAGTTGCTCTTATAGTCGCTTCCCAACCTCACGAACAAGGCAAGCTGGTTGTCTCCAAGCCCCGTTGAGTTCTGCTCCATGGCATTGGCATGTACAAACATCTCAAGTCTCTTATACTGGCGGATGTCCAACGACATGTTCTTATATACCGCCTTTGCCTCTCCGTTAGAAAGATTTGTAACCACAATGTTCAATGCCTGCTCGTTGCTCTCGACAAGCTGGGGCTGCGTCGGGTCCTGGTCGCGGCGTATTCCGGGCGGGAGGATATAGTTTACGGGGGTCTTGTCGATATTCTCCTCAATGCTTACGGCACTCACCGACATCTTTCCCGTCTCGTTGACGCCGGCATTCAGCGGCTGCTCGTATACGCGCCATTCGCCGCGCACGAGGTCGAGCGTGGCAAAACGCATCACTATCGGCAACTCGAAGTTTGTCATGAACATGCGCATGAAACGTATGGACGTGAAGTCGTTGATGGCTCCCACGCGCTCCTCATATTCCCGCAGGGGGATGCGGAACTGATACCACGTCACATGATCCGTCGTCCCGTTGCGGAGCGATGCCGTCGTCTCGCGCTTGTCTACGATGAAGTTCTGCCCCACTACCATGTCCTCCGGGCGTATGCTCACATGATACTGGTAATACTTCTCATACTCGTTCAGGGTGTAGTCCTGGTTAATATCCTCAACGTCGGGAGTGGTCTTGTACGACGTGTCGTAGCTTTCGTTGCGGCTGTCGCTGTCCGGCGAGTTGCCCTGCGGGTTGTTTATGCGCTTGTAACGGTCAAGGATAGAAGCCTGTATGCGGTCGAAGTCCGAGCCGCGGAAGTAATGGTAGTCGTCGTTGGCGGGGTCGTTCATTATAGAATCGAACTGCGCCGCCGACACCTTGCCCTGTATGGCTGTAAGAAACTCCTGATACGAGCCGAAGGCACGCTCCTCCTCATCGGTCAGTCCGTTGTATCCCACATCCTGCAAAGCCCTCGAGCCGCCCGATGTTGCAAAAGCGTATGTCACGTTGGGCTGCGTGGGTATCTTTCCCCACTGCGTCGTCGTAAATGCCGAAGAGCCGTCAACGGGCATTCCGCTCTCGTAGAACTTCTTGCCGTCACGCAATATATCCTCGCTCACCTCACCAAGGTTGATGTAGAAGTCGCCGCCATAGCGGTTGGCGTCCGCCTGCCTGTTGGTATAGATAAAGGGGTCGAGCATCCAGAACTCGATATATTCTATGTTTGCCGTCTCAAAGTCGTTGGTGTCGAGCTTGCGCATCATGCCTCCCCAGTGCTGCTTCGGTTCGGGCATGGTACCGTCGTAATTAAGATTAGGATTGAAGTTATACGGTCCGCGTTCGGACGGATAATATGCAATGTTAAGTATCGGAAGCGTTGCCGTCGCACCCGAATAGCTGTTGACATTGCGCTCGGGATAAAGCTCCCTCACCGGTATCTCGCGTACATAGTGGTTGCTGAGCTGCGTAAGGTCGCTCTTTATGTGTCCGGGCGTAAGCGACGAGCTGCGGCGCGTAAAGAGCGGGTCGATGTTATACCATGCCATGAGGGCACGTCTGAAACCGCTCTTCAGTGTCGTCTTGTCATTGTGGTCGGGGAACATAGTAGGCACGCTTGAGATTATCCACGATGTCGGTGCCGACACGTCTATTGCACTCTTCGTGTTCTCAAAGTCGTCAAGATAAGACGCATTGTCCTGCGTTCCGCTTGCCTGTCCGGCAATAAGCTGCGCAAACTCGCCCGTAAATGATATGTGCGATGGCTGCGTGCAATGCAGGAAGGGAAGCTTGTCGAGAATGTTGGTGAGCCACTGGCTCTCCTTCTTCCAGTTGATGTTGAAGCCCCACAAGGTGTTGTTCAGCGGTTCCGACCCCATCGTCACCTTCGTTGTCAGCGCCTGTTCGGACAGGTGCTGCACCGTTCCGCTCAGCAGCAGGTTCTTCGAGAGTTCGTATTCCCAGTTCACACCGAGCATGGTCTTACGCTCCTGGGCATAGTCGGTGTTACTTTCGAGCGACACGCTTACTGCCGTTCCGGCGTCGATGATGCTCTGGTTAAGTATCGTCACCTCACCCGCCGAGTAGTCCACACTGTAGTCCGAGCCTTCGGTCAGCGTCACACCGCCTGCCGTTACTACCACCGAGCCGCGCGGCACGTTGTACGCACCGAGCGAAATGACATTTGCCGATGTTCCGCGATACTGTCCTATGAGCTGATACTTGTTCTTCTCGGCAATCTGCTTTGCCGTCGTCTTCGTCGAATCATACAATTCGTTAAAACAGTATTTCAGTGCCACGTCATGCGCAATGCCCTTCTCCGTGAGAGCCTTATACATGTAGCCGCCGAACGGTTCAGCCTCGGGGAAGAACACACGTCCGTTGCTTACGGTGTAGCCCTCCACGTAGTCAAAGTATCCGTTGCTGTGAACCTTGTTGTTGTTGTCGAGCCTGTCGGCGCCGAGAAGCTTTATTATGGGCTGATCCTTGACCTGTGCTTCAGGTATGTACGAAAGATATACGCCTGCCGTATCGCTCTGGAACTTCACGTCGAGACGGAATTTGTCCTTCTCTACGGACGAAGCCAGGTAATATACATTCTTCATCATGAGGTCCCAGTTGCCCTGTTTCGGATTGTTGCTGGTATTTTTCAGAGACTTCACAAAGAGCGCCTGACTTACGTCGAGTATGTCCGATGCAAACTCTCCCACCTGATATGTCACTCCGCCATACGTATACTCGTATGCCACGGCAAGCACCTGGTCGGTCTGCAGGGATGTTTTCAGCGACACATAGCCCAAAGACTTGTTCACGGTATATTCCGAACTGTTGAGCAGGCGGGCGCTCTCAAGCTTCTCATAGTCGGCACCTCCCACGAAGCCGGGTATCCCGTCGAGCACGGTATTGGTCTGGTCGATGTCCCTTGCCGCCACATAACTGCTCACCATTGCACCATACTCACCGTTGGCATTGTTGCCCGGAACGGGCAGCCCGCCGCCTCCCCACATGGGGTTGCTTACCTTTGTGTTTTCGCCAAGGTCGGTAAGGGCTACTATGTTACGGGTGTTCGATGTGTTTCCGGTCTTGTTCGTCACCCATATCTCCACCCTGTTGATATTGATACCAGTGGTGATGTTGGGCAATGTCTTCATAGCGTCGTCGTATCTGTCGCGGAAATACTGAGAAAGGAAGAAGTGCCGGTTCTCTTCATAGTCGGCAACATTTATCTCAAACGGTGTCAGCTGCACGCCGCCACGCGACGACACGCTCTTCGTGGACGACTTTTTCTGCGACACGACGGTTTGCAGCCTGAGCTTGCCGAACTGCAGGTCGGTGCGTATACCGAACAGCGAGCTGGCTCCCTTTACGAGCGATGAGTTGCTCGGAAACGAGATGTTTCCTCCCTCCACAAGCTTTATTATCTCGTCTTCCTTGCCCTCATATTTCAGTTTCAGGTTCTGCGCGTCAAAGTCAAAGGTGGCATCGGTGTTGTAGTTAAGGTTCATGTTCACCTTGTCGCCCACCTTTCCGTTCACGCTCAGGTTTATCTTCTCGTCAAAGTTTATCGCCGTCGTCTTGCGGTTACGTATCGGCAAAGACGGGTTCTCGATGTTCTTCAGCGTGGCGCCGATGCGCAGCTCTGCCGTTCCCTGCGTCTTTATGCGCACTCCGCCGGGACCGAATATCTTCTCGGCGGGACCGAGGTCGAAGTGCATATCCGTGAAAGAGAACTTCTCCTTGCCCTTTTCCTTTACAATCTCGTCGTTCTTTGAGCGGAAGAAACGGTCAAACTCACGTTTCTCACTCCACTTCCTGTATTCCTCGGGCGACATCATTATGGGTGCGGAAAGATATCCGCCGCCCAGCTTTGAACCGATGAAATAGGTATCGAGCGTGTCGTTGTACACAGCCTCCTGCTTCATGTTCTCGGGCCAGTCGAGGTCTGCCATTTTCCTGTCGAGGTCGCCGTATGTTATCGGGAACGTGCGCTGCACCTTCCATCTTGCGTTCAGCAGCGAGTCGGGAATGGTATCCTCTTCCGCCACAATCACCGGCTGCGCCTTCACCACGCTGCCGCCCTTTGCGCCGCCGGAGGCGTTGCGCACCGTGTCCTGCGTGCGGTTTGCCTGCTGCCGCGTCCTGTTATTCTGAAGTCCGGGCACGGTAACCACTGCCAGCACGTTTATGCTGAGCAACACTACCGCCGTTCCCAATATGTGCTTCAGATGTCTCATTTATTTTATTTGCTTCAATGCCAGTTTCACGACCTGCTCCACGGGAGTATCAGGATTTTCCTTCAAAATAGCCGCAACGACCTTCGCCGTAGGCGCGGGGGCAAATCCGAGCATGGTGAGTGCTCCCACAGCCTCGTCCCTGACCTCGCTGTTGATGTTCTGCGCGGCATGCATTCCGCCCTCCGGCATGTCCTGTGCCATACCGCTTGCAGCCACCTTGTCTTTCAGGTCCACTATTATGCGCTGCGCGGTGCGCATACCTATGCCCTTCACACCTTTGAGCACGCGCTCGTTACCGGACACTATCACCTCGCAAAGCTCGGCAGACGTGAGTTCGGAAAGTATCATGCGCGCGGTATTTGCACCTACGCCCGAAACGCTGATAAGCATGAGAAACATGTCGCGCTCCTGCTTGTTGGCAAATCCGTACAGCGTATACGCATCTTCACGTATACTCTCAAATACATACAGGCGTACTTCCTTCCTGCCCTGTATGGCGGTATATGTGTTCAGCGAAATATTAAGTCCATAGCCCACACCGCCCGTATCGACAACGGCAAAGGCAGGGGTGATGTCAACAAGCTCACCCTTTACGTATTCTATCATCTGTCTGTTTTTTGTATATATACATTTCTTTAAACGACAATCAGATATGTTTTATTGCATCATCCGCGAGTTTTTATCGGGCACAGGCGTCCCCGGCAACAACCGCATGCCACGTCTGGCGGTAGCACAGACAACAGCCGCGGGAAGAGCACATCATATATAATAAGGTGTAATATGGCACAGTGATGAAACCGGCATGCCTGACTATCCTTGCCTCAATACGTCTCCTGCCATCGCAATCCTGCCTTTGCAGGAGGGCAAAAAAGCATGTCTCCATGCCATTTTTACCGCATAAGATAACGGCACAGGAAACCGATTTGCAGCCGTTCTATATCTATTTGAAAATCAAGATGATACCTTTTGGCTTCCAAAAGGTGCCCTTTTAGAGGCTGAAAGGCGGCATATTGGAAGCCGAAAGGGCATCTTTTGGAAGGCAAAAGACGGCATCCTGACATTTAATGTCTTTTCTGCCCGCTGCGGACCGATGATGAACGAAAGTTCCAACAAACGCCATGGCGGCTTTGCCGTATGTGTTTTTTTTACTATCTTTGCATAAGATAGGCTGCACCTCAGCAATTTAAAGCAAGCTTTATTGCGTTCGGTTGGCACTATCTTTGCATATCATATATTATTATAATAATGTAAACGGAAGACATACGACAATAAAAATGGACGACGAAATAATGGAAACGCCGCAGGAAACGGGCGGCAGCGGGGAGCACTCGGACTACAAGCCGGTGAACCGCTTCGATGCTTCGGCGGTGCACCACCTCAGCGGCATGTATCAGAGCTGGTTTCTCGACTATGCCTCATACGTGATACTTGAAAGGGCGGTGCCGCACATCGGCGACGGACTAAAGCCCGTACAGCGCCGCATACTCCACTCTATGAAGAGAATGGACGACGGGCGTTACAACAAGGTGGCAAACATCGTGGGGCACACCATGCAGTTTCACCCGCACGGAGATGCCTCGATAGGCGACGCCCTCGTGCAGCTGGGGCAGAAAGACCTGCTGATTGACTGTCAGGGAAACTGGGGCAACATACTCACGGGCGACCGTGCCGCGGCACCGCGTTACATAGAGGCGCGCCTGTCAAAGTTTGCGCTCGACGTGGTGTTCAACCCCAAGACAACTGAATGGCAGCTCAGTTACGACGGCAGGAACAAGGAGCCTATAACGCTGCCGGCAAAGTTTCCGCTGCTCCTCGCGCAGGGCGCGGAGGGCATAGCCGTGGGTCTTTCGTCGAAAATTCTTCCCCACAACTTCAACGATATATGCGATGCCGCCGTGAGCTACCTGCACGGTGAGCCGTTCGTTCTTTATCCCGACTTCCCCACGGGAGGCAGCATCGACGTCGGAAAGTATAACGACGGACAGCGCGGAGGCACGCTGAAGGTGCGCGCAAAGATAGAGAAGCTGGACAACAAGACGCTCGTCATACGCGAGATACCTTACGGCAAGACCACCACAACGCTCATCGACTCGATACTGCGCGCCATAGAGAAGGGAAAGATAAAGGTGCGCAAGGTTGACGACAACACGGCGGCACAGGTGGAGATACAGGTGCATCTTGCACCGGGCGTGTCGTCGGACAAGACGCTCGACGCGCTGTATGCCTTCTCCGACTGCGAGATAAACATCTCGCCAAACTGCTGCGTCATAGAGGACAACAAGCCCAAGTTCCTCACCGTATCCGACGTGCTGCGCCGTTCAGTGGACCGGACAAAGGAGCTTATACGCACGGAACTGGAGATACTGAAGGGCGAACTGCTCGAACAGCTGCACTTCGCCTCGCTCGAAAGGATATTCATAGAGGAGCGTATATACAAGGACCGCAAGTTTGAACAGGCGGCAACGATGGACGCGGCATGCGAGCACATAGACGACCGTCTCACACCGTTCTACCCGCAGATGATACGCGAGGTGACGAAGGACGACATCCTGCGGCTCATGGAAATAAAGATGCAGCGCATCCTGAAGTTCAACAAGGACAAGGCGGACGAGCGGATGGCAAGGATAAAGGCGGAGATAGACGACATCGAACGGAGGCTCGCAAACCTCGTGGAAGTGACCGCGGAATGGTTCACATATCTGAAGGACAAGTACGGAAACGACCACCCGCGGCTGACGGAAATAAAGAACTTCGACACCATTGAGGCTGCAAAGGTTGTCGAGGCGAACGAAAAGCTGTACATTAACCGTCAGGACGGCTTCATCGGAACGTCACTCCGCAAGGACGAGTTCGTATGCAACTGCTCTGACATCGACGACATAATAATATTCTACAGGGACGGTAAGTACAAGGTGATAAAGGTTGCCGAGAAGGTGTTCGTCGGCAAGAACATAATACACATTGCCGTGTTCAAGAAGAACGACAGGCGCACGATATACAACGTTGTGTACCGCGACGGCAAGCAGGGGACATACTACATAAAGCGGTTTGACGTTTCGTCGATGATGCGCGACAAGGAGTATGACCTTACACAGGGCACGCCCGGCTCGCGCGTCGTATATTTCACGGCTAACCCCAACGGCGAGGCGGAGGTGATAAAGGTGACGCTGGAGCCTACGCCGAAGCTGAAGAGGATATTCATGGAGAAAGACTTCTCGGAGCTTTCGGTGAAGGGGCGCGGAGCCAAGGGCAACGTGCTGACACGCAACGTGGTGCACCGCATATCGCTGAAGAGCCACGGACACAGCACGCTGGGCGGCCGCAAGGTGTGGTTCGACCCCGACGTCAACCGCCTGAACTACGACGAGCACGGACGGCTGTTGGGAGAGTTCAACGAGACGGACAGCATACTTGTGGTGCTTGACACGGGCGAGTTCTACATCACAAACTTCGATGCCAACAACCACTATGAGGACAACATCAGCATAATAGAGAAATTCGACCGCGACAAGGTGTGGACAGCCGTATTGTACGATGCCGACCAGAACGGGCTGCCATACATCAAGCGTTTCCTTATGGATGCCACGCGCCGCAAGCAAAGCTACCTCGGCGACAACCCGAAGAGCCGCCGCCTGCTTCTCACCGACGAGCCGTACCCGAGGCTGAAGATTACGTTTGCAGGGCGCGACCCGCAGAACAGCACAATGGAAATAGACGCGGAGAGCTTCATAGCCGTGAAGGGCTTCAAGGCAAAAGGCAAGCGCATAGGGCTGTGGGAGGTGGAGAGCGTGGAAATGCTCGAGCCTGAGAAAAGGCCGGAGGAGGACATGACAGAACCGGTGGAGGGCACGGCGGAGGAAGCTAATGTATCCGCAGAGAAGCCGAAGCCTGAAAACCTCGACCCCGATGCAGGCAAGACGCAGCAGCAGGTGATAGACGAAATAACGGGACAGTTAAGTCTTTTCGGCGATGAGGATATATAAAACGGCATTATGCACGATACTGCTTGCAATGTCTGCCGCCGCAAGCGGACAGACGGACAGCACCGAATACATGCGCGGCTATGCGGCGGGCAGGGCGGCAGCTGCGCTTGAGGGCAGGCAGGAAGACCCTGCGCCGCAGAAGGTAATAACCAATGTGAGGATGCTGGGCGCGGGCAGCGCTAACATCCTCGACACGTATATATCGCCCGAGAAATACCGCGGCACGGAGCTGCGCTACATCTCACACACCACACGCATGCGTGAATGGGGCACGAGGGTGTCGCGGCAGATTGTTCATCAGGGATACATATCGCACACGGAAAACCGCTCGGGCGACGGCGACGAAATTGCCGGGATGTACTGTTTCAGCTATGGAGCGCACTACAACTGGACGCTCTGCGGCGGCAAACTGACATTGAAGGCGGGCGGAACGCTCGATGCTGGCATCGGTTTTCTTTACAACACGCGCAACAGCAACAACCCGGCACAGGCACGGATGTCGCTGGCTGTGTCGCCGTCGGCAGCAGCCGAATGGCGCTTCCGCATCCGCCGGCGTCCTTTATCGCTGCGCTATGAGGTGGGCGCACCGCTCGTAGGGGTGATGTTCAGCCCCAACTACGGACAGTCGTATTATGAGATATTCTCACGCGGAGACTACGATCACAACGTGGTCCCCACCACAATATTCTCCACTCCGTCGCTAAGGCAGATGCTGACACTCGACCTGACGCTGCACCGCACGACGCTGCGCGTGGGCTGGCTGGGCGACTGGCAGCAGGCGGAAGTCAACAACCTAAAATATCATTCTTACTCCAACATGCTCGTAGTGGGCATCGTCAGGAACTTCAAGATTACCCGTGTATCACCATGAAAAAGACGGTTTTGTTTATATGTGCACTGCTAATTGCCTCCGGCATGGTGTCGTGCATAGACGAGGAGGAGTATGCCGACAGTCCGCGCGGCAACTTCGAGGCACTTTGGCGCATAATGGACGAGCACTATTGTTTCTTCGACTACAAGCACGAAGCTTACGGTCTTGACTGGGACGAGGTGTATGAGCGGTACTCACGGCAGGTTGACGACGGCATGACCGAGGCACAGATGTTCGAGGTTTTGGGCAATATGCTCGGCGAACTACGCGACGGGCACGTGAACATGTATGCTCCCTTCGACCTCTCGCGGTACTGGAGCTGGCACGAAGACTTCCCCGCCAACTTCAGCGACACGCTGCAACGGCGTTATCTCGGCACCGACTACAGGATTGCATCGGGGCTGAAATACCGCAAGCTCGACGACAACATAGGATATATTTACTGCGGAACGTTCGACACGGCGTTTGGCGACGGCAATCTTGATGAGGTGATGCTGGCGCTCGCGACGTGCAACGGACTGATACTGGATGTGCGCGACAACGGCGGCGGACAGCTCACGGCGGCAACAAAACTGGCTGCACGCTTCACCAACAAGGACATCCTCGTGGGATACATGCGCCACAAGACGGGACGCGGACGTTCTGACTTCTCGGGCATGAAGGAGCAGCGTCTGAAGCCTTCGGCTGGCATACGCTGGCAGAAAAAGGTGGTTGTGCTGACGAACAGGAGCGTATACAGCGCGGCAAACGAATTTGTTAAGTATATGAAGTGCTGCCCCGGTGTGACGGTGGTGGGCGACCGCACGGGCGGCGGCGCAGGCATGCCGTTCAGCAGCGAGATGCCCAACGGGTGGAGCGTGAGGTTCAGCGCATGTCCGATGTACGACCGCGAAGGGCGGTGTACGGAGTTCGGCATAGAGCCTGACCATGCCGTGGGGATAACGGACGAGGACTTCCGGCGCGGGCGCGACACGATAATAGAATTTGCACGGACGCTGATTAACGGCTGAAAGGGCAATAAACTGAGCTTTTATTAAAGGATGATAAGAATAGAAGACCTTACCGTGGGGTATGCCTCGGGCAACGGCACACGGACGGTGGCGGCAGGACTGAGCGCATCGTTGCACGGCGGCGAGATGACATGTCTTATCGGTGCAAACGGCGTGGGCAAGTCTACGCTGCTCCGGACGCTGTCGGGTTTTCAGCCGCCGCTGGCAGGTGACATTTACATCGACGGCAGGAAGATAAGCAGTCACACGCCTTCACAGCTGTCGCGGATGATAAGCGTGGTTCTCACAGACCGTCCTGCTACGGGCAACCTGACGGTGGAAGAATTGGTTGCACTTGGCAGAAGTCCTTACACCGGCTTCTGGGGAACGCTGAAAGAGGACGACAAGCGGGTGGTGGACGAAAGTCTCGGGCAGGCGGGCATAAAGCATCTTGCCGGACGGATGATAAGCTCGCTGAGCGACGGAGAGCGTCAGAAGATGATGATTGCAAAGGCTTTGGCACAGCAGACGGGCGTGATTTTCCTCGACGAACCTACTGCATTTCTCGACTATCCGAGCAAGGTGGAGATGATGCAGATGCTCCACAGTCTGGCAAAAGACACTGGCAGGATTATATTCATGTCGACACATGACATCGAGCTTACACTGCAAATAGCCGACAGGCTGTGGCTCATGACACAGGAAGGGACGCTGCATGTAGGCACTCCGCGCGAACTGGCAGACGACGGTTCGCTGTCTGCGTTCATCAGCCGTGCCGGCATCCGGTTCGATACCGATACTATGTCTATAAGGGTAAAGTGACATGCTGCCGGTCAGCAACTGATATATCTACGGCAAAAAGGGTTGCTGCATGCCGACGGGTGTCAGTCGTCTGCCGTCTCACGGACAATGCGCAGTATCTCTTCTCCGTATTTCTCCACACCTCTCTTGCCCATGTAAGGTATGCGGCACAGCATGTCCTTGGTGCGCGGAACATGGCGGCAGATGCCCAGCAGAGCCTTCTGCTGCATAACCATATATGCCGGAATGCCGAGTCGTGCAGCCTCGGCACGGCGCCATTCCGTCAGCTCGCTGTACAGACGGGAATTGCCATCATCTGCCGTTACATCTGCGGCAGACTGCATGATGTCAGCTTCCGCCCTGCCCTTACGCGCCGCCCTGCTCTTCTTTTCAGTCACGCCTGCTCCGCCGTCGATGGCGAGCAAAGCCTTCTGCCGCATGAATGTGGCGGGACTGAAGCCTTCGTCAATGACGTGCGACAACAGTGCATCCTTGACGGAGAGTTGCATGTTCAGCTCCGAAAGCGCATCTTTCAGACGTTTCTTTATCTCCTTATTGTCCGTTTCAAGGCGCATCTTGCCGACAAGCATGATAGCGGGAGCAAGCTGCTCCTTGAAGTATTCGGCACCGGCATGCACCCTCTGGCGTATGGCGGGGTCGTCGGCATAATGTTCCGAAGCATCTGTCAGCCGCTTATATTGCACGGCAAAGCGCGCTGCCACGCCCGTAATGTTCTCCTTGAAACGCTCCTGCTCCTCCTTGAGTGCCGCCAGCTGGCGGGGATAAAGCCTGTAAAGGTGTTCGTCGACAATGCGCGTAAGTGCGGAAAGTGCCGCCTCTGCGGGTGCAAAGTCGAAGAGCAAGCCGAGAGTGGAGATGTAAAACGTGCGGCGGAGGGTGTCGAGCCGTGCCGTATCGGGAGTGCTCAGACGTGCCTCGCGGCTGAATGTCTCCACCTTGTCATCGGTTATCACCGCCTTCTCCGTCAGCGGCATGCTTAGCACAAGTCCCTCAAGGGTGCGGCAACGGCTCAGCGCCACGTATGTCTGCCCGTGTGCAAAGGCTCCTGCGGCATCTATTATGGCACGGTCGAAGGTAAGTCCCTGGCTCTTGTGTATCGTTATTGCCCATGCTGTTTTGAGCGGATATTGCATGAAAACGCCCTCTATTTCCTCGCGTATCTCCCTGCTCGTGTCATCGAGAACGTAACGTGCGTTTGCCCATTCCTCGGGCTTTACGGTAACCAACTCGCCGCTGTCATTGCACCGGACTTCTATCATGTCTTCCGAAAGGGCGGTCACCTCGCCTATCGTTCCGTTGCAATAGCGGTGCTCTCCGCCAGTGTCGTTCTTCACAAACATCACCTGTGCGCCGCGCCGAAGCTCCAGTTGCAGGTCTGTTGGATATGAGTATTCGGGGAACTTGCCCTCTATGCGGGCAGTGAACGTGAACGACGGACCCGGCAAGCGTGACAGTTCATCGGCGTTTATGTCGTGTGCCGTGTGGTTGTGGGTGACAAGACGGATGTATCCCTCGTCCTTTGCGGGACGGAAACCGGGTATGTACCGGCTGTTGAGAGCTGTGAGGATATCGGGCGTAATGCGGTTCTCGCGTATGCTGTTGAGAAGTTCAAGGAAGCGGCGGTCGCTCTGACGGTACACCTCGGTAAGCTCCACTGTGCAGTATTCGGTCTCCTTTAGTGCCGACGATGAGAAGAAGTAAGGGGTCTCGTAGTACCTTGACAGCAGCTGCCACTCGTCGTCTTTCACCACGGGAGCAAGCTGGCGGAGGTCGCCGATCATGAGCAGCTGGACACCACCGAAAGGCTTGAAGCGGTCGCGGTAACGGCGCATCACGGCATCAACGGCATCGAGCAGGTCGGCGCGCACCATGCTTATCTCGTCAATGACGAGAAGATCCATGCTGCGGATGATATTTATCTTCTCCTTGCTGAAGCGGAAGCGGTATGCCGCCTTGCCGTCGGCAGTAAACGAATTACCCGGCAGATAAGGTGCAAAGGGGAGCTGGAAAAACGAGTGGATAGTGACACCTTCGGCGTTGATAGCCGCTATGCCGGTGGGCGCGAGCACCACCATGCGCTTGGGAGAGTCCTCCTTCAACCGGCGCAGAAATGTGGTCTTGCCCGTCCCTGCCCTTCCGGTAAGGAAGAGATGTGTTCCCGTTGTCTCAACTATATCACGCGCAAGCTCCATCGCGGCGTTGTGTTCCGCTTTCATATCGCTGTATAGAATGGTTTTATAAGATTAATAATGAGAAAGCCGTCTTATACGTATGCCTCGAGAAACTTCACCGTTCCGCTTACGTATATCCCCTTGGTGGCAGCAGGTATCAGCAGCGTATCGCCAGCACGCATGGGCGTCTCGCCGCCCTCATCGTCGACAACGGTGCCCTCACCGTCCACGCATACAAGTATCACAAAGCTGTCCAGACCGCTGTAATCTACCGTCATCGGCTCGTCGAGGTCATACAGACCGACACAGAACTGCGGGCTGTCAACCAGCGGAACGCACGCGTTCTTCTCCGGCGTATAGTCCGTGCGGTAGGTCGGCTCCACGCTATAGTCAATGCACTCCGACGCCTCCTTGGTGTGAAGCTGCCGATAATTGCCGTCCTTGTCCTTACGGTTATAGTCGTAAATGCGGTACGTTGCGTCCGACGTCTGCTGTATCTCAGTCCAAAAACACCCTGCTCCCGTGCTGTGTATACGCCCTGCCGGGATGAAGAAACAGTCACCCTCGGCAACTTCGTATCTGTCTATGACGTTGCAGATGGTCCCGTCGGCAATCATCGCCGTATACTCCTCGGGGGTTATCCTGTACTTCAGTCCGCTGAGAAGGCTTGCCCCCGGCTCTGACTTCAGCATGTACCACATCTCCGTCTTGCCGTTCTTCATACCGTGTGCCACGGCATAATCGTCGTCAGGATGTACCTGTATGGACAGGTCGCGGCGCGCATCAAGGAACTTTACGAGCAGCGGGAACGTGTCACCGAAGCGTCTGTAGTTGTCCTCTCCTACCAGCTTTCCCTTCATCTCACGCACTATCTCAGTCAGTGTCATGCCCTTGTACGGACCGTCGCTGACCGTCGTCTCGCTTCCTTCAACACCGGAAATCTCCCAGCTTTCGCCCACCTGTTCCATTGAACAGTCAAGCCTTTTGAAAGGTATTATCTTGTCGCCGCCCCACAGCGTCTGCTTGAGAACGGGGTTAAACTTTATCGGTTTCATCGTCTTCTGTGTTTTTTATTATCGGATTAATGTGCAGGACGCATTGCCAAACGCCAGCCTTCAGCTATAAGCCAGCAATCGCAAATCAGCCTGAAAGTACCTTTCCCGCCTGTCTCCCGCACTACTATAAACTATCAATTATACATTATCAATTACCTCAATTGTCCTTCCAGAACGCCGGAGTGAACAATACTATCACGCTGAATATCTCAAGTCGCCCCATAAGCATCAGCACGGAGCATATCCACTTGCCTACGTCGGGCAGCACGTTCCACGACATTGTGGGTCCAATCTCAAGCCCCAGCGTCGGTCCCACGTTGCTTGCACAGCTTATAGCCACGGTTATCGAGTTGGTGCTGTCCACACCCATACATATCAGGCAGAAATATGCAAAGAGACAAAGCATCATGTACAGTGCAAAAAACGCCATTAGACGCACCTGCTGCGGATAAGCCACGTTGTTGTCGTTGACCTTCACCGGCAACACCGCCTTAGGATGAAGGATGTGCTTAAGCTCATTGCGCACAATCTTAAGGACCATCACTCCGCGCACGCACTTAAATCCCCCGCTGGTGCTTCCGGCACATGCGCCGAAGAACATGCACACGCTCAGTATCACCCAAGTTATGTGAGGCCACTTCCCCGCGTCATCGTTGAAGACTCCGGTGGTGGTGATGAACGACACCACCTGGAACAGCGCACAGCGCAGCGCGTATGCAAAGTCGTACCCGTTGTTTCTCATCAGCAGCACGAGTATCGCCACCGTGGCAAGGCTGACGAGGGAGATGTAGAGCCTGAACTCCGAGTCTTTCACTATCGTCTTTATCCTTCCCTTGAACACCGATATATATAATAAGGTGAAATTAACGCCCGAAAGAAACATGAAAACTATCGACGTATAGTCTATCGCCGCCGAGTTGAAATAGCCGGAACTGTCGTTATGCGGCGTAAAACCTCCCGTGGCGGTTATCCCCATGGCGTAGTTAATGCAGTCGAAGATACTCATCCCGCCAAGATAGAAGCACACCGCACATCCCGCCGTAAGCAGAAGATAGACCATCCAGATGTATTTGGCATTGGAACTGAGCCTCGGGTGCATCTTGGTACGTATCGGTCCGGTTGCCTCGGCAGAGAAGACCTTCACGCTTCCGCCCACCAGCGACGGCAGTATGGCTATGGTGAAGAAGGCTATTCCGAGACCTCCAATCCACTGGGTCATCGACCGCCAGAAGAGCAGTCCGTGGGGCAGTGCCTCCACATCGTCTATCACCGACGCGCCCGTAGTGGTGAAGCCGGACATCGTTTCGAAGTATGCGTTGGTAAAACTCGGCACATATCCGCTTATGTAAAACGGCAGGGCACCGAAAAAGCTGAATATTATCCACGTCAGCGTCACCAGCAGATAGGCGTCGCGCCGCCCCATGCTGTTCTCCGCATCATGACCTATGTATTTCATAGCCACGCCCGACATGGCAATGAGAAGTATCGACACACCGAATGCCACGAGGTCGTCTTCCTTGTAATAGAGCGCCACGGCAAGGCAGTAGAACATCATCGTTGCCTCTATGAAGAGCAGCGAGCCTATTATCTTGTATATCAGTTTCGTATTAATCATCGCCCGTTACGGTTCCTTACTTGAAGAACTTCTCTATCTTGTTCATGTTGATGTTGTGGCAGAACACCACGACTATGTCGCCCGCCTCAATCTGCGTGCCTCCCGACACGAGGTGTCCCTCGCCGTGCCTCACAAGTCCTCCGATGGTGGCTCCCTGCGGCAGCCCAAGCTCATAGACCTTCTTGCGCGTCACCTTCGAGTCCTGATGTGCCACGAACTCAGCCACATCGGCATTTGCCGTCATAAGGAAGCGGATGTTGCTGACCTCCGTGTCGAGCATCATCTGGTAGATATGGCTTGCCGCCAGCGCCTTTTTGTTGACGATTGTTCCTATGTCCAGGCTTTCAGCCATCTTCACATAGTCGAAGTTCTCGACCATTGCCACGGTCTTGCGCACGCCGAGCCGCTTTGCCGTCAGACAGGCAAGAATGTTCGTCTCGGCATTTCCCGTCAGCGCGACAAAAGCCTGCGTGGTCCTTATACCCTCCTCTATGAGCAGCGGCAGGTCGCGCCCGTCGCCGTTGATAACCATTACACGGTCCGTGTCAACAAGCTCGTTTATGCGCTCGCAGCGGCTTTCGTCGTTGTCGATGACCTTCGCGTTCATGTATTCGGGCATGGTCTGAGCAGTCCTTACGCCCGTGTTGCCTCCTCCCATTATCATTACGTTCTTCACGTCGACGTAATGCTCCTTGCCTACTATCTTGCGTATGTAGGGTATGTAGTTGCGCGTTGTCATGAAATAGGCAAGGTCGTACATCTTCAGCTCGTCGTCGCCGCGCGGTATGATTGTGTCGTCACCGCGCTTTATTGCCACGATATGATATGGCGACTCGGGCTTGCAGAGGTCTTTCAGCGGCTCGTTAAGTATCTCGCATGTCTCGCGCAGCTTTATGCCGAGCATTATCAATGCCCCGTCGTGCACGTCCCAGCGCTGCCTTACCCAGCTCATCTTCAACCCGTTTACTATGTCGCGCGCCGCCAGGTTCTCAGGATATATGAGCGAGCTGATGCCAAGTTTTTCAAAGAACTCGCCCAGCTTAGGCTCCATGAACTCGTTGTTGTTGATTTTCGCCACAGTCTTCTTCGTTCCCAAAGCCTTGGCAATCATACAGCTGTTCATGTTCATGTTTTCGTCGGGAGTAACCGCAATATACAGGTCGGCATCCTCCGCCCCGGCGTCCTTGAGGGTCTTCAGGCTCGACGGCGACGCGTTCATTGTCATCAGGTCGTAGTCGCTGCTTATACTGACAAGCCGCTCCTCGTCCTCGTCTATCAGCACTATGTCCTGATTGTTACGCGAAAGAAGCTTTGCCAAATGGGTGCCTATGGCGTATGCTCCGGCTATGATAATCTTCATAATACAAAATAAAATGGCATGTTACTTAATGTCCGTGCCGTTGCCGGCGACGCACAGCATCTGCGCAAGCACTCTCTTTATACCGTCCTTGCCGGTGCCTGTAATGTCTTTCAACTCCTCCACCGTGCCGTGCTCGACAAACCTGTCGGGCAGCCCGATGCGCGTTATCCGCGGACTATATCCATTGTCGTTCATCCATTCGGTCACCGCGCTTCCCAGTCCTCCGTTGCGCGCGCCGTCCTCAACGGTCACAATCCTGCCGAAGTTCCCGCCTGCCTCGCGCAATATATCCTCGTCGAGGGGCTTGAGGAAACGCATGTCATAGTGTGCCACGGCAATTCCGGGATGTTCTTTTTCTATCTCGGCTATGGCTTTTGCCACATCGTTTCCGCACGGACCTATCGAAAGCACGGCAATGTCCTTACCTGCCTTCAGCCGGCGTCCCCTGCCCACAGCCACTTCTTCGAGCGGGCAGCGCCAGTCGGTCTTCACGCCGCATCCGCGCGGGTAGCGTATCACGAAAGCCCCCTTTCCCGGCAACTGTGCCGTAAACATCAGCCGCCGCAGCTCGTGTTCGTCCATGGGCGACGATATCGTCAGGTTGGGTATGGGGCGCAACGCAGCCATGTCAAAGGCTCCATGGTGTGTGGAACCGTCCTCGCCGACAAGCCCGGCGCGGTCGAGACATATCACGACGGGCAGATTGAGTATTGCCACATCGTGTATTATATTGTCGTATGCGCGCTGTGAAAAAGCGCTGTATATGTTGCAGAAAGGCTGCATGCCGTCCTTTGCCATGCCAGCCGAGAACGTCACGGCATGCCCCTCGGCTATGCCGACATCGAATGTCCTGTCGGGCATCTCGTTCATCATTATGTTCATCGAACACCCCGTGGGCATTGCCGGCGTAACACCCACAATCCTCGGATTTGCCTTTGCCAGCTCGAGGAGCGTCTCTCCGAATACGTCCTGAAACTTCGGTGGCTTGTTGCCGCTGTCCGTCACAAGCCTCTCGCCGGTGTCTACGTCAAACTTTCCAGGGGCGTGCCACAGCGTCGCCGACTTCTCCGCCGGCTCGTATCCGTGCCCCTTTATGGTGTGGAGGTGCAGCAGCTTGGGTCCCTTCATGTCCTTCAGCTGCCTCAGCAGGCGCACAAGCTCCGTGACGTTGTGCCCGTCGAAGGGTCCGAAGTATCTTATGTTCATCCCCTCGAAGATGTTCTGCTGCTGGCTTATCGCCGACTTCACGGCGTTGCTCAGGCGTATTATGCCCTTGCGTCTGTTGTCGTCAAGATATCCGTTGCGGTAGAGCCACCGCGAAGCCTTGAACCTCAGACGGTTGTAAGTCTCGTTGGTATTGAGCTTCAGCAGGTACTGCTTCATGCCTCCCACGCTGCGGTCGATGCTCATGTTGTTGTCGTTCAGTATTATGAGCATGTCGTTCGGCGTTGTCGACACGTTGTTGAGCCCCTCAAAGGCAAGCCCTCCGCTCATCGAGCCGTCGCCGATTATCGCCACCACGTGCCTGCTGTCGTTTCCCGTTTTCTTTGCCGCCACAGCCATGCCGAGTGCCGCCGATATCGAGTTCGACGTATGCCCGCACACAAAAGAGTCGTATTCGCTCTCCTTTGGCGAGGGAAACGGCATTATGCCGTGCAGCTTGCGGTTGGTGCAGAAGCGCTCCTTGCGCCCCGTAAGTATCTTGTGCCCGTAAGCCTGATGCCCCACGTCCCACACCAAACGGTCCTCGGGCGTGTCGAAAACGTAGTGCAGTGCCACGGTAAGTTCCACCGTGCCGAGGCTCGAGGCAAGGTGTCCGGGATTGACGGACAGCTCCTTCAATATGTCATACCGCAGTTCATCGCACACCTGCGGAAGCTGTTCCACGCTCAGACGGCGCAGGTCAGCAGGATATTCAATGCTGTTTAATATGTCGAATTTGTCTTGTTCCATCATTCATTGTTTACAATGATTGCATGCCATGACCCCCGTTCCGGACACCGTTCGGCTTATCCGCCCGTGCACCGGATACATGTGCCAAGTTCTGCAAAGTTAATCATTTATTATGAATAAAGCCGTTCTTTGTTTCTTTTTTGCATATTTACCTTATTTATATATAGGGGCATCATGTATCCGCCCTGCCCCGTTCCGCCTGCTGCCGCACGTTCCCGGCAGGCACCGGAAACGTCTGCGCCATGCACGGTATGCAAGGCATGCAATGCAATAAAACTCCTACCGGCATTACAACACATGACCTTTCGGCTTCTAATATGCCGTCTTTTGCGTCCTAAAAGGTCACCTTTTGGAGCCTGAAAGATGCCCTTTTGGAGTGCAAAAGGTATCATTCTGATTTTCAATATGTTACAAACAGCCTTTTTACGCCTCGCCTTTCACGCCCTTCCGACCGGCATATTTCATGCCTTATGGCATTATTTAATAGCCTGTTGCCTGACATCCTAAACGATGCGTTGTGTCTTGTGCCGCCCGGATATAACCTGCGCCACCATGGCGGATGCAAGTTTTTCAGCGATAAATTGCGGATTATTAAATTTCTTTTTACCTTTGTAAAAGGACTTTAAAATCGTAATAACAATTAAAGAATAACCGTAAAATGACAAACAAATGCAGACTATTAATGTCCGGACTGGCAGCCGTGACGTTTTCTCTGACGGCTTATGCCCAGGCGGCAAAAGACGGAGGGATTTCTGAAAGCATGCTCCGCGACATCAGGAAGGCACAGGTGCAGACAACTGCCGACAAGGCTCTGTTCAACGCCATTGCGGCAAACAGCATCGACAATCTTGCCCAGAACCATGCCAACGCCGTGGAACTGGACACTTATTTCAGCAACGAGACAAAGACACAGAGCATCACCGACCAGAAGCAGAGCGGCAGATGCTGGATGTTCAGCGGCTTGAACGTGCTGCGTGCGGACTTCGCCAAGAAGACCGACTCGCTCACGGTGGACTTCTCTCAGGACTATCTCTTCTTCTACGACCAGCTCGAAAAGGCTAATCTTTTCCTGCAGGGAGTCGTCGACTGTGCAAAGAAACCGATGGACGACGAGCGCGTCCGCTTCTTCTTCCAGCATCCGCTGAACGACGGCGGAACGTTCTGCGGCGTTGCAGACCTTACCGAGAAGTACGGACTGGTGCCCAAGTCGGTGATGCCCGAGACGTTTTCGAGCGACAACACCAACCGCATGAGCGGACTTATCAAGTCCAAGCTGCGCGAGTTCGGCTTGCAGCTGCGCGACATGGTGAACGCCGGCAAGAAGCCCGCTGCCATTGAAGCAGAGAAGACAAAGATGCTTACCACCGTATACCGCATGCTCTCCATGACCCTTGGCGAGCCCCCGTCGGAGTTCACATACGTGTTCAAGGACGGCAAGGGACGTCCCGTGGGCGAGCCGAAGACCTACACACCGAAGAGCTTCTTCGAGGAAGTGACCGGCAAGAAGACGCTTAACGGCTCTTTCATAATGGTGATGAACGACCCGCGCCGCGAGTATTACAAGACTTATGAGGTTGATTTCGACCGCCATACGTACGACGGACACAACTGGAAATATCTCAACCTGCCCATGGAAGAGATTGAGAAGCTTGCCATTGCGTCGATTAAGGACGGGCGCAAACTGTACAGCAGCTACGACGTGGGCAAGTTCCTCGACCGCAAGCGCGGATATTGCGACACCGAGAACTTTGACTACGGTTCGCTCTTCAACACCACATTCGGCATGAACAAGGCACAGCGCATCATGACATACGACAGCGGAAGCACACACGCAATGACCCTCACGGCGGTAGACCTCGATGCACAGGGCAAGCCAAAGAAATGGAAAGTGGAGAACTCATGGGGCGCGGCATGGGGACAGAAAGGCTGTCTCATCATGTCTAACCGCTGGTTCGGCGAATTTATGTTCCGCCTTGTGGTAGACAAAAAATATGTTCCGGAAAACCTGTTGAAGCTCAACGAGCAGAAGCCTGTCATGGTTATGCCGGAAGATCCGCTGTTCCTGCTGGACGAATAATTATCTTAATTAAGAATTAAGAGTTAAGAATTAAGAATTTGCTGACGCCCATCTATTCTTTTATAAACCTATAGGACCTATATGGCTTATAAGCCCTATAAGTTTTAATTGGCGGCAGCAAATTCTTCATTCTTCATTCATCATTCTTCATTTCCAAAAGCTTATACAAGCTTTTGAATAAGCTCTTCACGGTCGCCGGGAAGCATGTCGATTACCGGTATCTCAATCATTGTATAGCATCCGGGCTGCTGACGCATTGACGCACGTGCCACATTTACAAGTATCTGGGCTGTCAGTGCCGGGTTGTTGATGCTCATGTTGAACTCTATACGCTGGTTCTGCGTCTTTCCGCTCACGCCTTTGCGCACGAGGTTTACGCCGTGCCCCATGTCGCGGACGTCGTCCACGCTCTCAACTTGGAACACATGGGTCTCGTCATAGGCGAAATACGGGTCCTCCTTTATCGCCTTTGTAACCTCCTCAAGACTTGCGCCGTCTTCCAGTTCAACGTAAACCATGCGGCGGTGTATGCCTTCGCCCTTCGGAATAGTCATTGACAGGGCGTTTTTTACGCCGGCTTTAGAGCGTACGCAGACGCTGTGTCCCATTGACATTCCCGGTCCAAAGTTGGTATACGAAAGCCCTTTGGGAGCAAGACTTTCCATGAGCGTGCGGACGATAGAGTCCGAACCCGGGTCCCAGCCGGCTGCTATCACGGCAACGGTGCCGTGCTCCTTGCACACGGTCATCAGGTTTGCACGGTATTTAACGATGTTGGTGTGTATGTCGAAGCTGTCCACCGTGTTTATGCCCATTGCCAGAATGCGTGTCGCATACTCCTCGCAGCTGCGCGTGGGGGTGGCAAGTATAGCCACGTCAACGTCCTTCAGCTCTGCTATGTCCTTGACAACTGCATACTTGTCAAGCTCTGCCGGCTTGTTCTCCGCACCGTTGCGGCGCACCACACCGGCTATTTCGAAGTCCTTAGAAGCCTCAAGCGCCTCAATGGTAAAGCGCCCGATATTGCCGTATCCCACAACGGCTGCCCTTATCTTTTTCATATTTCGCTTATTGTTATTTGGTTGTTTGTTTTATATTTCAAGGTTGCAAAATTACACTTTTATTGCGTAAAAGATATCAATAAGCTACTTTTTTGATTTAATCTTTATCTTTATTTAATAATTAAAAGTAACCTCCGCGGTTTTCGCTGCATATTGAAAGCAAGATGCAGCATGATTTTTTCACACTCTAACTTTAGCGTCGTGCGTAAAGAAAACGATGCAGTTGCCGTCCGTATCTATAACCACACGGTCTCCCTCTGCCTCGTTAAGCGTCCCCTGCCACCACCTGCGGTAGTCGTATGTGCGCCATGCCAGTCCTTCTGCGCTTATCTTGGTACATCCCATGTTGAATATACTTACCTGCTGGCGGGCAAATGTCACGAACTCGTTCCTGCCCCGGCACGGTATGAAATAGCCGTGGTCGGTAACCATGACAGGCTCCATGCCGTAGTCGGCAATATAGTCCATGAGCAGCGAGACGTTGCCTATAGTATGGTCTTCGCGCCTGCCCGTGGCACCGACATACGCAATGCGGCGGTATCCCTGTTCGCGGCAGAACAGCGTAGCTTTGGTCTGGTCGTTGTGTTCCTGCTCGTTTACGATATGTATAATGTCTGCGTATTTCCTCTTAAAATCCTGCGGCAGCGAGTCTCCGTCACCTATTATTGCCTCCGGAACGATGCCCCGCTCTATAAGGGAGACGCCCGCCCCGTCGCAACAGAATATGTGACGGGCGTGCCGCAGTATGCCGAGCGGAATGGCATGTGACGGGTAATCGCCGTTGCCGAGTATCACGGCATCGAACCAGCTGTCAGGAGTTATAAGTTCATGTATCATCTTCAGGGGTTGTTTATCTTTCATTATCAGGTATTCGGAACGTCTTGTCCGTGCATCATCCGCTTCCACTTGAAATATCCCATTACGGCTATTATGACGTAAAGACCGTACAGCGCACCCTTGAAAGGTATGCCCTTGTATGCGTAGAGGACGCAGCTCACCACGTCGACGACTATCCACACTATCCACTGTTCCACATACTTACGTGCCAAAGCCCACAGACCGATAAAGCTCAGGGCGTTTATAAAGCTGTCGGTAACGGGCACGTTGCTATTGGTAAAACGCACGAGAATATAATATATTGCAGCCCATGCCGCACAAAACACCAGCAAGGAAGGCATTATCTGCGACCGGCGGATGTGTGTTATGGGCAGTTCACTGCCCTTGTCCGCAGACTTTCCGCCACCGAATTTCCATGCGGCATATCCGTATATTGCCGCAAGCGTGTAGTAGATAGCCATGCCGAAGTCAGCATAAAGCCCCACAGACCAGAACAGGTATATGTCTATTGCCGGCATGATGATGCCCACTATCCACAGTGCTATGCTCGCCCTGTATTCCAGGGCGATGTATACAAGCCCGATAACGGTGCTCAGTATGTCGAGCCAATGGGTGCTTATGAATTCTGTCATGGTGTTTTTTGTTTTGTAAAAAATCAATCCACGGTAGGGACATATTCTTGTATTTGTCCGTAAAATCATGGTAAATATGCGGACATTTACAAGAAAATGTCCCTACAATAGGATTGATTTCATCAATAAATATTTTGTTTGTTTTATATCAAGCCCACGTCGCTGTGCCTTCCTTATGCCTCTTTTCTCAGCTTAGAAGTTCAGCGACAGGTTCACCATAAAGTTGAACGGAGCTGACGGAGCGAAGCCTGCTACTGTCAGGTCGTTCATGACGTATGCCATGACCTGCCCGTTGTTATCTTTCTTGTAGCCCGGTCCTGCCCAGCCGTTGTTGTCGTATTTCGCGCTGAACAGGTTGTAGAGCGTTACGCCGACGGTGGCGTCCTTGATGCCCATCTTCTTCATCTTGAAGTTGTATGCAAGGTGAAGGTTCGTCACAAAGTAGTTGTCGAGCATCATGCCCACCTGCTGCGTAGAGCCGTCTTTGGCATAGTTGGTATACGCCTTCATGCCCGTATTGGTGAGATACTGCTCCCCGATATACTGGCTCTGAATGTTTGCGCGGAAGCCTTTGTAGCTGAACGAGAAGATGTTGTTGAAGATAAAGTCGGGCGAGAAGCTCAGCGGAGTGTCGCCAAGTGTCGCCGCCGTGCCGTCGTCGAGCGTCACCGTCCAGTCCTTTGCGCGGTTTCGGCTCCATGTGGCGTTGGCATCCCAGCGGAACCAGTCTACCGGCTGCCATGCCGCCTCCAGCTCTATACCCATGCGGTAGCTCTCTCCCACGTTGCGCGCAATCATCTCGCCGATGCTGTTAAGCTCGCCTGTCAGCACAAACTGGTCGCTGTAGCTCATGTAATAAAGGTTTGCCCCGGCTGTGAACTTACGGCTGCTGAACTTGTAACCCAGCTCCCAGTCGGTGAGTTTCTCAGCCTTCAGGTCATTGCCTATGTTGTCCTCATAGTCGTTGCGTGTAGGCTCCTTGTGAGCTATTGCCACCGATGCATATGCCGTGTGCCCCTTTGCGGGGTTCCATGTAAGACCGAATTTGGGATTGAAGAAGTTGAAGCTGTCCTTCATTCCGAAGCAAATCTGCTCCATCGTGTCCCAGTCCCAGTCGTCGCTCGGACCGTTCATCTTGTATCCCACGTGGCGGTATTGCAGGTCGGCGAAGGCGTTCAGCCCCCTGACAAACATCCAGTTGACCTTTCCGTAGATGTTGAAATCGGTCTTCGTGCCGTTGTTGCGGTAGTATTCCATACCCGGCACGAGGTTGTCCGGTCCCTGGATGTACTGCCTGTAATCATTCCCCTCAGAGTCCTTCAGCGTATAATAAGGTGAGCCTGTCCACACAACCTTGCCGAAGTGGTCGCCGTCATACTTGTTCCAGCCGCCTCCGAGCGTTGCCGTAAGTGCCTTTCCGGTGTAGTTCAGGGAGGCTATGGCACCGTAGAAGTCGTTGTCCATCTTCTTCTGACGCACGAGGTCGCCTTCCATGTTCCAGTCGTCGGTGAGATTGTATTCCGCCCATGTGCGTCCCGTCTTGTACTCCTCGTAGTATCCCTGACCCTTTGAGTAGTGCAGAGCCACGTTCAGGTTCCAGTTGCGGTTTATTATCTGGTCCCACAGCAGCTGGTAGTTCTGCAGGTGGTAGTTGTCCGTCTGGTTGTCATAGTAGCACATCTTGCCGTCCTTGTCGTAATAGACGCCGCACGAATTGTACCTCCGTCCGAACTGGCGCTGCTCCTCCTTAGACGTGTAGTTCCATGCGTGGTAGGTCTCTTCGGTGGAGTTCCACGTGATGAACTTCACCATCGTGTTCTCGCCGAAGTAACCAGCCTGCAGGAAATAGGAGTTCAGTTTTGCCGACGCACGGTCCAGATAGCCCTTTGTACCGATGTCAGACAGGCGTCCCTGTATGCCGAAGTGGTCGTTGATAAGTCCCGTTCCGAAGCGCAGCGTCTCCTTGTGAGAGTAGTAGCTTCCGCCCGACAGGTCGAGACCGACGAACGGTTTCATGCCGATGTTCTCCGTCTGCATGTTCAGCGTTGCGCCGAACGCGCCCGCACCGTTTGTCGACGTGCCCACGCCGCGCTGTATCTGTATGCTCTGCACGCTCGATACAAGGTCGTTGTTGTTCACCCAGAACGTTGTCGAGCTTTCCGCGTCGTTGAGCGGAATGCCGTTTGCCGTGACGTTGATGCGCGTCGGGTCTGTTCCGCGCACGCGCAGGGAGGTGTAGCCGATGCCGTTGCCCGCGTCCGAGGTGATTGTCACCGACGGTGTGAGCGACATGAGATACGGAATGTCCTTTCCGAAGTTTACGCTGCGGATTTCTTCCTTGCTGATGTCCTTAAACGCCATGGGGGTGTTCTTCGACGCGCGTGTCGAAACCACCTGCACGTCTTGCAGCGCATGAGCCTTTAGCGTGTCAATCTCCACTTCCTCGGGTTGCGCCGCACTTGCTGCCGCCGCGCATGCCAGCGCAGATAGCAACATGATGTTTTGTTTCATAAAAACTAAAAATTAAAAATACATAAAAAGGGGTACTTTTCATGTTTAAACACGATAAACTTCAATACCAAGTATCTCGGTTTTTCATCCCAACGCCGGTATTATCCGGATCTGGTCAGAGGGTTTAATCTCAGGCTTCAATATTCAGCCACCCCTTAATCTGCAGTCTGCAAATCGCCGGCAAAGGTAGCATAAATGTTTTTCATGGCAAAATAAAACTGCCTTTTTTATCACAGGACGCAAGCATACGGAGCGCAAAGGAGGCATCTTGCTCACCGCACGGACACCGGCATCCGTCACGAGACACCGCCGCATAACCGCCGATATACGTCATGACGGCACGGCACGATGCCGGCGAAAGGCATAAAGATGCGGCGAAGCGGAAAGCGAGCCTTTGAAAACAGTAAGCGAAACAATTGTTTTTCGTAACAGTCGATTTGGAATATCAAGGGGAACAAAGGCGGACTATAACATCGCAAGGGCATTTTCCTTACAAATCAAAAGGTGCCCTTTCGGCTTCTAAAAGGGCATCTCTTGCAGCCTGAAAGACCACCTTTTGGCTTCCAATATGCCGCCTCTTGGAACGGCATACGCCGCATGCCGGTGCTGGAACAGGGAAAAGACATGCCGTTTTTTAACGTCAGTTCGACTGATTTATCTTTCTTGTTATACTACAAACCACCCTGCCTCACGTTCGGGTGGATTTGCAATCCGCCCGCATTCAATATTCAATTATTAATGGATTTGCAGTCCGCAGGCATTTCAAATGCCTTCAATGCGCTATATTTTTTATCGCTTTCAACATGCACATGCGGGCGGATTGCAAATCCACCCGAACGTAAGAGGATGTTTATTAAGAACTTATAGAGTTGATACAATTCACCGAACTTACGTTATTTACCAAAGTTTCACACCTTATATATCATTTCTATCAAGAAAAAGCACTATCTTTGCAACCATAATTTCGAAATATACAATATTTATCATGGCACAAGAAGACGTTTTCAAGAAGATTGTTTCACATTGTAAAGAATATGGTTTTGTTTTCCCGAGCAGCGACATTTACGACGGTCTGGCTGCTGTATACGACTACGGGCAGAACGGTGTGGAACTGAAAAACAACATTAAGGAATACTGGTGGAAGAGCATGGTGCTGCTGCACGAGAACATCGTGGGCATCGACTCGGCTATCTTCATGCACCCGACAATATGGAAGGCGAGCGGGCACGTGGATGCCTTCAACGACCCTCTCATTGACAACCGCGACTCGAAGAAGCGCTACCGCGCCGACGTGCTCATAGAAGACCAGATAGCAAAATATGAGGAGAAGATTAACAAGGAGGTGGCAAAGGCGGCAAAGAAGTTCGGCGACAGTTTCGACGAGGCAAAGTTCCGCGAGACCAACCCGCGCGTGATTGCCAACCAGCAGAAGCGCGACGCGCTGCACGAGCGCTATGCCGTGGCGATGAACGCAATGAACCTGGACGAGCTGAAGCAGATTATCATCGACGAGGAGATTGTCTGCCCCATAAGCGGAACAAAGAACTGGACGGACGTAAGGCAGTTTAACCTGATGTTCTCCACCGAAATGGGCTCGACGGCAGAAAGCGCAAACAAAATCTACCTGCGCCCGGAGACGGCACAGGGCATCTTCGTGAACTATCTCAACGTGCAGAAGACGGGACGCATGAAGATTCCCTTCGGCATCGCACAGATAGGAAAGGCGTTCAGAAACGAGATTGTTGCACGCCAGTTCATCTTCCGTATGCGCGAGTTCGAGCAGATGGAAATGCAGTTCTTCGTTAAGCCGGGAACAGAGCTGGAGTGGTTCAAAAACTGGAAGGAGACGCGTATGAAATGGCATCAGGCACTGGGCTTCGGCGCAGAGAACTACCGTTTCCACGACCATGAGAAGCTGGCGCACTATGCAAACGCGGCAACCGACATAGAATTCCACATGCCGTTCGGCTTCAAGGAGGTGGAAGGAATACACAGCCGCACCAACTTCGACCTGTCGCAGCACGAGAAGTTCTCGGGCAGGAGCATAAAATATTTCGACCCGCAGAGCAACGAGAGCTACACTCCGTATGTGATAGAGACAAGTATCGGCGTGGACCGCATGTTCCTGTCGGTGATGTGCCACTCGTTCGAGGAGGAGAAGCTGGAGAACGGAGAGACACGTACCGTGCTCAGACTGCCTGCCGTGCTGGCTCCCGTAAAGCTCGCCGTGATGCCGCTGCTGAAGAAAGACGGGCTGCCCGAAAAGGCACGCGAGATAATAGACGGACTGAAGTTCCACTTCAACTGCCAGTATGACGAGAAAGATTCCATCGGAAAGCGCTACCGCCGTCAGGACGCTATCGGAACTCCCTACTGCGTGACCGTAGACCACGACACGCTGAAGGACAACACCGTGACACTGCGTTTCCGCGACACGATGGAACAGGAAAGAGTGAACATTGCCGACCTCTGCGGCATAATAGAAGACAAGGTGAGCATAGCAAGCCTGCTTAAAAAACTGCAATAAATGAAGAAAAACATCTTATTCGTATTCTCCGCGCTTCTCCTCATGGCAACGGCAATAGTGTCGTGCAGCGAGGACGACAACACCGTGGAGGAGTTTCCAAACTGGCAGGAGGCAAACACGGCATACTTCAATGACGTGCTGGCAACGGCAAGGGCTAACGCCGACGGCAGCTGGAAAGTGTTCAAGACATGGTCGAAGGAAGACACCATACAGGGAATACCCGCCGACTATATTGCCGTGAAGGTGCTTGAAGAGGGCACAGGGAGCGGATGCCCCATGTACACCGACTCCGTAAGACTGCACTATCGCGGACGTCTCATCCCCTCAACGTCGTATGAAGAGGGGTTCGTGTTCAAACAAACATATGATGAAGTTTTCAATCCTGAAACATGTACGCCCGTTGCTGATGCTGTTAAAAACTTTACAGACGGTATGACAACAGCTCTTCAACACATGCACATAGGAGACCGTTGGAAAGTATACATACCTTATCAACTTGGACATGGAACGTCCGATTATGACAATGTACCTGCATACAGCACTCTTATTTATGACATATACCTATCTGGATATTACCGTCCAGGCACGCCGACAACACAGTGGAAGGCGAAAAAAGGAATATGGATTGAGAAATAAAAGAATGGTATTTAAATCTTATCTGCTGCAATATCGTTTATAAATATTGCAGCAGATTAATTAAAACAGACTTAATTTCATAATTAATATGGACATTCACAAACAAACAATATAATCTAAATATAATTATTAATATCTACTTAAAACAACAAAATTATGAACTTAAAATTATTAAAAGTATTATTTGTTTTTGGCATTTTAATATGCTTTTCATGCAGTAACGATGACTACAGCGAACTTTTGGAAAGAAGTACTGACAATGTAGGAAAAACAAAGAAATTTATCTTAAAAGCCGATTATGAGGGAAAAAGCTACGATGTACCATGTCTGCTATTGACAGATAAAGACTCCATAGTATTTTTGGATGAAGAGTTTAAAGAACTCTTCTATAATAAAATTGCTAAAACGCCCAATTTACTATGTAAAATAAAAGAAAATGGAAGGATTGAATACATGGGTTCAGACAACTTTAACCCAATTGAAGAAATAGATTCTAATGAAGATAAAAGTAACGGTTCGACGCATCGCGTTGCCCCATCTAAGCCAGACATTGAATCGAAAACTTTCTTACATTTTTGGGTTGACCACAAATTCAAACATGCTGCCGTCAGAGCTGAACTAACAAAAGACTTATCATCATGGAGATGTGGTGATTTAAGACTTATAGGTTGGGATAATACCATATCATCGCTAATTATTACGAACAAAAATCCTTATATTGAACGTGATGTTCGTTTTATCGGATATGATGGATATAACTATACTGGAGAAAAAATAGTTTATGATGTTGAAAAGAAAGATAATGTTATGACACTAAATATCAATGAAGGTCTTGTATGGATTACGACTCTTTCCGACATACCTATGTCAGATGGGAACAACTGGAATGACAAATTATCTTCTATTGAATTTTTTATTAAACATTAATATCTCAATAAGCTAATACTGATTTTTTACATCACACTTCCCGGATATTACCACTCGGCACGCCAACCACACCATGGAGGACACGAAAGGGTGCGTAGATAGAGGAGTAAACATAAAATCCGGACTTCTTATACGGTCATGGCGCAGATACCTGCCATGACCGTTTCTTTTTTATTACATACAATGAAACAAATTATTTTATCGCACCTCACATCTTGACTTATATCAACTTTAAATACTAAAAACGTAAAAATACAGACAAAGAACGTCACTGTGTGCGCAAACAGTCGTATATTTGCAGTGTCAAAAGTTAAAACATAGGTATTAGAACTCATGGTATTAGTTTTAAGGCTGACTGAAAAGATTGACAATAAAGGATAACATCATGCCGCGAGGCATCAACAAAAGCAAATCATAGGGTTAAGTTTCAGGTAGAAAGAGAAATCAGGACAACATGGAAGAACCTGTTTGCCGTAAAACCGGCAACAGGATCAAGGGAGACGGGGACACGCTGACAACAGTGCCCCGGATTATCCAAGGAAAATATTTTAAAGTTAAGTTGATAGACAACAGGCGGCGTTCAGATAAGAATGAACCGCCTGTTTTTTGTGTCATCTGCCTTGGTTATTAATCATAAAAGCATTAATTTCGCAGCATGTTTTCAAGCAAGAAGGACAACGCACTGCTTGCGATGATACGCACGGGACAGGATATGACAGGCAGACAGAAGCTCAGCCTGATTGTACAACTCAGCATTCCGTCTATCCTCGCACAGCTTTCATCCACACTGATGTTCTACATCGACGCCTCCATGGTGGGGTCGCTGGGCGCCAGGGCATCCGCCTCGATAGGTCTGGTAGAGTCTACCACGTGGCTGTTCGGCGGTCTTACATCCGCCGCTGCCATGGGGTTCTCCGTCCAGGCGGCACACTTCATCGGCGCCAACGACTTTGTAAAGGCACGTCAGGTATTCCGTCAGGGACTGATGGCAACGGCGGCATTCACCATGATACTTACCACGATATGCCTTCTCATTGCCCGTCCGCTGCCGCTGTGGCTCGGCGGCGGAGACGACATAGCAGGCGAGGCATCACTCTATTTTGCCGTGTATGCGGCATCGCTGCCCGTATATCAGATAGGCATGCTTGCCTCAAGCATGCTCAAGTGTTCGGGCAACATGCGCGTGCCGAGCATCATGAGCATAATGATGTGCGTGTTCGACGTAGTCTTCAACTTCTTCCTTATCTTCCCGTCACGCACCGTCGACATCGGCGGAACTGTCATAGGAGTGCCCGGGGCGGGATTAGGAGTGGTCGGAGCCGCCCTCGGCACGGTGTCGGCATACCTGATAACAGGCATCATCCTTATATGGTTTGCCGTGTACAAGTCGCCCGAACTGTCTCTGAAACGCGAGAAATGGGTGTTCGCACCGTCGTGGGGCTACCTGCGGAACGCGGCAAAGATAAGCCTGCCCATGGCTGCACAGTATGTCATGATGAACGGTGCACAGATTGTAAGCACCATGATTGTCGCCCCGCTCGGCAACTTCGCAATAGCCGCACACACGTTTGCCATAACGGCGGAGAGCCTGTGCTACATGCCGGGATACGGCATCGGGGAGGCTGCGACGACGCTTGTGGGACAGAGCATCGGGGCAGGACAGCGCGCCATGACACAGAGCTTTGCACGCATGACGATATTCATGGGCATGGCTGTGATGGCGGCAATGGGAGTGATAATGTATGTCTTCGCCCCCGAGATGATTGGCATAATGTCGCCCGTGGAGGAGATACGCACGCTCGGAGTTGGTGCCCTGCGCATCGAGGCATTTGCCGAACCGATGTTTGCAGCGGCAATCGTGGGCTACTGCATCTGCCTCGGAGCAGGCGACACGCTGATACCGGCGGGCATGAACCTTGCCAGCATGTGGCTGGTACGACTCACGCTGGCTGCCGCCCTTGCGCCCGAATACGGACTGCAGGGGGTATGGATGGCAATGGCAATAGAGCTTTCGTGCCGCGGGGCAATGTTCATGTACCGCATATTCAGCAGGAGATGGCTTTATAAAACAAACATAAAATAGAACGGCACGCCATCAGCGACAAAACATGATGGCTGCCGGAAGATGCAAGAAAACATGCCGATAATAGAAATAACATCGCTGGAACATCCCGGAGCCGAGATATTCGGCACGCTCACCGAAGCACAGTTGCGCAACCGGATAGAACCTGAAAAGGGGATATTCATAGCTGAAAGCCCCAAGGTAATAAATGTCGCGCTCGATGCGGGATATTGTCCCGTATCGCTTTTATGCGAGCGCAAGCACATAACGGGCGATGCCGCAGACATCATAAGGCGATGCGGCGACATTCCGGTATATACTGGAAGCAGGGAACTGCTGCGCTCACTGACGGGATACACGCTGACAAGAGGAGTGCTATGTGCCATGAAACGCCCCGTGCCGGGCAGTGTGGAAGACATTTGCAGGAACGCCCGCCGCATAGTAGTGATTGACGGTGTGACCGACACTACAAACATCGGGGCAATCTTCCGGTCGGCTGCCGCCTTGGGCATAGATGCCGTACTGCTCACTACCACATCGTGTGACCCGCTGAACAGGCGCGCCATACGCGTCTCCATGGGTTCCGTCTTCCTTGTTCCGTGGACATGGCTCGACAAGCCTCTACCCTACCTCAACGACCTCGGTTTCACTACTGCCGCCATGGCTCTGACCGACGACTCCATACCCCTCGACAGTCCGCAGCTCGCTGCCGAGCCGCGTCTGGCAATAATAATGGGCACCGAGGGCGACGGACTTCCTCACGAAACAATCTCCCAAGCAAATCATGTTGTCCGCATACCCATGTCTCACAACGTCGACTCACTGAACGTTGCAGCTGCCGCCGCAGTGGTTTTCTGGCAGCTCCGCATAAAATCCGAGTAGCCCGCCGGCATCAGGAAACACTTCCACTGACATCATGAAACACTCCCGTTGACCGTCCATCACAGGAACATACACATACGCAAATGGCGTGCAACATCATCTGTTGCACGCCATTTCTTATATTCAAACATTTCTGTCCGGCTGATATTACTTCACCTCCTCGAATCTAACATATGCTGATAATCATCGATTTATGAAAGTCTTGGTACAAATATGGAACACCATAAGCATCTTGGATGTTGTCCCTCAATAACTATCGATAAGCATCCGTGCGATGCCCTTCCTATTCTTCTTTGTTCTTTTCTCTGTATTTCTTTCTTTTGTTGGTGTAAAGGTACAAAGATTTCTGCAACTATACAAATTAATTTAGTACTTTGAGGCTAAACTAACAGTCCAAATGTGGAAACAACTATCTTTTACTTGCAGTAGGTCTTTCTCTTGCATCTACAAAAATTATTTCGTATTGTGATAAATCATTCTTATCCCTTTTTGCTTCAATGTCTCTCAACTTTTTCAGTTGTGAAATCTTGTTCTTTTTACTATCAACAATCACAACCACATAAATCCCATATGTTCCATGTTGTGAGTTCATGTAATCTGGCAACTGAGTGACATATCCATGCAGCAAATCGTTGTTGTTTGAGAGTTTTGTCTCTATTATAACACGAGAGTTAGAACCTTGTGAAAACTTAAAGTCCAACTTACCAACACCAGTATCAGCTTCGGGGCTAATGTCTATATCTGCTCCCTTTGCTTTTATATATGCTTCTGATATTACAAACAATAATTCTTGTGCATAATCCTCAGACTTTGCAATTTTGCTCTTCTCATAGTACATTAGTTTGTAAGAGCGGTGATTCTCTACACATTCCTTAAAAAGCATACAAGCACTTCTAGTACTCTGAAGAACCTCTTCAGGGCTTAGCTTTTTGGTTGTACCTTGTTCTTCAAGGACTTTTGTAACAAGTTCTTCAATTCGAGCCTTGAAGTATAATTTCTTTTTGTCTTCTGAGAAATCGTATGGCACAGCACTTAAGCTTCTAAAATAAGAGATAGCCTCTTTGTATGCCTCGGGATTATTCAAAAGTGCATTCTTTAGAACATTCTTTCTGTCTGTACCTTCAAAGAATTGCTTCCACTCTCCGTGGACGGCTTTACAAACTCTTCCGACTAAGCCCTTATTATAATCACATACATCCGAAATCTCATCATATGATGTAGCCATCGGCAAGTCTGCCAACAATGTGGTTGGGAAGAAATGCATTGGTTCGTCCTCATAAAATGGTACAGTGTAGGTAACATCTTCAAATTTAAATTCACGAGTTGCAATGTTTAAGTCTGCTGCAACTCTTTGTGTGTATGAAAGAATTTGATGGCGTAGAATAGACACTGCCATATCACTTATTCTATCAGCGCCCACATTCTTTTCAAACAAATGCATAAATAGAAAAAGTTCAGGATCTCTCATGCCTGCCTTAATCACTTTAACAGTGGTTTTTGCAATCTGCTTAGTTGTCTTTCCATTCATGCCTTTACCTGGCCTTCCACTTACGGAGTATCCCAAACCTACATTAGGTATTTCAGGGAACTGCATATTTTCTACAATGAGAGGGAAGAATGTATCATCTTCTTCTTTGCTGGGCATAGCATCCACTAAGTGAGCAAACCTGTCGAAATATTTCAAAAATACACTTTCATAAGAACCTATAAACTCCGGCACCTGTGTATTCTTCAAGCGCAGAGGATCGATATGCAGACGCATATCTCTACCAATGAAACCATCTAATACCCCTTTTTCCTCAAATGCTGAATGAGGTACGCCAAAAAATTTACTATAGTACATAACCATGTATTAGGTAAAATAGGTTATTAATCTTTCTATTAATTCATAAAAACTCAATGGATAAGCATCAAAAACATTTTGAGGTACTCTCACAGTATAAGATCCATTTAGACGAATCTCTCTATCGTCACCTTTAAATGCTTCGTCTGCACGTTTGCGCAAATCTTTTTCTAAGAAACCGATATTATCCAATACTTTGATAAAAGAATGTATCTCCGATAATTCTACGTAGTCGTTTTTTTCGGCTCTTTCACGATCAAAGTTATACATATTTAAACCTATCAAAGCATAACGATCAGGAATCTCAACTGCACGTTTAAACTGGGTTGAACTCATTTCTACAGATTGATCATTTTCCCAACGGGATTTAACCTCTATGTGATAATCCTCAAATCCATCTTTTGAGAGAATGATATCTTGTCCCCCTTGCTGGTTGTCTACATGTATTCCATATTTTTCAAGTGCTTCTGTTAGGTACGTCTGGATATGTGATTCCGCGTATTCACCTAGCATCTTGATATATGCTTCATGCTCAATGCTATTTATCGTATCGTTCACTACAGAAAGAATAATATAAGCATCTTCACGCCCGGATACTTCAGCCATCTTCACCATCAGATCGGGATTCTTCCGCTTTAGCATCTTATTTATGGCTTTTCTTTCTACATCAGTACCAAGATTGTATCTTATTGATTCACGTTGTTCGTAAATATCTTTGAATAATATACGCCATTGTTGTCCTTCAATACATTCCCTCTCTGTTAAGTCTATAATATCAAGCAAAACAATGTCTTGATAGTTATCGGCACTTAACTTGGTCTGTATATCTTTAGCAACAGACATTGGAGTGTATTGATTCGTTTCTTCATTATATTTTTCGTAATAGGTCTCAAAACGAACGTCTACACATTTGCTTTTCAAATCCTCATTCAATACTTGGAAATATAAGTCAAACAATTCCTTGTTTACCTTATTATTCTTTTTTAAAGAATCTGGTGTATGCAATTCTCCGTTCATATTTGGGTAGACAGCATATTGAGTACAGAAATTTTTATAATCGTCACCTCTTGCATAATTAACAAACATAACCAGATCGTCTATATGCTCACTAACCCAGTTTACATCGTTGTGTTGTATTTTCATCATTTGGTTCTCAACCAATGACACAAAAATCTGTCTGTAAAGGTCAAAATTGGAAGTGTCGTCTTCCCATGCAGGTATGTGTTTCTCAGAATAATCTATGTTCTCAAAACGACAGATGATGGGCATAAGTTTATTACGCTTAGAGTCTCCGTTTATGGTTGTAAACGAAGAACATAACGCTATTAAACTTTTTTCAAACGTACCATCATACGGTTTTTGCTCTTTTGCATTATTCCAACATTCATCTTCTTTTTTCTTAACTGAACTATTCAACTCTTCTCGCAGATGTGTTCTATTGTAAGGTGTCAGTTCAATTATGTCTGCATATTCCTCATCAACCATCTTTGTGCAAATATTAGGATCCAAAGCCTTAACTAATAGATACAGGTCCTTGACTATAGGTGTGGCGTTCCGTAGTTCGCTGCGCTTCATAAGTGTTCCCTCACGATTTGGAAGTAATGCGTATTTTTCAAAGAAATCGGAATGTCCAGCAGCAACAATCATTTCGAGCATTTCATGTAGCTGGTCGCCTTGATGAACACTAATAAACTCTACTATAGACTCCAATGATAGATAATTATCGGATTTGAAGCAATTCCATTCTGCAATAATCCTTGACCACTGTAAAAGTTCATCTTTGCATGGTATTTTTGCTGTCTTTTCTGCGTAAGGGTATATGGTTGAAAGATAATCAATGTCTTCCTTTTCTGATATAAAGGATTCCAAGGATGGTTCTAAGACCAATGGATGTCCTTCATCAGACATTGAGTAGCGTTCGTCTTTTATCTGAATCATCTTCAGTTTAGAAAATTCAATCACCCATTTTTCCTTCAGTTCTTTGTAGTAAGCCTCTGTCGCAGCTTCACTATGGCCATTGTCTTTTATGTGCAAAGCAGCCATCTTTATTGTATTATTCCATGTACAGATATGTTGCTCCAGATATTTCCACAACACATTAGTCATTTCATCCATTATTTTCTTATTTGCAGAGTGACTTGAACTAGAAAAAGTTGTCACTTTTGATGCGCATAAATCAAAGAGTCAATGAAACAGTCAACAAGTCGAATTAGAAAAGTTTTCCGTGACCCTGTCACAGGAGAGAAATCGTATGAATGGGCAGATAAGATTACTTGTCGCTATGACGAGATTGAAAAGGGTCCGATAATTCTATAGTTTTTAAAAGGCGAACACACAGCAGAAGATATGGTAGAGAAATATCATATTTGTTCAGTGCAAACTCTTTATGCATGGGTTGGTAAGTTCTTAACTCAACAAGAATCTGTATCTTTGTCGGAACAAACCGATGAAGATATGGCCAATAAGAGTAAGGATGACCAAATTCGGGAGCTTAAAGCCCAGCTGAAGCAGGCCCGCAAGGAGGCAGAGTTTGAGAAACTTCGCGCTCATGCTTTCGACACGATGATAAATCTTGCCGAGGAAAAGTTCAATATTCCCATAAGAAAAAAATCTGGCACCAAACAGTAAGTCTGCTCCGAGAGGAATGCCCGAAGTCTTCTTTGGGTATCCTCACCGGACTGTTTGGTTATAGCAGGCAGTCATTCTATAGTCATAAGGCAGAGGATGATTTTACAGAGAATGCGCTTGAGCCATTGATTGTAGAAAAGGCGACGGAATATCGTAAGGACAATCCAGGACTGGGCTGTACCAAGCTGTATTTCATCATTAAGAAGATGTTTGAAGATACTGGCTGTATGCCTGGGCGTGATGCTTTTATCGAATTGCTCCGTCGCAATCATCTTATGGTGCAGATAAAACGTCGAAGGCACTACAAGACGACCGATTCGGGACATCATTATCACAAGTATGAGAATCTTATCAAGGAGATTGTTCCGATGCGTCCTAATGAGATATGGGTCAGTGATATAACATACGTGGAAACGCGAGAGGGTGTATGCTATCTTTCTCTCATCACGGACGCATACTCCCACAAGATTGTGAGTTGGGCATTAGGCCCCACATTGGAAACGACGTATCCTCTCGAAGCGTTGAAAATGGCTTTGAGTTCTGTAGATGAAGAAACTACAGCCCGACTCATCCACCATTCAGATCGCGGATGTCAGTATTGTAGCGACGCTTATGTCAAGGAACTGAAGAAACATAACATTTCCATCAGCATGACTCAAAGCGGAGACCCTTTGGAAAACGCTATCGCCGAGCGTGCGAATGGCATTCTAAAGACTGAATGGCTGTATAAAATGGTAATCCAGACACGGGAGGACTGCAAATCAGAACTTAGCCGTATCATACCATTTTACAATACGGAACGACCGCATATGAGTATTGGAATGAAAACACCCGAAACCGTCCATAACCAAAGTGGACCGCAGAAGAGATGCTGGCGGAATCCCTGGGAACCGCCCCCTGCCAATGCTGGTGGATAGGTTTTCTTAGCCATGATGCACTGCCTGAAATGATAAAGCGAGACCACTTCGCAAAATGCCCTCGCCCATAAACACAGTTTCAGTGTAGTGCAGAAACCT
>UQZX01000020.1 GCA_900545525.1 uncultured Prevotella sp.
ACATAACTACATTTTCTTATGATTATGTTTGGTTTTTTCCATAGGAAGCAGCCCGCATACGGTAATGACGGCGTATCACTCAAAAATTCGGAAGATCCTAAAATCTTTCATAGGATTTCGGCAAAAGGAAATATATCCGAACGGATAATTAAATCCCGGAAGCACGACTGTACTTCCGGGATTTAATTAAAACATATCATTTTACAAAGCTTCATCGTCAGGTTTATCCACACTCCTCTGAACCTTTACAATATGCTTCTTTCTTAAGATCCACCGTGCCTTACGCCTTTCATAGTCCTCCTGACGACGCTCCAAATAGTTGTCTGCCATTATCTCTTGTCGTTGAACTTGCTATATATGACACTTATCTGAACGGGATTGTCATCCCCGTCACCTTTGCCTTTTACAAATCTCGCACTTGTAATACTCATGTCATGGACAATCTTCACAATCTGATCGTTCGTACCATTCGTAGTAACAGTTACAGGTACGATAACCACCTTATTCCAGTTCGGATGTTCATTTACCCAATTAGGATTATTACCAGACTGCGCCCTTTTAAGTCCAGCCATATATGTTATCATACCTGAAATGTTATTAAAGGTATAAGTGTTCTTTTTTTTCGACTCTGATGTTACAAAAGATGTCCTGTTGTCCATTATCTTCTCCTTTCCAAAGAAAGTCTCAAGACTGTCCAATGGTATCATCAACAAAGTGGACGGTGTTGACAGTTCATATTTATTGTCATATCCGTTATTATTAAAACGGGTAAGCGTAACTTTGGCTATATTTATGGTGTCATTCTCATGACCTTTCATTATATCATCCACCGGTAACGTCATTTCCGTAAATATTCCGGCAGGAGTTTTAAGATAAGTACAACTCTCATCTGCGACAAGACGGTCTATCGCCTGATTGTCATTGGTTATATTTGTTGTCTGCAACACCTCTTCCGTACCTAAGAATGATGATGAATAAACAACATCCTTGACTTTCCTGACCTCTTCATTAGTTGTTTCATCTTTCTCAGTATACCACACCTTACTTCTAAAGAACAAGCTTAACCTGCTAATATTAACATAAGCCATGGAACCAAGTCCGTCGTCAAGTTTAAAATAGAAGCCCGGACAAACATTATGGATAAAATTATACGAATTTCTGAAATTGTCCGGATTTTCATAATACTTACGCATCAGATATGTACCGTAATTATTATAAGTTTTTCCATTCTTGTCCGTATACGGTTTATTGAGGCTTATCTTTATACTCGGCATATAGCTGTCATCATTGCGTGTATCGTTGTCTACAGTCTGATCTGACAATGTATAGACTTTAGCCACTTTAATCCCGTTTTCACTGCTGCTTCTTATATACCCTTCTTTTATTGGGTCAAAATCCGAATAATACTTCACACCTTCTTCCATGGGCTTTGCCATTTCATAGGCTGTAAGTTTCATCGTTGCAAGAGAATCTCCCCAAAAGTCATCGTAAAACAGCTCTATTACACACGAGTCGGCTATTACTTCCTTTACCTCGTTCCCATTTTCATCAGTGCTTATTACATAGCTGGAAATACTGTCATACGGCAACAGGGAATAGTTCTCAAGCGTGGCAAACTGAGCCATAAAATCACCTGTAACGTATGAACCTGTCTCATTGTCACGTATCTTACCCAGATATCCTACTGTATTTCTTGACAAGACAGCACCTGACTTATGTGATGTAGTCTGTACGGGAAATATACCTGTAGAAATATTAAGACGGTCCATGCCGTCCGTAAGAGAATTACCGATAGTATCTGTCGTGTCGTCACATGCCGAGAACACAAGTGCAAGGAATGCAACAACAATAAAAAACTTTACCTTCATTGAATATCCTAATCTTTGTTTTAAACAATCTATAAAACTATTGATTTAATCTTCTGTATCAAATATCTGATTATAAAATTCATCATACCTGTCAGTGAAATCTTCTCCATCGAAATATTTCAACATGGGAAGTCCACTGTCTTCAACATGCTTGAGGATATCAGGATTTATGCCCTGTGCCGCTTCCACGACACCGTCAGAATAGTCTATGGCAAGCTTGTTCAATTCGACAAAGTCGAAGTTGTCATTATACTTTTCCAACAACTTGGCTGAAACATTCTTGTATTCAAGACATTGTTTGAAATTGTCACCCAGCCCGTTCTTAAGTTCATTGCCAAACAGCGACGTTACAATCTTTGCATTTGCAAACGATGGTTCATCATGATATGCAGTTTTTATATAAAGAGGAATTATTGAGCTCATCCAGCCCTGACAATGTATAATGTCCGGTGCCCAACGAAGTTTCTTCACTGTTTCCAGTACTCCCCTTGCAAAAAATACGGCACGTTCCCCGTTATCCGGATACTCTACTCCATTTTCATCTTCAGCCATTAACCTCTTTGTGAAATAATCATCATTGTCTATAAAATAGACCTGTATCCGGGTTGCCGGTATGGATGCGACCTTTATAATCAACGGATGATCCGTCTCATCAATGATAAGCATCATACGTGACAGACGTATCACCTCATGAAGCTGTCCGCGACGTTCATTGATATTTCCCCATTTAGGCATGAAAGTTCTTATTTCATATCCTTTTTCTTGTATACTTTGAGGAAGAAATCTTCCCATGTGCGACAATTCGCTTTCAGGAACATATGGAACTATCTCTTGATTGATAAATAAAACTTTCTTTGCCTTCATGATAGTGAATATTTAAACTCTGCAAAGATACAAAAAAACTTTGTAAAGGAGACAACTTTTTACTTTATTTACAGAAATGTACGGAATTGCGGATATCTTTTTAAAGATATTCTTTCTTATTTAAGAAAAATGTTGTTATTTTGCACCCTTAATTGAAAATAAGACGTCAAAATCAAGAATAATGAAAGTTTTTCGTACAATTGTTGATTTGCAAAACGAGCTGTTTGAAGCACGTAAAAAGAAACTATCCATTGGTCTCGTGCCCACCATGGGTGCCTTACATGAAGGACATGCCTCACTTGTAAGGCGCAGTGTGGAAGAAAACGACATAACCGTAGTTTCTGTTTTTGTCAATCCTACACAGTTTAACAACCAAAATGACTTGGCAACATATCCGCGTACACTGGAAAAAGACTGTGAGTTACTGGAAAAGAACGGTGCAGACTATGTCTTTGCACCGACAGCAGAAGAGATGTATCCTACACCGGATAAACGTCAGTTTGAGTTTCCACCGATATCTACCGTCATGGAGGGCAAGCACAGACCAGGACATTTCAACGGCGTATGTCAGGTTGTAAGCCGTTTGTTTTACATCACCCGCCCACAACGTGCATATTTCGGAGAAAAAGACTGGCAACAGATAGCCGTTGTAAAGGCTATGACAAATCACCTCAAACTTAATGTAGACATCATTGAATGTCCTATCATAAGAGAAAACGACGGACTTGCACTCTCATCGAGAAACACCCTGCTTGCTCCAGAAGAAAGGGATATTGCACCCAATATATTCAAACATCTCAATGAAAGCATTGAGTTTGCAAAAACTCATAGTCTTAAAGAGACCCACAATCATGTAGTATCTCTGATTAATGCAACAGACGGACTGGAAGTTGAATATTTCTCAATCGTAGACGGAAATACCCTGCAGGACATCGACAAGTGGGAAGATTCCAACTACATTGTAGGATGCATTACAGTATATTGCGGCAAGAAACCGGTGCGCCTTATTGACCACATTAAATATAAAGAAGCTTAGTACCAGCCTCTTAAAAAGGGTAAAACAATACAATTATGATGATTGAAGTTCTGAAAAGCAAACTGCATTGTGTTAAGATTACAGAAGCAAATCTCAACTACATGGGAAGCATCACTATCGATGAAGACTTAATGGATGCTGCCAACCTCATCGCAGGCGAAAAAGTTCAGATTGTAAATAACAACAACGGTGAACGGATTGAGACATATATAATAAAAGGTGAACGCGGAAGCGGTTGCATCTGCCTTAACGGTGCGGCTGCACGCAAGTGCGTTGTCGGCGACACTGTCATAATAATAGCTTATGCACTTATGGATTTTGAAGAAGCTAAAGGCTTCAAGCCGACAGTGGTATTTCCTGAAAACAATAGAATTGTAAAGTAAAAACGCGTTTGAACAACCCCACATAAAAATAAAGGTCTGCAGTTACATCCAACTTGCAGACCTTTATTATTTATCACTATCTATTCAATCACTACCAGAGGAGTGTCTTCCATCACACTTTCTCCCTCCTGTACCAATATAGAAGTAACCTTTCCGCCTTTTTCCGCTTCAAGATTATTTGCCATTTTCATTGCTTCAAGCACAACAACTGTATCTCCAACCTTTACATCGTCACCTACATTCACCTTTATTTCAGTGATAATACCTGGCAGCGGAGCCTTGAGGGCATTGTTCATGTTCGCTCTCGGATTGTTTGTATTCACAGGAGCCACAGGCTGTGCCACCGGTTTTACCACAACCTTTTTCTTTTCAGGTTCCGGTTCTTTCTCCATTTCTACCTTGAACACCTCACCGTTTACAGTAACATCAGCAATGTTATCAACGATATCGCCTATGGCAACTTCATATTTATTTCCGTTGATTGTATATTTATAATCTTTCATATCTTGGGCTTTTATTTAGGACTGTCCGTCATTTTAAGCATGTGTGACTCCCAGTCAGAACGCCTGTTCTTTATCGTAATGACTCCAGATTCCTTGTCGTGTACGTTGTTACCTTTAAACTCATGCATTGCCAAAGCAATGGCTGCATACACTTCATTGTTAATCTTTCCCATATTTACTATAGTTAAACAGCATTCTTGTTGTGCGCCATAAATAGACGCACAACACCGAACACCATATTTTACATAGGAATATTACCGTGCTTCTTTGCAGGCAGACCGTCACGTTTTGTTGCAAGCTGTGCCAATGCACGACAGATGCGGAAACGTGTGTTTCGCGGCTCGATGACATCATCTATATAGCCATACTTTGCTGCCTGATACGGATTGGCAAACATTTCGGTATACTCTTCCTCTTTCTTTGCAAGGAATGCCTTGGGATCTTCCTGCTCTTTTGCCTCCTTTGCACTAAGCACTGCCACGGCTCCGCTTGCACCCATTACGGCAATCTCTGCAGAAGGCCATGCATAGTTGACATCAGTACGCAGCTGTTTGCATCCCATCACGATATGACTTCCACCGTAACTCTTACGCAGTGTCACAGTTACCTTTGGCACAGTAGCCTCACCGTAAGCATAAAGCAGTTTTGCACCATGCAGAATTACTGCATTATACTCCTGACCTGTACCAGGCAAGAAACCGGGAACATCAACAAGACTTACAATAGGAATATTGAACGCATCGCAGAAACGAACGAAACGCGCTCCCTTGCGGCTTGCATTAACGTCAAGCACACCGGCATAGCAAGAAGGCTGGTTTGCAACAATACCAACGCTCTGACCGTTAAAGCGTGCAAAACCTACAATGATGTTCTTTGCAAACTTCGGCTGCACCTCAAAGAACTCGCCGTCGTCAGTGATAGCACCTATGACCTTGTACATATCGTATGCCATATTCGGGTCTTCCGGAATAATCTCATTCAAGATATCCTCCATACGGTTTATGGGGTCAGTACATTCCTTACGCGGTGTTTCCTCCATGTTGTTTGACGGAATATAGCTCATCAGAGTCTTTATCATCTCCATTGCCTCCTCTTCCGTTGAAGCAGTGAAATGTGTCACACCACTCTTGGTAGAGTGAACGCTCGCACCTCCAAGATGCTCCTGGTCTATATCTTCACCGGTAACGGTCTTTACGACCTTCGGTCCGGTAAGGAACATGTATGATGTATTCTCCATCATAAGGGTGAAGTCGGTCAACGCAGGAGAATATACAGCACCACCCGCACACGGTCCGAAAATACCGCTTATCTGCGGAATAACACCTGAAGCAAGTATGTTGCGTTCAAATATTTCCGCATATCCTGCAAGTGCGCAGATACCTTCCTGTATACGTGCACCGCCAGAGTCGTTTATACCAATCACCGGAGCACCCATCTTCATTGCCATATCCATGACCTTGCAGATTTTCTGTGCCATTGTTTCAGAAAGCGAACCGCCGTTGACAGTAAAGTCCTGTGCAAAGATATATACAAGACGACCGTCTATCGTACCGCTGCCGGCAACGACACCGTCACCGAGGAACTGCTTCTTTTCCATACCGAAGTTTGTACAACGGTGCAGTTTGAACATGTCCACTTCCTCAAAACTGCCTTCATCAAGAAGCATGTCTATACGCTCACGGGCTGTATATTTGCCACGTGCATGCTGCTTGTCAATGGCTTTCTCACCGCCACCGAGACGTGCCTGCTCACGCTTGGCGATAAGTTCTTTTATTTTCTCTAATTGCTTGCTCATAACTATAATAATTATGTATTGTCTTTTTCCTTGTTCTTTACCGTATTAATGCTCGCAAAGCTCTGTGAGAATACCACATGTAGATTTCGGATGCAAGAATGCAATGTTAAGGTTCTCTGCACCTTTGCGCGGTGCCTTGTCTATAAGGCGCACACCCTTGCCGTCACATTCAGCCAGCGCATTGCCCACTCCGTCTTCTACACAGAAAGCAACGTGATGAACACCGTGGTTGCCTTTGTCCAGCCACTTCTGTATAGTGCTGTCCGGAGACGTCGGCTCAAGCAGTTCAATCTTCACTTCTCCGCACTTAAGGAAAGCAGTCTTCACCTTCTGATCGGCAACTTCCTCCACTGCATAACAGTCCAGACCTAATACTTCCTTGAAATAAGGCAAAGCCTCTTCAATACTGGGAACAGCTATTCCCAAATGTTCGATGTGTGAAATTTTCATATAGTAAGTATATATTATTATAATTTATGCAAAGTTACATATTTTATTCCAATGCACAAATATTTTACTTGTTTTTAGCTACCAGCCACCCATGCACATTCAATGCAGGTTTGCCTTATACGCTTTCAATAATCAAAACAGTATAAAGCAAACCCGCACAAAACTTTTTTCACAGTTCACCTATTCCAACAAGATAATCCTTGCTCCGCTATTATCCATATCAGGCATTGTTTTACCTACGGGAGCACCGATATATGTAGGGTCACAGACTACAAACTTTCTGCCGTCAAGCATTATATAATCCCCGTTCACCTCTTCATCAAAACATACCGCCGTTGCGAGATGACCGGGATAAAAGACCAAGACAACATCCAGCCCAAGCAAATCGCGCACTAACCGTGAGAACAATATCGAGCGGTCCTCACAGTCGCAGTAAGGATAGTACAGCGTCTCCTCGGCAAAGAAAGCACGGTCGTGTCCCCAAACCTTGTCGTCATATTCATACACAAATGCTGTCTGCACGAAATTCAACAGACGTTCCGCGGCTTTTTTCTTATCCGTTACAGTGATTTTAGCCTTTAAGGCAGGGTACAGACTGTCTGCCACTTCCTTCTCCATCGGACAGTTGGCATACATAGCCCACCGTGTCATAAAGTCGTTGCCTATTGTGGATGTGGGATAAGAATTGTAGAAATCTATAAGATTCTTGTTTACAGCCACCTCTGCCTTCACATCCGGATAACGTGCAGACTGCAATGTCCTGTCGTTCGTCTTGTCATAAGCCAGCGACAGCCTTTCGGGTATCATCAGCGACAATGCCTGTTCTTTTGGGAATGACGCTCCGCATATGCTCATCTGCTTTTCATCACACTTGAAAGGATAAAACTTTTCTCCCTCAATGTAGAAATAAGCGGCATCGTATATATCGTGGTCGCTGCCATACAGCAGACAGACTCTGTTTCCCACAGTTCCAAGCCTCATCTTATATCCCGACTGACAGTAGACATACGCCATCAGCATCGTTGCCTCATTGTCATTTCCAAGACACGCTTTTGCCATGACATCAAGCATGTTCAGATACGCCCAGTCGCAAAGTTTCATCCGTATTCTCATTTCCAGACAGTCGCGTATCGTGTTGTTATAATCCTCGCCGGACAATGTCTCCCATGCTTTTGCCAAAGCATCATTACCGCAGTCCAATATTTTGAATCTCTCGTTGTCATTAAACCTTACCTTACATTCCGTGCCATAGAACAGGAATGTCACATGCTTCTCCTCTGGTTGCGGCTGCTCCCTTATCGGTGCGACAGGCACTGGTTGCGGCTTTGGCACAGGTGGCGTAATGACATCCTCTATTACTACCGGCTTGTTGTCTATCGGCTTATCCCTATCTTCCTCCGGCATCACCACAGGTTTCACCTCTTCGTCCTTAGGCTTGGGTATGGCAGGCAGCGTTTTGTGCTGCTGCCACGCCTGCCGCATAAACTCCGCATACTGTCTGTTTGCCTCGTCACGGAAGTCATTGTATTCTTTCCGTGCCTGCTGTTTGAAATCTTCGTAACTTTTGCGGAACTCATCTACCTGCGCATTAGCAACCAATGTGGATAAAGAGAAAATGATAGAGATAAGCCGTTTCATAATTCTGTGTGTATTTATTTCAGTTTCATATTTTTCCAAGATTCTGATATCGAGCGCGAAGGTATCACTTTCGGAGTCTGCATTTTGCGGTTTATTATTACAGACTGTTGACAAACTTGCTCTACAATATAGCTCGCCAAATCGCCAAGAGTGACATCACCTTTTGTCTCCTGCAACTTCTTCAATAAGAAATAAGTGAACATGCCATGTCCTTTCTCTTTAAATGGGAATGCCGTCTCCTCACCATTAGAGGCACAAAATACCACACAGTTTCCTGCAGGAATGTCTGATACGGATTTTATAGCTACGCCACGTGCAGCCATCAGCATACCATCACCTCTTTGTGCACCACTGAAACAAGCATCCATAAAGACCACAAGTTTCATTGCGTTCAGCTCATTTAGTTTCTGATACAGCCTGCTTGTAGGCATACATACTTCCGTCTGTGTACCATCTGCATCTACAGGCAACAGATAAGCATTGCCTTTGCCGTCAGGTATGCCATGACCGGCATAATAAAAGATGACATCAATATTCCCATTATATGCATCTGCAATATCCTTTATATCTTTCAGTGCGGCAAGCATTGTTCCATAAGTGGCATCGGAATAGCTTCTTATATTCCGTGCAGGCAGTCCTAACGTCTTTTGGCAATAGGCTGCAAATATCTTTGCATCATTCTGGGCATATTCCACATGAGGAACCATCCGGTAATTTTCATTACCGATAATAACAGCAAATGTCTTGTTATTCTCTCCCATAACAGTTGGGATATCTATATCTATATTACTGTCTTGATTTATATCTTCCAGCTGTACAATCTCTGATTTGTTTTTTTGCAGCACATCCTGCACACCTTTCTGCGAATTGAGTTTCTCCAAGCATTCCTCTGCCTGTTCATCTGCTTCAGCCCTGATTCTATATCCTTGTTCCGCAGCTTTAGTGAACCATTCTACAGCTTTTTCGTAGTTTTGAGATACACCTTTGCCTTCTTTATAACAATAACCAAGAGATAATTGCGCAAATTCTTCTCCTTGTTCCGCAGCTTTGAGATACAACTTTGCTGCTTTCTCATAGCTTTGAGATATACCTTCCCCGTTATAATAACAATCGCCAAGTTTTGTTTGTGCCCAAGCATCTCCTTGCTCCGCAGCTTTGATATACCATTTTACAGCTTTTGCATAGCTTTGTAGGACACCTTCGCCCCCATAATAACAAAGAGCAAGATTGTATTGTGCCGCGGCATATCCTTGTTCCGCAGCTTTAGTGAACCATTCTACGGCTTTTTCGTAGTTTTGAGATACACCTTTGCCAAAACGATAACAAGTACCGAGATTGTATTGCCCATTTGCATCTCCTTGCTCGGCAGCTTTTGTATACCATTCTACAGCCTTTTCATAGTTTTCAGGAATACCTATACCACGTTCATAACAAAAACCAAGATTGCATTGTGCCGCGGCATATCCTTGTTCCGCAGCTTTTGCATACCATTCCACGGCTTTTTCATCGTTTTGTGGTATACCATAACCTTTTCGATAACACCAGCCAAGATTGTTTTGCCCTCTTGCATTTCCTTGCTCGGCAGCTTTGGCTGACCATTCCATTGCTTTTTCATAGTTTTGTGCCACACCTTCACCTTTTAAATAACAATAGCCAAGTTTGGCTTGCGCATCTACATCGCCAGCTTGTGCTTTAGTTAGGCATTTCTTAAATTCGATTTCATCCTCACTTTGTGTTTGAGCCACACACATAATGGAATAATGTATACCACTTACAGGGTATGCCATAAGTAGGAAGAACAGAAACACTGTTTTCATATATTTGTTTGTTGGTAGTGTCATGAGCTATTGATTTATTATTATAATACTCTTTTTTATCACATTCATACTTTTGTCTTTTTTCCTATATTTTGTCAACCATTTCTGAAGCTCCTTATAATTAAGTTCCCCTGGCAATGTCTCTGACGAAGTGTTGTCGGCAGCCTTGGCAAATGATTGTGGAGAGAATATTACGTATATCTGATTATATTCTGACGAACGGGAGCAGGTCATTACATACTCATCAACGTATGGGTGTTCCTGCGGAGGAGCCTCTTTGATATTGAAGAACACATAGCGGCGGTTGGCCTCCACCTTATATATACCATCTGTCTGACTGCGGTAGGGCAGAAGACAATAGGCTTTTTGCTCTGCATCGACAAGATAGACGGCAAGATAGCCGCTGACGGGAGAGACAAAAGAAAGATACAGGTCATCACCATCACGGAACTCATCACTCTCAAACTTATCTTCAGTGCCGTTGCGCAGCACTTTTGCCTTTATGTCTATCTGCGCCGAGACTATCTCACGTGCTTTGCCTTTCACTGAGACTTTCACCACAAGCATCCCCTGCTCGTAGGAAATATCATATTGCGGCTCACCGACGGTCTCTATCCATTCGCCTTTCACTTCACTGCCGCCGATAGAAAGGAAATCTATGTCGGAGCTGCCGTTGCGGTTCTGCACGTGCGTGGCGTTTGTCTGCGACACTATTGTACCGAAGGCATCGGCAAGAGCCCGTATCTTCGCACGGTCGAGAGCGATGCGTTTTGCCTCTTCAAGAGTGACATTCTCGGGCGCATGATAAGTGTATTCACCTTCCACCGTCTTCATCTTTTGTGAAAAGACGGGGATGGTGAATAAGATAGATAAAAGCAAAAGTATATGTTTCATACTGCTTGTACGTGTATCGCTAAATCATCAAACATGGATAATCACCATCCAAGCAACTCATCGAGTTTCTTATGCAGGTCGTCGCCTTTCTTTTCCAAGTCCTCGCGTATGGCTTTCTTTGCGGCAGCCTTTGCCATATCGCCGTTATATGCTATGCGCACAAGCACTTCTTTGTTTTTGTTCTGCTTTGTACGGTATAGTTCCATGACGGTGATAGTACGCCCGATACTCTGTGAGATAAGGTTCTTTCCTGCTAAGATGCTCTGTGTTACCGATGCTGCCTCTTCTGCGGCAAGCTGTTTGTTTGCCACGGTGTTCTCAATAAGAGCCGTCACCTCCGTCTGTATCTGTCCTGCAAGGTTCTGTTTTGCAAGTTCGAGAGCCTGCATCTTTGCCGCATCATAATTTTCTCCGATGCTCATTGCCTCACCCATGAGATACTTGGGATACATATCCACGTCATACTCCATCTGCATGAGATACGACTTGTCGAGCTGTTTTGCCAACGGCAATGCTCCCGGCGCAGCTTGCCAACCTTCCTTAGCAAGTTTCTTGGCTTCCTTGCGTGCAGCTTTTGTTGCCTTCTCGTTCAGCTGTGATTTAGAAGACTTGTAAATCTCCTGTCTTTCCTTCTTCTGTTCTTTGGTGATTTGTGCTGATGCCGTGCTGAATGTTCCTGCAAGCATCAAAACTAAAAGGCATTTTACTGTTTTCATATTATATACATTATTATAATATGTCCGCAGCTCCCGAACCGGACGGTTCATTATTAATGATTTGAAATGTTGGCGTTGAAGCCACATATAAGCAGCATCAGACATTCCAACCGACCATATACAAAAAAGCGCGGGATCTGTACGTGTCGCTTATCCCGCTTGTTAGGCCTTCGCATTGCCCTTCCGTCAAGGATAAGCAACGCAGAGGCCCACGCCGATATGTATATATACGCCAAACAATGCGTACCATAAAGACAGATACACACTTAGGGCTGTACAAACAACATACCCATGAACATCCACTGTTGCTTTATCATGTGACGGAAATGTTAAGGTTGCGAAGTTTAACAAGCCACAGATAAAACGTCAAGTAAACGTCTTTTCAATATATAGCGCATTCCCTCCCACCCTCCTCTGCTTTAATACAGATGTCAGAGTATCAGGTTTGCGATGGCAAATATACAAAAAAAGAAAATAAGAAACAATATTTAAGAAAAAACATTTACACAAAAAGAAGTTTTCAGGCTTTTTAGAATTTTAATGAGAGGAGGAAGGAGGAAAGGGAGGAAGGAGTAAGGAGTAAGGAGAAAAGGAGAAAGGGAGTAAGAAGTTTAATAACATTATATTCCTTTAAGACTTTAACGACTTAAAACGTTAAGGTCCTAAAGAAATAAAATTACAGGGCGGCGACATCCTCCATACGTCTTATTCCACGGGACGCTGCCACGTCCCTGTCCCCGTCCGGCTTTCAGCCCGCATGATTATACAACAAGTCATCAACAATGGACAAAGTGAATATGCTTAGAACTCAACAAGAACTTTCGTATTAATCTGTCTTCCCGTAAGATAATTAGGCACGGCATACTGGTGGTTTGTAACGTCGGTTATCCAGTAGTAAGAGTTGACGTTGTTTATTCCGAGCAGATTAAGACAGTCAAGACCAAGCCAGATGTTCTTGAATATGGACTTCCGCTCGCGCTTTTCATTGTTCAGCAAACGATAGCTCATACCCATGTCCGCACGCTTGTATGCAGGCGCACGGAAAGGCTGCACGGAAAGACTGCGGTGGGGAGGACCGAACGGCAGTCCGTCGGCAAATGCAAGCTTGAGAGACATCTTCCACTTGTCCGTTCCGGGGAAATAGTCCGTGAAGAAAAGGTTCAGCGAATAACGCTGGTCCGAGGGCATGGGGATGCTCTTTCCATGAAGGTTCATCTTTGTGTTCATCACCGACAGGCTCACCCACGAGTCCGTTCCCGGCACAAACTCGCCATACAGCTTCACATCAAGCCCCATGATATGTCCGCTGCATTGCTCGCTTGCATCGTAAACAACCTTCACGTTGTTCACGCTGTAGGGCACAAGATTAGCCAATGCCTTATAGTAAGCCTCCGCCGTGAACTTGAACGGTCGCGAGTTTACCTTGAAGCGGTAGTCCATTCCGGCGATGAAATGTATCGAGCGCTGGCTCTTTATCTTGGAGTTCAGCCGAGCATAAGTGGTGCCGTCAACGGTCATGGTGTCGCGAAGCTCCTTGAAGAACGGCGCCTGATAATAGAGACCCGCCGCCAGACGTATTGTCATGTTGTGGTTGAAGGCGGGGACTATGCCCAACGACATGCGCGGGCTTACAATGCTCTCCCTGTTGAAGTTCCAGTGACTGAAGCGTATACCGTAGTTCAGCGTGAAGAATGTGTGCTCTCCCTTGCTGCTGAACTTGTAAGTGTCCTGAATGTAAGTTTCAAGGCGGTTGGCATCAAGCGTGTTCCTTGCGCTGAGAGTGTATATAAGATTGAGGTTCTCACCCGTATGCGGAATGTTGTATCCGCTCGAGTCGCGCATCTCGTACTCCTTGCTCTTTTCTGATATATGCTCCATCTTATACGTCAGTCCTGCAAGAATATTGTGCTTTTTCGTCTTATGGCTCAGTGCCAGTTTCACGCTTTTCACATTAGCCTTAAGATAGTTGCGGGCATGTTCCATGTACGTACCCACTCCAAGGTTCTCGCTTGTCTCCGTCTGGGTGAGCCAGTATTGCCCCTGTATGTCATACTTCTCCTGCTCATCTGTACGGAATGCAGAGGCTATCAGAGAGAGTTTTGTCTTATCACTGAAGTTGCGCGTAATGCTCACCGTACCGAAGAACGTGCGGAAAAGGTCTTTCTCCTTTCCGTCAAAATATACGCGGAACGACTTGACGTTTTCCATCGTACCGAACTTTGTCTCCCTGTCTTCAGGCGTAAAGTTGTAGTGATTGTCCGAAATGTCGCCGATAAAGTCTATCGTCCAGCGCTTGTTGGGACGGTATCTCAAGAATGTCTGATAGTCGAGGAAGTTCGGGCTGTACTCTCCTTTCGTGTCAAGCGAGCCGAGAAGATAGCGGTTTGTCTTGTATCTCACGCCGTTGCTCCATGAAAGTTTCTTTGTGCTGAAGCCAACATACGCACTTGCGCCGAGAAGGCTTGCCGCCGCATTTGCCTCAAACTTCTTGGGTGTCCTGTAGGTTATGTCCAGTGCCGAAGACATTTTGTCGCCGTATTTTGCCTCAAAGCCTCCGGTCGAAAAGCCGATAGACTCTACCATGTCGGGGTTTATTATGGACAATCCCTCCTGTTGTCCGCTGCGTACAAGGAACGGACGGTATATTTCCACATTATTTATATATACGCTGTTTTCATCAAAACTGCCTCCGCGCACGTTATACTGAGATGAAAGCTCGCTGTGTGTTGACACTCCTGCCTGCGACTGTATCATCTCTTCAACGGCATTTCCCGTTGCCGAAGGTGTGCTCTTTGCGTTTTTTATGTCAAGCTGTTCTGTCGTTCCGGTCTGGCGGCGCTGCTCCACAACCATTACCTCGCCCAGCTGGTTGTCGCTATAGAGCTGTATCTGAAGTGTCTGCCTGCCCCTTGGTCTGCGCAACACCCTTGTCTTGGTCTTATATCCCACCATTGAGAACCTCACGACCACGCTGTCCGACGAATGCAGCTGTATGGAGAACTCGCCCTTTAGGTTTGTCATGGCTATCTTTCCCTGCTTCACCACAGCTACAGTGGCAAGCTCAAGAGGGTTCATCTCCTCGTCCATCACCTTTCCCTGAAGGGTAAACGACTGTGCATTAAGTCCTGTAATGCACGCAAATATCATTATTATCGTGAGAAATACTTTCCGTTCCATATCTTGTATATAACGCTTTCTGCCCTTATATATTGTATCCGTACATCTTACATATACTAATTCATCACCTCAACACCCCGGAGGTATGTAGATGAGTACCGTTTCACACACTGTCATAATGTCACCGTTTACGCAATATCTCTTTCTTTATGACATTTCATAAGTCCTGAATAAGCAGGTCTCTTGAAAAATAAAGTCCTTTGTACATAAATCCGGCAAGGATTTACGTGCAGCAGCAAGTATCTGCATATCAAAACGTTATGCGGAATATTACAGATGTGTGCAACAAAACAAAGGTTATCATGGCTGAAAAACGCCGTTTTCAACCGTAAAGTATGCCATTTTTTACCGTTATTTCACGCACTTAGCACAAAAAAGTACGCCACTTTCCTATAGTAATTACGCCACTTTCCACACCAAACCGGCATACTTATCGCCATTCCCCTACCCTTTCCAATGTAAAAACAGTCTGGTTAACAACCCTTAACATCTCTTTCAGCAAAAAAGAATGATGCTTTTCACATTACATTTTGTCGTGTATTTCGCGCCCGTATGCTTCATTTTGTCACTTAAAGCATCACGCTTCACATACATTTATCCACACTATATAAAACAATATCGGGCAGACTTACATCATCCTGTAAATCCGCCCGACATGGTAAACGCTGCCTGGCAAAACGCCATATCATCACTTCAGGCTGTTCAGGCGCGCTATATATTTGCCTAAAATGTCAAACTCGATGTTTACGACCGTACCGCACTTTATGTCGCAGAAGTTTGTATGCTCCATCGTATATGGTATTATGGCAACCTTAAACGTGTTGTCCGTGGGGTTGCATACGGTCAGAGACACGCCGTTTACGGTGACGCTTCCCTTGTCTACCGTGAAATATCCGCGCTCAGCCATAGCCTTATCATAGTCGTATTCAAACGTGAAATAACTGCTTCCGTCGGCATCTTCAATATTTACGCAACGCGCCGTGCGGTCCACATGTCCCTGCACGATATGCCCGTCAAGCCTTCCGTTCATCATCATCGAGCGCTCCACATTGACGCGGCTGCCCGCTTCAAGCTGCCCGAGATTGGAACAGCGCAGCGTCTCCTTCATCGCTGTGACCGTATATCCGCCTTCCTTAATGTCTACAACAGTGAGGCACACGCCGTTATGGCTCACGCTCTGATCTATTTTAAGCTCGCCGGCAAAACTGCATTCAAACGTGATGTCTACATTCTCGCCGTCTCTTTTTATCGAGACGACAGTTGCCATTTCTTCTACAATACCCGAAAACATTGTGATTTATATTTATTGTGTTTATGATTACAGGGCAAATCCCTGACAAGTATCCTTAAAGCTCTATCAACACGACAGGGAATAAAAAGATGGAACGTACCGGTGATGCGATGAAACTCCGAGTCTTATATGATTTGAGAGCTCTCCGCCTTTGTAATCCACCGGCTTTACAGCTATACCTTACGATATTGTGGCCCGCCATCGGCAAAAGAAGTCTTCTCGGTTTTCTGTTTTAATTTGATGAGTATCCCAATCTAACCGATACGCTCCAATGTCTCTGTCTTTTAAGTGCCGCTGTATGTGCTGCAAAATAAAACTTGCATAAGAATACAGGGACTGCTTTTTCTTTATGCAAAGATACTAAGATATTCTTTAACTACAAAAATATCGGCGTATCTTTTCCTGTATCTTATGCAAGTTAAACCTATTGAAATACGGAATGGACCGCAATGTCCGTTTATTTAATCAGTGACACTGAACGCTTTATGAACGTATCGAGAGCCGCACCCTTCAGCATTCCGTTCTGCAGCAGGGCGAGGTCTATCAGCTGATGCACGATGTCATTGCCCTTGGCATAGTCTTTCAACACCGTCTCCCTCTTTTCGTTCTGCTCGTTTATCGCCTTCTCCGTATTCTGCAAGTCGTCCTTTTCCTCCTGGGTTATCTCCTCCGGCTTCTTGTCTTTCTGCGACTGGTTGAGGGCATCCCTGCGCGCCTTGAGTCCTTTTATCTCGCTGTCTATGGGCTTAAGAGCCTCCGCACATGCGCTTTCCTCGTCTTTCAGCACGCTCTTTATAAGTTCATGACTGCTGTTAAGCACCAGACTGTAGCTGTCGGGCATCTGTGAATAGAACTCCATACCGCTCTGCAAACGGCTCATCTCCTTCATGCGGCGCATATATTCACTCTGAGTGATGACGATTGGCTGTGCCGTTTCGCCCAGTGCCTGCACCTCAACGTTGAAGTTTGCCTTGTCGATTGCAGGCATCTGAGAGCGGAATACGAGTGACAAATTGTCACACTCGTCCTTGTCAAGCTCCTGCTTCGGCGCATCTTCCTTCACGATGAGACGCTCCACGATGTCGGCATCGACGCGTGTAAAGCGGCTCTTCTCCAACTTCTGCTCAAGCATTGAAACGACGTGAACATCCAGCTGACCGTCGAGCAGAAGCACGCTGTAGCCCTTTGCCTTTGCTGACTCTATATACGAATACTGCTCTTCACGGTCCGTTGCATAGAGATATACAAGCTGTCCGTCCTTATCTGTCTGTCCGTCCTTTATGAGTTGTCTGTATTCATCAAACGTGAAATACTTCCCGTCTACGTCCTTCATCAGCGCAAAGTCCTTCGCACGGTCGTAGAAATCTTCCTGCGACAGCATTCCGTAGTTGATGAAAATCTTCAGATTGTCCCACTTCTCCTCATAGTCTTTGCGGTTTTCCTTGAATATTCCGTTAAGGCGGTCAGCCACTTTCTTCGTTATATATGTCGATATTTTCTTTACATCACGGTCGCTCTGAAGGTAACTTCTGCTTACATTCAGCGGAATGTCGGGCGAGTCTATCACACCATGCAGGAGTGTAAGGAAGTCAGGCACGATGCCTTCCACCTGATCAGTCACAAATACCTGATTGCAGTAAAGCTGTATCTTGTTGCGCTGGAGGTCAAGATTAGACTGCACACGCGGGAAATAGAGTATACCCGTGAGGTTAAAAGGATAGTCCACGTTAAGGTGTATCCAGAACAAAGGCTCGTCCTGCATGGGATAAAGCTCACGGTAGAAGCCCTTATAGTCCTCGTCCTTCAGCGTGCTCGGTGTCTTTGTCCACAGCGGCTCCACCTTATTTATTATATTATCCTCGGCTGTCTCCACCTGCTTGCCGTCCTTCCACTCTGTCTTCTTGCCAAACGCCACGGCAACGGGCATGAACTTGCAATACTTGTTCAACAGCATTTCTATACGCGGTTTCTCAAGAAACTCCTTGCAGTCATCGTCTATATATAATATAATGTCCGAACCGTGCTCTGCCCTCTCGGCACTGTCAATCTCAAATTCGGGACTTCCGTCGCAGCTCCATCTTACCGCCTGTGCGCCCTCTTTATAGCTCTTTGTCACGATTTCCACCTTGCGGCTTACCATGAACGAACTGTAAAAGCCCAGACCGAAGTGCCCGATTATGGAATTTGCGTTGTCCTTATATTTGTCAAGAAAATCGTTTACGCCCGAGAAGGCAATCTGATTGATGTACTTGTTAATCTCGTCTTCAGTCATTCCTATGCCGTGATCGCTAATCGTCAGCGTACCTTTATCAGCATCGAGCGATATGCGCACCGTCAGGTCGCCAAGCTCTCCCTTGAACTCTCCCTTGTCGGCAAGCGTCTTCATCTTCTGTGTTGCATCCACTGCGTTGCTCACAATCTCACGGAGAAATATCTCATGATCCGAATACAAGAACTTTTTTATCACGGGGAATATGTTCTCTGTCGTAACCCCGATATTACCTTTCTGCATAGTTTTATTATTTTATTTATGATGTCTATAATGCCATTATGCAAATAATGTGCCAAAAAACAAAGATGCCGAAAATGGCATAAAACGGCATTTTTGTACATGAATTGTTATCAAAAAAGTATGAAAATAGTGCACTACGGATAATTTATTGCACTTCCATAAACCGCCTATTAGGAAAATTCCGTATCTTTGCGATAGCTTAACAAACTGAAAAACATCCATACAAACATGGAAAACTTAAAACCTGATTTTACTGTCATTGCAGACTTTTACACCTCACATTATGAAGAGATTGTGGCTTTTATAAGCAGCCGCATCCTCAACAATGAAGAGGCGGAGGATATTGTGCAGAATGTCTTCATGAGACTTCTGAACACGGACAGGATGATAACCGCCATTACCCTGCCCAACCTTGTATATACAATAGCACGGAACATGATATACGACTATTGGCGCCACCGCAAGTCTGTGGACGAATACGAGCACTACATAGCATGCCGCATGCTGCAGGAACGCAACAACAGCATGTCGGTATATTCGATAAACGAGATAGCGGAACTGCTTGAACGTGGAATTGCCAGATTGGCAGACAAGCAACAGGTGATATACAGAATGAGCATCTACGGCGGACTTAAGATTTCCGAGATATCAGATACTCTGAACATAAACTACAAGAGCGCGGAAAACAGGCTCGGACTGGCACGCAAGGAAATCAGGCGCTATATGGCACGAATGCTGGCATAAATCATAAGGATAGATATATTTGGTAAATTACATTAAGGGTAATCATTCAATAGGTTTTTAAGGTATTGGCTCCTGTCTGCGTAGTGATACGCGAGGCAGGAGCATCTTTTTATCTCTTCTTCTTACCAAACCTGTTTCCCGCTTTCTTCAGTGCCTGACGGTGAAAACGGCTCTCTGCCTTCAGTATGTCATACACCTTTCCGGCAGGAAGTATCTTCAAGAACTTATTGTGATACTGCCGTTCAAGCTCCTTTATCTGCAAGTCCAGTTCATCGGTCTTCTGTATCACCTTCTTGCATTCGTCATCCGTCGCCGGCTTGGAATGCCTGTAATTTCTTATCTTTTCGAAAATCACACGCTTCTTCCTGCACAGTTCGGTGTAGACAGGAAAGAACCTCGCCGACTCTTTTGGCGTAAGCCTTGCCTCCTTGGCAATGAACTTCTGCAGGTCTGCCTCAAACTGCTGAGGACTGAACTTGCCGTGCTGGGCACTTGAACATACCGCGCACAGCATCAATAGCAATACAAATGTAATCTTTTTCATAACAACAGTCTTTATTCGCCCGACAAATAAGAATACAAATCCTGATTATCCAGCATGGCATAGTCGGCAACTTCCTCAATATACGTGTCGTCATTATTCAGACATTGAGCCTTGTTGTCAGAAGCATCTGCCACAACACCGGCATCACGTGACACGTAATATGCCGGTCCTATACACAGCACACCGCATATACACGCAGCACAGGCAAGCAGGCGCAGACGCCTTCTTCTGCTTGCGCAGCCCGCCGTCAGGCTCACCTCGCATGCAGGAAGAGTCTCCGTAATACGCTTCGAAAGGCTGTCAAAATAACCTTCCGGCACCTTGAAAGGCTGCTTCTTCCCCGCAACCTGCCTCAACAGTTCTTCTTCTTTCATTATCGCTTGTTTTGTATCTATGACATTATATGCTATAAAAAGTTTAATCCCCCTATTCCGCAAAATCGCCTTTTTCCGTAAGATAGCCATGTATTTTCTTCACGGCTATGTGATATGATGCCTTCAGCGCACCTTCCGAGGTGGAAAGAAGACGGCTCATCTCACTGTATTTCATCTCGTCGAAATAGCGAAGGTTGAACACTGTCCGCTGCACATCCGGCAACTGTGACACGGCTTCATACAGCAATGCCTGCGCCTTGTCGCCGTCGAAATAGCTGTCGGCGGCAAGCCTTTCTGCAACGGACATGCTGTTCATGGCGTCTTCCTCACGCTTCTTTTTTCCCACATAGTTAAGAGATTCGTTTATTGCTATGCTGAAAAGCCATGTCGAAAGCTTGGACTTGCCGTGAAAACTGTCAAGATTTTTCCATGCTTTCATAAAAGTGTTCTGAAGCACATCGTCGGCATCTTCATGATACAGCACAAAGCGGCGTATCTTCCAATACAGGCTCTCGCCATACTCCTGAACAATCATTTCAAAAGCACGGCGGTAATTCCTTTTGTCCGAAAGCAACCTGACAATTACGCTGTCTTTGTTTTCTTCCATACCTACTGCCTGATATAGGGACGGAGCCTCTCTGCCGTCACATCGTCAAAACCATAAACATCTTCATAGGATACAAGTCCTCCGCCACTGCCATAATACATGGTATAATAGGTTATGAACAGAGGTATCTGCGGGTCTATGCGTACATTGCTGACCATTTTCTTCCTGTCGGGCTTGGGTTTTCCGCCAGAATCGCCGTCCATATCTACGCTCATTGTGTACTTTATCTTTTCCGCCACAGAACTGTTCTTGTCGGAAAGCATGAATACAGCAAGGTCGTAAGGACGCTCCACACGCACGCATCCATGGCTTACGGCACGCACCGCCGACTGGAAAAGCCACGGCGCCGACGTGTCGTGAAGGAATACGGAGAAGTTGTTTTCAAAGCGGAAGATTATGCGCCCGAGCGAGTTCTTTGCTCCTCCAGACTGCACAATATACTGCTCTCCCTGTGAGATTTTTGTATAAGATGCCTCTTCCGGCGGCAGCTTGCCAAGCTTCTTGTCATATACGAACATGCCCTGAGAGTGCATATACCCTGTCCGTCCGACATAGCCAACTGCTATGCTCTTGGGCACAATCCACTGCGGATTGACATCCATGCGCATCAAAGAGCTTGAGAGCAGCGGTGTCTTTGTCTTCTTAGCGCCGCAGCACACACGCATGGACAGCACACTGTCGCCGTCGACGGCACGAAGGTTATACGACGGGATATTCACCTGCACATGCTTGCGGCTGTCACCGGGCATGACGGCAAGCCTCCAGCGGCAACGCTCCATGTTACACAATGTCTTCATGCGCTCGGCTGATGTCAGACCGGCAGAGTTAAGATGCTTCACAAGCATCCCGTACAGTCTGCCCTTGGGAAGAAGCCCTGAGATGTAAGCCCCCATGGTGTCAGTATCTATACAGGCAAGCGACCGTGCGCAGAAGGCACTGTCCGGACGCTTCACACGCAAGTCGCAAAGACGCTTCCACTTCAGACCGGAAGAGTCGTTAGACAGCGTGTCAAGCCTGTTGTACAACGTGTTGGGATTAATAAAGCCGAAGTGCTGGCACGATATATAACGCAGATACGACCGCGTGAGGTTATATTCAAGCCACGCAAGAATGCGGTTTATCGGGCGCGAACCGCCATTCATGTCAAGTGTGCGCACGGTTTCGAGATCGGCGGCAATCTGCTCCATACGGAAAAGACGCGGACTGATACCGCTTTCATCTGCTGTGAAAAGATACCTGAGAAGGGTGTCGGCACTCGCCGTAACGCCCCCGTAACTTATCCACATAAAAGGTTTGCCGCCGCCATAATACTTGTGCACATACCTGTCCGACGGCAACGACTGACCGTCGGCACGCATCATGCCGGCGATATATGCCCTGATACTGTCACCGTCAATAAACAGATTATTGTCCTTAAAGCCCGAAAAAGCCTCAAGGGTTATATCCTTGTTGGGATTGTCACTCCCGATTGTGCACGACGAAAAGCATGCCGACAAGAGAATAAGAAAGTATGCAATCCTTGACAAAATACAAAGAGAAAACTATTTTACAGATATCTTCCGCGCCGTATTTCCTACTTTAACGATATAACAACCTTTTGGGAAATTCAACTCATAACGGCGGTCTGCACCGTCTACCTTTATTGTCATCACCCTGACACCTGCCACATTATATATATGCAGGACCTGTCCGTTGGCTCCCACGACATGAAGCGTCGACCCCTTTACGGATATGACTATATTCTGATAATCGTTGTCGATTATCTCAACCGCCGTACCGGCATTGCCCGCAAGGGGACATCCCCCTATCAGCGCAACTGCAAATATTATAGCAAATAATCTCTGTGTCATCGCATATAGTTTTCCTTTGGCAAAGATAGCAAATTGTTGCGACACCACAAAATTTAATAAGTCTTTTTTACATGTCTGCCGTTCCACACGGCAATAAATGTCATTGTAATATTATAAAATATGAGAAATACGTATCTTCAAACGGTAAAGACTTTCATTTCGGATGCCAAGAAAGAATTTGGAAAAACATCGCGCGCTTCCTTCAAAAGCAACTCTTCATTATCGTAACGCGCGGAAAAGTGTCCCAATATCAGCTTACCTGCACAGGCATCTTTTGCCACCTGTGCCGCCTGACGCGCCGTACTGTGATAATACAGTGCCGCGCGCTGAACGTCTTCCTCACAGTAAGTGGCTTCATGATAAAGCATGTCTACGCCTTTCAGATGTTCATGAAGCGTAGGGATGTACTTCGTATCTGAACAGTAGGCATACGCCCGCGGCTTGTCGGCGGGAGCCGTCAGGCGGCTGTTGGGTATGACCACACCGTCTGGCATTGTCCAGTCTGCACCGTTCTTTATATTGTTGAGATAGCATTGGGGTATGCCGTAAAAGTCGGTCATATCCCTGCGGATGTGCGGAAGCGACGGTTTCTCGCGGAAAATAAAGCCGCAACAGTTTGTCCTGTGGTTCAGAGGAACGGTCGTCACCGTAAGACTGCGGTCGTCGTATATGACATCCGGGACGGTTGTATCCACACCATGAAACACCACCTTATAGTCCATACGGTTGCAAAACATGTCCAGCTGCATGTTGAAAATCTGCTCAAACTCAGCCGGAGCATAGACATGCAGCGGCGACGTGCGTCCGAGCAAGCCGAGGGTGGAAATCATTCCCGGCAGTCCGAAACAGTGGTCACCGTGCAGATGTGATATGAACACGGCGATAATCTTGTTGAAATGTACATGCGCACGGCGCAACTGAACCTGCGTACCCTCGCCGCAGTCTATCATGAAAGTCTTTCCGCGCAGTTCCACAATCTGCGACGAAGCACTGTGTTTCGCCGTGGGCAGCGCGCTGCCGCATCCCAAAATCTTGACAGTAAACGGTTGCATGGATTGTATAATTAAACGATATAGCCCTATACCCCCTACTTCACCATACGCCTATAGGCATAAATGCCCTTGCCGTTTTCAAGGCAGAGCGAGTCGGGACCCAATGAATAGATGTCGAAAGTATCTGCCGAAAGAACCAGTCTGCCGTTGTGTATGCTCCATTCGGTATACGGATGCGGTTCCGTCACGTTGCTTACGACGGCTCCTCCCTCCTGAAGCTCAAAGCGCCGGTCTATGCTTGTCCATGTTCCGAGCAGCGTCGTGAGGTTGAGAACCCTTGACGCAACATCTTCTCCATCGGCATTTCTAAACGCCGTCACGGCAAGACGGTCACCCGCGAGCAGTCCTCCGCGCACCACATCCTCGCCGTCTTCGGTGTCGACAGCCAGCACAAGCGTGTCTCCCTTGTCGGTGACAAGTTCGAGGGTGTGCATTGCCGTGCCCTCGCCACACCTGCCGTAAATGGTCGTATCTTCCACTTCCTCTGCCCCGGTGATAAACTCCGGACCTCCGGCACGCTTGTCCTTTGTGCCGTTGCATGCGGCAACAAAAATCACAGATACCGCAAATGCCAATATCATTCTTACACTTTTCATCGTTCTGCAGTTTTAGTATTCCATTGCCTTTGCCTCATTCCATAGGGCATCCATCTCCGCAAGCGTCATGTCTTTCAGCGGTCTGCCCATTTTTATGCTGTGCTCCTCGATATAGTTGAAGCGGTTTATGAACTTGCGGTTTGTCTTCTCAAGCGCCGTATCGGGGTTCAGCTTATAAAGCCGTCCGGCATTTATCACACTGAAGATGAAGTCGCCAAGCTCTTCGAGCGAGCGTTCCTTGTCACCCTTTTCTATCTCCGCCTCCAGCTCGCCAAGCTCTTCGCGCACCTTCTTCCACACGTCACCGCGGTCTTCCCAGTCAAATCCCACGTTCCGCGCCTTGTCCTGTATACGGTAAGCCTTTATCAGCGACGGCAGCGCATCGGGCACTCCGGACAGCACGCTCTTGTTTCCGTCCTTCTCCTTCAGCTTTATCTGTTCCCAGTTCTCTATCACCTGCTGCGCCGTACCCGCCTCGGGCGTATCCGTACCGGCACCGTCTGCACCATAAGGCAGAGGGCGCGGTGACGGCGCTCCCACCTGCGACGGGTGGTAGACATGCGGATGACGGAATATCAGCTTGTCTGTAAGCTTGTTGCAGACATCCGCCATATCAAACTGTCCCTGCTCGCTGCCAATCTTCGCATAGAAGCATACGTGCAGCAATACATCGCCCAGTTCCTTGCAAATATTTGCATTATCATTACGGGCAAGAGCATCACACAGCTCATAAGTCTCCTCTATCGTATTAGGTCTCAGGCTCTCGTTCGTCTGTTTCTTGTCCCACGGGCACTTCTCGCGCAACTCGTCGAGAACGTCGAGCAGACGCCCGAAGGCTTCCATTTTCTCCTGTCTTGTGTGCATACAATAAATATTTTTATTCTCCAAAGGTACTGCTATTTTATGAAACACAATATCAATACAAGCATATTTTGCATTATTTTCACGAATAACACGTTTCATCTATGAACGTACATTCACAATCAGGAAAAAACAATAAAAGAGCTGATGAACGGTAAGGCATGCACGGTCTTCTCCCAATATGCCGTCTCTTAGCTTCCCAAAGGGCACCTTTCAGACGCTGAAAGACGGCATATTAGAGCCTGAGAGGCGGCATATTGGGAAGCAAAAGGTATCGTCTTGATTTTAAATACATTACAACCGAAATACAAACATGTGCTAAAAAGAGCTGTCAACAGCCGTCGTGCCTGCCGAAGACTACCGCCTTACGGACAAAGCGCAACAATCCGTAGACAACGAAAACGAGCGCATATATCATCCACACCTGTGCCGGATGTATATTTATGCCCGATATGTCGCCTCCGGGAAGCAAGGAAAGACGCTCAACGGCGTTGTTCATCCACGAAACCGCAAGCGACAGCAAACCGGCAGAAACATGCTGCACGGCAGGGGCAAAGGGAATGGCAAACAGCAACATGGCACCATAGAGGACAATAGTGGCGACGGGAACGACTATAAAATTGGCAAGAAGGAAGTATATGGAAATGCGCCCGAAGCAAAGCATGACGAGCGGTGCCACGCCTGCCTGTGCTGCCAGAGATACTGCCGTCATCTGCCACACACGCCGCGTAAAGACATTACTGCGCCAGCCTGCAGGCACATTATTATATATACGTCCATAGAAGACAAGGATGAAAAAGACTGCCATGAAAGACATCTGAAAACCCAGGTCGAAAAGGTCTGACGGACGGAAGGCAAGCATAACAAGGGCGGCGGCAGAGAGCGCATTGAGCGGCATACGGTCACGGAAGCATACAACGGCAATGGCATATATGGTGACCATAACGGCAGAACGTATTGCCGACGGAGGCATGCCCGTAACAAATACATACGCCCAGACGGCTGACAGTACAAGGAGATGTCCCGAGACACGGAGGCGGCGCCACACAAACAGGAATGACAATATGGCATATATTATACCTATATGCAGACCTGAGAGGGCGAGAATATGGGATGCCCCTGCCGCGGAATAGCGCTCGCGCAACTCTTTGGGCATGTCTTCTTTTGCCCCGAGCGTCATCGCCGACACTACGGCAAGCACATCGCCGCTCAATCCGAGCTGCCTGTAACGCAGGAGCAGACGTTCCCTGTATTTCATCGCGACAAGCCGTGTACGGTCGATAAGCGAAAGCTTCCCGACATCGGCAGATGCCCTCTGCCAGCCGGTCTTATAGATGAAAGTCTGTCCCGAGTAACCGTGATATACCATATAGCGCGCATAGTCAAACGTTGCCCCGGCAAAGTTATGCGGCTTCTCAATGGCAGACACCGCCATTATCCCGTCGCCGGGACGCAGCATACGGGCATTGGCATCGCGCAGGATGCTTGCTTTCAGTTTTACAGGGCGTTGCATGCTTGTCACAAGTATGTCACATCTGACTACCTTGCCATGCACGACCGGGGTGCTCGCAACCACTGCCCTGTAGGATGTCTTGCCTGAACTGAAGCAGCAGTCCTGTGCCGACAGGTGTACGGAAAGCATGCAGCCGCCTGTGAAAAAGCTCGAGATGAAGATGAAGAATGTCTGCAACAGGGCGTGACGAAACAACAAGGCTGATATACATAGCGCACACAGAGCCGCCGCCGTCCACATCCACGGCGCAGCAAGCTGCGGGAAACAGCCGGCGGTCATAATGCCGAGTGCAAAGAACAATGTTATGCGGAATATAGGAAAAAGCTGGGACTTCCCGTTTGTTTTCATAGCCGGATGTATTAAGACAGGTTGTATGGATAATGACTGCCGGCAGCAAACAGCATGGTCTGGAATGACGGGGGACATCTTATCCTGATACAAAGATAAGTGAAATATTGACATTTGTCACTGAAACAGAGATATTTTTTTGATTATCCGAAAATTAGCATTACTTTTGCAACATGATATTTTATTTCTCAGGAACGGGCAATACACGCTGGGCGGCAAGATATCTCTGCGATGCCACCAGTGACAGGATGGTGGACATTGCGGACGCAATTAACGGGAAAAAGGCATACACGCTCGGCGAGGACGAGCGCATCGGCTTCTGCTTTCCGGTGCACGGCTGGCGTCCTCCGGTGCTTGTCCGCGAATTCATAAAAGGTCTTGACATCACCAACCACGCCGGTCACTACTGTTATGCCGTATGCACGGCTGGCGACAACATCGGTGAGACCATTGACATATTGCGCGGCGATCTGAAAGCAAAAGGAATAAATATTGACAGTGCCTTTTCGCTGATAATGCCTGAATCGTATGTCGGTCTGCCGTTTATGGATGTGGACTCTCCTGAGAAAGAGCGGCAGAAGAAGGAGCTGGCGGCAAAGGCATTGAAGGAGTTTACACCTTATATTATATATAGGAAGAGCGGAATTGAACGTCTCGACATAGGACGCTGGCCGCGCATCAACAGCAGGGTCATAGGAGGTTTCTTCACCCGTTTTCTCATTACAGACAAGCCTTTCCGCGTAGACACACGGCAATGTGTGCAGTGCGGGAAATGTGCTGAGGTGTGCCCAGTGAACGACATAAAGGGCGGAAAGGGACTTATACCAGAGTGGCAGCACAACGGGATGTGCCTGACATGCCTTAGCTGCTATCACCACTGTCCCGTACACGCCATAGAGTTTGGCAACAGGACGAAGAAAAAAGGACAATACTACTTTGGCAAGAACAAACAATAAATGAAATAAAACACGAAATGAAAAGATTTACTTTACTCTTTTTCTTGTCACTATGTGTTATCTGCGGACGTGCCGCAAAGGCTCACAGCCTGCCTGTAAAGGTGACACAGAGCGACGGAACACAGCTCACCGTCATTTGTCACGGTGATGAGGACTTCAACTATTATACTACAATTGACGGTGTGATACTGCATCAAACCGGAAAGGATTTCTACATCGCGGCAATAAACGAAAACGGTGAAAGGATTTCAACGGGACAGCTTGCGCACAACAAAGAGATGCGCAGCGACGTGGAAACGGAACTGGCAGTAAGGCAGAACCGTGAGATGTTCTACAAAAAGGCAGAGGCTCTTAAGAAGAAAGCGAAGTTGATGAGGGAGCCTATACAGGGCGGGACAAGATTTTTCCCGCACACGGGCAAGCCGCGTACACTGGTAATTCTCGCTGAATTCAGTGACACGCCTTTCAGAATAAATTCGCCCAAGGAAGCGTTTGACGAGTATCTTAACGCCGAGGGAGAACTGAAGGACTACGGCAATTACAATTATAAGAACTATGGAAGTGTAAGGAAATACTTCAAGGACATGAGCTTCGGGCAGTTCGAACCGCAGTTCGACGTGTACGGACCGGTAAAGTTGGACAACACATTAGCTTACTACGGAGAGGACACAGGCAACAGGACCGACCGCATGGACAGGCTCATACCGGATGTCTGTAAGGCAGCAGACGGACTGGTGGACTTCAGCCAATATGATGCGGACAATGACGGATACGTAGACCTTGTCTATGTCATATATGCAGGATATGCCCAAAGCGTCAGCGGAAACAGCAGCGACTGTATATGGCCGAAATCGGGAACGACAAGCATGAACGAAACATTCGACAATAAGAAAATATACAGATACGGTGTCAGCAACGAGCTTAGCGACACCCCCGACAAAAACTATACGAGGATTAACGGCATCGGACTGTTCTGCCATGAGTTCTCCCATACAATGGGAATGCCCGACCTTTATGCTACAATAACAGCATATCAGGATGTTGACAATCAGCAGCTTGAATACTGGAGCATCATGGACAGCGGCACATATACGGCGAACGGGCGTGTGCCGACGGCATATACGGCATGGGAGAGAGAGGCTTTCGGATGGTTAGAGATAGGTACTCTTGAAAACAAGGGAAGCATAAGTCTCCCCACGATTGACAACGGCGGAAAGGCTTACCGCATAATGAACGGAAACGACAATACGGGCAATGAATATCTCATAGTGCAGAATATACAGCAAGAGGGGTGGAACAGCCAACAGCTGGGACACGGCATGCTGGTGTTCCATGTGGACTATGACGCAAACGCATTCAACATCTCACAGAACAGGGTAAACAACACTCTCGGACACCCGAGAATGACAATAATACCGGCAGACGGCAGACTTATGACGCAGGCAAGCGCTCTGAAAGAAAGCACTACAGGTGTTTCGGCCGCTACATTATATAAATCAAGTCTGGCTGGAGACCCTTTCCCCGGCATAAAAGGTGTGACTTCACTAACCGATGAGGCGCCCTATACACCTCTGGTATACACATCACAGCCCTTGAACAAACCGCTTCTGAACATCAAGGAGAACACGGAGACGGGCATTGTGACGTTCGATTTCATTGAGGCTGGCGACCCTACAGGCATCGACATGCCGGCAGCTGCTTCCCCTGAAAGCGCCGACAAGCGCATATTCTCAATTGACGGACGGTTTGCCGGCACGGACAAGGGCTGTCTGAAGAAAGGCATATATATCAGCAACGGCAAGAAAATCGTAGTGAGATAACATGCTGCAACACAGCAAGAGACAAAAACAAACGGTATGAAAGTCTGGCGCTTTCATACCGTTTGTCTATATATCGGCGATACAATAACTCTATATCGTATCTCCAAAGTCATCAATACTCCCGAGGACCGAATATCCCCGTGCCGACACGAACCATCGTACTGCGACACTTTATGGCAATCCCGTAATCATCGCTCATGCCCCACGAACGCTCGCAGAAACTGTCATCGTCTGCAAAGAAACGGGCTTTCAACTCATCGAAGAGGTCGGCAGCGAGCGTGAACTCACGCGCAATCTGCTCCTCATCATCAACGTTGGACGCCATTGTCATAAGCCCGCATATCCTGACATTTTCCAGCTGGCGCCACTCCCCTGCCGAAAGCATCTCGCGGCAGGCATCCGGCGAAAAGCCATACTTTGTCTCCTCTTCTGCCACATGCAGCTCAAGAAGCACGTCTATAATCCTCCCATGCTTCGCAGCATGCCTGTTTATTTCCTTCAAGAGCTTATATGAGTCTACGGCATCTATCATCGACACGTATGGCGTAATATACTTCACCTTGTTTGTCTGCAAGTGTCCTATAAAGTGCCAGCGTATGTCCTGAGGCAGAGAAGCATGCTTCTTCTCCAGCTCCTGCACGTGACTTTCGCCGAAAACGCGCTGCCCGCAGGCATAGGCTGTCCCTATATGTTCTGCGGAATGATACTTGCTGACAGCCACAAGGGTAACTGTCTCGGGCAGACCGGCAACGACACGGCGCAGATTAGCGGCTATATCAGTGCACATCATGCCCCTGCCTCCTGCGCAGACTCGCCTTGCTCATATTCGGGACGGTCGTCTGTTTCCTTCTTCTTCAAGGCGTTCTTATGCTCATAGACATCCATAATCTGTGTCTCGGCAACGGCTGCAATGACATAGTCGATGAGCGTTGAACCCATAACCTCATTGATATTCTTCACCGCATCCTCAAGTGTTGCGGCATGAACGAGGTAGTTTACGTTCGAGCGCTTCTCCTTTTCTGTCTTTTCGTCGATAGTTATAAACTGGAGCTTTGCCTTATACCAGCGGTCTGCCGACGGCGACTCGCTGAAAAAGACTTCACCGTATGCAGCCTTCTTTATGTCCTTAACCTCAAACTCACCGCTTATATAAGAGGACATTTCCTCTATTATACTTGCCTCTGCCTCGGTAAAGCTGAGTGCGTCGACGGTGTAAAGCTCGGTCACTTTCTTCTGCATTCCGTCTTCCATCGTCTTCTCATAACGTATCTTACACTCAAACCAAGTTGCTGTTCTACTTCTCATTGCTGTTTTATTTATATTAAACTATTAGAAAATACATATCAACCGCCATACCGGCATAACAATGTCCGGCACATAGTCCATGCCGCCTTACGCCATCACTTGCCGTAACCCGCACATATATCAAGAAACAGTGAGGGGTCGGCAGCTATGGCATCCCATAACCTTCTGCCGCCTTTCAGGATTTTCTTGTCCACATAGTCCACAAAGGCAGGGTCTTTCTTCTTATACAAAATGCGCATGGCATTAAGGCTTATGACATTCCCCGTCATGAAGGGAATTACCACATCATCGCCTGCAAGGCGCACTCCATAAATGGTGGAGATGCCTATCTGACCCAGCTGCATGCGCTGCGAGTCGTATCCGTTCCACCAGTATATGCTCCCGGCATCGGCATGTGCCTCTGCATAGACAAACTGCCGCCTTACCTTCCCTGGCTTGAACGTAGAGGGATTGGCAACAACGTGTGATTCGAGACGCGGATAATAAGCGCCGTTCTCACCGCGTTTAAGGAACTCAACAGACTTTACATTGTCCGCCGTATACTCCTTTATGTCACTGCCGGAAGGTGTGGATGACATCTTGAACTTACGGTTTGACTTGCTGAACATCTTACCGTCAAACCAATACTGCCTTATATATCCCTCCACAGAAGTTCCGTCATTGAGAGTAACGATAACATGGTCGCGCTCGCTGGCAACATCGTCTGCCAAAAGCGGAAGAGCCATGGCAAAGGTAAACAAGGCTAAAACAATATTTCTGAAAATCATGTATACTCCTTTATTCTTTATAATAACAGACCTATAGCTACAAGCAACCCGTAGACAAACATATTGCGGGCGGTGTCTCCGAGTACGGCATTCAGTTCCCGTCCCTTACCGATACGCACCATTTTGCGGTATGTAAGAACATGCAGGACAAGATATGCCAACGGGAGAACAAATGCCAACGGATGTCCCGTGAAGAGGAAATAAGCTCCCAAAAGACATGCCGCAAAACCGGTATAGAGATACATGCGGCGCCCGGCAACAGCCCCAAGCCTCACAACAAGCGTGCGCTTGCCGGCACGGAGGTCGTTGTCTATGTCACGATAGTTGTTTACCAAGAGCAACGTATCTATCACAAAGCCGCATGCAAGCGATGCTATGAATACGGGAAAAGATACCGTTCCGGTCTGCAAATAATATGTAACGCAAACCGGCACGACACCAAAGAAAAGCACTACAAGCACATCACCCATGCCCATATAAGAAAGGTGAGTAGTGTACAGAAAGCAAAACAGCACGCAAAGGATGCCTACAAGTATCATCTCTATGCCTCCGTATATTATCAGAGGAAAACCTGCAATACATGCAAGGACTGTCGTCACGGCTATGGCATATTTCATATTTTCCACCTTTATCCACCCTTGTGCACAGGCACGCTTGGGTCCGAGGCGCGTCTCATCATCGTTTCCGTTAATAAAGTCGAAGCAGTCGTTGATGAAATTGGCATCTATCTGCATGATAAAAGCAAACAAAAAGCACAGCAGTGCGGGCACAATATTGAAATCATAAAGCGCCCTGTCGGCATAAGCAAGGGCAACACCTATCATCACAGGGACAGCTGCTCCCGAAAGCGTCTTCGGACGCGCGGCAAGCCACCACGCCTTTACCGAATTTTGCCTTACAGTCTTTTCTTCCATATTATGTTCCATTTTTTATCATTAAACATACTGCCGTTGCATGCGATAGGATTTGAAAACTCTTGCAAAAGTAAACATTATATCGTATATTTGCAAAAAATTACAAGCTTTATATGATAGATAATAACGTAAGTCTGGATCTTATGGAGTTCATAGAAACAGACATACTGCCACGCTACACATCATTTGACAAAGCACACAACCTTACTCATGCCACACGCGTTATAAGCCGTTCGCTTGCTCTTGCGCGGCACATCGGAGCCAATGTAAACATGGCATACGCCACGGCTGCATACCACGACCTCGGTCTGGAAGGTCCGCGTGCCATACATCACATAACGAGCGGCAAGATATTGTCTGCCGACGTGAGGCTGCGCAAGTGGTTCTCGGCTGAGCAGATAAAGATAATGAAAGAGGCGGTGGAGGACCACCGGGCATCGGCATCACATGCCCCGCGCAGCATATACGGGAAGATTGTGGCAGAGGCAGACCGCGACCTTGAACCGGAAATAGTATTTACAAGAACGATAGAGTTCGGCATTGACCACTATCCTGACAAGGACAAGGAAGGACAATGGAAGCGTTTCAGGGAGCATCTTGAAAACAAATACTCCATAAACGGATACATAAAGCTATGGATATCCGGTTCTGTCAATGAACAAAATCTCAAGAAAATAAGGGAATATATCAGCAATCCGACAGTTCTGAGAAAGGTTTTCGACAGCATTTACGACAATGTGAAGGACAATGTTTAATGGAGCCTTACAATGATAAAGAAGATATCACGACATAATAAACAAGAGTTATGAAAAGACTGATAACATCATTATTCATTGCCGCTATTCCCCTTCTGCTGTCCGCACAGGCTGAAAACGGACCGCGCCGGAGGATGACAATGGAAACAAGCAAGGGCACGATACGTATCGAATTGTATAACGAGACACCGCTTCACAGGGACAATTTCATCCGGCTGGCAAAGGAAGGGTTTTATGACGGACTGCTTTTCCACCGCGTCATAAGCAGCTTCATGATTCAAGGAGGCGACCCGGCAAGCCGCAACGCAGAAAAAGGGGCACGGCTCGGGGCATCAGCCGACACGGCGACAATACCGGCAGAGATACGCTTCCCTACACTTTTCCACAAGCGTGGGGCACTATGCGCGGCACGCGAGGGCGACAACGGCAATCCGCAACGTGCTTCGTCGGCATCACAGTTCTACATAGTATACGGCACACGCTTTAACGACGAGATGCTCGATCAGGTGCAGGCGCGCCTTGACCGTACTACGCAAGGAACCGTAAAGCTCACCGACGACGTGCGCGAGGCATACAAGGCAAAGGGAGGAACGCCGCATCTTGACGGGCAATATACTGTCTTCGGCGAAGTTACAGAAGGCATGGACGTGGTGAAAGAGATACAATGGGCGGACACGGACGAGAACGACCGCCCCATTGAAGACATACAGATAATAAAGGTAACAGCCGACTAAGAGATTTATGGAAAGTAAGAGACTTGACAGAGACAAGATAGATTTCGGCAACGGCCGCATAGGGAAAGTATTCCGTTCATTGTTCTTTCCCACCCTCATCGGCATGATTTTCAACTCGGCGCTGACCGTCATCGACGGCATATTCGTAGGTCACGGCGTCGGTTCCACGGGTATAGCCGCCGTCAATATCGTGGCTCCGCTGTTCCTTGTGGCTCCGGAACAGGACTCATGTTCGGCATAGGGGCATCAGTTGTGGCAAGCATACGGTTGTCTGAAGACAACGTTAAGGCGGCATCCATAATACTTACGCAGGCATTCGCAGCCGGACTGCTTGTCCTCGGGATTATATGTGCGGTGTGCCTTGCTTTTCCTGAAGATGTATTATGCGCCCTCGGATGCAGCCCTCTTCTTGAAGCCAATGCAATGGAGTATATGCTTTGGCTCATACCGGGACTGCTGTTCCTTTTTGCCGAGTGTGTAGGAATGATGCTAATACGCCTTGACGGTTCACCGAGATATGCCATGTGGATACAGATTGTTGCCGCCGTTATCAACATCGCCCTCGACTGGTACATGATATTCCCACTTGGTCTTGGCGTGAAAGGTGCGGCACAGGCGACATCAGCTGCATGCGCCGCAGGCGGCATTATGGCTGTGGTCTACTTTGTGTGGTTCTCGTCCAAACTGAAATTTTACCGTCTAAAGCTGTCCGTAACGTCACTGCTTCTGTCGCTGCGCAATGTAGCATACATCATAAAGATAGGCTTTGCAACTTTTCTTACCGAGCTTGCCATGAGTGTGATGATGCTCACAGGCAACTATATGTTCATGTCCATGCTCAACGAAGAAGGAGTTGCCGCTTTTGCGGTGGCGTGCTATCTCTTCCCGATAGTGTTCTCCATAAGCAACGCCGTGGCACAGTCGGCACAGCCGATAATAAGTTTCAACTACGGTGCACACAACAGTCCGCGTGTAATACGCGCCCTTCAGGTGTCGCTTGCCACTGCCACTATCTGCGGCATTGCCGTGTCATTGGGTCTTTGGGCTGGTGCTCCGGCTATAGTCTCGATGTTCCTCGACACTTCGGAAGAGGCATACGGGATAGCCGTCGCCGGGCTTCCGCTGTTCTCCCTGTGCCCTGTCTTCTTCGCAATAAACATCGCTTTCATCGGATATTACCAGAGTATAGAACGCGCCGTCACGTCAACGGTGTTCACACTGCTCAGGGGTATGCTTCTGCTTGTACCTTGCTTTGTTGCCCTCCCGCACCTTATCGGGGTTCCAGGACTTTGGCTTGCCATCCCTGCCGCCGAGGCAATAACGCTGATAATAGTGGTATTGTTTTATAAGAGGCATGCCGCTGCACCGATATAACGGACGGCATACACATCATTTTCCATCACCTTGTCGTGCCACGAGCCATGCCCTGCCCTGTCATTGTCTTATATACACATAGTATATGGCGGCAAGTACCGCCACAATGACAGCGAGAATGACTGTCTTTATCAGGCATCCGGCAACCTTCTTCATAATGAAGAAGGCAACAATGAAGGCAACAAGGCAGAATATATAATATCCAAAGTTTTCCATATACAGGCTTTTTATCTGATTATCATTTGAACAGACGGCGGAACTGAGCCGGTATCATAGTCTCGAATTCCATGCGCTCACGCGTAACGGGATGCCAGAAGCACAGCACGTAAGCATGCAGGCACAGGCGGTGAATGGGGTCGTCGCCGTTGCCATACTTCACATCTCCGCAGACCGGATGCCCCATGTCTGCCGAGTGAACACGTATCTGGTTCTTGCGCCCCGTCTCCAAAGAATATTCCACGAGGCTGTGTTCGGTTGTGCGTGCCAGCGTATGAAAATGCGTAATGGCATACTTTCCGCCGTTGTCCACGGGCGATGAGTATGTAATATATGCCTTGTTGTCCTTCAGCCAGTTGGCAATTGTACCTCCGTCTTCCTCCATCTCACCGCTTACAACGGCAACATAACGGCGGTCGTACACTATGTCGTGCCAGTTATGTTCGAGTATCTGCTCCGTCTCTATGTCCTTTGCGTAAATCATCAGCCCGCTCGTGTCGCGGTCAAGACGGTGGACAACATGTGCCGTACAGCGCTGGCGCGTCTTGCGGAAGTAGTCGTCAAGCACAGCCTTCACGTTGAGCGAGCGTCCTCCGGCAGCCATTGACAGTATGCCGATGTTCTTCTCGACAACCACAAGGTAGCGGTCTTCGTATACAATCTTCACATAACGGCTCTTCAGTATGTCGTTGTTGCGCTTTGTCTTGCTTACAGACACCTTCATGCCGGGCTGCAGCGGATAGTCAAACTGCGTCACCACCTTGCCGTTAACCTTTATACCTTTGCCCTGAAGCGTCGCCTTTATCTTGTTTCTGCTCTCTCCTTTCAAGTTTTCCAGCAGCCACTCAAGCAGCGGGCGTTCCTCATTCACCGTGTAATGAGCATATTGTTCCTGATTGATATAACTGTTCTTCATCAATAACCTTCTGTTTTTTACGGGTGCAAATATACGCCGATTTATCGAACATTCCAAATTAAAGAAGCATATTCAATGCGTTTTAACAGGCTAAATCAAAATGTCATTATTTACGGCATCCGGCTTTCTTATTGACTTTCCGCAACCCTAAAATAAGGCGGTCCGCCGAAAATAAAAGCTTTCCAGACGCAAAAACTGTCTTAATTCGTGAGCAGCGGCAACGCGCTGTACAACAGTCCGTTGCATCGTTTCAACCATATTTGTGCAATAAAAGCATGCGGCTCTTGACAGAAATATGCCTGATTTCACCTTAAAACATGCCACTTTATGGTGACAAATCAGGCACTTTATGATGCAATACATGACATATAAGAGCACAAAATGCGGCATTTCACCCTGAAATATGCCGCATTTTACAAGATAATTGCAGGCATTTTAATGCCACAGCACGGCTGTTAAAGAGTTCTTAACATCTCGTTTGACAAAAACAGCGCACATTTTCCGTCTGACACTTTGCCGCTGTTTGCAGCCATAAGCATGGCATTATGTCAACCGCAGGCATCTGTCACAGACAACGCCGGCAGCCCGTCCGCCCTGCCCGTCAGCGGGTGCACACAGTCATAACCGCAAGCATAAACCGTTGTTATATACGGTTTTATTTGTGCACATCAAATAAAATTAGTACTTTTGCAGCCGTTTTTAATATATATAAGGTATAAGATACAATGATAACAGTTTCCAATCTTGCAATCCAATTCGGTAAGAGGGTTCTTTACAAGGACGTAAACATCAAGTTCACAAACGGTAACATCTATGGCGTGATAGGCGCAAACGGCGCCGGAAAGTCAACACTGCTCAAGGCGATAAGCGGCGAGCTGGAACCAAACAAGGGCAGCGTGGAGCTTGGACCGGGCGAGCGTTTGTCGGTATTGGACCAGGACCACTTTAAATACGACGCCTTCACCGTGCTCGACACAGTGCTTATGGGACACCAGCCGCTGTGGGAGAACATGAAGGAACGCGAAGCTCTTTACTCCAAAGACGAGATGACCGAGGAGGAAGGCAACCGCGCGGCAGACCTCGAACTGAAGTTTGCCGAGATGGACGGCTGGAACGCCGAGAGCGACGCGGCACAGATGCTGTCGAACCTCGGCATAAAGGAAGACATGCACTACAGGCAGATGAGCGAGCTGTCTAACAGCGAGAAGGTACGCGTGATGCTTGCGAAGGCTCTCTTCGGCAATCCGGACAACCTTCTGCTCGACGAGCCTACCAACGACCTTGACCTTGATACCGTGCAATGGCTTGAGACATATCTCAGCAACGTGGAGCAGACGGTGCTCGTGGTAAGCCACGACCGCCACTTCCTCGATGCCGTGAGCACGCAGACCGTAGATATCGACTTCGGAAAGGTCACGGTGTTCTCCGGCAACTACTCGTTCTGGTACGAAAGCTCGCAGCTTGCCCTGCGTCAGGCGCAGAACCAGCGTCAGAAAGCCGAAGAGAAGCGCAAGGAACTTGAAGAGTTCATACGCCGCTTCTCTGCCAACGTGGCAAAGAGCAAGCAGACGACAAGCCGCAAGAAGATGCTTGAGAAGCTTAACGTAGAGGAGATACGCCCGTCGTCGAGGAAATATCCGGGCATCATCTTCCAAATGGAACGCGAGCCGGGTAACCAGATACTCGAGGTTGAGGGACTGAAAGCCGTTGACACGGACGGCACGGTGCTCTTCGACAATGTAAACTTCAACATTGAAAAAGGCGAGAAGGTAGTGTTCCTCAGCCACAATCCCAAGGCAATGACGGCACTCTTCGAAATAATCAACGGCAACAGGCAGGCCGACGCCGGCACATACAAGTGGGGCGTGACGATAACGACGGCATATCTGCCGCTCGACAACACCGAGTTCTTCAACAGCAACATGAACCTTGTTGAGTGGCTCAGCCAGTTCGGTGCAGGCAACGAAGTGCAGATGAAAGGCTATTTGGGCCGCATGCTGTTCAGTGGTGAGGAGGTCCTGAAGAAGGTCAACGTGCTTAGCGGAGGCGAGAAGATGCGCTGCATGATTGCGCGCATGCAGCTGAAGAACGCCAACTGCATAATCCTCGACACGCCTACAAACCACCTCGACCTTGAAAGCATACAGGCTTTCAACAACAATCTTGTGGGCTTTAAGGGCAACGTTCTTTTCAGCAGTCACGACCATGAGTTCATACAGACCGTGGCAAACCGCATAATAGAGCTTACGCCGAAGGGCACGATAGACAAGCTGATGCAGTATGACGACTACATTTATGACGAACAGCTGAAGGCACAGCGTGCCAAAATGTACGAATAATTGCCGTAAATACAATATTGGCAAGGTTTTTGTTATATAGTTTGTAACAAACATATCAAATATTATGAGCAAGGACAAAGACTTTAAAATAGAAGAAAACAACGAGGCTGTGAACAACGGCAACGCAGAGGAAGAGAACACAAGCGCCGCCGGCAACGGCACTGAAGCCGCACAGGAGGACGCAGGAGAAACGGATAGCGAGGCGGCAAACGGCACGGAACAGGAGCCGGAAGAAGAGAAGACCCCGCTTGAAAAAGCCGAGGAAGAGATTGCCGTACTGAAAGACAAGTATCTCCGTTCGGTTGCCGAGTTTGACAATTACCGAAAGAGAACGCTGAAAGAGAAGACCGAACTGATACTCAACGGTTCGGAAAAGGCTGTCACATCCATACTGCCGATACTCGACGACATGGAGCGCGCGATAGAAAACTCGGCAAAGACAGACGACCCCGCCGTGCTGAAAGAAGGCATGGAACTGATACAGCAGAAGTTTATAAAGGCACTGGAGGGCATGGGCGTGAAGAAGATAGACACTGCCGACGCCGACTTCAACACCGATTTCCACGAGGCAATAGCCATGGTTCCGGGCATGGGAGACGACAAGAAAGGCAAGGTTCTCGACTGTGTACAGACCGGATACATGCTGAACGACAAAGTCATCAGACATGCCAAAGTGGCAGTCGGTCAGTAAAGTGAGAGTGAACAGTGAAAGATTAAGAGTGAAGATTTTATACAATAATGGCAGAGAAAAGAGATTACTATGAAGTGCTTGGCGTTGACAAGAACGCTTCGGAAGACGAGATAAAGAAAGCTTATCGCAAGATTGCCATAAAGTATCACCCCGACCGCAACCCCGGTGACAAGGACGCAGAGAACAAGTTCAAGGAGGCTGCCGAGGCATACGACGTGCTCCACGACCCCCAGAAGCGCCAGCAGTACGACCAGTTCGGCTTCAGCGGTCCCAGCGGAGCAGGCGGTTTCGGAGGCTTCAGCGGCGCGGGAGGCTTCAGCATGGACGACATATTCTCCATGTTCGGCGACGTTTTCGGCGGACGCGGGGGCTTCGGAGGATTTGGCGGAGGCTGTCAGCATCGCCCCACACAGCACCGCGGGTCAGATTTAAGACTTAAAGTCCGCCTGTCACTGCACGAAATTTCAACGGGAGTAACCAAGAAATTCAAGGTTAAGAAGGACATACAGTGCAGCCATTGCCACGGCAGCGGAGCCGAGGCGGGCAGCGGAACGGAGACATGCCCCACATGTCATGGCAGCGGAGTTGTCACCCGCACCACACAGAGCCTGTTCGGTATGATGCAGACACAGAGCGTCTGCCCTACCTGCGGAGGCGAAGGAAAGGTGATAAAGAACAAGTGTCATGAGTGCGGCGGAAGCGGTGTTGTCAAAGGTGAGGAAGTTGTAGAGATAAACATTCCGGCAGGAGTGGAGGAAGGAATGGTAGTAAACGTTCCGGGAAAAGGCAATGCCGGAAGACACAACGGCATACCCGGCAACATACAGGTATATATAGAAGAGGAGCCTAACGACACCTTCGTGCGCGACGGCAACAACCTTATATACAACCTGCTGCTGAGCTTCCCCACGGCGGCATTGGGCGGAAACGTTGAAATTCCGACCATCGACGGGCACAAAGTACGCATAAAGATAGAACCGGGAACACAGCCGGGAAAGACCCTGAGACTGCGCGGGAAAGGACTTCCTGCCGTACAGGGCTATGGAAGAGGCACCGGAGACCTTGTCGTGAACATCAGCGTATACGTGCCGAAGACGCTGAGCAAGGACGAGAAGCATGCCCTCGAAAAGATGCAGAAGAGCGACAACTTCGAGGGAGATGCCTCTACAAGGCAGACAATCTTCCAGAAATTCAAGAACTATTTCAACTGACAATGAGATCTTTAGGATATGACTTATAAAGAAACAGTTCAATATCTGTACGACAGCGTCCCCATGTTTCACAAGGCGGGCGCTGTCGCTTATAAGGAGGGACTGGACAACACGCATGCCCTTGACAGCCACTTCGGTCATCCGCACCGGAAGTTCCGTACCATACATGTTGCCGGGACAAACGGCAAAGGCTCGTGTTCGCACACCCTTGCGGCAATACTCCAAGCCGAAGGATACCGCGTAGGACTGTACACGTCGCCGCATCTCGTAAGTTTCCGCGAGCGCATAAAAGTGAACGGCATGCCCATAAGCAAGGAGTATGTGGTGAATTTCGTAGAGCATGAACGCGCGTTCTTCGAACCATTGCACCCCAGTTTCTTCGAGCTTACCACTGCCCTCGCCTTCAAATACTTTGCTGACAGCAAGGTGGACATAGCCGTAATAGAGGTGGGACTGGGCGGAAGGCTGGACTGTACGAACATCATCAGCCCCGTATTGTCGGTCATAACCAACATCAGCCTCGACCATACACAGTTTCTCGGAGACACCCCTGCAAAGATTGCCGCAGAAAAAGCAGGCATAATAAAGCCCCATATCCCCGTGGTAATCGGAGAATATACCGATGAGACAAGACCGGTCTTCACGGCAAAGGCATATAAAGAGGAGGCGCCGATATACTACGCAGAAGACGAAAACGAGATTATATCAGCAGAGCCGCAGACCGACGGAGGCATGTTGTATACGACAAGAGGATGCGGCAAAATAAAAGGAGAGCTTGGCGGGATATACCAAGTGAAGAACACGGCAACCGTGCTCTGCGCCGCAAAGCGCCTGCTTGAGGCAGGCATACTGACAGACACGGCAAGCATAACAGCCGGAACGGCAAATGCCGCAAGCCTTACGGGACTAATGGGAAGGTGGCAGAAGATACAGGAAAAGCCAACCGTTGTATGCGACACAGGACACAACACGGGCGGCTGGACTTATCTTGGCAGACAGCTTGGGATGCAGAAATGCCGGCAGATGCGCATCGTATTCGGCATGGTCGACGACAAGGACATTGACAGTGTGATGTCCCTTATGCCCCGCAATGCCGTGTATTACTTCACAAAAGCATCTACACACAGGGCTATAAACGAGAGGGAGGTGTGCAGGCACGGCGAGGCGCACGGACTGGAAGGCACATGCCACGCCGATGTAAAGAGTGCCTATATGGCGGCAATGGCTGACGCCGACACCGGCGATTTCATATTCGTAGGCGGCAGCAGCTATGTTGTAGCCGACTTTCTGACATATTGCGTTTAGGTGTTTTTAACACTCAAACCAATATGTTTTTTATTTGTTTCATTCGTATTTCTCGTTTTTTTTGGCTTATTTTGCAGATAAGTCTATAACTTTAAACTCTGAATATTATGAATACGAACGGGACTTCAAACCTCTGCGGTTTGAAAGCGGAAGACTTCCAGACCGTCATCGACGGCAAACAGACAGACCTATACATACTCAGAAACAGGCAGGGCAACGAGGTTGCGATAAGCAACTACGGCGGCGCAATAGTGGCAATAATGGTTACGGACAAGAACGGCAGGCATGCCAACGTTATACAAAGCCACGACAACATACAGTCGCTGGTAAACAGTCCTGAGCCATACCTGTCCACGCTTATCGGACGATACGGCAACCGTATATGCAAAGGACGGTACCAACTGAACGGGAAAGTGTATCAGCTGCCTGTCAACAACGGTCCCAACTCGCTTCACGGCGGCAACAAGGGATTTAACGCACGTGTCTGGGACGCATTGCTCATGAACGACGAGACACTGATACTAAACTATGTGTCATCATACGGCGAAGAAGGCTTCTCAGGCGAACTGAAAGTGACGGTTGCCTACACTTTCAACGACAACAACGAGCTTGTAATAGAATATATGGCAACTACAAACAAGAAGACAATAGTAAACCTTACCAGCCACGGCTTCTTCAGCCTGACCGGTACGGCAGACCCCACTCCTACCGTAGACAGCCTTATATGCGAGATAAACGCCGACTTCTATCTTCCGATAGACGAAACTTGCATTCCGACAGGCGAGATACGTACGGTAAAAGACACTCCGTTCGACTTCAGGACACCCAAAACCGTGGGCAGGGACATCGATGCCGACAACGAACAGATAAGGAACGGCAACGGATACGACCACTGTTATGTGCTCAACAAGAACGAGGAAGGCGAACTGAGCTTCGCCGCACGCATAACCGAACCGGAGAGCGGACGCACCATGGAGGTTTATACAACAGAACCGGGCATGCAGCTGTACACCGACAACTGGGCTGACGGATACAAGGGACAGCACGGGGCTACATTCCCTAAGCGCAGCGGTATCTGTTTCGAGGCACAGCACTTCCCCGACTCGCCCAACCGTCCTTACTTCCCGACGGTGGTACTACGTCCAGGGGAACAATACAAGCAGACGACAATATACAGGTTCGGAGTGACGGAATGACAGCAACAATGACAAACAATTCATAAGCATAGACCAATGGACATAGAATTTGTAAGAAGCCGTTTCATTAAACATTTCGACGGCAAGACAGGCAGCATATACCACTCTCCGGGACGCATCAACCTCATAGGAGAGCACACCGACTATAACGGAGGATTTGTATTTCCCGGCGCAGTGGACAAAGGCATAATGTGCGAGATACGCCCCAACGGCACACGGAAGGTGCTGGCATACGCCATAGACCTTAAAGACAAGGTTGAGTTCGGTGTAGACGACGAGACGGCTCCACGCACAAGCTGGGCACGGTACATATACGGAATAGTGCAGGAAATGAAAAAACGGGGCGTGGACGTGGAAGGTTTCAACACCGCCTTTGCGGGCGATGTGCCGTTAGGAGCAGGCATGTCTTCGTCTGCCGCACTTGAAAGCTGCTACGCATACGCCATTAACGACCTCTTCGGTGGCAATAAGGTGAGCAAATGGGACATGGTCCTTGCCGGACAGGCAACGGAACACAACTACTGCGGAGTGAAGTGTGGCATAATGGACCAGTTTGCAAGCGTGTTCGGAATGGCAGGAAAACTGATGTGTCTCGACTGCCGCAGCCGGGAGTTCGAGTATTTCCCATTTGAGATGAAAGGCTATAAGCTTGTGCTTTTAGACTCCGGCGTGAAGCATGAGCTGGCGTCATCGGCATACAACGACCGCCGCAAAAGCTGCGAAAACGTACTGGAAACCCTGAAGCAAAGATATCCGGAAAAGAACATGGAGACGCTCCGCGATGCCGACTGGGACATGCTGGAGAGCGTGAAAGACATAGTAAGCAAGGAAGACATGCGGCGTGCCGTGTTCGTACTTGGCGAGAAAGACCGTGTGGAAGCCGTATGCAAGGCACTCACAGAAGGCGACTTCGAGACCGTGGGGAGAAAGATGTACGAGACACACAACGGACTTAGTCAGGACTATGAGGTGTCGTGTGAGGAGCTTGACTATCTGAATGACATTGCAAAAGACAACGGAGTGACAGGAAGCAGGATTATGGGGGGCGGCTTCGGAGGCTGTACAATTAATCTTGTAAAGGAAGGGCTGTACGACAAGTTCATTGCCGATGCAAAAGAAAAATACAGAAACAGATATGGCAAGGAGCCAAAAGTGTATGACGTTGTAATAAGCGACGGCTCACGAAAGATATGCTGACCGCCGGCTATATACTTATAAAGAGAGAACAAGAGGTGTCCTTCTACATTCGGAAGGATGCCTCTTACATTATCAGCCTGTTTTTCAGAAGTCAGGAAGTCAATGAGCTTCAGAAAGTTAAAGAGCGAAACTTCAGTTACAGACATCCGTACTCATAATGCCAGGATAGAGGATTTCATAAGGCACGTTACGGTACATGACACAACACTTACTACAATAATAAAGGTATATATAATGTGTATGGCATACCATGCCTACGACAAAACGGCATGGCAAACTTGGCGTATAAAATACAATAAATCTGCTTTTCTTTTATTTTTATATAAAATTTTTAGTATCTTTGAAGGCACAAACTTATAAGTCGAAGTATGAAAAACATGCACTGTTAAAAGCATGTAAAAACAAGAAAACGGCATGAGCTATTCTGAAAAGACATATACAATACCGATAATACACCGAAACCGCAGCAAATGTAACAAAACGTTATACGTTTATACATAAGTTTGCGGAAAATGTATTAACTTTACATGCAATTTATGAAACAATAACTTATTAACCCCAACAAATATATGAAAAACCTCAAATCTGTGATTTTCGGAACAGGGATTGCAGCTGTAATGCTGACAATGAGCTGCTCTGACAAAGTACAAAACACTACGGCATCAGGATTAAATCCGACGGCTTTCGATACCGTAATCAACGAGAAACCCATAAAACTATACACACTGAAAAATGCAGGCAACATGGAAGTGTGCATAACAAATTTCGGCGGACGCGTGGTTTCCATCGTTGTTCCCGACAAGAACGGCACGCCTACGGACGTAGTACTGGGCTATGACAACATAGCGCAATATGCTGACAGCGTGAACAGTCCGAGCGACTTTGGCGCTGCAATAGGCAGATATGCAAACCGCATAAAGAACGGACAGATAACGATAGACGGAAAAACCATACAGCTGCCGACCAACAACTTCGGACATTGTCTGCACGGCGGTCCGTCGGGATGGCAGTATCAGGTGTATGATGCAAAGCAGCTCAACGACTCCACCCTTCAGCTTACAATGAACTCGAAAGACGGGGACAACAATTTTCCGGGCAACGTGACGGCAGTGGTTACATATACAGTAAAGAGCGACAACAGCCTTGATATAAGCTATACTGCGACAACTGACAAGAAGACTGTGATAAACATGACAAACCACTCTTACTTCAACCTCAACGGAGACCCGACGAAAGATATCAAGAACTGTCTGCTATACGTGAATGCCGACAGCTATACCCCGACCGACACCACATACATGACAACCGGTGAAATTGCAAAGGTGGAAAACACGCCGATGGACTTCCGCAAGCCTACTGCCATAGGCAAGGATGTGGACAACTTCGGATTTGCACAGATAAAGGGGGCAAACGGTTTTGACCACAACTGGTGCCTAAACACATATAAAGACGGCAAGGGCGATGACACACAGGTGGCTGCAAGCCTTTACTCTCCACTCACAGGCATAAAGCTTGAGGTCTATACCAACGAACCGGGAATACAGGTGTATACAGGCAACTTCCTTACAGGGACGGTAAAGGGAAAGAAAGGCATCGCATACGGCAAACAGGCTGCATGCTGTCTTGAAACACAGAAATATCCCGACACTCCCAACAAGCCGCAGTGGCCGTCGGCAACACTCGAGCCGGGACAGAAATACAACTCGCATTGTGTATTTAAATTCAGCGTTGAATAACATTATAACCTATAATACTAACTACTAATAAAAAAGCGACAAGACAATGAAAGTAATCGAAGCATTACAGAACAACGGATTTGAACCGGTGGACTACATAGTGTTCGCCGTATATATAGTAATCCTTGTAGGCATGGGTATATTTCTCTCACGCAACAAAAAGGGAGAAGAGAAGTCGTCTAATGACTATTTCCTTGCCGGAAACACGCTGACATGGTGGGCTGTGGGAGCATCGCTCATCGCGGCAAACATCTCTGCAGAACAGTTTATCGGCATGTCGGGTTCGGCATTTGCATCGGGTATAGCACAGGCTGCATACGAGCTGATGGCTGCTGCAACACTTATCGTAGTGGGCAAGTTCCTGCTTCCGTTAATGATAGAAAGGAAGATTTTCACTATACCGCAGTTCCTTCGCGAACGCTATAACTGGGGTGTAGGACTGGCATTCTCCATACTCTGGCTTTTCCTGTATGTATTCGTTAACCTTACATCGGTGGCATGGCTCGGTGCACTTGCCATTCAGCAAATTCTCGGATTGCCGACAGACATGATTATCAACTTCGGCGGCATGGAGATAGATCAGGTGAGAATGGTTATCATTGTAGTTCTTTTCGTCATAGCCGGTCTTTATTCAATCTACGGCGGTCTTGCATCTGTTGCATGGACAGACGTGATGCAGGTTACATTCCTCGTTGGCGGCGGTCTTATCACTGCATACGCAGCCCTTTCCGTAATTGGAGCAGAAGTATGGGGATGCGGTGCACTGGAGGCTCTCGGCAACATATACAGCTGGTGCATTGATCAGGCAGGCGACAAACATTTCAACCTTGTCGTCACGAGAAACGAGGAACTATATCCTGTGATTAACGGTGTTGTGGAAAACGGTGCGACTATACAGAAAGAAGACCCGTTCTTTACAAATCCCGGCATCGTGCTGATATTCGGTGCTCTTTGGCTTACGAACCTCGGTTACTGGGGCTTCAACCAGTATATCATCCAGAAAGGTCTCGCAGCAAAATCACTTTCTGAAGCAAAGAAGGGTATGATATTCGCAGCATTCCTTAAAATACTCATTCCTTTCATCGTATGTATCCCCGGCGTATGTGCATTCTATATAATGAATGGAGACGACACGGCACTCGAAACTCTCCGCCACACGCTTGCCGGAGGCATTGAGCGTTCGGACGACGCCTATCCGTTCCTTATACGCAACTTCACACCGACATTTGTAAAGGGTCTGTCGTTTGCAGCACTTGCCGCAGCGGTAATATCTTCACTCGCTTCCATGTTCAACTCTACATCGACACTGTTCACCATGGATATCTATAAGCAGTTCATAAATAAGAACGCAAGTGAGACAAAACTGGTAAACGTTGGTCGTATTACATCCGTAAGCGCACTCATCATAGCCCTTATCGCCGTATATCCTCTTATGGGAGGTATAGACCAGGCATTCCAGTTCATACAGGAATACTCGGCATTCGTATATCCGGGCGTAGTGGTAATCTTCGGTCTGGGACTTCTTTGGAAACGTGCATCGGGAGCTGCGGCAGTGGCAGCAGCATTCGGAACGTTCCTGTTCTCGATACTGTTCAAGTTCACTCTGCCTGATGTTCCGTTCCTTATACGTTCGGGATACGTGTTCATAGCACTTGTGATAATGTTCGTTGGAATATCTCTTTACAGCAACAAAGCGGTTAAGGCAGATGAACTTGACGAAAAGACTATCAGGACACAGCTTCTATGGAGCAGAATATTCTACTGCACTGCTGCCGTGTCTATTGCAGTCTTTGTAATGTCGTTCTTCAGCAACACACTTACAATACACGGTGTACAGGGAGCCATGATATTCTTCGCGGCAATGACGGCAACAATAGGTTTCTATCTCCGCTCGAATGCCCTTGACAAGGTACAGGATCCGAAACTTGTCGCTATAGACCTCGAAATATTCAGGACAGACAAGGCATTCAACATCGGTGCAGCCGGAGTAGTGATAATCCTTACACTGCTGTACATCATCCTGTGGTAATTATATATAAGGTGTATCCGCCTCAAAACAGAAGGCGGATGCACCTTTAAGCTTCCATAAGAAGACTGAAAGACTTAACATATAAAAAAATGACTACTTACTATAGCGAACATACTAAAGCTTACGTTGCCGTAGACTGTATAATATTCGGCTTCGATGAAAACAGACTGAAACTGCTCATCGGAAAACGTAATATGGATCCGGGACGTGGAGAATGGTCTCTTTATGGCGGATTTGTCGAGAAAGATGAAAGTCTTGATGATGCGGCAAACAGAGTACTGCTTGAACTTACCGGACTGAAAGAAATATACATGAAACAGGTTGGAGCGTTCGGAGCAATAGAGCGCGATCCCGGTGAACGCGTCATATCCGTGGCATACTGTGCACTGATAAACGTGAACGACTACAACGAGGAGTTGCGCAGGCAACACGGCGTGGAATGGGTCAGCACAGACGAACTGCCTCAATTATACTCCGACCACAACGATATGGTGAAGAAAGCCATAACATTATTGCGCAGAAGAATATCAACTGAACCACTGAGTTTCAACCTCCTGCCCGACCTCTTCACGCTCACCCAGTTGCAGCATGTGTATGAGGCAGTGCTTGGAGAAGAGATAGACAAGCGTAATTTCCGTAAACGCATAAAGACAATAGAATTTATAGAAAAGACTGAATTCATAGATAAAATAACATCAAAGCGTGGTGCTGCCATGTATCGTTTCAACAGGAACGCATATCTGGAAGACCCGTGTTTTAAATTATAAGAATTATGTTAGAAGAACTCAAAGAAAAGGTATTTCGTGCCAATCTCGACCTGGTGAAGCACAATTTGGTGATTTTCACATGGGGAAACGTATCGGGTATAGACCGCGAGAAAGGTCTTGTGGTAATCAAGCCGTCCGGTGTAAGCTATGATGACATGAAGGCATCGGACATGGTGGTTGTCGATCTCAACACAGGCAAAGTGGTTGAGGGAGACCTAAATCCTTCATCCGATACGCCGACACACCTTGTCTTATATAAGGCATTTCCTGAAATCGGAGGAATAGTACATACTCATTCCACATACGCTACGGCATGGTCTCAGGCAGGAAAGGATATTCCGAACATCGGAACTACACACGCCGACTACTTCCACGACTGTATACCGTGCACCGGAGACATGACGGAAGAGCAGATGGCTGAATATGAGAAGGAGACAGGAACTGTAATCGTGGACAGGTTTAAGGACATGAACTACATACACACCCCCGGCGTATTGGTTAAGAACCATGGTCCGTTCTCATGGGGAAAGGATCCGGACAATGCCGTTTACAACGCCGTTGTAATGGAGCAGGTGGCAAAAATGGCATTTGTTTCTTTCTGCGTAAATCCGGAAACGACCATGAACCAGCTGCTCGTAGAGAAGCATTTCAGCCGCAAGCACGGTCCCAATGCCTATTACGGACAGAAAAAGCACTGATTAGGGAGGTACAGAAACAAAGATTTGATTGTAACATATAATAAAAATAAATACGACTATGATAAAAGCATTTGAGAACTTGGAGGTTTGGTTTGTAACAGGAGCACAGCTTCTTTACGGAGGCGATGCCGTGACACAGGTGGACGGACACTCAAAGAAAATGGTGGACGGACTGAACGAGTCGGGCAATCTGCCGATAAAAGTAGTATATAAGGGAACAGCTAACAGCAGCAAGGAAGTTGTAGAGATATTCTCTGCGGCAAACAACGACAAGAAGTGTGTGGGCGTGATAACATGGATGCACACGTTCTCTCCTGCAAAGATGTGGATACACGGTCTGCAAATTCTGCACAAGCCGCTGCTTCACCTGCATACACAGTTCAATGCAGAAATACCATGGAACGACATTGACATGGACTTCATGAACCTGAACCAGAGTGCTCACGGCGACCGTGAGTTCGGACATATCGTGTCACGCATGCGTGTACGCCGCAAGCTTGTTGTAGGTCACTGGCAGGAAGAAAAGACACAGAAGCACATAGCTGTGTGGGAAAGGGTATGTGCAGGATGGGCTGACGCACAGGACATGCTGATACTGCGCTTCGGCGACCAGATGAACAACGTTGCCGTTACCGACGGAGACAAGGTTGCCGCAGAACAGGTATTGGGATATCATGTGGACTACTGCCCGTTCAACGAAGTAATGGAATACTTCAAGAAAATAGAGGACAAGGACGTGGATGCACTCGTTGAGACATACTTCAAAGAGTACGATCACGATGCAGAACTGGAAGACAAGTCATCCGAAGCATACCGCAAGGTATGGAATGCAGCAAAGGCAGAGCTGTCTATCCGCGCCATACTTGAAGCAAAGGGCGCAAAAGGCTTCACTACAAACTTTGACGACCTCGGCGATGCCGACATAGAGGCAACGGGAATGGGCTTCGACCAGATACCGGGTCTGGCATCACAGCGACTTATGGCAGAAGGATATGGATTTGGCGGGGAAGGCGACTGGAAGACAGCGGCACTCTACCGCACTATATGGGTAATGACACAAGGACTGCCCAACGGGTGTTCATTCCTTGAAGACTATACGCTCAACTTCAACGGCGAACAAAGTTCAATACTCCAGTCGCACATGCTCGAAGTATGTCCGCTCATCGCCGCATCGAAGCCACGTCTTGAGCTCCACTATCTCGGCATAGGTTACCGCAAGAGCCAGACCGCACGCCTCGTATTCACATCAAAAGAAGGCAAGGGCGTTACCGCAACAGTCGTGGACATGGGCAACCGTTTCCGCCTCATCGTCAACGATGTGGAATGCATCAAGCCGAAACCCCTGCCCAAGCTGCCCGTTGCATCGGCATTATGGATACCGCAGCCTAACTTCGAGGTAGGCGCAGGATGCTGGATATACGCAGGCGGAACCCACCACAGTGCATTCTCATACGACCTGACCGACGAATACTGGCAGGATTATGCAGAGATAGCCGGCGTAGAATGCCTTATCATCAATAAGGACACAAAGGTTGACGAATTCCGCAAAGAACTTCGTTTCAATGAAGTGTACTATATGTTGAACAAGGCACTGTTATAATTCATATTATGAAAATGGATGCAAAGTCAACTATAGAAGCGGGCAAGGCCATTCTCGGCATAGAGTTTGGCTCTACCCGCATAAAGGCGGTGCTCATAGACCAGGACAACAAACCAATTGCACAAGGCAGCTATGAATGGGAAAACCAACTTGTAGACGGGTTATGGACATACAGCATCGAAACGGTTTGGACAGGGCTTCACGCCTGTTATGCAGACCTGCGTACAGACGTAAACAAGAAATACGGCATTGAAATAACATCGCTCGCATCTATCGGCATCAGCGCAATGATGCACGGATACATGGCTTTCGGTGACGGAGAAGACATTCTTGTACCTTTCCGCACATGGCGCAACACAAACACAGGCGAGGCTGCCGCAGCCCTTTCATCGCTCTTTGTGTATAACATACCGCTCAGGTGGAGCATATCACACCTCTATCAGGCGATACTTAACGGTGAAGAACATGTAAAGGACATCAAGTATCTTACAACACTTGCAGGATACATACACTGGAAACTTACAGGGCGCAAGGTTCTCGGAATTGGAGATGCATCGGGAATGCTGCCCATAGATCCGGACACAAAGAACTATTCGGCAGACATGGTAAGCAAGTTCAACGGACTTATTGCTCCTAAAGGCTTCTCATGGAAACTTGATGACATACTGCCGGAAGTGCTTGTTGCCGGAGCCGATGCAGGAACACTTACAGCAAAAGGAGCCGAAATGCTTGATGTATCAGGTAACCTTCAGGCAGGAATTCCGCTATGCCCGCCCGAGGGTGATGCAGGAACCGGCATGGTTGCCACCAACGCTGTAAAGCAGCGCACTGGAAACGTTTCTGCCGGAACATCATCTTTCTCTATGATTGTTCTTGAAAAAGAACTTAGCAAGCCGTATGAAATGATAGACATGGTGACAACACCTGACGGAAGCCCCGTTGCCATGGTACACTGCAACAACTGCACGTCCGACCTCAACGCATGGGTTAACCTGTTCAAAGAATATCAGGAACTTCTTGGCATAAAGGCTGATATGAACGAGGTCTACGGGAAGCTGTACAACAATGCACTCAACGGCGATGCCGACTGCGGCGGACTGATATCCTACAACTATATATCGGGCGAGCCCGTTGCAGGACTGTCCGAAGGCAGGCCGCTGTTTGTCCGCTCGGCAAACGACAAGTTCAATCTTGCCAACTTCATGCGTGTCCACCTCTATGGTTCCGTATGCGTATTGAAGATAGGAAACGACATCCTCTTCAACGAAGAAGACATAAAGGTTGACAGAATAACAGGCCACGGCGGTCTGTTCAAGACCAAGGGCGTAGGACAACGCGTGCTTGCCGCAGCATTGAACTCTCCTATCTCTGTTATGGAAACGGCAGGCGAAGGCGGTGCATGGGGAATTGCACTCCTTGCATCATATCTTGTAAACAACGAAAAGAAGCAGACACTTGCCGAATACCTTGACGAGAAAGTATTTGCCAACGCCGAGGCAACCGAGATTGCGCCGACGGACGAAGACGTTGCCGGCTTCAATGCCTACATAGAAAACTACAAGGCAGGTCTTGCCATAGAGCATGCCGCCGTTGCAAGCAAGGGGCAATAACCGTAAACGTACGGGAAAAGCCTTATATATAAATAATGTAACAAAACAAACAAGAAACAATATGAACGACAAGAAATTAATGAACAGGGCAGCGGACAACATCCGTATCCTTGCAGCTTCAATGGTAGAGAAAGCTAACTCCGGTCACCCCGGCGGTGCCATGGGCGGAGCAGATTTTATAAACGTGCTCTTCTCGGAGTTCCTGGTTTACGACCCCGAAAACCCGTCATGGGAAGGACGCGACCGTTTCTTCCTTGACCCCGGACACATGTCGCCGATGCTCTATTCGGCACTTGCACTGCAAGGAAAGTTCACGCTCGAAGAACTGGCACAGTTCCGCCAGTGGGAGTCTCCCACCCCAGGACATCCGGAAAGGGACCTCAACCGCGGAATAGAAAACACATCTGGACCGCTCGGACAGGGACACACGTTTGCGGCAGGTGCCGCCGTTGCCGAAAAATTCCTTCAGGCAAAGCTGGGCAATGACATCATACAGCACAAGATATATGCCTACATCTCCGACGGAGGCATCCAGGAAGAGATATCGCAGGGCACAGGTCGCCTTGCAGGCACGCTCGGTCTGAACAACCTCATAATGTTCTACGACTCAAACGACATACAGCTTTCCACTGAGTGTGGTGTCGTAATGAACGAAGACACCGAGGCGAAATACAAGGCATGGGGCTGGAACGTCATGAAGATTAACGGCAACGACGCCGACGAGATACGCGAGGCACTGAAGGCAGCACAGAAAGAAGAGACACGACCCACGCTCATCATCGGCAAGACCGTCATGGGCAAGGGTGCGCTGAAGGAAGACGGCTCAAGCTATGAGCGCAGCATAAAGACCCACGGTGCTCCCCTTGGCGGAGAGGCATACGTAAAGACAATAACCAACCTTGGCGGAGACCCGACCAACCCGTTCCAGATATTCCCGGAGGTTGCTGAGCTTTATGCAAAGCGTGCCGAAGAGCTGAAGAAGATCGTTGCCGACAGGCATGCCGCAGAGGCTGAATGGGCAAAGGCAAACCCAGAAAAGGCTGCGCAGATGAAAGAATGGTTCAGCGGCAACGCACCAAAGGTTGACTGGAGTGCATGCGTACAGAAGGAAAACTCGGCAACACGTGCAGCATCAGCAGCATGTCTCGGTGTGCTCGCAGAGCAGGTTCCGAACATGATATGCTCTTCAGCCGACCTGTCTAACAGCGACAAGACGGACGGCTTCCTGAAGAAGACGACTTCAATGGTACGCGGCGACTTCAGCGGTGCATTTTTCCAGGCAGGCGTAAGCGAGCTTACGATGGCGTGCATGTGTATCGGCATGTACCTGCACGGCGGTGTGATACCGGCATGCGGAACGTTCTTCGTGTTCTCCGACTATATGAAGCCCGCCGTGCGCATGGCGGCGCTGATGGAGGTTCCGATAAAGTTCATCTGGACACACGACGCATTCCGCGTAGGCGAGGACGGTCCTACACATGAGCCGGTAGAGCAGGAAGCACAGATACGCCTCATGGAAAAACTGAAGAACCACCACGGAAAAGACAGCGTGCGCGTGTTCCGCCCCGCCGACGCCGACGAGACGACCGTATGCTGGGCAATGGCAATGGAGAACATGGAAACACCTACTGCACTTATCTTCTCACGTCAGAACATCACCAAGCTGCCTGCCGGGACAGACTACGAACAGGCACGCAAGGGCGCATACATCGTTGCCGGCTCTGACGAAGACTTCGACGTAATACTCGTTGCCGACGGCTCTGAAGTGGCAACTCTCGTTGCCGGTGCCGAACTCCTCCGCAAGGACGGCATGAAAATACGCATCGTAAGCGTTCCAAGCGAGGGACTCTTCCGTTCGCAGAGCAAGGAATATCAGGAGAGCATCCTGCCGAAGGGCAGCAAGATATTCGGCATGACGGCAGGTCTGCCCGTAACCCTCGAAGGACTTGTCGGTGCCAACGGAAAAGTGTTCGGAATGCCGAGCTTCGGCTTCTCCGCACCATACAAGGTACTGGACGAGAAACTCGGCTACACCGCCGAGAACGTCTACAACCAGGTAAAAGCGTTCATGGCAGAATAATCAAATCCAACGGCAGGGACGTGGCAGCGTTTACGTCCCTGCCCGTCAAAATCTATAAACCGCAGGAACAGGATACGCTGGTTCGTCCTGCAAAAACTTAATTACCTATGGAAATAAAGACAATCGGACTTGCTTGCGACCACGCGGGCTTTCCACTTAAGAAGTATGTAATACAGTATCTTGAAGAGCACGGTTATCCTTACAAGGATTACGGCACATACAGCGACATGAGCTGCGACTATCCCGACTTCGGGCATGCCCTTGCAGAAGGCATCGAGAGCGGCGAGGTTTATCCCGGAATAGGCATCTGCGGAAGCGGACAGGGCATAAGCATGGTTCTGAACAAGCACAACGGCGTGCGCGCCGGAGTTGCATGGGAGCCAGAGATTGCACGCCTCATCCGCCAGCATAACGACGCCAACGTGCTCGTCATGCCGGGACGCTTTGTAGACAACAAGACTGCTGCAAAGATTATGGACGAGTTCTTCAAGGTGCCGTTTGAAGGCGGACGCCATCAGCGCCGTGTGGAGAAGATACCAGTAGTAAAGGAATAAAGAACGTCCGTACAGACAGAATGCGTGCCACGGAAGTGCCGCATATACAAAAGCCCGGGGCAATGCTCCGGGCTTTTGTATATGCAGGGCACATCACGGAATACCGGCAGGCACATTGCCATACGGGGGCGCGCCATGGAAGGACAGCAGGCACACGGCACGGCATCCAAGCTGCAACCGGAAGCGGGGAACATTGAGCAAGGAGCCACCGTTCCCTTTAACATATAGGTACGCGTACATTATATATAATATAAT
>UQZX01000021.1 GCA_900545525.1 uncultured Prevotella sp.
AAATTCTACAGCAGCCAGCGGCTGCCAACTCGTAATTCATAATTCAAAATTCGTAATTTACTTAACCTGCACCACCAGATACTTGCTTGTGCTCCAGAACAGCTGCGGATTGTTTATCCTGAGCACATATTGGTCTTTGGCATCGCGCTGCAGGGTGTAGCTGCTTGACGGGTGCATGGTCAGTATGTTTGCGGACTTTGAATAGAGCTTTATCTCCTTGTCCACGCGTATGTCTATCTTTGTAAAGTAGTTCTTGTTGAAGTTGCCCTGCAACACCTTGCCCTTTAAGAGGATGTTCTGCTCCTTCAGCTCCTTCTTCGTGCCGAACGCGAACCATGCAGTGTTTATCTGCTTGTCCTGGTCGTTTATCGTCTTGGTCTTGTTCTCGTTCTCCCCTTTCAGGTCGTTGACGTTTGTGTTGAGGTCGGAGATAGCTGCATCAAGCTCGGCAATGTGTATGTCCTTTGCGTCAAGCTCTGCACGCAGCTGTCTCAACTGTATGTCCTTGTTGTCCAGTTGCTTTACAAGGTTCTCTATGGTGCGCTTCAGCTGCTCGCCCTTAAACGAGCTTTCGCGCATCTGCTGGCGCAGCTTCTCTATCAGTTCGCGGTTCTGTACAAGGCGCTGCTGTATGAACCTGATGTTCTCGCGTATCTCGCTCTCTTTGTTGGAACCCTCTCCATCCTTTGCAATGAGCACACGGTTCTCGGCTGCGTTGATGTCGCGGAACCCCTCCTCGACATCGTTCAGCAATCCCATCATATCGTTTATCTCATTGTCTTTCTGCTCGATGATGCGCTGCAAGGAGTCTGTGGCGCTTACCGTTGTCTGTTCGGGAGCAGCCTTCTCGTTCTTGCATGCAGTCAGTGCAATGGCACATGCTGCAAATAATAATACCTTTTTCATAATTATAATAGTTTTGGTTTCATTCCTTTTTTGTACTCTTTCCGGCAACGACAATCACAAATTCGCCGCGCGGCTCTGTTGTCTCGAAGTGGGCTATGACCTCAGCCAGTGTGCCCCGTACGCTCTCCTCGTGTATCTTTGATATCTCGCGGCATGCACTTGCCTGACGGTCCCCGCCGAAATATTCGGCAAACTGCCGCAGCGTTTTCAGCACCCTGTAGGGCGACTCGTAAAAGACCATGGTGCGTGTCTCGTCCTTGAGGCTTTCAAGACGTGTGGCACGCCCTTTCTTCTGAGGCAGGAAACCTTCGAAACAGAAACGGTCGCAGGGCAGTCCGGAAGACACTATAGCAGGCACGAATGCCGTGGCGCCGGGCAGACACTGTACCGTAATGCCTGCCGCCGCCGCCTCGCGGACAAGATAAAAGCCGGGGTCGCTGATGCCAGGAGTGCCGGCATCGCTGATAAGTGCGATGTCTGCACCGCCTTTAAGACGCTCCACAATCCCGGCGGAGGTGCCGTGCTCGTTGAACTTATGATGCGATATAAGATGATTTTTTATATCGAAGTGCTTCAGAAGAATGCCCGAAGTACGCGTGTCTTCCGCCAGAACCATGTCTGCCTCTTTAAGTATCCGTATGGCGCGGAAGGTGATGTCTTCCAGGTTTCCTACCGGAGTAGGCACTATATATAATGTACCCATGGTGCTTGTTGCTATGTATTGATATATAACCTGACTGTCTCCATGGGACCGTGAGACCTTGTTATGGTGCCCGATCCCTTTTCTCTGACAAATATACTTAATTAATCTACCATGGCAAAAAAACACTTTAAATCTTTGCAATTTTTAAAACGTCTTTGTATATTTGACTTCGTATTCTACTTCGTCTTATATACCTTCGCTCGGCAAAAAAATAAATAAATTTGTTGTTTTGTTCTCGACTTATTCGTATATTTGCGGCATAATGGAAAGAAATTCGGAAGGTTGGGAGATGCACCGCCCGGGTAGGATAGAAGTGGTGTGCGGTTCGATGTTTTCAGGAAAGACGGAGGAACTGATACGAAGAATGAAAAGGGCAAAGTTTGCCAAACAGCGTGTGGAGATTTTCAAGCCGTCGCTTGATACGAGATATTCGGAGGTTGACGTCGTGAGCCACGACAGGACAACAATACCGAGCACGCCGGTAGACTCGTCGTCGAGCATATTGCTGCTGGCATCGGACATAGACGTTGTGGGCATAGATGAGGCACAATTTCTTGACGAAGGTCTTGTGGACGTATGCAACCAGCTTGCAAACAGGGGTGTAAGGGTTATCGTTGCCGGTCTGGACATGGATTTCAAGGGTGTTCCCTTCGGTCCTATTCCCGCGCTTTGTGCCGTTGCCGACGAGGTTACGAAGGTTCATGCCATCTGTGTGAAGTGCGGTGCGCTGGCATACGTGAGCCACCGCCTTGTCGAGAACGACAAGCGGGTGCTGCTCGGAGAGGTCAATGAGTATGAGCCGCTGTGCCGCGACTGTTACCGCAAGGCGTTGGAAGAGGAGCAGAAAATGAAGTGACCGCGGGTGTGTCCCGCCACAATGTGATATTCCGGTCTTCGGGTGTTTTTCACCATATTATCTTGTTATGGTGTCAATGCGGGACAAGTCTTGCATGTTGCATGCCTGTTTGTCATGACTTAAAATATAAATTATGTTTGAGCAAAAGATAACATTCGACAAGTTTATACGCTGGGCACTGGTTGCCATGCTGGTATTTGCCGTGCTGTTTGTGATGAACTGGCTGAGCGGTGTATTGCTGCCGTTTTTCATAGCGTGGCTGTTGGCATATCTGCTGTATCCGGTAGTTAAGTTCATGCAATACAGGATGAGGGTCCCCACGAGGGCACTCTCGATAATCGTGACGCTGATACTTGTCATTGCCGTCTTGGGCGGGATATTCTACCTGATAATACCTCCCATGATAGAGCAGTTTGAGAAACTGGGCGGATACATCACCAGATACATACAGCATGAGGCGAATGTCAGCAACACCCCGGACGCAATACGGACATGGCTGAACGACAACCAGCACGAGATACGCCGCTTCTTTAACAGCAAAGATGTGGCGGAAGCCGTGAAGTCTGCCATGCCGAAGGTGTTCTCCGTGCTCGGGCAGACGGCGAATGTGATAATAAGCATAGTGGCATCGTTCATCACGCTGATGTACATGTTCTTCATCCTGCTTGACTATGAATATCTTTCAAACAACTGGATAAAGATTTTTCCAAAGTCGGTGCGCCCTTTCTGGCAGTCGCTGATGAAAGACGTTGAAAGGGAGCTTAACAACTATGTGCGCGGACAGTCGCTTGTTGCGCTAAGCATGGGGATACTGTTCTGTATAGGATTTACGCTCATCGACTTTCCAATGGCTATCGGACTGGGAATACTTATCGGCATAATGGACCTCGTGCCTTACCTGCATACGTTCGCACTGATACCGACAGCCTTCCTCGCCCTTATGAAAGCGGCAGACACGGGGCAGAACTTCTGGATAATACTTGCCTCGGCTGTGGCGATATTTGCAATCGTGCAGGTGATAATAGACATGGTAATCACTCCAAAGATAATGGGCAAGGCAATGGGGCTTAACCCTGCCATACTGCTGCTTTCGTTGTCGGTGTGGGGTTCGCTGCTCGGGTTTATCGGTCTTATCGTGGCACTTCCGCTTACCACTTTGCTCATTGCATATTATCAGCGGTATGTTACGAAAGAGACGGACACGCCGGAACAGGAAGGCGAATGACATTTTTACGGGGATATCGGCAAGACTGTGAGAGCGGTATCCGGAGACTTCACGTCATCGTGCCATGTCGGGATTTATGCGGTTTATGGCTTGTCTGTCGGAAAAAAGTGTTATTTTTGCAGTTGAGTTCAGTCTTATTAAATAATAATATAAGGTTATGGCGCTTAATACGGATAAAAATCTGAAGCTTTATTATTCAATAAAGGAAGTGGCGGCAATGGTGGATGTCGCCGAAAGCACTCTCCGTTTTTGGGAGAAAGAGATACCTGCAATAAGGCCGAAGACCACCGGCAACAATATCCGGCAGTATACACAGGCGGACATCGACAATATTAAGATAATCTATAACCTTGTCAAGGTCAGGGGCTTCAAGCTTTCTGCAGCACGCAAGATGTTGCGTGAGAACCGTCAGCAGGTGGACGGCAACGCCCGTGTTATGGAGATGCTGATAAACATACGGGAAGAACTGAAAGCATTGAAGAAGAGTCTTGACTACCTTTCATGACGTGTTTCATGTTTTCAATATTATATTGGTAATATAAAACAAAAGCTGCACCAACGTTGGCGCAGCTTTTGTTTTAGTGTGTCATTACGGTTGTGTTATTTCACCATAATCTTGATTGTTGTTGTTCCACCTTTGACTATATATACACCGGGAATAACATCAACGCTTACCACATGACCTCTGTTTCCGTTTACGATATTGCGTCCGGCTGTGTCACATATTGTTATTGCCTCAGCCGCAGGATTTTCCACGATGATCTTTCTGCCTGATACGCTTATCTGCATGCTGTCGGAAGAAACTCCGTTTACAGACGTAGTGATAGCCTTAGCCTGTACCGGCTCCGATTCGCCTTCGGCATATACTGCCGTTAGAGAATATGTGGTGTTTTCCGGATTGTCGTTCTCCATGTCGGTATAGGAGAGCTTCGCATCTTTCTCTATGCTGCTTATAAGGTCGTTCTGACGATAAACGTTATAGCCGTCAAGGGTTATTTTCTCATCACGGGCAGCCTTCTCGAATGTAAAGTCATCAACCATGAACATGTAGCGGTCGTTCGCCATATAGTGTATTGCGAAGTGTCTTGCACCTTCAGGAAGTCTGTATTTGTATTCGGTCCACTTAGCCGGAATGTTGCTCTCGCTGCCTGCCTTTACGAAATCCTTCATTTCCGTACCTCCGTTAGAGTAGTATACTTCAAACGATTCGGGATATTGATCTACACAGCTCTTTGCAAAGAATGATATCTCCTGTGCATTTCCTGACAGCATCGGCGATATAAGCCAGTCGTCGTTTGGCTGAACCGAAGACGTGATTGCTGCGAAGTAGAGGCTGTTTGTATCGGGATTACGCGGCTCGAACTTGTAGAAATACTGGTCGGGTATTCCTGCTTCAGATGGATTGAACACGATAAATCCTAACGGAGTGTTTGCATTTGGATACATCAGATAAGTGTTTCCCTGCTGTATGACAATTGTTTTCAGACCGTCGCCGTCTATCGTCTTCCACTCTCCGATGTTGTCGTATGAAGACAGCTGCGATGTAGGCAGCCCGGTTGAGAACGGGCGGTAGTCTTCGGCACCATCAACAGTTGTGACAGGTGTAAAGTCGAATTGCGGGGCTTCCCATGCTATTTCAACCTTCTTGCTGTCAGTGTCCACCGTGGCGGTAGCCTTTGTCGGTACCGGCAGGGTTGTGGCTTCGCGTTCTATGGATATTTCAGACGTTTCGTTGTTAGACTTGTTCTGGTCGTATTCGCTTACGACTTTCGCCTTGTATGAATACGAGTTGACAAGCGAACTGACTGATTGTTCAAATTCAAATATCTTTGACGATACGCCGTCAAGATTGTCGGCAGACATTGTCTCGATAAGTTTGTTGTCGCGGTAAAGCTCTACATCGAACGCTCCGGATGGCATTGCGCCAAGGTTGGCAACTTCGACACGGACATTGAACTTGACGCCTGCCTTTACCGAAACAGGCACGCCAATGCCAACAGGTGAGAGGTCCAGACTTGAAGCTTCCGTAAGAGTGAAGTCGTCGAGGGCGAGACGGTAGCCTTGCGATACATAGCTGATACGTATTTGGACGTTCTTGCCCTTGTAGCCGGATAACGAAACACTGTGCTTGCTCCATTGCATGTCTTTGCCCTCGTTGATGTTTGCGGTGCTTAAAGGCTTGAAGCCAGTGCCGTCGTTTACTTCAATATTTATAGCTTCCTTGCCGTCTGCCATGCACATGTACCAGAACGTGAACACCGGATTATCTTTTGAAACGTTTATCTTGCCTGTATATACGGCACCGCCAATGCCGTCGTATGTCTCATTGAACAGATATACGCCATCGCCGTCGTGGTCTTCCACGTCTGAGCTTTCAGTCCATTTTGCAGTTGTACGCTCGCTTGTTGTGTTGTATATCGGGTCGTCTGTGCCGCCAAATCCAAGGTGATATGGCATTTCGTCAGGCTTGCCCACCGGTATTGCATCAGTAGCAACGTTTCCCAGGTCGTTTACACCAGCCTGTGTTTCGGTGAACACAAGGAATGTGACGAAGTCCTGTTTGTCACTTTCTTCCTTGATGCGGAATGTGTGTGAAGTTCCCTTTATGTTTCTTCCTGCGACCTTCTGACCCTGTCCGGAAATCTTATACATTATCATGTATGATATTAACTCGGGATTTATCGGATTGCCGTCAATATCTGTATTTGGAGCCTCCCACGATACGGTAACTTCACCGATGTTTTCTGTTTCAACAGCTGATGCCGACTGTACAGGTCCTGCCTTGTTTATTCCTACGTATAGCTTGGTATTGCTTATGGCACCTTCGCCATCTGCGTTTTCGGCAATTACGCTGTATGTATATAATCCGTTCTCTTCAACGTTGTCTGTGAATGACAGCTCGCTTGTGAGTCCTTCGGTGAAGACTTTCACCTCCTTGTCGTTGCGGAAGATTTTTATTTTGGTCAGTTCGGTGCTGTTTCCGTCAATGCTCTTTGCGTTAGGCGTAATTGTTATGGTTGCACTGAGTGCGCCCTTTGCGTCGGCTGTAGCTGTGAAGGGCTGTTCGGCAGGTGCCGTCAGCAAGGCTCCTTTTCCAACTTTAAGGTTGTCCATGTAAATGCCATACATGTTCTTAGCACTGACAAGGTGCAGACCGATATAGTGCAATCCGGTCCTCTCTGCTGTATAAGAAAACTCCAGGTCGTGCGGCTTGCCGTCTGTAAACTCATAGCTGCCTATTGCCTGCAATGAACCTGCTTCCGGCTTGTCGCCCACAACAACCTCAAGATTTTCCACATAAGCAATGTCACGTTGCCATGCCGTGAATGATACAGGATACCTCTTGCCTGCTTCAAGCCATAGTGCTGGCGTTATGAGATAGTCGTCAGACGAGTTTGTGAAACATGGCTGGCAGTAAGCTTTCTCCTGCCACCACATCCACCCCCATTTGTCTTTGTTACCGTCTATGGTTGTCAGGGTGTTGAAGTCGTCCTGAGTGTTGAACGGCTGGAAGTAAGGAGGTATTATGCCTTCAGGCTTCTCGGCAATTTCTATACCTATTGTGGTTTCTTCGCTTTGTGCCTCTCCGCTTGTTACAACCACGCTGATGTTGTGCTTGCCGATATTGTCGAATGTGATATTGACGCTTACTTCTTCTTTCGGGGCTGCCGAACCGGTTGCAAGCACATTTGTACCTTCAGAAATTTTATAACCGAGAGTTCCTTCCAGCGCATTGCCTGTAGTGCTTGTCTCAGGCATGGTGAAGCGTACTTTTCCTGTGAGTGAGTATTCTTCAAACTCAGCAATGAGGTCTGTAACCTTATCGGGCTTGTCTGTCTCGGTTACTGTTCCGTTCTTTTGTACGAACATTCCCACAAGTTGTTCGTTGCCTTCGAGTGCGTATAGTTCTTTGACATTGCCTGTAGGCAGCTGTATCGAGTAAAGTTTCTTGCCGTTGGCAACGTAGAATATGGATGTAACTTTGTCTATCGTACCAGATCCGAGCTCAGTTGCCGTAATTCTGGTTTCGGCAATTTGGGTCATCTCTCCTGTCTGTATGTTCACAGACGACAATTTACCGTTGCGGTCTATGGCATATAGCGTTCCGTCTGCAGTGAAGTCGCATGCAAGCCACGGTGTGCTAAGTGTTGCTATTGTTGAACGTACGAGGTTGTCGGAGTCGAAGAGTCCGAACTCATAACCGCCATTTGTATCCTCAAAACAACCATAAGCCCCTTTCCCTGTCGGGCTTAGTGCGAGGGTTGTACTGATGGCGTTTTCTCCTACATCCATACCTGCAGAGAGGATTTTCTCGAATGAACTTGTGTTGAAGATGTACGCCGTACACATCTTTCCCATTCCCCAATCGGACCAGTCGTCTACGGCTACAGCCATGAAAGCTCCATTTTCAATGACTCCGGCACCTCCGGCTGAGTTGAGCTCTCCGTTTTGTTTAATAAGAGTAAAGCCGTATGAGTCTGCCGAGAACTCATACGCACCGACCTTTTGTGTCGTGACTGTGCTGCTTTGAATTACGGCTCTTAACACCGGACCGGTGTCTGCCGCATGCGCAAGCAACGCAAAGGTGCATGCCAGCCACAACATCATGTTTCGTAAGTGATATTGCATAATTTAAGAATTTAAAAGGAAATCCGGAGAATAATATTGTTTTTTATGATAGAGAAAGAATGATACCGGAAATCATCCAATGACTAAAGCATAATTAAAGGCTGCTTTCGCGGTTCGGATTTCCTTTGATAACCGGTTGGCAACACTTTGTACAAAGGTATTAATAATATTTAAATACATGTGACATTTGTCCAGCTTTTTTACGAGAAAGTGCGTATTGTGTTTTATTTCCTTCCTATATTCAGACAAAAAAGATACTAAAAGACGGCTTTTGCCTTATATCCAGATACGGTATGATGAGTAATCGATAAAGTCTTTTTATAAATGCCATTACTTACATCTTATTATGTGAGTCTGTAATAAAATGTAAGCAACGGCACCTGAACAGAAGCATAGCGTCAAAATTAAAACGTATGTTGTTCTTGTCAGATGAAATGTTAAAACTGTGTCACCTGTCATTTCTGTTATTGAGGAATGCAGGTGCTTGTTGCAAAGAGTGTTTCTTATGTCAATTGTTGCCGTATCTGAAGACAGGGGCATATCTGAAAAGAAACAATATGGCAGGACGGTACATTGTGGCTTGTGTTACAGGCTCAGCCTTCCAATATCGTGCATAGTTCTTCCATGCCCTCTGATGCACCCTTCATGATATGCCGTATGTTGCAGTTTCCTGTGACAGTCACGTTCTTCGGGTCGATGAGATATATCGGGGTGCCGGGGCGTACATACTGTACAAGTCCTGCGGCTGGATATACGTTGAGAGATGTGCCTATTATAATGAAGATGTCGGCTTGCTCTGTCTCGTTTATGGCAGGTTCTATCATGGGAACGCTCTCGCCGAAGAATACGATGTAAGGACGGAGCAGCGAGCCGTCACCTGCCGTGGTGCCGGGCTTCACCTCATAATTGTCGGCTGTCAGAGTCTGCCAGAAGTGCCGGTTCTCTGTGTCGCGGCTTGAACATACCTTCATAAGTTCGCCGTGCAGGTGGATTACCTTTGACGAGCCAGCCTGCTCGTGGAGGTTGTCGACGTTTTGGGTTATGACCGTCACGTCATATTGTCTCTCAAGTCCGGCGACAAGTCTGTGACCCTTGTTGGGCTGTGCGTCAAGAAGCTGCCTGCGCCTCTCGTTGTAGAACTTAGTTACCAGCTCAGGATCTCTCAGCCAGCCTTCGTGTGATGCCACCTGCTGCACAGGATAGCTTTCCCAAAGCCCGTCTGCATCGCGGAATGTCTTGAGTCCGCTTTCCGCAGACATTCCCGCACCTGTAAGTATTACTATCTTTTTCATTGTATATGGTGTGTTTTTATCCTATGTCCACAACTGTTATTCCCGCTCCTCCAAACTGCACATGCTCGTCTTTGTAGCTTGTGACATTGGGTACTGTCGCGAGATACTGGCGTATGAGCTGTTTCAGAATGCCTGTTCCTGTACCGTGAAGAATGCGCACGCGGCTCACTCCGACCAGTATGGCATCGTCGATAAAGTACATAACGGCGTTTATTGCCTCATCCCCACGCATTCCGCGCACGTCAATGTCCTGCTTGAAGTTAAGCTTGCGGTTGTCTATGGTCTCACGCGTCTGCCGTCCTATGGACATCTGTCTGCTGTTGTCGTTATTCTTCTTTGCTTCTGCATGTTCGAGCTTTTCCAGTGAAATCTTGGACCTTATGTCTCCGAAGATAACGACCGCGTTCTTGCCCTTCACCTCTTCTATGCGCCCGATGGAAGACAACCCCTTTATGCGGACCGTATCCCCTGCCTCAAGTATCTTTGCTTTTTGCGGCTCAGCCAGTGTCTGTGGCTTGCCTCCCTGTTGCAGTTTCTTTTCCGCTTTCTCCTTCTTTCGCTTCTCACGGCGCTCCTTCCTTTCCTGTATCTGCCTTATCTTGCGTGCTATTGTTTCGTCGTCGGAGCTGTTCCCGATGCTGTGTATGTCGTCTCTGAAGGCATCGAACCCTTCACGAATGCGCCGTGTCTCTTCTTTTGCAGCCTGACTTTCCTTGATTTCACGTATGGTATTCTCTATCCTCCTGTTGCTTTCTTTCAGCAGTTCTTCAGCCTGTTCCCTTGCCCGTCTCAGAACTTCACGGCGGCTTTTCTCCAGTTCCTTGATGTCTGCCTCATACTTGGCAATTGTCTGTTCGAGGGCTTTCTCGCGCTGATGTATGTTCTGGCGCTTGCTTTCCCAGTAGCGTTTGTCGCGGACAATGTCCTGAAGATACTTGTCGCTTTGTATGTAGTCGCTGCCGACAATGTCGCTTGCATCACGTATAACCTCGTCGGGCAGTCCTATCTTGCGGGCAATCTCTATGGCAAACGAACTGCCTGGCTGTCCCGTCTGTAGCTGAAACAGTGCCTTCATCTCGTGCCTGTCGTACAGCATGGCACCGTTTGTCACTCCTTCATGGCTGTCTGCAAAATGTTTAAGATTTTGGTAGTGTGTCGTTATTATGCCGTATGTGCCTTTGTTGCAGAACTGTTTTAGCACCGATTCGGCTATGGCACCGCCTATCTGCGGCTCCGTTCCGGTTCCGAACTCATCAATAAGTATAAGTGTCTTTGCATCGGCATGCCTCATCATATACTTCATGTTGGTAAGGTGACCGGAGTATGTACTCAGGTCGTTTTCCATGCTCTGTTCGTCGCCAATGTCTATGAAGATGTTGTTGAAGATGCCTGTGCGCGAGCGTTCGCCTATGGGTATGGACAGTCCGCACTGCAACATATACTGTAAAAGACCGACGGTTTTCAGACAAACGGATTTTCCTCCGGCGTTGGGACCGGATATGATGAGTATGCGTTTGTCTTTTGTCAGCATTACATCTAATGGTACAACCGTCTTGCCCTGTTTCTCCAAAGACAGCCTTAGCAGCGGGTTGACGGCTCCAATCCAGTCGGTATGAGGATGCTTCTCCACTTCAGGCTCGATGCTGTTTGTATATTTTGCCAGTTCCGCCTTGGCATGTATAAGGTCTATCTTTGCAAGAAAGCGGTATGAATTTAATATTTGTGATACGTGCGGGCGCACTTTCTTGGCAAGCTCAGTCAGTATGCGTATTATCTCCCTGCGCTCGTCTGCCTCAAGTTCCCTTATCTTGTTGTTTGCCTCGACGACTTCCGCCGGTTCGATGAATACCGTCTTCCCCGATGCCGACTCATCGTGCACGATGCCCCTGATCTTGCGTTTCATTCCCGGAGCCACAGGTATGACGAGGCGTCCGTCGCGTATGGCGGGTGTCACGTCTTTCTCTACGAGCCCGTCGCTCTGTGCCGTCCGCAGTATATTATATAATGTACGCGAGATGCTTCCTTCCGTACGTGCCAGTTCTCTGCGTATGTCAAGAAGTGCAGGAGAGGCATTGTCGCGTATCTTTCCGAATTTGTCCAGTATGCGGTCTATTGCCTGTATAAGCAGCGGAAATGTCATTACGCCTTCGGTCAGGCGGTGAAGGGCAGGGTAGGGGTATGACCTTTCTATTGCTTCTTCGTCTTCATCGGTGACGTCATCGCTGCTTTCGTTTCGGTTGAGATATCTTACAATGTCGCAGATTGTGCCAAGTGAGCGGCGCAGGTCGAACAGTTCGTTTTCTTCAAGATGTGTTCCTTCGAGGCGCAGGCGTGTTACGGCTTCGCGTACATCGAGGAAATATTGTAGTGGAAAATCATCGGCTTCTTCCTGCAAACGCCTGAACTCCCGCACCTGTTTCAGCCATTCGTTCACCGTGTCTGCATCTGCAGATATAGACAGACTGTCTGTCATCTCTTTGCCGAGTGTGCTCAGACAGCGTTCGTGCAATAAGTTTCTTATCTCGTTAAAGCCGATTTTATGTTCAAAACTGTTTGGATAAATCATATTGCAAAGGTACAAAACAAACATTGCCGCATAATCTGCTCATTTGTTAATTAACCTTAATGGCTACTGTTTTGACAATAAAGTATTATTGTTTATGAATTAAAAGCATTACCTTTGCACACGCTTTAGAACACTAAGCTGGTCGTCCTGACTAAAGGAGAGATGGTAGAGTGGTCGATTACAACGGTCTTGAAAACCGTCGTGCTGAGAGGCACCGGGGGTTCGAATCCCTCTCTCTCCGCTCTTGAAAGATAAAGCCCGCTGGATTTCAGCGGGCTTTATCTTTTATAATAGGTCTTGTTCCGGATGCAAGACGATGAAAGATTGCAATGTTAATAAAGCCGCTATGTAGACACGGCCCGTTATCGTAAGGTTTGTAATAATAAAAGAACAATCCCCGTGAAAGTTTGGTATAAAACCTTCACGGGGATTGTTCTTATGTGTCTGTCATCAGTTGTCAAAGCTCAGTTTCACTTCGCCTGTATATTCTCCGTTTGCCCATACCGCCTGTGCCGACGGGCCGTTGAGGTCGGTGGTGTTGACCTTGTTGCGCACGCCAGGTATTACCTGCATTATGCTTATGCCTGTTTCGGGCAGAGTGTAGAGCAGCTGGTCGCGGCCGTCGCGCGGCTGGTAGACACCGATGTAGTCGCGGTCTGTGCCGGGCTGAAGGGTAACCGTGCCGAGCTTGGACTCAAGCTTCATCCACTGTACGCCGGCGAAATAGCCCTTGAATTCGGGATAGAGGAAGCTCTCGCCCGGTACGGGGTCGTTGTATTCGTTGCTCCAGATGCCGAGCTGCGGACCGTGCAGGCGGTTCTTCCATACGCGGTAAGGACCGCAGCCGAGCCACTGCTTGCGCAGCATGTGCGCCTCGGGGAAGTCGAACTTGACGCCCATGAGGTCTACAACGCCGTTGAACACATATTTATATATAAGGCGTGCCGTTCCGTTGGGGGCTATGTGCCATTCTGCCTTTTGCAGAGAACCGAGGTCGTATGTCGCCGTTACGACAAGCGTGTCGTTCTCTCCCTCCGTGGCTGCTATGCCTGAGAAGGTGCCGAAGTCGGGATATTCGGTGTAGGTGGTCTTCTTTTTCTCTGCCTGCGGGTCGTCGTGGTTGTAGAACTGGTCCCACGAGCGGTCGGCACGGCGGTATGCAAAGAACTTGGGTCCGTTGCCGAACTTTATCTCCTTTCCGTCAACTGTCACGCTCCTGAGCGTTCCGTCTTCGGTAGAGAACGTGTATGTTGTGTTGTCTGCCGTAACCACACCGTTGCTGTACGACGGGCGCGGCTTGCGCATGCGGTTCTCCCTCTTCACGGTCATGTCCGTCCGCGTGTCTTTCAGCTTGAACGCCCATGTGTAAAGTTCCTCGTCATACTGGTCGGTAGCCTTTACAACCAGCGCCTCTGCATCTGCCGGAACGTCTGCAACGGCAATCTCTCCCGTCTGTCCGGGGGCGATGTCTGCACCGTTTATAGTCTTCGACTTTATTGTCTTTGTCTCCGTTCCTTCGTATTTCACGTACGAGCAGTCGAACCTGACACCTTTGAGAGTGAGGAAGTCGTACCTGTTTTCCACGATAATGCGGCTACCGTCCACTGCCGCCGGGTTGCATGCCTGTGTGTATCCGCCCTTGCTGTCGAGCAGGCTTTCATTAATTCCTTTAAGCGTTACCTGTACGGGACACCAAATCTGCTTTACCGTATAGTAGCTTCCCTCTTTCTCGTGATGCGGACCTACGATGCCGTCAGCGCCGTAGTTGCCGACGTTGTCTATCATGCCGTTCATGTCAGTGCGTACGACACCCTCGTCGGCATACGCCCAGATGAAGCCTCCGGCACAGCGCTGCCATGAGCGCATGAGTTTCCAGTAGTCGTAAAGTCCTGCGCCTGCGCCTCCGTCATAGAGCGCATGCAGAAACTCGGTGGGCATGAATATCTCGGGCTTGCGCATGTATTCCTCGCTCTCGCCGTAAGAGCGGTAGTGCATTGTCTCGAAGCCGCCGAAGTTGCCCTGCGGGTGAAGCACGGGGCGCTTCTGTATGTCCCACTTGTGGAAGTCGCCGTTCAGCTCGTCGTTCCAGCCCTTCTCGTTTCCGTTGCTCCACCATATTATAGAAGGATGGTTTACATCGCGCGTCACCATTTCGCGTATCAGCTTCTGACCGTTTATTGTCTCATGATGTCCGTGCCAGCCGCTCAGCTCGCTCATGGCATACAGTCCGAGGCTGTCGCAGGCATCGTAGAACTCTGGGTCGGCAGGATAGTGGGATGAGCGCACGGCGTTCATGTTCATGCTCTTTATCATCTTCACGTCGTCGATGTTCAGTTTGTTGCTGAGAGTGCGTCCGCTCTCGGGCCAGAAGCTGTGGCGGTTTACGCCGCGTATGTTCACCTTCTTGCCGTTGATGTACAGACCGTCGTGCTCGCGCACCTCTATCGTGCGGAAGCCGAACTTGTCCTTCTCTATGTGAAGTGTCTTGCCGCTGTTGTCAAGCAGTGCGAAAGACACCTGATAGCGGTTGGGTGTCTCGGCACTCCACAACTTGGGGTTGTTCACCTTGAAAGAAACGTCGGCGTGGTCGCTGCCGTTTCTTATTGCCGTTGTGTTCTCGGCAACCTTCTTGCCTGCCATGTCGGATATGGTTGTGCGCACCTTGGCTCCGTCGAGCGTGTGGTTAGTCAGCACGTATGCGCTGAATGTGCCGTCAGCCTTGGCATCTATGGCTGTACGCTCAATGTTTATAGCTGGTTTGCATACGATGAATACGGGGCGGAAAATACCTCCGAAGTTCCAGTAGTCGGCACGCCTTTCCGACAGGTTCACGCCTGCATTGGTGCTCTCCTTGCTGACCGTGACCTCGAGAAGGTTCTTCTTGTCGCCGAAGAACACGCGGTCGGTCACGTCGTATGTTATGCGGTAGAATGCTCCCTGGTGCATGGAGCCTGCCTTGCGCTTGTTTATCTTCACCTCCGTGTCGGTCATCGAAGCCTCGAATACAAGGTCTATATGATGGTTAGCCCACTCTTTGGGCAGCGTAAACTCATATTTGTACATGCCTTTCTCGTCGGCTATGCCGTCGGGAAAAGCCTTGCCGTAGAACTTCATCCCGTATTGGTATGTTCCGAACCCTTGCAGTTCCCAGCACGACGGTACGCCGATTTTCGTCCATTTCCCCGAATTGTTTCCACCGGTGCAATAGAAATCCCATTGCACCATGTCGTCATATCCGCGTCCGCTAAGATACTTGCGATGCGTCTGCACATCGTTCTGCGCATTCATTACCAGCGCTACAATAGCCAATAATGTAGTGAGTAATTGTTTTTTCATGTTTTCGATAAAATGTGTTTTTTATATATTAAGAACGTATGTGCATGTACTTTTGTTATAGGATGTTTGCGATATTTTTTTATTTTTTTGCAAATAGCCGTCCCGATGGCGGCAATCCTGCATGCATACGCCTGCCGGAGGATTGCATTTTCATATTTCAGCCGTTTGTGCCAATTCCCTTTCTTCCTGATTTTCCGAACCCCTCCAATACGGGCGATGTTTGAAAATAAAAGCAGGACGGCCGCAAAAAACGCAAGGAAATGTGTGCAGCCGTAATGGTGTGTGTGACAGGTTGTTATGCGCGGAATACACAATGTGTGCACGAAAAATGACACTTTTTATGCTGGAAAACGCATGTCCGGACCGTAAAAGGTGCCCTTTTAGGATGCAAAACAAGGCTTTTTGCAGTGCAATATGGCGCATTTCGCATCCTAAAATGGCGCATTTTATGCAGTAAAGCAGGCATATATGGCATGCAAATGGGCTTGTTTTGCGGTGCGGAAGTGCCGTGAGCGTTCTGCGGCTTGTCTGTTTTGATGAAACGGGTGAGACTTTTTGAAATGACAATCTGACATGCCAAGGCATTGTCTTGGTTGCATTGTGACAGCTGCGTCCCGTCTGTCGGCAATGCAATGGACATGCCGGCTGCGGATTGTAACAATAAGATTGAAATCTGAAATAATTCTTAAAATGTTCGTTGCCTTGCATACTTTAGCATTATTTTTGTAGTATTAATCATAGAAACAATTTAATTATCAGAATTATGTCAACAACAGTTATTATCATTTTAGTGGTGGTTGTGCTCCTTGTATTGTGGGGAGTGAGTATCTACAACAATCTTGTACGGCTCAGGAACAACCGCGAGAATGCCTTTGCAAACATCGACGTGCAGCTGAAACAGCGCCATGACCTCATCCCGCAGCTCGTGGCAACGGTGAAAGGCTATGCCTCGCACGAGAAGGAAGTGCTCATGAGAGTGACCGAGGCACGCTCGGCGGCAATGGGTGCCACATCGATAAACGACAAGATACAGGCGGAGAATGCGCTCAGCAGTGCCCTCTCAGGACTGAAGATATCGCTTGAGGCTTATCCCGACCTGAAGGCAAACCAGAACTTCCTTCAGTTGCAGGGCGAGATTTCGGACGTGGAGAACAAGCTTGCGGCAACCCGCCGCTTCTTCAATTCGACAACGCGCGAGCTCAACAATGCCGTGCAGACATTCCCGTCGAACATTTTCGCAGGCATGTTCGGCTTCGGAAAGGAGCCGATGTTCGAAATACCGCAGGAAGAGCGTGCCGCTATGGACAAGGCACCTGAGATAAAATTCTAATCCCTTGCGCTGATGAAATATGTAGGAATGTACACCCAGGTGAGGCGTAACAACATGCTCAGCGTGTTGCTGCTTTTGCTGTTTCCGTGCATCATGCTCGGTATGATATGGGTGTTTCTTGCGCTGGTGAATTACTTCGGTAACGGGTATTACAACGAGTATGGCGAGGTGGTTCATCAGCTCGATGCAGAGACCGTTAACTATTACTTCGTGTCATCCGTTCCCTATGTGCTCGTAGGAGTAGGCGTGTGGTTCGTAATAGCTTACTTTGCCAATACGTCAATGGTGCGTAACGCCACGGGGGCACGCCCTTTGGAGCGTCGTGAAAATCCGCGTGTGTACAATATCGTGGAGAACCTCTGCATGGCATGCAACATGGACATGCCCAAGATAAACGTGGTGGACGACCCGCAGCTGAACGCCTTTGCCAGCGGAATAGACAAGAACAGCTATACGGTTACGGTGACAACCGGACTGCTCCGCCTGCTCAACGACGACGAGCTTGAGGGCGTCATAGCCCATGAGCTTACGCATATACGCAACCGCGACACGCGCCTGCTCATCACAAGCATCATCTTCGTGGGCATAGTTTCCACTGTCATGAGCCTTGTGGTGCGCATGATGTACAACATGATGTGGTTCGGAGGCGGCGGGCGCAGCCGTGACAGTGAGAAGAACAACGGGCTCGGGATAGTCGTGGTGCTGCTCATCGGTGCCGTTTGTTGCGCGATAGCCTATTTCTTCACGCTGCTTACGCGCTTCGCAATCTCGCGCAAGCGCGAGTATATGGCAGATGCCGGCGGTGCCGAGCTGTGCGGCAACCCGCACGCCCTTGCCTCCGCCCTGCGCAAGATATCAGGCAATCCGGGACTTTCGCATGTCAACCGCGACGACATCGCACAGCTCTTCATAGTCCATCCGCAAGGCTTCTCGCAGGGAATGATGAGCTTCTTCAGCTCTCTCTTCAGTACACACCCCGATACGGAGAAGCGCATAGAGATACTGGAGCAGTTCTGAAAAGGCGGCAGAATATCATGCCTGAACATGCCTTAAGCATGTCTGTTATATTCTGTCTACATAGATTAACGGCAAAGGGTTATGACCGGAGACATATCGTCAGGTCATAACCCTTTGCATTATTGGCATTGAAGTATTATTCGAATGGTGTGTAACTGTGACAGGCGTGTGTTATTTAGTTATGACCTTCCGTACTGTTCCGTTGGCATACCGGATGATGCTCAGACCTCTGACAGGCTTATTAAGATTGCACCCGTTGCTGTTGTAATATCCTGTTACGTCTGATCTGCCGGTATCGTCATTCACCCCTTTGATGCCGGTTGCAATTCCCGATATATTAAGAAAGTCCTTCCACTGGTCGGCGGCTTTGTACAAATCGACCGTCCCTTCCGGAACATATAGCGTGCATACATTTTTGTTATAGGGGTAAATTGTGGCGGCGTGGCACACCGTAGCCATTACCAGGAGAATGGCAGAAAGACAGTTTTTTCTAAAAGTATTCATTTTGTAGAGTTGCTTGTTGCCATTGCCTCCGAAAGGCAGTGAAAAATTGTTTATGGAGCATATACAAATAAAAAACGTGGAGCCAGTCCTGCCACTCGTCCCACTGTATAAGGGCTCTCGCATTGCCCGGATTGTCGGAACGAGCAACGCTGAAAGCCCCACGATGATGTATATATAGCCTGTATAGCCCCTTGGCAAAGAGCCAAGAGTATGATAAAGGCAAGAATAATACACCCCATGTGGCGTTCCCGTTGCTTTGTTATTGACAATCCGTTGAATTTGCGAGATTCTATACAGTCAAAACCAAAGCGTACAGTAACGCTTCTATTATGTATATGTATCACACCCGCCCAGCCCCTTTATAGGGCTTTCAGCAAGGTTATGACGTGTAAAAATAGGTAAAATCCACGATATTCCAAAATATTTTCAATATAAATTGATAATGTGATGTGTTTATGTCATTCTATGAAGGTTCTTAATTTGTGGCTATCCTGCAACGTTGTGTCTTGTCAGTAATTAAATCTTGCCTGTAAACTGAGGGACCTTTGTTGTTTTTAACAACATGATATGGATTCTAAAAAAACGGAAAAAGACTTATAAACCGGCAGAGGATTGATACAGGAGGTATCTTTTTTAGTAAATTAGCGGCATGTTCCGGATTTGCGGTACAAACTTCAAATTCCCGTAACATATAATGTCTAACTAACAAGGAAAGGATAACTTATGGACTATTCAAGAAAGAGAACGGAAAAAGAACAGGCGTATATGGATGCAGGACTGCCTGTTCAGCAGGTGATAACCGATGGCGAAAATCCTACTGAAAAGGAAGTGCGCGATGCTGCGAGAGAGATGACACGCGACAATGAGACGAGAGACCGCGGATAGCCCGCATTTGAGAAGAGGGGGTATGGGAACCTTTGCGTTGGTTGTCGGGCTTGACGGAAATGTCCGTTTCCGTGTATATGTCCTTGCCATGACATGACTTCGCAAGCCCAGCTTGTTAATAAGGCTTGGCTAATATGTTCCGATACCCCCTCCCTCCTCTTGTCTTTATACAGCCGGGGTGTTTATTGTCTCAAGCAGCTTTATGGCGTCCACGTATTGTGCAATGCCGTCTGCGACGAGCTTGGCATCCTGCATGGCAAGTACAACGGTGGACGGACGGTTTACCACGTCGCCGCCGGCAAAGACGCCCTTGCGTGTTGTCATGCCGTAGGGAACGTCACGCGTAAGTATATATCCGCGCTCGTCTACACCGATGCCCTTTGTCGTAGATACGATACGGCTCGCCGGAACCGAGCCTACTGCCATGAGAACCTTGTCTGCCTTCTCTGTTCTCCGCTTGCCGTCGTGCTCTATGACGACCTCGTTCAGTGTGCCGTTGTCGTCGTGTATCTCAACGATGCTCGATTCCCAATTGAATTTTACTCCCTCTTCAACAGCCTCGTCATACTCCGAACGCAGTGCGCTCATACGGTCTATTGTGCGGTGGTAGATTACCTCCACGCTCTTTGCGCCCATGCGTATTGCCGTGCGTGCCCCGTCCATTGCCGTGTTTCCGCAGCCGATGACGAATACGCGGTCGCCTTCCTGCACGGGAACGTCCTCGCGGCTGATGTTGCCTTCGTTGTACAGGCTTACCTTGCGCAGGAAATAAACAGCCTGCCTTACACCCTTGAGGTTACGTCCGGGAATGTCAAGCTTCTTCGGCTTAACCGTGCCGGTGCCGATGAATATGGCATCGAAGCCCATTCCAAACAGCTGGTCTATGTTCAGTGATGTTCCGACAGTGGTGTTGCAGTGGAATATCACGCCCAGTTCCTCAATCTTTTTTATCTCCCTGTGGACAATTTCCTTGGGCAGACGATATTCCGGTATGCCGAACATGAGCACTCCGCCAGGTTCCGGCTCCATTTCGAATATCTCTACGTTGAAGCCTTTCCGGGCGAGGTCTCCCGCTATGGACAGTCCCGCCGGTCCAGAGCCGATTACGGCTATGCGTCCGCGTGTCTTTGGCTGGAGATTGTCGCGGATAAGTCCCATTTCTCCGTCAAAGTCGGCTATGAACCTCTCAAGCTTGCCCACATGTATGCCCTGTCCTTTCTTTGCCAGCACGCAGTGACCCTCACACTGCTTCTCATGAGGGCACACCCGTCCGCATACGGCAGGCAGGTTGCTCTTGCCGTTTATTATTTTCATGGCATTGCCCATGTTGCCCATGGACAGCTCATGTATCCAGTCCGGTATGTCCTGACTTATGGGGCAGCCTTTGCGACACTGCGGTACTTTGCAGTTAAGACACCGTTTCGCCTCTGCCATGGCTTCTGCCATTGTATATCCCTCGTTCACTTCCTGAAAAAGTTCTTTCTTCTGCTGTTCCATATAATATTGTTATTCTAAATCCAACCGGACTGCAAAGTTACAGCAACTTATGCTAATTGCAAAGCAAAGACGGTCTTTTATTAACACTGATGTGCCCATGTTTTTACATTCGGAATGCCCTGTTCTTTCTGACCGCTATAATGTGCTGACAGTCAGGATGATACCTTTCACGTTGCAAAAGACCGCCTTTTAGCGTCTAAAAGATGACCTCTTGAAAGCCCAAAGGCGGTCTTTTGCAACGTGAAAGGTCAGGTCCTGTGTTTTAATGGTTGTTTTTCAGCGTTGGAGGAGGCAGTCTGCAAAAAACACGTGGCAGGTTTGGTCTTATATCAAGTTTATGTTAATTTTGTGTCAAGACTTTATATATTGGCGATATCCATGGAACCTTTTACAACAATAATAGTGAAAATTGCCGATGCCTTGAAAGACAAGGTGACAGGAGATGTGGCAGACAAGGTGTTAAATAAGGTAAGACGGAGTGATATTGAACGCGTTTACAGGCGTTCGTTGAAGAAATGGACCGGGGACAGGAGGCTGAGGCGTCTTTATGCCGGCAGCCGCATAGATACGCTGGAGAAACTTTCGGAATATCTTAAAGACGGGACAGACATGGGCGGCAGAGTCTTGGGAGAACTGTGCCGGCTGTTATATGATGAGATGAAGAACGATAGCTCGACATGCCCGTTGTTGAACAGTCTTCAGTTGGAAACTTTGTCAGACAAGGTCCGTGATATTGCTGCCAAACAGGATGACATAATCAGTATCGCCGGTGACATACGTGATATGGAATGCAGTGTAAGTGAGGCTGTAAATGTGACGGGAGGCATAAAAGAGTTTTCGGAAGTTCCCGGATACATGCCGCGCACATGTTCCTGGATGTATGACGACGGATGCATGGCAGACAGATTTGCAAATCCGGACAGATACAGACCTTTTACGCTTGCCGAATTTGTAGCCGGTGTTACGGACAGTGACAGCCTGCGGGGTGTTATTCTTGCCGAGGCACATGCTGGAAAGACCACTGAACTGTATCATCTTGCATACGAACTGCAGCAGGACGGAATGTTCAATCCTGTGCTTTATGAGGTGCGTACATGCAGCAACCTCGTCGATATGCTGCCGAAGCTCGCGCCGGACAGACAGAAAGAAACGGTGCTGCTGATAGATGCGCTTGACGAGCGGTTTGACGGGAACGAACGTAACAGCCTGTTTCGTGACATTGCCGGGTATGCATGCTTTTATCCTCATCTGCGCATCATATTGTCGTGCAGGTCGAATTTTAAGGGAGAGATGGGGCTTGACGGCTTTAGGAGGATTGCGCTTGACGATGTATCCCTGGAACAGGCAAGGACATTTATGCGTGACAAGGGGGCTTCCGGACTTATTCCTTATATAGAAAAGGACAGCCTGTATGAGTTTATACGCATCCCTTTCTTCCTGTCTGCTCTTGTAGACTTCTATAAGTCTTACGGCATGATACCGTCGGACAAGAATGCGCTTTATGAGTTTGTAATAAACAAGAAACTTGCCTGTGAGGAGGACAAGCGGCTCGGATACCGTTATGACATGCAGCGTGACGGGCGGCGGCTTCTTGAGAAGCTCGCCGTGGGGATGCAGTTGCTCGGGGCTAATTCCGTAACCGGAAATGATGCAGTTTCAATGCTCGGATGTGATGACCGCGGGTGGAACCTTGTGTTACATTCAGGATTGCTTGAGCAGGGCGACGGTAAATACCGTTTTGTACATAACTCGTTCAAGGAGTATTTTGTTGCGGTGGTGATGTGCCGTATGACAACTCTTGAGAGCATAAAGAATATATGTTGCTATCCCGGTACGGACCGTATAAGGGATACATGGTACAACTCCGTGGCACTCTATATTTCACGGATAAAGGGGCATGATGCCATGTTCGGCGAGGTGCTTGAGTGGATAGTGTCGTCCAACAAGGAGATGATACTTTTTATAGACAAGAGGACCATGGATGCCGGAAGACGCTCGGAACTGTTCATGATGATGACCGGTGACTATAACAAGAAATGCCTGCGTATAGGTCACGGAAGCGACTATCCTTTCTGCCGGCTTATGGATTTCGGGTTCTCCGTGTCATCGGCAGAGTTTCTTCTTGCCGGGTTAAAAGAGGTGAAAGACATAAATACACCTGCTGTAAATCTGTTGTGGTGTGCCAAGTTTATCGATTGGGATGCGCTGTACGATAATCCCCAGCTTGTCTGTTCGTTACGCGAGACGCTGTTTGACATCCTTGGGCGTTCGTTGGACACCGGTGACAGGTTTCTGTATGTCATGCTGCCTTTTGAGAACAGGGCGTTCGTCAATGCGGCAGATGTGGCGCGTATCAGGACTGTTATCGGCGACAGCGACAGTGCATACGTTGTTTCCGGGTTTATATCGGCTGTCAACAGGGCTGGTCTTTCCGACAGGTATATTGACTATATCCTGTCTAAAGACAGTGTGGTGAACAATTATTCCAAGGACGGTGTGCGTTATGCCGTGAGCCGTGACGGACTGTATGATGCCTATAAGTCGGTGGCGGAGAGAGATAACCTGCTAAAGGTTGTGTCACATATTGCCGCGTTGCTGCGCGAGCATGATTATCAGTACACTTCCGACCGTGATGATCTGATAGGCGTTCTTGATGCAGCCCTTTCGAGATTGGCTTCCGGATATGGCTCTGATAGCGGTGCTGTAATGTCCGTATATGATGCTATGCTGGGTTGCGATAAATATTTCTTTGATGACAGGTGTGCGGATGCTGTTGATTTGTTTGCAGACTATTTCAGGAGAGCAGAGGTTGATGATGAGTTATTTTGGAAGCTGTATGGGCAGTTGGAAGATGTTCTTACAGGGAAGGCGGAAGGCATTGAACGCAAACAGATAAGGGGGCTTGCTTTCTGTGCGGCGCGCATGCTCAGCGAAGAGCGTATAGAATGCGTCTGCGAAAGACTTGAGCGCAATACTGCTGAAGGGGCTAATATATTGTACTGGTTGAGAGATTATGCAGGTAATTGCATGCAGGGACTGATAGATGTGAAGCTTCGCAATGCGTTCCCCAATCATGTTAGAGAGGATTATGCCGGGATTGCCGCAAGGCGCGAGCAGGCTGACGTGGACTTGCTCTTCGACCATGATAAGTTCATGAGGCTGGTTGTGAGCGTGGCAGGAAGTAAATGTCTTCAGAATAAAGATGATGTGAAGGAACTGTGGAAATCAGGTTCATTGTTCTCTTTTGATGAGGAAGAGCGGCTTAACAGATATGTGATATGGTTCTTTTGGCATATTTTTGCTGGCGGCAAAGACTTTTGTATGGATGATGTGGAGCGTGCAGTTGCGGACATGGATGTATATCATAGTTTCCTGTTTCAGCATGGCGTTCATTATATGTATCCTGATGAAAGAGAGAGTGTCGTGTTGTCCGATGTTCAGAAATGTTGTCTGGTGAATATTGCAGAGTATCTTCTTGAACGCCTTGCCTCCGGGGCTCCCGTGGAAGGAGATGCCGCCGCCGGTGCCTTTAAGATGTTGCTTAATGGTGATGTTGCCGTCAGTCGTGACACAGCGCTGGGACTTATGCCTTGGGCAGGATACTGTATATATGAAAAAGGTGACGGTTTTTATAATACGGAGCATAGTATATTGGAGTATATTGAAAATCGCGGGGATGTCACGGTGGATGAGATTGCTGCGGCGATATACGTTGAGATTGATAATGACGGGTGGCAGCATAGTATGAGCCGTAACCTGCTTTTTGTCAAGTTTTTCGGCAGACACGGCATCCGTGGAGGATGTCTGAGGGCGTTTGCGTATATAAAGGATTGTAACGATGAAGGCGGAAGGTGGGAGAACATACTGTGTACCATGGTTGAATATCCTGATTCCCGTGTCTTTGTGCTCGACAGGATTGATGAGCTTTCGGCGCTGAAACGCCTTTATGTATGGGACAGCGGCATGCTTTCTAAGGATGTCTCCTACCGTGGCATGATGCAGGCTGACATGGAGGAAAACCTGCTTTTGTACGGAGATTTCGGGATAGCCAAGGCTTTGAAGCTGCTGCTGCGTCTCGGAAGCGTTGCAGCCCTTGAATATTTATGCACACATCTTGACACATGCCCCATACGCTCTGACAATTTTTATTTTGGCAGTACATGTGTGGATGCGCTGTCTCCGTTACTGGAAATGTATGTTGCGCTAAGGGCAGAAGACAAGTTGTTTGACCCGTTCCTGAGTTCTGTGACTGATGCAATAAGTAATATCGCGGTTGCTTCAGATGAGGGATATAATGAAGTGGAGACATATTTCAGGAACCTGATGGACTCGGGAGGAGATTATATATATCTTAACTCCTATCTTGAAAGATGGAAGCTGAAACGGTTGGAAGCCGGACTTGATATATGGACAGTCAGGCGTACCGGAGATTTTATTTCCCGTCTGTGACTGTCAGAGTCTATATAAAAGGCAATATGCAGGCTGCTTTGTCTTCATGACAGCAGCCTGCATATTGCCTTTTACGTCTTTCCCCGCCTTTTTATTTGCGGCTTATTAAAATGATATGGATAAGTCTTTAAGTCTTACTGTACGTGAAACTCCGTGTTTGTTATTGTCAGTTCCGCTGTCTCGTCCATATCCTTGTCTTTCTGCGTGCAGAAAAATATGGAGTTGTCTATCGTTATGTTGTGAACGCATTTAAGCCCAGGCAGACCGTGGGCGGATATGCCTGTCTTTGCGTTGCGGCATGTTACGTTTGATATATGTATGTCGCTGAAGTCTGGAGCGAACGGTGCATCCTTGCCTGTTGTCGGCTTTTCTGACACCTTCTTGCCCACTGCCTTGTCCTGATACGTACACTCAAAGATTATAGCCTCGTCCTTGATGTTCGTCATCACAATGTCGCTTATGAAGATGTTTTCCGTCTTTCCGCCGCGTCCTATGCCGCTCTTGAAACGCAGGCCGGTATCCGTTCCGCTGAAAAGATTGTTGCGTACAACTATGTTTTTCATGCCTCCCGTAAACTCGGAGCCTATCACAAAGCCGCCATGAGCATGATATACCGTGTTGTTTTCGATGAGCAGGTTCTCGCACGGACCATATTCAATGCCGGCTTTTCCTGCACCAGCCTTCATGCAGATGCCGTCGTCTCCGGCATCAATAATGTTGTTTACAATCAATACGTTGCGGCAGCTGCTTATGTCGAGGGCATCGCCATTCTGTGCGTTCCACGGGCAGCGTATTGTCACGTTGTCCACTATAACGTTGTTGCAGCGTGTCGGTATGAGGTGGAATTTAGGCGAGTTCTGTATCGTCACATCTTTAACAAGCACGTTCTCACAGTCGGTGAAGCGTATCAGATGCGTGCGCTGTTTCTCCTGTGCCTCTGCAGTCTCCGCTGTATTGGCATTGTTTTTAAGGTTAAAAGGATACCACAACTGTCCGTCTTTGCTCACCGTGCCGCCCATGTAGAGAAACTCTTTCCATTCCACATCGCTTACTTTCGACCGCTTGACGGGACGCCACAGGGCACCGTTGCCGTCTATTGTCCCCTCGCCGGTGATGCTTATGTTCTTCCGTTTGCTTGCGTTTATCAGCGGAGTAGCCTTGCTTTCCTTCTTGCCGTCTTTTTCCTTGAAAAACAGTTCCCTGTCTGCCGATGCCATTATCACGGCATTTTTCTCGATGTGCAGGTCCATATTGTCTTTCAGCGAGATAAGTCCGGTCATCCAGATACCCGCCGGAACCACCACATGACCTCCTCCCTTCTTCTCCAGTGTGCTTATTGCTTTCTTGAAAGCGTCGGTATTCAGCGTCATTCCGTCACCCTTTCCGCCAAAGTCTTTTATGTTTACTGAGTTGTCAGGAATGGCTGGTGGGGTGGCATGAGGCATCTCAACAGGCATGTTGACATAATATTTTGCATAGTCACCTGCGTATGCCGACGCAATGGAAAGCAGGAGTATAACCCCCGCCAATGTAAGTCTTTTCATCTTTGAACAATATTTTAAATAGTTTATTTACAGTTGCAAATATAATCTTTTGCCATGTGTCGGGCAAATAAAAGATATTAAAAAACTATTATAAAAGAAAAACCCTGCAGCTAAAGGCTGACAGGGCTAATGAAAGGAGGAGTGGTGCCACCAGGAATCGAACCGGGGACACAAGGATTTTCAGTCCTTTGCTCTACCAACTGAGCTATGGCACCGTACCCTTTTATGTCGCTTAAACGCTTGGTTCGTTTTAGCGTTTGCAAAAGTAATACATAAAAATGAAAAACCGTCAGACATCCTTAATAAAATTAAGAAACCGACGGTTTTTTAACAAAAATAAGTAAAAAAGAGTTGCTTTTTTGTTATTTAAGCGGGTTCCAGCCCTGTGCTTTCAGCTCAAACTCGTTGTTGTCGCGTGTTATGAGCATTGTTCCAAGCTCCTTTTTTGTTATATGTCCTATTAGCCTGACGTCCTCCATCTCCTCTATCTTTGCGTAGTCTCCAATCGGAACAGTAAACAGCAGCTCATAGTCTTCGCCGCCGTTCAAGGCGCATGTGGTTACGTTCATGTTCATTTCTTCAGCCATTACCGCCGTCTGATAGTCTATCGGCAGGTTCTTTTCGTATATGCGGCAGCCGCATCCGCTTTGCTTGCAGATGTGCAGTATCTCGCTGCTCAGTCCGTCGCTGATGTCTATCATTGCCGTCGGACGTATGTTCATGGCTTTCAGCTTTTCTATGATGTCTCCCCGTGCTTCGGGTTTCAGCTGCCGTTGCAGCAGATATTCCTTGCCGGCAAACTCCGGCTGAAAGTGCGACAGTTCCTCAAGTGCCTTGCGGTCGTTCTTTTTCCGCGCCTCGTCCACCTGCTGATAATATACGCTCTTTTCACGTTCGAGGAGCTGGAGCCCCATGTATGCCGCCCCGAGGTCGCCCGACACGCATATCAGGTCGGTGTCCTTTGCCCCGTTGCGGTATACGGTGTTGTCCTTGTCTCCTTCACCTATACATGTTATGCTTATCGCCATTCCCGTGTACGAGGACGTGGTGTCGCCGCCGACGATGTCCACTTTCCATTTGTCGCAGGCAATTCGCAGACCTGTGTAGAACATCTCGAGGTCCTCCACGGTGAAGCTTTTGCTCAGCGCGATGTTCACAATCATCTGTCTCGGCGTGCCGTTCATTGCGAATATGTCGCTGATGTTCACCATTGCAGCCTTGTATCCCAGATGCTGCATGTCTATATAAGTGCGGTCGAAGTGCACGCCTTCCATAAGCATGTCGCTTGTCACCAGCGTTTCCTTATTGGCATAGTTCAGCACGGCGCAGTCGTCTCCTATACCATATTTTGTCGTTTCGTTCCCCGGCTTTATGTCTTTTGTAAGATGATTTATAAGTCCGAACTCACCCAGTTTTGCTATTTCCATTACTTTTGAATTTTGATTTTTGAGTTACGAATTACGAGTTGTCGCTACGCGATTTAGAATTTTATATTGACGAATTACATCTTTATATGGCATCCGTTTACCGACAGTATAAAGCCCGGTCATAATCAGATTAAAGCCCAGTCATAATTCTATCAATCCTCATCGCGTAGCGACAACTCGTAATTCGTAACTCAACACTCGTAATTCCTATGCTCTCCTTATCATCTCCCTCATTATCTCCGTCATCAGCGGCTGTGCCTTGTTTGCAGCCACCTGCACCTCTTCGTGGCTTACCTCTACGGGCGTGTCCTCAAGTCCGAGGTCTGTTATGATGCTTATTCCGAAAGTCCTGATGCCGCAGTGGTGGGCAACGATTACCTCGGGAACGGTGCTCATGCCCACAGCGTCGGCACCCATGCGGTGATACATCTTATATTCCGCCGGTGTCTCGAACGTCGGACCCTGCACTCCCATGTACACTCCGTGAACCACGCGGATGCCCTTTTCGGCGGCAATGGCGTCAGCCTGTGCTATGAGCGCATTGTCGTATGTCTCGTGCATGTCCGGGAAACGCGGTCCGGTGGGGAAGTTCTTTCCGCGCAGCGGGTGCTCGGGGAAGAAGTTTATGTGGTCTGTGATAATCATCAGGTCGCCGATTTTAAACTCGGGGTTCATGCCTCCCGACGCGTTAGATACAAACAATGTCTTTATGCCAAGCTCATACATCACGCGTATGGGGAATGTAACCTCCTTCATGCTGTATCCTTCGTAATAGTGGAAACGTCCCTCCATTGCCATTATGTCCACACCTCCGAGCTTGCCGAAGATAAGCTTTCCGGCATGTCCCTCAACCGTAGACACGGGGAAATTGGGTATTTCCTGATACGGGAACTCGTATTTGTCAGTTATTTCTGAAGCTAATTGTCCCAGGCCTGTTCCTAAGATGATTGCCGTTTTTGGACTTGTTGTCATCCTTTGCTTTAGCCAGGATGCTGTTTCTTGAATTTTTTCGTACATATCCTATAATCTTTTCGTTAAACATTTCCTCCTGTTCCTGCATGAAGCAGACCTCCACCGGAAGTATGAACATGCTGTGTCTCACCTCCTCGCTCAGTCCTTCCATGCCGAACAGGCGCGTGTTGTCCTTCTCCGTAGTTATTATTATTTTGGGCGAGGGCATGCCGGCAAACTCCTCGTTAATCCTGTTTATGTCCTTCGGAGTAAACTGGTGATGATCCGGAAAATTCATCTGCACGATGTTCTCCGTGTACGGTCTGATGTCCGTCACCATTTGTTCCGGCGATGCAATGCCCGTCAGCAGCAGTATGTTCTCATCCTTTCCGATGCTCTCCATCTTGCGTTTTTCACCGCAATAGACCGGTATCAGGCTTCCGTATTTCAGTGTGGTGAAAAACAGCTTCTGATACGGATACAGGTTCATAGCCCTCATTATAACCCTGAAGTCCATAGGTTTCATGTCCTTGGGACATTTTGTCACTATCACGATGTCAGCCCTGTTCTTTCCCGACAGCGGCTCGCGCAGCCTTCCTGCGGGCAGCAGCTTGTCGTAGATTATAAGGCGGTGATAGTCTACGAGCAGTATGTTTATCCCCGGCTTGACGTGCCTGTGCTGGAACGCATCGTCCAAAAGGATTACGTCCGTGTCGTTGGTCTCCTTGTTTCCAGTCAGCTGTTCTATGCCGTGACACCTGTCTTTGTCCACTGCCACATATATGTCGCCGAACTTGTTCTTCATCTGGTAAGGCTCGTCGCCTATCTCCTGCATCTTCGTCTGCTTTCCGGCGAGCACGTATCCCTTGCTCTTCCGCTTGTATCCGCGGCTCAGCACGGCAACCTTCACCTTGTCCTTCAGCAGCCGCACGAGATATTCCACGTGCGGTGTCTTGCCCGAGCCGCCCACCGTGAGGTTGCCCACGGATATCACGGGTATGTCGAAACTGCGGCTTTTCTTCAAGCCTATGTCAAACATCCAGTTTCTTATCCTTACCCCGATGCCGTACAGCCAGCTCAGCGGCAGCAGCCGGTTGTCTATTCTGATGAAGTCGCCTTCCATGTCTTACTTGTGCAAATGCCGTTTCTTTTTACTTCACCTTTATTATATAAGGTATCCTTGCCTGTATTGCATTCTGGTTGTTTATGTCCTTGAGGAGCATGAACGTCCCGTAATACTCGCCCAGTGTGGCGCGCATGCTGTTGTCAATGTAGCTGCTGCCCGACGCCTTGTTCATAAACTGCTCCAGCCAGTCTGCCTTTGCAGGATAAGCCGCTGTGTGATATTCCTTGACCTTTGCCAGTGCGGCAGCCTTTGCCACAGCCTTGTCCAGTCCGCCAAGCTCGTCAACAAGCTTGTTGGCGTAGGCATCCTGTCCCAGCCATACACGTCCCTGTGCCAGCTTCTCCACGCTCTCCGTCTTCATCTTCCTGCCTTCTGCCACGCGGCTTCTGAACAGGTTGTATCCGCGGTCTATGTAAGCGTTGAGATAGCTCATCTCCTCTTCGTTGAACGGGCGTGCCTGTGTGCCGAATGCGCTGTGCCTGTTTGTCCTGACCTCGTCGAACTTCACGCCGAGCTTCTGTGTGAGCAGCCCGCTCATGTCCGGGAACATTCCGAATATGCCGATGCTTCCCGTCAGCGTCGTAGGCTCTGCCACAATCCAGTTTGACACGCAGCTTATATAATATCCGCCCGATGCAGCCATGCCGCCCATGGATACCACCACGGGTTTCTTTTCCTTTAGCTTCTTCACGCTGTGCCATATCTGTTCAGAGGCGTATGCGCTGCCTCCGCCCGAATTCACGCGTAGCACCACAGCCTTCACATCGTCGTCTTCCATAAGTTTCTCGAGGTCCTTGCACACCTTCGTGCCCACAATCTTGTGTCCCTGCGACATCAGGCTTCCGCCCGTCTCGCTGTCGACAATGTCTCCGTAGGCATAGTAAACGGCAATCTGGTCGCCTTTTTCCTTGCTTCCTTTCAGCTGCTTCATCTCCGCAAGACCCACTGTGTTGATGTCGTCGTCCTTGCCGAGTTTCATCATTTTCCTTATCTCGTCCTTTATCTCGTCGGTATAGACCAGCTTGTCCGCCAGCTTATACTTCACGTAGTTCTTCGGGTCGTCAAGCGTTATGAAGTTGTCCGCGTACGTGTTCAGGGTCCCGACGCTGATTTTGCGGCTTGCCGCAACTTCCTTGCATACGTTTTCCCATATACCTTTTATATATGCCGTCACCTGTTCGCGGTTCGGCTCGCTCATCTTGTCGGCTGTGAACATCTCCGGTGCGCTCTTGTATGTGCCCACCTTTGCCAGCTGCATCTTTACCCCGAACTTAGCCATGAGGTCCTTGAGGAACATGGGCTGTGCCGCCAGTCCGTGCCAGTCAATCTGTCCGCTTGGGTTCAGCAGCACCCTGTCTGCCACCGATGCCAGATAGTATGTGCCCTGCGTATACGTGTCGCCGTATGCTACAATCCACTTTCCGCTCTTCTTAAAGTCGGCAAGTGCCCTGCGCATTGCCTGCATCGACGCATACGAGTCGGCAGAAAACAGTCCCGCCTCGATATATATTCCCTTTATGTTGTCGTTGTTCCTGGCTTTCTCTATTGCGTTCAGCATGTCGTCCAGTCCGATGTTCTGCACCGTCTGTCCTGTCAGTTCCGCCATGATGTTATCCTCGGCACGCTCTTCCATCACGCCCTGAAGATTGATTACAAGTACGGTGTTGTCGCTCACGTTCTTTGTGGCAGAGCCCGATGCTACCATTCCGACGATGCTCATCACGCCCAGTATGCAGGTGACGAGGGTAAGTACCAGTATGCCGGCGATGGTGGCAAACATCTGTTTGAAGAAGTCTTTCATATCCTTTGTATTGTTTTATGAATTAAAATAGGCAGGCAGCTATAGTACAATGGCATAAAACCGTCATTGCGCCCCGCTTGTTATGCAAAGATAAGGATTTTTATTTTAAACGTTCATAAAACACGCATAAAGTTTCTTTATGTCACCAAATATTGTTATTTTCGCAATATATGAAACGTGCAGTTATAATGGGAGCCTCGTCGGGCATAGGTCTCGCGGTGTGCCGCCTGCTGTTGGAGCGCGGGTGGCAGGTGGGCGTTGCGGCGCGCCGGGGCGGCATACTTGAAGACATAAGGGCATCGGCACCTGACAGGGTGCAGACGATGACAATAGACGTAACGGACGACGATGCCCCCGGACGTCTCCGCTGTCTCATTGAAAAGCTCGGCGGCATGGACCTGTATTTCCATGCTTCGGGCGTGGGAAGGCAGAACATGACGCTCGACATGGACGTGGAGATGGCGACGGTCGCCACCAATGCCGCGGGCTTTACGCGCATGGTGGGCGCCGCCTACCGCTATTTTGCCGGCTGCGGGCGTGGACATATCGCCGTCATTTCATCTGTTGCGGGTGTCAAGGGGCTTGGACCCGCACCCTCATACAGCGCGACAAAAGCCTTTCAGAACGTTTATATACAGGCTCTTGAGCAGCAGTCGGCAACGCGCAGGCTTGATATAGCCTTTACGGACATACGTCCCGGCTTTGTGGCAACGCCTCTTCTTGGCGACGGCAGGGGCTATCCCATGCTTATGGACGCTGGCATGGTGGCGCGTCACATTGTCCGTGCCATAGAGAGGAAAAGCCATGTCTGTATCATCGACTGGCGCTACAGGCTGCTTGTGGGGCTGTGGCGGATGATACCGTCGTGGCTGTGGCGCAGGATGAGGCTGGTGAGATGAGTTCTCGCAATGGCATGAAGGATACCGGCTCCTGCCGGTGATTGACATTAAATATACAGAATATACACTCATGAACAGACACAAATGGATTGTAGCGGCGTTGCTGCTGGCTGTGCTTACGGCTGCAGCACAGCCGGAGAAAGAAACATTTCCCGACGGCAGCGTTATGCCGGCATGGTTTTCGGACACCTTGCGGGTTGATACGGATACACTGGGACGCAGGTTCGTCGTAACCGAACATGGCGTCAAGAGCGATTCCACTACGGTGCAGACCGGGGCATTGCAGCGGGTTATAGACATTGCGGCGGAGAGCGGCGGCGGGGTAGTGGTCATCCCGCGGGGCACGTTTCTCAGCGGCTCGCTGTTTTTCAGGCAGGGCACACATCTTTATATAGAAGAGGGCGGGGTGCTGAAAGGAAGTGAGCGGATACGCGACTTCAAGGTGATGAAGACCCGCATGGAAGGCGAGACATGCACTTATTTCGCCGCACTGGTAAACGCCGACGGCGTTGACGGCTTCACCATAGCGGGCAAGGGGACGATAGACGGCAACGGCAGACACTATTGGGAGGAGTTCTGGATACGCCGCAAGTGGAACCCGGAGTGCACGAACAAGGATGCCCAGCGCCCGCGCCTTGTCTATATATCCAACAGCAGCAACGTGACGGTGCAGGACGTGCGTCTTGTCAACAGCCCGTTTTGGACCAACCACCTGTACCGCTGTCATCACGTGAGATACCTCGGATGCCATATCTTTGCGCCTACGGAGGGCATCAAGGCACCGAGCAGCGACGCCATAGACATCGACGCGTGTCACGATGTGCTGATAGACGGATGTTACATGAGCGTGAACGACGATGCCGTGGTGCTGAAAGGCGGCAAGGGAACGTTTGCCGACAAGGATCCGGACAACGGCCCGTGCCGGAACATCGTTGTGCAGAACTGCACCTACGGACGTGTGCACGGGTGTCTGACGCTGGGCAGTGAGAGCCTGCACGACAGCAATGTGGTGCTGCGCCGCTGCCGTGTGCTGAGGGCAGACCGTGTGCTGTGGCTCAAGATGCGCCCCGACACGCCGCAGCACTATGAGCACATCACCGTGGAAGACCTCACCGGAAGCTGCGGAAGTTTCCTTGTGGTGCGCCCGTGGACACAGTTCTTCAAGATGCTGGAACGCCCCGACATGCCTCTTTCGCGGTGTAATGACATCACGGTGAGGCGCGTGGACATGGACTGCCGGAGGTTTCTTGACGTAGGCGCATCGGACAAGTACAGGCTTGCCGGCTTCACCTTTGAGAACTGTGACATAAGGGACGGCAGTGAGTCTTTTGACACATCTCCGATAGAAAATTGCAGGGTGAGAAACTTGAAAAGGACAGTTGTTCCGTCATTGTCTGTATCTCGCTGACAGTCAGCAGGATATCTTCCAGCTTCCAAAAGGCGGTCTTTTGGCGTCCAAAACATGGTCTTTCATGCTCCGAAAGGTCGTCTTTTGGAGGCTAAAAGACCGCCTTTTGGAAAACAGTTGAAAAACCGGGAGGATTCCATGCCGTGTATATTGCGTCAGTTCGTGATAACGGGCGATGAATGACAAGCGTTTCTCCTTAGTGTTCATGGTAACGGCTGGTGGCTTTAAACGTGTTCTCCTTAATGTTCATAATGACTGCCGATGAATGATAAACTTGTTCTCCAAAAGGTAGGGACACATTTTTCACTTCGTTCAACAACACGTCTTGTATCTGTCCGCACGCATCGAAGAGGCGTTCTTCCCATGAAAAGAGTTGCCCCGTAACAGCAACAGTTATATGTTTTTTGTTGGATTAACACTGATAAAGATATTAAGCAGCAAGACATTTGTATTGAAGATTTTAACTCCTGAACAGAACGCCTCTTCGATGCGTGCGGACAGATACAAGAATGTGTCCCTACTCATGTTGATGTGTTCTTTTACTCATGTTGATGTGTTCTTCTGCCCGTGTTGCTGTATCTCGGTGCTCCTTTTATCCCCTCAATTCTGAATTATAAATTATTAATTATGAATTACTTCGCCCTTTTACAAATGCCCGGCATAAACGTTAAATAAAACATAAAAAGCTCACTTTGATATGCTTTTAACTTTAATTTATGTAATTTTGCAGCCTGCATTATAATGAGAACGAAATCCATCATATTTATACTGCTGTCTGCCTTCATGTTTATGTGGGCGGATAACGGCATGCCTTTTTTGCAGAAAAAGAGGCGCGGGGCGGCAAAAAACAGCAGTGTGGCTGCGGCAGACACGGTTGTGACAGACACGGCGGCGCGGGCGGGCGGTCCCGATACGACAAAGATGGACTCGTTGCAGCTCGCAATATACAGGCACAACAAGGCGGTGGACGACTCGATAAGGCTTGACAGTCTTAACAGGCAAAGGTCCGGTGGGATAGACGCGCCCGTGAACTTTGCTTCGGAAGACTCGATGGTTTATGATGCGGGAAACAAGCTGGCATATCTCTTCGGAGCGTCGAACGTGAAGTATGAGAACATGGACCTCACGAGCGACCGCATCGCGATGAGCATGGACAGCAGTCTGGTGCGTGCCACAGGAACAGCCGACACAACCGGCGAGGTTAAGGGACAGCCCGTCTTCAAGATGGGTTCGGACGAGTATGAGAGCGACACCATTGCCTTTAACTTCAAGACAAAGAAGGGCTTTATAAATAATGTGTACACTGCGCAGCAGGACGGTTTCTTGTCGAGCGAGCGCTCGAAGCGCGACTCCTCGGGCGTGCTCTATCTCGAACACGGGCGCTACACCACGTGCGACCTGCCTCATCCCGACTTCTACATAGCCCTTTCGCGTGCGAAGGTACGTCCCGGCAAGGACGTTGTCTTCGGACCGGCATATCTCGTGGTGGCGGATGTTCCGCTGCCCATAGCCATTCCCTACGGCTTCTTCCCGTTTACAAAGAGCTATTCGAGCGGCTTCATCATGCCGACATACGGTGATGAGAGTTCGCGCGGCTTCTATCTCCGCGACGGCGGCTATTACTTTGCCATGAGCGACAAGTGGGACCTCAAGCTGCTCGGAGAGATTTATACCAAGGGCTCGTGGGGACTGTCGGCGGCGAGCAACTACCGCAAGCGGTATAAGTACAGCGGAAGTTTCTACTTCAGCTATCAGGACACGAAGAACGGCGACAAGGGCATGCCCGACTTTGCCGAACAGGAGAGCTTCAAGATACAGTGGATGCACCGTCAGGACGCAAAGGCTAACCCGTTCAGCACGCTGTCGGCAAGCGTGAACTTTGCGACGTCGAGCTACGAGCGCAACAACCTCAACAGCATGTACAACCCGCAGAGTTATACGCAGAGCACGCGAACTTCGAGCGTGAGCTGGAGCACCACTTTCTCGAGCATAGGCATGACGCTGAGCGGGACGACAAACCTCAACCAGAACATGCGCGACTCGATGATAGACCTCACCCTGCCCGACCTGAATATCTCCGTAAGCCGCTTCTATCCGTTCAAACGGCGGCACATGGCAGGCAAGGAACGCTGGTATGAGAAGATATCGATGAGCTATACCGGACATCTCAGCAACTCCATACACACGAAGGAAGACCAGCTGATGAAGGCAAATATCGTGAAAGACTGGCGCAACGGCTTCCAGCACTCGGTGCCGGTAAATGCCAATTTCACGCTGTTCAACTTCCTTAACATCAACCCTTCGATAAGTTTCACCGACCGCATGTATACAAACAAGGTGATGCGCTCGTGGGACAGTGAGGCACAGAGGGAAGTGTGCGACACGGTGTATGGCTTCAACAACGTATACAACTGGAGCATGAGCCTCAGTGCATCGACAAAGCTGTATGGCTTCTATGTGCCCAACCGGAAAATCTTCGGCGACAAGATTGTAGCCGTGCGCCATGTGTTTACGCCCAACGTAAGCTTCAACTATGCGCCCGACTTCGGCGCGGAGCGTTACGGATATTACGATACTTATCAGAAGACGGATGCCGACGGCAACGTGTCGCTTGTGGAGTATTCGCCTTATTCGGGCTCGTTGTTCGGCGTGCCGGGCAGGGGAAAGACCGGAAGCTTTACGTTTGATATGTCCAACAACATTGAGATGAAGATACGTTCGGACAAGGATTCGACGGGATTTAAAAAACTGAGCATCATCGACGAACTTGGGGCGAGCATGTCGTACAACATGGCTGCAAAGCAGAGACCGTGGAGTGACCTCACCATGCGAATACGTCTTAAATGGTGGAAAAATTATACGTTCAACATGAATGCCGTGTTTGCGACTTATGCGTATGAGCTTGATGAGAACGGAAATCCCTACGTCGGCACGCATACGGAGTACAGCAAGGGACGCTTCGGACGTTTTCAGGGCATGTCGCAGAATATATCGTTCACCCTTAATCCCGAGAAGCTGAAGAAGTGGTTCGGGCATGGCGACGACGAAGAGGAGGATGAAGAGAAGGACGACGAGGGCATGGATACGGACGTGGAGTCGAACGTTGACGATGACATGGTGCGCGGACAGCATGGTGCGAAGAAAAAGACTTCGACGAAGGCGGAGACCGATGAGGACGGATATATGAAGTTTTCCATGCCGTGGTCGCTGACCGTGGGCTATGGCGTGACGATGCGTGAGAACACGGGAGGGCGTTTCAATACCAAGTCGATGCGCTATCCTTACAAGTTTACGCAGAACCTCAACTTCAGCGGAAACGTGCGTATAAGCGACGGTTGGAACATCAGTTTCTCGAGCGGATACGACTTTGAGGAGCACGACTTGTCCATGACGACGGCATCGCTGCAGCGCGACCTGCACTGTTTCAGCATGAGCTGTTCGGTTGTTCTTGCGCCTTATACATCCTATAACTTCTCTTTCCGCTGCAACGCCGCCACGCTTACGGACGCGCTGAAGTATGACAAACGCAGTGGATATACCAATGCCGTGCAGTGGTATTGATATTGTCCTGCTGGTGTTTTGCAGCCTGTTATTAGTGGCTTTTTTATATAATAAAGGATATTTTTTCTCGTTTTTATGTATATCGCATGACAACAGGTCATTTAATACACATTATATGAAAAGGTATTTTTTATTATTTACGGTATTGTTCTTGAGCATTGTAACGTTTGCACAAGGCTTTAGTTATGGTGTGACGGCTGGTCTGAATGTGTCTCAGCCTAAAGATTATAAGAACCATCTCGGGTTTAATGTGGGTGTGAAAGGAGAATATCTTTTCTCCGACAAGATAGATTGTCCATATTTGGAAACATCATTGCTTTTTACATGCAAGGGCTGGAAAGATGATGTCTTTGCATCGGAAGAAGAGAATGCCGGTACGGTGGACTGGAAGTGCGATGCTTATTATCTGGAGCTTCCGGTAATGGTTGGATATAAGTTTGGCGTTACCGACAGGGTCAGGATGTCTGCAAGTGCGGGTCCCTATGTAGCCTGCGGACTGTTTGGAAAGAGTTCCGTGGACGGTGCTCACGGAGTTACAGATGTGGACAATATCTTCTCTGACGGTATGTACAAGCGGTTTGACTATGGTGTGAAGGTCTATGTCGGCATAGATTTTTCCAACTGGCAGCTCGGACTTAGCTACGGGCACAGCCTGCAAAACCCTGTCAAGACGGGCTGGGTGTTGCAGGAGCCTAAAGACAGGACGCTGTCAGTGCAGGTGGCATATATCATCAACAGATAGTGATGTGGTGCGGCTGATGTGTGGCAAGTGGCTTCTTGCACATGTCAGCATGCAGCCTTTGTGCCGGTCTTGTTGTTATTTATAATAGTCTTCAAAGTCTTTCTTCAGCTGTTCCCATCCGCCGGGATATGTCTTGGCTATTTTCTGTAGGTTGCTGTCTTTGTCGTTGCTGTCTTTCAGAACAGACACAAGCTTCTTGAAGTAGTCTTGTGGAGTAGCCTCGATAAAGAATGTGACTATTGCGTGTGACGTTATATATGTGACTTGGTCGTTGGTTTGCTGGTGATGCATGAACTCTTCATGTTTGTAGTTAAAGATGTCTTCAAGTCTGATTTCATCAAGCATCAGCATTGTGCGCAGCCGCCCTTTTTCGTAAGGTTCAAGACTGTGTTTCAGCCCGTTCTTTGTTACATTGCAATGTTGGAAATATTCCGAAAGACCTTCATTAAGCCACGGCAGCGTATTGGTACCGAATATACTCCTGAACAGGGCGTGGCTAAGTTCGTGCCTTATCACTCCGAGGCTCATGCTCTTCATGCCGCCGACAAGCATCACGCTGCATTCTTTTGTCTTCAGGTTGAATATTCCTTGTGGCATTATCGGGACTTTTTTATAGCGTGGATTTCTTTCTATAAGGAACCGTTTCCATTTCTCTTTGTCGTCAAATAAGTTCAGTCTGATGTTTAAAGTGTCGGACAAGCCATGCCGGCTGTAGAAATCTGCGGCATGCCTGAGGAATATTTCAATTTGTCTTTTGTCCCGGTTAGTAAGTGGAGAACCTGAATATTCGATTGAAATATGTTGTGAGAAGGCACTGCATGTAAATGCGGCATAAACCAGTGCGGTTAAAAGGAGGCGCATGTTATTTGTGTTTTAGATACCTTTTCTGTTCTTTTTTGCTCATGTCCTGCATGATTAGCGCATCGTCTGTTACGGCACGGTAGAACTTATGCTCTATGGGGCGGATGTCTCCCTGCTCTGTCCTGAACGTGGGAACGAAGTGTGAATATGGATATCCTGCGGCATCGGGACCGTTGAACTTGTTCTTGTCAAGAAAGAAGAACGATATGGAAATGTTGTCTTGTCCGGCAATGCCGATGGGCTGTGCTGTTCTTATTCTGTCACCGGGTGCTGCGAATTTGTCCCTTAATCCTGCATATACGGCGAATGTATGGTCGGGATGATACACCAGAATAAAGCGTGAGCTTGGCGTCTTGCAGAGCGTTCCGCCGCGTGTGGCATATATGGTGTCGCCTCTTTCTGTCTTGAAGTTCAGGGTCTTGTATGTTTCGTGCCTGTCTGTTCTCCATGCCGTCCTTGTACCGCTCTTTACCGGTAGTGCGTATGGCGTGTTTACGTTGAAATCATCTGGAAAGATGCCGCGGTAATACCTGTATTGTGTTGCTTCTTTTGCGGGATTATATATTTTTTCTTTTTGCGGGACAATAAATGCAGTGTTCTTTCCCGGATGTAGGTTGTACGACCTGTCGTTTTTGCGGAACAGGTAGTAGTCGCACCAGTCGTTGTTGTAATAGTTTTGTTCGTATTGTTGGCGTGAGTTCTTTTCATATCTCGACTCAATCATGTTTACATCGTGCGCCATCAATATCTTTGCTATTTGTGCTCCGGCATGTTGCGGGCATGCAAACAGACATAGAAACACTGGCATTGATGCCTTAAAGCATCTCGTAACCGTATTAAAGAAGTTTGGTTTCATCTTTAATGTATAATATAATTATGGATTATCTTCCTTCTCTTTATGATGTTGTCTATAGCGATATTGTGTGCACCGGGTTATTTCCCGTATGCAGCCTCCGTGAGTCTGTCCAGAGATTCTTCCTCTCCCACAACCCATATCACGTCACCTTGTTGCATGACGTGTGACGGCTCTATTTGCGAAAGGTTCTCCTTGCGCTCCTCAAGTCCCACGACCATGCAGTTGTAAATGTCGCGTATGCCGCTTTCGATGAGTGTCTTTCCGATGATTGGACTGTTTTCTGATATTATAATCTGGCGCAGTTTCATTTCCCGCTTCTCTATGTCGGGGTCTTCATCGTACACATCATTTCTCATTGCCGCACTGAATGCGGTGAGCTGCTCGTCGCTTCCGATAGCCTGTATCTTGTCTCCGGGGAATATGACGTTTTCTCCGTTGGGGATGTTTATGCGTATTATGCCGCGCAGTATGCTGCTTACATGTATGCCGAACCTGTTGCGGAAGCGCAGTTCGCGCAGCGTCTTGCCTGCCCATACGGAGTTTTCGGGTATCTCGAAGTCGGATATGTGCACGTCACGGTCGAGCAGATGACCTTCGTAAAGCGGCTTCTTGTGCCCGTCAACCTGCGCCTTTATGTCGCGCGAACGCAGGTTGAGTACAAACAGCCGCTCAAGTCTTATGCTGCGCTGCTTGATGCGCCGTGACAGTATTATCAGTATCACAAGAACTGTGGCGATACATATTATGAGGGCATTGGTGAACCGTGTGAGGTAGTTGCATATATAAAATACGAATGATATGGCTATTATAAACCTCACGACAATGGTAAGCATGAGCGGTATATGGTTTCTGCGGCTTTCTTTCCAAAGCATCTTGAACTCCTCGCTGTGGTTCTTTTTCATCACCATGGCGCGCAGGAACGGGGATATTATCATCACCGTAAGCACGATACACGTGGCATTTGCCCACCAGTGGGGCAGTATGCTGCGTATGAACGGCAGGAAGAACATGAACATGAGTGCCGTTGCCGCTGCCGACAGGATTGAGTAGATGACGGTGTTGCGCACCATTTCTGCCAAGAGCCTCTTCCAGTTTCCTTCGGGCAGAGATGACTGGCGGCTGAGTGTAAGGTCGTTCAGCAGCGATATCCACTTTGCCGGCAAATGCCGCTCAAGACGGTTATAGCATGGTGTTGAGGCGCGCATCATGTATGGAGTAAGGAACGTGGTGATTACCGATACGGCAACTACGACAGGATATAAGAACTGGCTTATCACGCCGAGTGACAGTCCCAATGATGCTATGATGAACGAAAATTCGCCTATCTGCGCCATGGAAAAGCCGCATTGCATAGCCGACTTGAGTGTCTGTCCGCTGATAAGGAAGCTGAAACTTCCCAATACCGACTGTCCTATGAGTATGGTTATAACGAGTATAAAGATAGGCAGTGCGTATTCGACAAGTATGCCGGGGTCTACCAGCATGCCCACGGAGACGAAGAATATTGCGCCGAAAAGGTTTTTTACGGGTTCTACAAGACGGGTTATTTTTTCCGCTTCAACAGTCTCGGCGAGTATCGAGCCCATGACGAAAGCCCCGAAGGCACTGCTGAATCCCACCTTTGTCGACAGGACAGCCATGGCGCAGCACAGACCGAGAGCAACGATAAGAAGTGTCTCGTTATTGATGTGTTTGCGCATGGAACGCAACAGAAGAGGGATTGCGAATATGCCTACGACAAACCATAGAATAAGGAAGAAGCCTATTTTCATTATGCTCTGCAGCATTTGCCCGCCGTCGGGACTGTTGCCGCCGGCTATAGCCGAAAGCATCACCATCATCACTATGGCAAGCATGTCTTCGAGTATCAGCACGCTCATGACCATCCCTGCAAAGCGTTGCTGGCGCAGCTCGAGGTCGTCGAAAGCCTTGTAGATAATGGTGGTTGAGCTCATTGCCAGCATGCCCCCGAGGAAGATGCAGTCCATGTGGCTCCATCCGAAAGTATTGCCGACGCCTATTCCGAGCATCATCATGCAGAAGACAATGGCACATGTGGCTATCACTGGAGATGCACCCATCTTCAGTATCTTCTTGAAAGAGAAGTCGAGACCCAATGAGAAGAGCAGGAACATCACGCCGATGTCCGCCCATGTATGTATGTCCGCCCTGTCTGCAACAGACATTATATAAGGCATGTGGGGGCTGACAAGGAACCCTGCGACAACATAACCGAGCACGAGAGGCTGTTTCAGCTTTTTAAACAGTATCGTAACAATGCCGGCTACGATGAGGATTAGGGCAAGATCGTTGATGAGATAGGGCAGTTCGGACATGGCGAATTACGAATTTTGAATTACGGGTTACGAGTTTTGAGTTACGGGTTGTCGCATTTCATGCGAAGTAGAGTTATGAATTTTGAATTACGAATTTGGAGTTTTGAATTACGGGTTACGAGTTTGTAACTATGATATTATCCCCTGCGCAGTTTGATTTGACAAATTATAATTCTTAATTAATAACTCTACTTCGCATGAAATGCGACAACCCGTAATTCAAAACTCGTAATTCGTAATTCTTCAGTCATTATATTCGGCTGTAAGCTCGCATATTTTCACGATTACCTGCATAGCCTTTTCCATTACCTGAATGGACACAAACTCGAACGGTCCGTGGAAGTTTACGCCGCCGGCGAATATGTTCGGGCACGGAAGACCCTTGAACGACAGCTGTGCCCCGTCGGTTCCGCCGCGTATAGGCTCAACCTTTGGCGGCACGTCGCATGCCTGCATGGCTTTCAGTACGATATCTATTACGTGCATGTTAGGATCAATTTTCTCTTTCATGTTGTAGTACTGATCCTTTACATCTGCGCTTACCGTGCCTTCGCCGTATTTATTATTCATTTCCCTGACACATTCCTTGATGAAGCTTTTGCGCTCTTCAAATCTTTCACGGTCGTGGTCGCGTATGATATAAGACATCTTTGCACTTTCGATGTTCGACTCAATTCCCAACAGATGATAGAAGCCCTGATACCCTTCGGTGGTCTCAGGAGTCTCGTCTGCGGGCAGCATTCCGGCAAATTCGGCAGCAAGACGGTTCGCATTAATCATCTTGCCTTTGGCATATCCGGGATGAACGCTCATGCCCTTGATATTTATCTTTGCAGATGCGGCGTTGAAGTTTTCAAACTCGAGGTCGCCCAAATCGCCGCCGTCCATAGTGTATGCCCATTCACAACCGAACTTCTCTACATCGAAATGGTGTGCTCCCATACCTATTTCCTCGTCGGGATTGAACGCAATGCGTATGTCGCCGTGCTTTATTTCCTTGTGGTCGCGGAGCCAGCACATAGCCTGTACAATCTCGGCAATGCCCGCCTTGTCGTCTGCTCCGAGCAGGGTATGTCCGTCGGTGACTATCAGATCCTCTCCTATATGAGCCAGAAGTTCCGGAAATTTCTTGGGCGATGATATTATTCCCGGTGACAGTTCAATGTCCGTTCCGTCATAATTTTTCACGATGCTCGGCTTGATATTTGCACCGCTGCAATCGGGTGAAGTGTCGTAATGGCTTATAAAACCTATCGTAGGTACATCCTTCTTAACATTTGACTTTAGAGTTGCATAGACATATCCCATTTCGTCCATCTCCACATCGTCAAAGCCCTCGTCTTTCAGTTCGTCCTTAAGATACTTGGCAAATACAATTTGTTTGGGAGTACTTGGCACGCTTTCGCTCTCTTCGGAAGATTGTGTGTCAAACTTCACGTAGTTTAAAAATCTCTCAGTAATGTCCATGATAGTAATTGATTTGTTATGATAATTGATAAAGCCCGTTTCAAGTTGCCGTGGCAAGGCTTATCTTTATGCAAAGATAATATTTATTTTTAAAAGGACAATGTTTAATAATAATAAAAGGTATACATGCAAGTCCCTTTACCGCCGGTATATAGCGCCGCAGGCGGAAACCCTTCTGTTACAAAGGATTTCCGCCTGCCTGCGGTGTGATTCCGGTGGGATTCAAACCCACGACCTTCAGAACCGGAATCTGACGCTCTATTCAGCTAAGCTACGGAACCGTGATGCAAAGGTAATACAAATTGCCCGTAGTTCAAAACTTTTTGTCATTTTTATGGCTGGGGCGTGAACTGCTGCGGTCTGCTGCAATGCTTAAAGCCGCAGATGTCTGCGGCTTATCTTATAACCACCATGTATGCCGTGTTGTTCTCCGACAGATATATCTCGTAGTTGCCATACTTGTAATAGTCGCTGCCTTTGTTAAGCCGTCTTATTCCCTTAACGGCTCTGAGGCTGTTCAGGGGCATTCCTATATAAATAGGTGTGCCTTCTATCTTCACGCCATGCTTGAACACTGTCATCTCGTCTACTATGTTGTCTCCGTCGCTGTCTGCCACTGTCAGCACGTTGTCGTCACCGTCATAGCATTCATACTGCGTACCGTCACATCCGTATCCGCTTTCCTGTACCCTTGTATATACACCACGCATGGTCTTGGGCACATTCTGAAGTCTCATGCCTATCCTGACGCTTCCGAAGCTCTTCTGGGATATCGCCGGCAGGCTTGTGCCGCCTGACGCGGGCTTCTGCCATTCTATCGGTATGTTGTGAATATCCGCCCAAATGTCCTGCAGATACGTAACCACGCATATATGGCTGAGGCTCTTGTATGTTGTCGGAACCACCCACACCGGGCTAACGTATATTCCGTTTGCGGCATCTTTCAGCGTCCATTCCCCGCGCGTCCAGTTCTTGTTTTCCACAAGCTTCTCACCGTTCGGACCGTAAACCTTGTCAGCCTTTACGCTGTAGTGCTTCCCGCTTTTTGTCTTTATGCGTATTATCACCTGTATCGCGCCATTTTCCGAGTTGCCCACAGCCTTGATAAATTCCATTGCTCCCCAGTTGTTTACAAACGAAGGCTCCTCCTGATATGTTATATATCCCGTTTTGTTTGAGCCGGGGTTGCTGCCTGTCTGTCCTGATACGCTGTTCAGGGCACTGTTGGCTTTTTGGAGAGCCTTTTCCAGTTTCTTTATGAATTGGGCTTCGGCACTGCATGATATTATCAATGCCATGATGACAAGAGTTATTTGTTTCTTCATAATTCTTTTTTTGTTTGATTTTTTATATTCCTGAGTCTCAGTGGTAAAGCATGTAAAGATGTTTCATGATGCTTCGTGCCTTTATATTTATGGCCGCATAAATCCCCGTTCCATGGCTTTCTTTATAAGTTCAGCCATGTTCGAAGCCCCTAGCTTGCGCAGCAGCCGTTTGCGGTGGAACTCCACGGTGTTGTTCGATACAAACAGCTGTGCGGCTATTTCTGCCGTTTTCTTTCCCTCGGCAATGGCTCTAAGCACGTCCAGTTCCCTTTCCGTCAGTATCTGCTGCTTCTCATATTCGCGGCAATACTCCTCGTATCTGCTGCTGTAATAGCTGTCGCCCGACACCACGCGCTCAACGGCTTTCCTCAGTTCGCCTATGTCGTCGCTCTTGAGCACTATGGCATCGGCGCCGCTGTTCATCATGCGCTTTATTATCCAAAACTCCTCGTGCATGGAATGGAATATCACCGACACGTCGGGACTTATCTCGCGCAGCCTGTCCAAAAGGTCAAAGCCCGACATGTCCGGCAGTTCAACGTCTATGATGACAATGTCGAAGGCATGCTCCCTTGCGAGGGATATTGCTTCGACGGCTGTCGTTGCTTTGTCTATGCGCCTTATGCCGTCGCATGTCGACAGTAATGTGCTCAGACCAAGCAGCACAATCTGATGGTCTTCTATTACCAATATGTCAACTTCGCCTGTCTGCTTTATTTTATGGTACACTGCTTGTTTTTTGTAGTAAGGATTTCCACTATATTACTTTTCAGTTCAAAATTAAACATTTCATTCCTCATTATCAAAAAAATGCGCTCAATAAAGCAGGATGTTATCGCAAAACTACGGCTAACGGTAGGGGCTTCAAGGCTTCTGTGCGCCTAAATACATACTTTTATGCGCGTACCCCTGCTGTCGGATTTCCACTCAAACTGCGCCCCTATGCTGTCAGCCCTGTCTCGCATCGAACTTATTCCTTTTCCGTTGTTTCCGTCCGTGCCTCCACCGTTTCCGTTGTCGGTCACGGAGAGTGATATGTGCGTTCCGTCGCATGTCATCTCTAACTCCGCCTTTGTGCATGCCGAGTGGCGTATCACGTTGCTCACTGCCTCCTGCATTATGCGGTAGAGCTGATAGGACACGCTGTCTGGAATGTTGCCCCAGCCTTCACCCCTCAGGCTGTATTCTATGTGCATGTTGTCCGGTTTAACAAGGTGCGTCAGATAGTCTGCGGCAATCTCGTCTATCGAAGCATACCTGAACGACGGCGGCATAAGCTCGTGGGAGATGCGGCGCAGCGATGTGCGCATTGTCTGCACGCGGTCTGCCATTTCGTCCATGCCCGTGTTGCCGCTCCTGATGTCCATGCCCAAGGCAAGAAGGTCGTTGCATGCTCCGTCGTGCAGCTCGCGTGCCAGCCGTGCCCGTTCCGCCTCCATGCCGTCTATGTATTTGCGCGCCATGTCTATTTCCGTCTGTTGCCTCCGTGCCTTCCTGCGGTGTCTTGTCCACAGCAGTGCTGTTATGAGTGCTGCCGCAACTGCCGTCAGAACGGCAACCACAGCCAGCATGCGCGCCCGTTCGGCGCTCTTTTCCCGTTGCAGGCGGCTTATCTCCAGTTCCTTCTCCTGTGTCTTGAAGCGCACTGAATATTCCGACAGCTGTTTCTCCACTTCTCCGTTGCGCACACTGTCCTGCATCGCCACCGCCTCATGCTCCAGCCTGTATGCCTCGCGGTGGTTGCCAAGTCCGGCGTGGCATTGCGCCTCTATCATGCGCAGCTTGTAGAGAGGCACGGCATGGAACGCCTTTATTGCTTCGAGCTGTTTTGCCGTGGCAAGTGCCTCGCGGTATTTGCCGCGGTCCAGCTGTGTCTGCATTTTCGATTCCATTATTCCCGCTACGGCGATGTTCGTTTCCGGCACCTCTGCGGCTATCTTCTCGCCCCTGGCAAGATAAAAGTCGGTTGACTTTTCGTCTCCCAGCTTGCGGCATGCGCTCAGCAGATAGTTTATCACCTTCAGCTTCAGCGGCGTGCTGTTCATGCTCTCCGCCTTTCCGAATACCGTCTTCAGAAGCGCGGCGGCACGCCTGTCGTCTCCTTTCTTGGCATACCCTATGCCCTCGTTTGCCATTGCCGAGAGACATTCAATCTCGTCGCCGGCCCTTTCTGCACATTCCTTCGCCTTTATCGAGTATCCGATGCCCTCGTCGTAGCGTTCCATTTCATAATACAGCACGGACAGGTTGTTGTACAGATAAGCCAGACCTTCGTCATATCCGCTCCGCTGTGCCGCCTCAACACCCTCCTTGTAGCACGTCGCGGCAGAGTCGTTCATGCCCGACCGCCTGTATACAATACCCGTGTTTCCACACAATATGACGTACATCTCCACATTGTCGCGGCACATCTCCATGGCTTTCCTCCCGTATTCCAGAGCCTTGTCCATGTTTCCGCTCAGTGTATATGCGGCAGACATCTCTGCGTTGAGCATGCCCTTGGTGCTGTCGGCGGCGTTCTCATAGCCCAGCCCGCGTGCAAGCACGGCTCTTGCCGAGTCGTGCTCTTCCTTCTCATTCAGTCTGTTCGCCTCTTCGAGACACTTGTAAGCCTCCCTGTCATCGTCGTTTTCCGTGCGGCTGCCGTTGCCGGTACATGCCGCTGCCGCAAGAAACGTCATCATTAAAATTAAGTTCTTCATTCTGCAAAGATAATGTTTTTGTCTGTATATCAGCACAATAATGCCGTAAACAGCCGTAGCCGGACCTTGTTTCGTGGCGGTGTATCGCATTGTGTATGCACAAGTGTATCGCATAGTGTATCGCATTCAGGCTTGACATGTAATGTCATTTGTATTATCTTTGCACCGTCGAACATAAGGGTACCCTGCAATCCTGACGAGGATTGTCAGACAAGAGAAACAACAAAACAATTTATTAACAATTAAAAGATTAAGAATTATGGCAGTATTTTATCGTTTATATCAGAATAACAACAAGTCGGCAAGCGGTTACAGGAAATGGTATGCACGCGCAGTGGTGACTGAAACAATGACAACCCGCCAGCTGGCGGAGATAATGCAGGAGAACTGTACCGTGAAGCGGTCGGACATCGAAGCCGTACTCCGAGAGTTGGTACCCACTATGACACGCGCCATGCAGGACTCCAAACGTGTGAAGATAGACGGTCTCGGCTCGTTTAAGATAGGTCTGAAGACCAAGGCAGCCGCCTCGGCGAAGGAGTTCAACGCACAGAAGAACGTGCGTGGCATGCACGTCAACTTCATGCCCGAGACCTATAAGGACAAGAAAACAAACACCCGTGTCTGCGACCTGCTTAGCCGTTGCACCGTGGCAGAGCTTCCAAAAAACGCCGTGGTGACGGGCAATGCCGCGGAAGAGCCGCAGCCCTGACGTCATAGCCATGGCAACTTTATGAGCAGGCACAGCCTGTTGTAGTTCTCTGATTTAACTGTTATTCCGCATTCCGCTCTTCGGGGATGCGGAATTTTTTATATCCTCATTCCGGAAAAGATTATATTTTTACCTGCAATATACCTTTTCTTACATTGTAACGGAGTATTAGTTACCTTGCAATTAATGCTTCCTTGCCTGACAACGGATGCTTCCTTATACTGCAATTAATACTTCGTTACATGGTATTTAATATCTCCTTGCACGGTAATAAATGCTTCCTTGCAGGGTAATTAATATCCCGTTGCGAAGTAAGGGAGTATCTGTTGTTATAATTTGGGTTTGATGAATGATACATCCCTTCGTTCGTACGGATTGTTTTATGCCGGACTCACGTTAAATAAAAGGAGTCTGCCTTTCTTGTTTATTTGATTAATTATTAATATATTACTTATTTACTACATTTAAAATCGGGTGCAAAGATACTAATATACTTTTATTGATTGTATATCAGACAGTTAAAAATGTGTTAATAAAATATAAAACATACACTTGTATATTGATTTGCCATACTCTAAAAAGGATAAAAGCATCGCTAATCAAATAATCAAGTAATAGGTTCAGTATGAAAAAAAGTTACTTTTTAGGATTGGCCATGCTGCTCGGTGTGACAGGGGAG
>UQZX01000022.1 GCA_900545525.1 uncultured Prevotella sp.
ATACAATGCCTGCGCCTGCGTCCCCTCCTTTTCCAAAGGAGGGGCAGGGGTGGTTCGATGAATTCAGATTAAATATATGAATGCGCCCTGAAAGGGCAGCAGGCACACAGCCCGGGGAAGAGCGTAGCGGCACCCCGGGTATCTACGGCACAGGCAACATGCCGCCCTGAAAGGGCAAAAGCCTTGATATAATCCGGCATGTGACAAGGTATTATAATGGTTTTGTGGTTATATACAACCACGCTTTTGCCCTTTCAGGGCGGCAGACCCACACGCATTATAACCCCGGGGTGCCGCTACGCTCTGCCCCGGGCTGCGTGCCTGTTGCCCCTACGGGGCGCGAAGAATGAGCTTTTCGTCGAACTCACTCTAAATTATTAATTATGAATTATAAATTAAAAAGGCGGACCCGCCGGTCCGCCAACAACAATTTGTATTATGCATCCTTCCACTTCGTGCAAGGACACTCTATGCGAACGGTATCACTACCATTCGTTTTCGCTGTCGTCATCGCCCTTCCATATATCGGTGATAACGGGTTTCGAGTAGGTTACGTCATCCTCATAATACTCATCACCGAGGTCATTGTCCGTCTCAACACCTGGATTGGGAGAACCTGCCAACAATTCACTTTCGTACCGTACGGGCACTGTTTCCGTAACCGGCACTATATATTCTTTCAGTCTCATTTCTTTTTTCTCTTTATTTCATGCCTTCTCCCCGCCACATATCAATGCGGTGCGGCAGGGAGAGAACAAAGTTCATGGTTTATTTTACTATCACTTTCCTGCCGTCGATGATATACAGCCCCTTTGGCAGAGTGCCGCTCACGCGCTGTCCCTGCAGGTTGTACACCTTGCGGCTGGCGTTTGCACCGTTTCCTGCCTCAATGCCGTCGATGGCTGTAGTGCTGCCTCCGCCAATGACAAAGCTTGACATCTTTGCTGCCGTCTCTGCCGGAACGGCAAGGTATGCCTTGTTTGCAAGAACCTTAAATGCGGCTCCATCGGCTGCTCCGTAGAAGAATCCAAGCGTTTCACCATTGTGCATGGTGAGGCGGTAGTACTTGCAGTTGGCATCATTTGTAGCCATGTCCCCTGCCGTAATACCCTTGTCGCCTGTAGGACGCAACATGTTATCGTTGCCAAGAACTGATTCGCCAACCTCATCAGAAAGTGTCACCGTATGATCACCGTATGCTGCAGAAGAAACCATCACACCCGTGTTTGCTGGAACGATCGCGCCTGTTTCATATTTTTGGACATTAAGTTTGCCATTAGCGACATTAATTTCTGAGACCGTAATATCGCCCGGAACAACAAACGGCTTGCTGCTGCTGTATGTTCCGTAGTACATTCCTTTACCGTCTGTGCAAGCTTCGGCAAGGGTGATAGTGGCGGTTGTAGGAGCTGTTACGGATGTACGGAAGTCCGTAAACACTTCACTGCTGTATGTAACTGCTATATATTTAAAGCTAAGAGCATCTGATGAGTGAACATAAAACTTATTAAATTCACTTTTCAACGTTGCTTCTTTCTCCACAAACTTTTCATTTGCATCAACACTTATAGTTCCCAAATCACCTGATTGACTTGTCTCTTGAGAGTCAATATAGAAAGTTCTTGCAGCTGAAGATGAACCATTATACACGCTCATCTTTATCTTTGTAACCGTTCCGGGAAATTCCGGTGAACCAAAATAATATCCAGCATTTTTATTCAGACCAAATCTTTTTTCTTCGCCAGAGCCTTGTTGGTTAGAGAAAGTAGTCCAATTATATCCCTTATCGTCAATATAGGGTTTAGAGTTATATCCTGTATCAGCTCTATCGAAATTCGCTGTCAATGTTGCAGTTTCAGTTCCACCGCCATTACTCTTCGCAAATACAGCATAATAAGTAACATCCGCCGTTGCTATTGCCGATGTAACATATTCAGGAGCAACATCCAATGGTCCGTATGTAGAACCATACCAGCCCTTAAACACATAGCCTTCGGGAATATTCTCGGTAGGTGTAGCAAACGTTATAGCCGTTCCCTCCTCAACTTGTTCTGTTGTCTCTACACCGTTAACACTCCATGTAATGGTGTGATATACAATCTCATCGAAGTTTGCCGAAAACGTTACGTTGCTCTCACCAACAGTATAAGTAAATGTAGATGTGTAAGTATTTGTACTGCCATCTACAGCTTGCCAGTTACGGAACTTGTATCCTTCATTTGCCGTAACTTCCACTCTGAGTTCTGTTCCTTGTGGTATAAGGCTACCGGAAGTAACCTCTTCTTCTCCTCTATAGACCTTCAGCGTACCATTTTCCGGTGTTTCTATTGTCACCGTACGCTTTGCAACGGCAGCAAGCTGTGTGACATTCACTATTTTTTCTGGTGCATCGCCGTATTTAAGAGTGATTGTTCCTGTGCGTGGCGTTGTCTCTGTATTCTCAGACATGTCAAATGTCACCTTGTTCTGTCCTGTGATTGTAACAACATTTTTTATCCACGTTGTTGATGAAGTTGCCGTAGGCACTGTGCCATCAACAGGATTATTAATTGTATAAGGTATTTCGCCAGATGTTATATCGGCAGCATAAGTTACGTCGGAGGCTGTAATTGAAGGACCCGTTTGAGGAATATAACTAATTTGTATATCATCTAATAATCTTTTAGCAGTTGTTCCTATATAAGAAATTCTTATGTACCCACTTTTATTGTCAACTGCAACTGTAACTTCAGTCCATTGTCCTTTCGTTACATTATCAAATGTTGGAGATTTTACCAAATCTGTCCAAATCTCACCATTTTCTGAAAATTCAGCTTTAAAATATGAATCTGGATTTTTATTAGTGGTCTCTTTAGATATATAAAATGTTACATTCGTTATATTATCTAATTTCTTATCACATTGTATATAACAAGATGTTTTACCATCTGTTGATAAAGATTTCGAGCCTGTTCCATTGGAAAACTTAGAACTAAGAACAAAATTTGAGTAAGACCAATCTGTTATATCAGAAAGAGATGTAACACTTTCAAAATCTAAAGAAATATTATCTCCCTTAACATTTGAGGAAATAATAAACAGCAATAGGAGCAAACCTATCGATTTACCCCCCCCGAAAAACTAAATTTTGTAAATACTTCATAATTAATGAAAACATTTATTTGATTGACTATAAATTTATCAAAAAAGATGTAAAATCACAGGTGTTGCAAAAGTAGTATAATTTTCTATACATGAAAAAAACTACACAATAAATATTAAAACATCGGCAATATTTTAACGTTTATTTAACTTACGGGACAGCATAAGGCTTAAAAACGCGCCTTAAACGACTGATTATCAACATGAGCTGGGATGATTACGGGAACCCGTCTGATGAGGTAACAGAGCGGTGTTGCCGTGATGGCATGCCCCAAAAACATGCACCGCTGACACCGCACCACCACGCTTTTGCCCCTACGGGGCGTATGATCCACACCACATAAACACCACGGGGCGGCACTCCGCTCTGCCCCGGGCTATGCGGTCGTTGCCCCTTCGGGGCGCATTCGTATATCTAATCTGAGTTCACCACACTGTGCCGGCAACGTATGCTGATATATAATATATGTGTGTTTGGGGAATATTATATAACGTTAGTTTGAAGAATAATGCAAACCACCATGGATGATGTGTCAAAATTCAGATTTTCCAGCCTGTAGGGACATATTCTTGTATTTGTCCGTTCATAACATCCTGATATCCAATGGTTGGTTGGCGGACAAATACAAGAATATGTCCCTACAGCTGGAAGGGTTTAGTTTTGGCACACCACCTCACTGCGCTATATTCTTTATCACCTTCAACCTGCACATGCGGGCAGACTGCAAAGCCGCCCGAACGTAAATCCTTAGCGTCCTAAAAGTCTTTAAGGTCTTTAAAGTCATTAAAGACAACGATGCCAATCTAATCCTTTGGAAAAAGGGAGAGATGACCCTTCGCATTCTGAAAGGCGGCATTTCGCGTTGCAAAAGGCGGCATATTGGAGCCTGAAAGACGGCATATTGGAGGCTGAAAGGGCACCTTTTGGAAGGCAAAAGGTATCGTTCTGATTTACAGCACGTTAGCACTGGGGTAAGAAAACGTGCAGAAACAATGGCGGCGGAGCCTCAGAACAAGGAGCCTCCGCCGCCATTATAAATTATAAATTAACGTGAGTCTAATATAAGCACGCTATATATTTATATTCCGAAATACATCCCTTTGTAGGGACTTTTTCTTGTAAATGTCCGTAAAACAACACATAAAGACTGTTTTAAACAGGATAAAAACGCGGACATTTACAAGAAAAAGTCCCTACAAAAGGATGACATTTGCGGATAGTATCATGTCAAATTCACATTAAACTATGAATTATAAATTATCTACGGTTTTTATTTCACGTTGCCCACGCTGATAAGATATTCGGCAATCTGCACGGCGTTGAGAGCCGCGCCCTTGCGTATCTGGTCGCCGCTGAGCCAGAACGTGAGTCCGTTCTCATCTGCAAGGTCCTTGCGCACGCGCCCTACGTATATGTCGTCGGTGCCCGCCGTCTCGAGCGGCATTGGATAGACAAGGCTTGAGGGGTCGTCGCGGAGCGTCACGCCGGGAGCGGCGGCAAGCGCAGCCTGCGCCTCTTCGACGCTGATGGGTCGCTCAGTCTCTATCCACACGCTCTCCGAGTGGGCACGGAGCGACGACACGCGGACGCACATTGCCGAGCACTTCACGTCGCTGTGCATTATCTTCTGCGTCTCGTTGAACATCTTCATCTCTTCCTTGGTATATCCGTTGGGCTGGAAAACGTCTATCTGCGGTATTACGTTGTAGGCAAGCTGGTGGGGGAACTTGCTCACGGTGACGGGCTTGCCCTCCTGTATCTCGGCATACTGCTGCTGCAGTTCTGCCATGGCGGCGGCACCTGCTCCGCTGGCACTTTGGTAGCTCGCGATGTGTATGCGGCGTATGTGGCTGAGCCGTTCGAGGGGCTGCAGCGCAACGACCATCATTATTGTGGTGCAGTTGGGGTTGGCGATGATGCCGCGCGGGCGGTCGAGCGCGTCGGCGGCGTTGCACTCTGGCACCACCAGGGGCACGTCTGCGTCCATACGGAACGCGCTCGAGTTGTCTATCATCACGGCGCCGTGCCTTGTTATGTCTTCGGCAAACTCCTTCGAGATGCCGGCTCCTGCCGACGTGAAGGCTATGTCAACGCCCTTGAAGTCGTCGTTGTGACAAAGCTCCCTTACCTCGTACTCCTTTCCGCGGAAGGTGTATTTCCGTCCTGCCGAACGGCTGGAACCAAACAAAACCAACTCGTCTATCGGGAAATTCCTCTGCTCGAGGACGCGCAGGAACTCCTGCCCCACGGCACCGCTGGCACCTACAATAGCTACTTTCATAATCCGTATGTATTTTTATCTGTTATGCTTTATCGTATGCAAAAGTACAACTTTTCATACTATTTATCACAAAATTGATATTTTTTTTGCACCTTTGCATACGAAACCGGAGGCTTGCTGACAGCAGGCGCATGGACCGGAAGCTAATGCGAAACAACGAAGAAGAATAAAACAGACAAGCATCATGCCCGACATCTCCCACTGTTTTCCGATTACCGACCCGACGCTGATATTCGTCGTCGTGCTGTGCATCATACTGCTTGCACCCATAATAATGGGCAGGCTGCGCATTCCACACATAGTGGGAATGGTGCTGGCGGGCGTCGCCGTGGGCGAATACGGGCTGAACATACTGGAGAGGGACAGCTCGTTCGAGCTGTTCGGCAAGGTGGGGCTTTATTATATAATGTTCCTCGCCGGACTGGAGATGGACTTCAACGGGCTTAAGAACAACAGCAGGACAATACTGTCGTTCGGTCTGCTGAACTTTTTCGTGCCGTTTGTGCTGACGTGGCTCGCCGGGATATACATCATGGGATATTCTTCCACGGCTGCGCTGCTGCTGAGCAGCATCATGGCTTCGAACACGCTCATTGCCTACCCGATAGTGTGCAAGTATGGTCTGCAGCGACACCGCAGCGTGACGCTGTGCGTGGGAGCCTCGATGATATCGCTCACGCTGGCGCTGGTGGTGCTGGCGGCTATCGTCGGCTCGTTCGGCACGGGCACGGGGATAGACTTCTGGGGGCTGTTCGCGCTCAAGGCGGCGGCATTCCTCGCCGGAAGCATATATCTGCTGCCACGGCTCACGAGGTGGTTTCTCCAACGTTATTCCGATGCCGTCACGCAGTACATCTTCGTGCTCGGCATAATGTCGATGTGTGCCGCCGTGTCGGGACTGATAGGTCTGGAAGGTGTCTTCGGGGCGTTCTTCGCCGGACTGATACTCAACCGCTACATCCCGCATGTGTCTCCGCTGATGAACCGCATAGAGTTTATCGGCAACGCCCTGTTCATACCTTATTTCCTCATCGGCGTGGGCATGCTCATCAACGTGCGCATGCTGTTCAGCGGCTGGCACGCGGCGTTCATCATATTCTGCATCATCTTCTTCGGCACGCTGGGCAAGGCAATAGCCTCGTATGCGGTGGCGTTGGCAAGCAGGATGCCCGTATCGAACGGCAACATGATGTTCGGGCTTACGTCGGCACATGCCGCCGGCTCAATAGCCATTGCCACGGTGGGCATGAAGCTGCAGGTGGCACCGGGACAGATGCTCGTGGACCCGGACATGCTGAACGGCGTGGTGATAATGATACTGGCAACGTGCATCATCGGCTCACTGGTGACCGACCGTGCCTCGCGCACCATCGTGCTGTCTGAAAGCGCAAAGCCGACGGACAGCATAAAGAGCAACGACGAGAAGATACTCATACCGCTGAAATACAAGGGGAGCACGGAAAATCTCGTAAACCTCGCCATGCTGACGCGCAACCCGAAGCTGAACAGGGGAATAATAGGGCTGAACCTCGTGACCGACGACGAACGGGCGGCACACAACCAGGCTTTGGGAAAGAGGCTGCTGGAGCAGGCTGCAAAGCAGGCAAGCGCCGCCGACGTGCGCATGCTGACGCAGACAAGGCTGACGACAAACCTCGCAAACGGCATAATGCACGCCTTCAAGGAGTATGACGCGTCGGAGATAATAATGGGGATACACCGCATGAAGGACGCGGGCGACAAGTTCTGGGGCGAGTTCACGCCAAGCCTTGTGGCGGGACTGAACCGCCAGATAATAATGTGCCGCTGCATACGGCCGCTCGGCACGATAAGGCGCATACACGTGGCTGTGCCGTCGCGCGTGGAGTTTGAGCCGGGCTTCTACCGCTGGACGGAGCGTCTGGCACAGCTGGCGGACAACCTGAGCTGCCGCATAGTGTTCTACGGGCGGGAGGAGACGACGTCGCTCATAGCGGCATACATGGCGGACAGGCACCGGGGCGTCAGGGCGGAATATGTGCTGATGCAGCACTGGAAGGAGCTGACAAGCCTGTCGGAAAGGATAAAGGAGGACCACATGCTGGTTATCATCACGGCGCGCAAGGGCACGGTGTCGTACAAGCCGGTGTTCGAGAGGCTGCCGGAAGAGATAATGAAGTACTTCACGGCGTGCGGACTGATGATCGTCTTCCCCGACCAGAACGGGCAGGCACCCGAGAGCATGACGTTCACCGCGCCGCAGACACACAACGACGAGAGTGCATACGCAACGATATCGAAGTGGATAGGCAACAGAATACAGAAGCTGAAAAGGCACGGCGGCACCGGCAGTGCCGGAAATTGAAAAACGGGAAAGCAATATGATAGACATAAAAGGAATAACGAAGAGTTTCGGAAAGCTCCAGGTGCTCAAAGGCATCGACCTGCACATAGGCAAGGGCGAGGTGGTGAGCATCGTGGGACCGAGCGGCGCGGGCAAGACAACGCTGCTGCAGATAATAGGCACGCTGGACAAAGCCGACACGGGAGAGGTGACGATAGACGGGGTGGACATCGGCTCGCTGAACAGGCGCGAGATTGCCGGGTTCCGCAACAGGCACATCGGTTTCGTGTTCCAGTTTCACCAGCTGCTGCCCGAGTTTACTGCTCTCGAAAACGTGATGATACCTGCTCTCATAAAAGGACTTCCGCGAAGAGAATGCAAGGAGAGGGCTATGGAGCTGCTCGAGTTCATGGGACTTGCCGGCAGGGCAAGCCACAAGCCTGCCGAGCTGTCGGGAGGAGAGAAGCAGAGGGTGGCTGTGGCGCGTGCACTGGTTAACAACCCTGCCGTCATTCTTGCCGACGAGCCGTCGGGAAGCCTCGACTCGAAGAACAAGGAAGAGCTGCACCGGCTGTTCTTCGACCTGCGCGACAGGTTCGGGCAGACGTTCGTAATCGTCACTCACGATGAGAACCTGGCACGTATCACTGACCGCACGATAGCAATGAAAGACGGCGTTGTTTATCAGAAGGAGGAAGAATGAAGGGACGTCATTCAGGAGTTAAGGAGTTAAAAGGGAGGTAAGGAGTTAAGGAATCATGAATTATAAATTATTATCGGATGAACGGAATAAGACTTGGTGAATACAATCATCTCACCGTAACAAAGCAGGTGGACTTCGGTATGTACCTCGACGGCGGCGACGAGGGCGAGATATTATTGCCGTCAAGATATGTGCCGGAGGGATGCAAGCCAGGTGACGAGCTTGACGTATTCATTTATCTTGACAACGAGGAGCGACCCGTTGCCACCACGCTTGTGCCGAAAGCCAAGGTGGGCGACTTCGCCTTTCTCGAAGTGGCATGGGTAAACCAGTACGGAGCATTCCTCGACTGGGGTCTGATGAAGGACCTCTTCTGCCCTTTCCGCGAACAGAAGATGAAAATGGAGAAGGGCAAGGGGTACATCGTACACGTGCACACCGACGACGAGAGCTACCGCATAGTGGCATCGGCAAAGGTGGAGCGGTATCTCGATGATACTTTCCCAAAATACAAGAAGGGCGAGGAGGTGGACCTGCTGGTATGGCAGAAGACTGAGCTTGGCTTCAAGGTGATAATAAACAACAGGCACGGCGGACTGGTATATCACAGTCAGGTGTTCAAGGATATACACACGGGCGACCGCATGAAGGGGTATATAGACAATGTGCGCGAGGACGGCAAGATTGACGTTACACTGCAGCCGACGGGCAAGAGGCAGACAAAGGAGTTCGGCGAGACGCTCCTACAGTATCTGAAGGACAACGGCGGGACGTGCGACCTCGGCGACAAGAGTGCGGCGGAGGACATCTACAGCCGCTTCGGCGTGAGCAAGAAGACATTCAAAAAGGCTGTGGGCGACCTCTACAAGCAAAGGATTATAACAATAAGTGACAACGGGATAAAACTCGTTTGATATGATTTTGTGGCAAAACATCACGTTTTTCATAGGAAAAATGTGTATCTTTGCCACAAAATCATACGAATATGGAGATTGAAAGAGATATTCTTCAGAAACTCAAGGAGTGGAAGGACAGCAGGCGGCGCAAGCCTCTCATACTTAACGGAGCACGTCAGGTAGGCAAGTCGTGGATATTGAAAAAGTTTGGAGAGACATGCTTCAACGACTTTGTCTATTTCAACTTCGACATCATGCCGTCACTGAAAGCAGACTTTGCACGCACGAAAGAGCCGCAAAGGCTTATAAGGACATTGTCCATGACGGCAGGGAAGAGCATTCTGCCGGAAACAACCCTGATAATATTTGATGAAATACAAGAGTGCAACGATGCGCTGAACAGCCTGAAATATTTCTGTGAAGACATGCCTGAATATGCCATCGTATGCGCCGGTTCGCTGCTCGGCGTGGCACTGAACCGCAACGGGGCATCTTTTCCCGTAGGCAAGGTGGACTTTATGAGAATGTTTCCCGTATCATTCGGAGAGTTCTTACATACGGCGGAAAACAATCTCTATGATATATATATGTTGCTCGACAGCACAGGGAACGTGCCCGAGAGCATACACCAAAGACTGAGTGACGCCTATAAGACATATCTTGCGCTTGGCGGAATGCCGGAGGTCATAAGCGAATACATTGACTGCAATGACTGGAACAGCGTCACGGAAATACAGGAAAACATACTGACATCATATTCTCTTGACTTCTCCAAACACATCAGCAACAAAGATATTCCACGCGTGTTTCAGGTATGGGGCAACATGCAGGACCAGCTGGCACGCGAGGACAGACGGTTTAAATATGCCGACATACAGAAAGGCGCAAGAGCAAGAGAATATGAGACGGCTATCGAATGGCTGTGTCTTGCCGGACTGGCAAGGCGCGTGAATGCAATAGAAACGCCACGGTTGCCGCTTTCTGCATACAAGAAAGCACAGTTCAAGTTATATTTTAACGATGTAGGACTGCTGTGCAGGAAGTTCAACTTGTCACCTTCGTCTGCTATAAAGGGCAATGTCCTGCTGACGGAGTTTAAGGGAATTCTGTCCGAGAACTATGCCCTACAGGCTCTTGACAGGCAGTTCGGCAACAACATCTACTACTGGACATCCGGCAACACGGCAGAAGTGGAATTCCTGTTGCAGCACGAAAACGACATCATACCAATAGAAGTGAAGTCGGAAAAGAATGTCAAGGCAAAGAGCCTGTCCCTATACCGGAAGACATATAGCCCCGGCTTATCCATAAGACTGTCAATGCTCAACATGCAGAAAGACGGAGACCTCCTCAACATACCATTATATCTGGCAGACAGGATAAGGCATTTCATAAGCCGCTGAAACACGGAGCAAAGAGAGGAAAGGCACAAATGAGAAAGCCGGCAGTTACTTTCAATGGAGTAACTGCCGGCTTCTTTATCTGCCATATACGTCAGACTTACGCCCGGCACAGCTTAAAATTCTGCGTTCTTCGGTGTTCTCGGGAACGGGATAACGTCGCGGATGTTCTGCATTCCGGTAACGAAGAGGATGAGACGCTCGAAGCCCAAGCCGAAGCCGCTGTGCGGGCAGGAGCCCCACTTGCGTGTTTCGAGATACCACCACATGTCCTTCATCGGGATGTTAAGCTCCTTGATGCGTCCCATGAGCTTGTCGTAGTCAGCCTCACGCTCCGAACCTCCGATTATCTCTCCTATCTGCGGGAAGAGCACATCCATGGCGCGGACAGTCTTGTTGTCATCGTTCATCTTCATGTAGAACGCCTTTATCTCCTTCGGATAGTCGGTAAGTATCACCGGACGCTTGAAGTGCTGCTCTACAAGATAACGCTCGTGCTCGCTCGCAAGGTCTGCCCCCCAGTACACGGGGAACTCAAACTTGTGCCCGTTCTTCACCGCCTCTTCAAGTATCTTGATGCCTTCGGTATACGCAAGGCGCACAAAGTCGTGCTCAAGAACGAAGTGCAGACGCTCTATGAGCTGCTTGTCCACAAACTGGTTGAGGAACTCCAGGTCGTCAGCACAGTTGTCCAAAGCCCACCGTATGCAGTATTTTATGAAGTCCTCGGCAAGGTTCATGTTGTCGGTAATGTCGTTGAAGGCTACTTCCGGCTCAATCATCCAGAACTCGGCGAGGTGTCTCGGCGTGTTGGAGTTCTCCGCACGGAACGTAGGACCGAACGTATAGATTGCTCCCAGTGCCGTTGCGCCCAGCTCACCCTCAAGCTGTCCGCTCACCGTGAGCGACGCCTGCTTTCCGAAGAAGTCGTCACTGTAGTCAATCTTTCCGTCCTCATCCTTCTTCAGGTCATACAGGTTCTTCGTCGTAACCTGAAACATCTGCCCCGCACCTTCGCAGTCGCTCGCCGTGATTATCGGCGTATTGAGGTAGAAGAAGCCATGTTCGTGGAAGTAACGGTGTATCGCCATCGCCATGTTGTGGCGTATGCGGAACACCGCCCCGAACGTATTTGTACGCATACGGAGGTTCGCATGCTCGCGCAGGAACTCCATTGTGTGACCTTTCTTCTGCAAGGGATAGTCGGCACCGCAGGCTCCCAAGATCTCTATCTTGCGGCACTGCAGCTCCACGCTCTGACCTTTGCCCTGGCTCTGGACCAGTTCTCCGTCCACACTTATGCACGCTCCGGTGGTTATATCCTTTATTATGGCGTCGTCGAACTTCTCCACATCGACGACAATCTGTATATTCTTGATAGTAGAACCATCGTTCAGGGCGATGAAATTAACAGCCTTACTACCACGGCGGGTCCTTACCCAGCCTTTCACATTGACAACAGTACCATAATCGGTACGCTGCAATACATCTACGATTTTAGTTCTTTCCATCTATATTTAAATAATGAACAGAGGCTTACACCCCATTTATGTTATTCTTGTTTACTGTCTCTTACTCGAACGCTCCCATGCGCAGCATCTCCACTTCCTTCTCCGTGAGGAAGCGCCAGTCGCCCCGGCGGACGTTCTTCTTTGTCAGTCCGGCAAACTGGACGCGGTCAAGCTTCACCACGCGGTAGCCGAGGCTCTCGAAGATACGGCGCACAATGCGGTTGCGTCCGCTGTGTATCTCTATGCCGACCTGACTCTTATCCGTTTCGTGAGCATACTCCACGGCATCCGCATGTATCTCTCCGTCGTCGAGAGTTATGCCCTGTGCAATCTGCTGCATGTCGTGCGCAGTGACGTTCTTGTCGAGGAATACATGGTAAACCTTCTTCTTCAGGAACTTCGGATGAGTGAGCTTGCTTGCCATGTCGCCGTCGTTGGTTAGCAGGAGAACGCCCGTTGTGTTGCGGTCGAGACGCCCAACAGGATATATACGCTCAGGACATGCGTCGCGGACGAGGTCCATCACCGTCTTGCGCTGCTGCGGATCGTCGCTCGTAGTGACACAGTCTTTCGGCTTGTTAAGCAGCACATACACCTTCTTCTCAAGCGTTACGGGCTGGTCATGGAACCTTACCTCGTCCGTGCGGAGCACTTTCGTGCCCAGTTCGGTCACCACCGTGCCGTTCACCGACACCACTCCAGCCTGTATGAACTCGTCTGCCTCGCGGCGGCTGCACACCCCTGCATTGGCAAGAAACTTGTTGAGACGCACCGGCTCGTTGGGGTCTATATGCTGTTCCTTATATTCTATGCGCTTTTTAAAACTGTACTTGGCATTCGGGTCATAATCAGCCGTACGCTGACGGTAGCCCTGACGCGGCTGGTAATTGCCGCCCTGACGGTTGTATCCGCCCTGCTGCCGGTATCCGCCACGCGTCTGATAGCCGCCCTGACGCTGATAACCCTGGCGCGGCTGATAGCCTCCGCTGCGCTGCTGTGCGCCCTCTTCGCCGTTATTATCATTGTAACGGGGACGGTAACCGCTGTTGTAGCGCGGCTGATAGCCCTCCTGACGCGGCTGGTAGCCCTCCTCCTGATTATTGTTATAACGCGGACGGTAACCGCCGTTGCGCTGTTGTCCGTAACTGTTGCGCTGCTGATAGCCCTGACGGGGCTGGTATCCGCCCTCCTGATTGTTGTTGTAACGCGGACGGTAGCTGCGCTGCTGTCCCCCATCATGCTGCAAACCGGCTCCGAACCCTTCGGGACGGAAGCCCCCGGCATTGTTGTCGTAGCTTCTGTTTGCGTTGTACGGACGCCTTTGGTTAATGCGCGGACGCATCTGACGACCTACCGGTCTGTAGCTTTGATAGTCTGTTTTCCTGTAGCCGTCACGGCTGTTCTCGTTCTGCTGTGCAGACTCTTCGTTCTGCATGTTGTTAAATTCTTCTGTCATTTCTTTTCTCTGTTATAGCCTCACGGCTTGGTTAATATTCTTCTTTTTTTGGTTTTCTTATATGGCTTATGAGTCCTATGTGACTTATAGGGCTTATAAGTTTCAGCTAAGGGCAGCACAATATGCAGCCAGCCCTGCCTACACTCCAGTGTAGTTTGACGGCGTTATCGCCATCAGCTCTGCCTTAACCTCATCGCTGACATCCAGCCCGCGCACAAACTCATGTATCGTCTCTTCGGTCATTTTCTTGTTGGTGCGTGTGAGAGCCTTCAGCGCTTCATACGGATGCGGGTATGCCTCGCGGCGCAATATAGTCTGTATAGCCTCAGCCACCACAGCCCATGTGTTGTCGAGGTCAGCCTTTATCGCCTCCTCGTTGAGGATGAGCTTGCGCAGTCCCTTCAGCGTACTCTGTATTGCTATGATGCCGTGACCGAGCGGAACGCCGATGTTTCTCAGCACGGTAGAGTCTGTAAGGTCGCGCTGCAGACGGCTTACGGGCAGCTTGGAGGCAAGGAAACGGAGCACGGCGTTAGCCATTCCGAGGTTGCCCTCGCTGTTCTCGAAGTCTATGGGGTTGACTTTGTGCGGCATTGCGCTCGACCCTACCTCGCCAGCCTTTATCTTCTGCTTGAAATACTCCATGGAGATATACATCCAGAAGTCGCGGTCAAGGTCTATGATAATGGTGTTTATGCGGCTTATGGCATCGAACACGGCAGCGAGGCAGTCGTAGTTGCTTATCTGCGTGGTATACTGCTCGCGCTCCAAGCCCAGCTTCTCGCTCACGAACCTGTTGCCGAACTCCTTCCAGTCGTACTGCGGATATGCCACGTTATGCGCGTTGTAATTACCCGTCGCGCCGCCGAATTTCGCCGTCATGGGGCATGCCATGAGCATTTCGAGCTGCTTTTCAAGACGGTACACATACACCATCACCTCTTTTCCAAGACGTGTGGGCGATGCCGGCTGTCCGTGGGTCTTGGCGAGCATGGACACGTCCTTCCACTCCTCTGCATACGTGCGGAGCTGTTCCACCAGCTCCCTGACCTGCGGAACGTACACGTCCGCGAGCGCCTCCTTCACCGAAAGGGGCACCGAGGTGTTGTTGATATCCTGCGAGGTAAGCCCGAAGTGGATGAACTCCTTATATCTGTCAAGTCCTCCGATGGCATCAAACTGCTCCTTGATATAATACTCCACTGCCTTCACGTCGTGGTTTGTCGTCTTCTCGATTTCCTTCACACGGGCAGCACCCTTCTCGTCAAGCATGCGGTAGATGTCCCTCAACCGTCCGAAAAGCGACCGGTCGAAACCGGCAAGCTGAGGCAGCGGCAGCTCGCACAACGTGATGAAATATTCAATCTCCACACGCACACGATAGCGGATAAGTGCATATTCCGAGAAATATTCTGCCAAAGGTTCCGCCTTACCCCGATAGCGGCCATCTACAGGCGAGATAGCCGTCAATAAGTCAAGTGTCATAAGCTAATACGTATTAATGGCTGCAAATTTAATAATTAAAATCCATTTCAGGAAAATAAATATATAATAAAATAAGGTGTAACAGGTTAAAAAACATGCCCGCACAACAAAGAATGCCCCGGCAAATACGGCAGATCCCATGAAGAGACCCGTGCCGTATATGCCGGGGCACACCCTTATCTTATCCTTACTGCTTCACAACGACCTTTTCAGAACGCCCGTCCGCAACACGTACATACACGCCGGGAACAAGACGTCCAGCCGGAACGCGCACGCCCTGAAGGTTGTAATATACAGCGGAAGCACCCTTGCTGCCCGCATTGACCTCGTCGATTGCCGTGCTTACGACCGACACCGTCACCTCATTGCTCTTAGGAGCAGGACCGCAGTTGTATATCGGAACAACCACATAGCTGTATGTATATTCGCCGTCGGCAGCACCTGCCTCAACAGGCGAGTCGGTATATGCCGTCTCCTTCACTGGCTCCTTGGTTATCTGCACGCCGTCGCGGAAGATGTGATAGCCCGTCAGCGCGATGTCCGCAGGCACTTCCGGCGCGCTCTCGTATGTCACGTCGTCAACAAGAAGAGCCAGCGTGTCATGCGTCTTGTGATGTATTGCAAAATGCTTTGCACCCTTCGGAAGCGCCACCTTAAACTCCGTCCATGTCTCCGGCACGATACCGTCGGCAGGATAGTTCTCCACCTCCACGGTCTGCGTGAAGCTTTCCGGACTGTTGTCGGTCGTCGAATAAAGCACCTCGAACGACTCTCCCCAGCTTATTATCATGCTCTTTGCCCAGAACGAAACGGTCTGCTCATTGCCCGAAAGCTCAGGCGAGATAAGCCAGTTGTCGTTGTCTCCGTTCTGACAGCTCGGTGCCATCATGAACGTCTCACCGCTGTGCGGGGCTGCATCCTCCCAGTATGTTTCCTGCACTTCAGCCACCGTGCGGTTGAACAGCTGGAAGCCTATGGGCTGTGTCTGGTAAGGATTGTTAAGCTCGCGGAAGATGTTGTACGTCTTCAGCTTGTCGCCGTCATACACCGTCCATCCGCCGGCACCAGTTATTGACATCGGCGTATAGTCTTCGCTCTCAAAGTCCTCGGCAACCGTCTTGGGGTCTGTTATGCCCTCGAGCGAAGGAGCAGTCCATGTAAGACTTACTTCCGCGCCGTTGCCCGTGGCTCTTCCAGCAAGGTCGGCAACCGTGGGATAGTTGTTCAGCCTAACCTTTACGGAAGCCTCGGCAACGTTGTTTGCCGCGCAGCCGTCGCCCTCCAGCACAGCCTCTGCCTTAACCTCGAGCACCTCGTCCGTGTTGACGGGCACTGTATATTCAAACTCCGCGTCGGCAAAACCGTTTGCCGCCATTGCTGGCAGAGCCGATGTCCCGACGGCATTTCCGTTCACCGTCCATGCCACTACGGCTCCGTCTGCCTCCTTGCCGAGGTTCTCTACATGGGCTTTAAGCGTCAGCTTCTCACCCACCCTGGCATTCGACGGAACGGCAAATGACACTAAGCGCAGGTCTTTGTCAACAATGTCGCGCACGCGGATATTGTCTATCGGCACGCTCCATGTGTGGTCCGCATCGTTGTGGGCAGCCCTCAGACGCAGCTCAAACTGTATTGCCTTCGCGTCCTTATAGTCTGCAAGAGGTATGCTTGCAAGCGTCCAGCCGCTGGCTGTAGGCTCTGCCTGCATGTCGATTGTCCTCACCGTCTCAAACGGAGCATCGTCCTTGGACACCATCACGTCGATGTCGCTGCCCTGTCCCTGATACCAGAACTCGAGCGCGGGGTTTGCCGCACCGGCGATATCCACGCGCGGTGAAATCATGCCGTACATCACGTCCTTCTCATACGGCAGCCAGTAGAAGAAGCCGTTGTCGCCGTCCTGCGACACGAGAGGTGCCGGAGCCTCGGGGTCCTCGGGGTCGATGAGCGACGGGAAATATGTGTCATCCACCGTTCCCTGCATCTGGTTCGAGTTGTCCGACTTCGGGTCTACAAGCCATATATCGTCATAGCGCCCGTTCTTGAACGACTCCGTGAAAGGCACCTTGTACGGCTCGCCTATGGTGAGTATGTCCGATGCTGTTTCCAAAGAGTAGTTCTCGCCGTATCCCGCCGTCACCTGATAAGCCACGAAGTCCTGTCCTTTCAGGTCGGGGTATTCTATTTTCACCGATGTCCCGGTCGTAGTGGCAATTGCGGGGTCATAGTACGAGCCGAAGGCATCGAATATATAATATGTCACTGCTGCGGGGTCTACATATCCTCCATGTTCGCCTGTCTCGCCCACGGGGTCCCACGACAGCACAGCCGACTTGAAGTCTTCTGCCGCCACAAGCTTTACGTTCTGCGGAGCGAGCGGCGTATCCGGACCGCACCAGATATTCTTGTGCTCCACCTTGTCGCCTGCCGTCTCGCCGACGTATGCCACCGCCGTGAAGCGGTTGTTTATCCCGGCATACATCTCCACGTCGTTTATCTCTATTGTCTGCCCCGGTTTCACGTCGGTATATTCAAACTTGTCAACTTCCCAGCGTGAAGTAATCAGCACCTTGGTTATCTCCTTGAGGTCGGCACCCGACTTTGTCTTTGTCGGCGCGACATATTTGATGTTCGCCTTCAGCTCACCCTTGGGTGCAAGCTCCCATGTAAGGGTTCCTGCTGCGGGCGGGTCTACTGGCTCCACCACCTCTACCGAACCGCTCCTCACACCCACATTGGTAAGCTTGAGCGTGCCCTTGGTAGCCTTTTCGGTGGTGCAGTGGAAACCTACATAATAGTATCCTTCCTCAGATATGTTGAGGTTATACTCATACTTCGTCATGTTCTTCTCGGTATAGACCGTCGGCGGCACAACCTCCGTCGTCATGCCCTCAACCGTGGGAGCCGTGCCGAGCTTCACGTCCATACGAACGCCGGTGGCACCGCTGCCCATCATTCCGAGCTCGAACGACACGACATAGTCGCCTGCCGGCATATGGACTGGCACGGTGATAAGCCAGTCGTCGTTTTCCGTAACGTCTGCGGCATTAGGCACCATGCACGCGCCGTATCCGGGAACCGAGCCAAACTGCCACTTTCTGTTGTCGTTGTTGGTATTTATTGCCGTATATTCTGTTTTAAGATTAGGAAAATTGCTGTCTTTTCCCAATCCGTGGGTGAAGGGCACCTCTATGGCATTTGCCGGTGCTTCTGCCACTCTCTGCGTCTTCATTCCCATAACCTTGGGAATATTTCTTGTTGCCTTATGCCCCTTGCTGTTAATCTGCTTTGCCTTAACCGCGGCAGGGGGGGTGGCTATACGCTCATAAGGCACCTGCGCCCTGAGCACCGCCACGCCTATGACGGCAATGATAAGAAGTAAGATTTTCTTCATGATGATAATGTTTAAATGTTTATATTTTGATTTATTTTATTTCAAACTGACACTCCAAACGGCATCCCCGAAACATTTTGATTTACAAAAGTAAGTATTTACAAACGTTCACATAGGTTCTTATACGTTAATAAACATTAAACGGTATATAATACATTGTTTTCACGCCCGTGGCAGCCTGCTTTGCCGAAGGACATCTCCCGGCTTCTGAAAGGCGGCATTTCGGAAGATGAAAGGCGGCATATTGGAGGCTGAAATGCCACCTTTTGAAATCCAAAAGGTATCATCTTGATTTCCAACAGGTTACAAATGTGTTATAAAAAGACGGCAAATCTGCCTTTTCAAGGCATGCAAAAACGGTATTATTGTTAAACAATCATAAATCATCGGGGCATAATATACACCGTCGGAGATTACGTTATATCTTTGTGATATCAAAATAATATCATTAAAACAAACATCTGTCAAATGGAAAACAAGGAAACGACATTCAGCGGAACGGTTCTCAACGGAATTGCAATGCTGGTATCAAACATCGTCGCACTGCTGTGCGGCATAGGTCTTATAGTGCTCGCGTGCATCGACGACACAAGTTCGCTTGCGGCAATATACGCCGTTGCAGGCATCTTGCTGCTGATTGCCGACATTATAATGATGTGCGGCTTCGTGCTGATAGAGCCGGGCGAGGCACGCGTAATGATGTTCTTCGGCAAGTATCGCGGTACGTTCACCAAGCCGGGCTATCACTGGGTGAACCCGTTCATCTCCGTCAAGAAACTGTCGCTGCGCGCCCGCAACCTCGACGCAGAGCCTATAAAGGTCAACGACAAGGCGGGAAACCCGGTGATGATAGGCATGGTCCTCGTGTGGAAACTCAAGGACACGTACAAGGCGATGTTCGACATCGACTCGCAGACCATGGCTCAGAGCAAGCCGGGAGAGGTGACGATAGGCACCTCGGCAGCGGGGATAATGAACTCGCTGGAGCAGTTTGTGAAGATACAGGCAGACGCAGCACTGCGCCAGGTGGCAGGTCAGTATGCCTACGACGACGGCGACGAGGACGGCAACGCCCTGACGCTGCGCGACGGTAGCGACGAGATAAACCGCGAACTGGAGGTGAAGATAGACGAGCGTCTTGCCATGGCGGGCATCGAGGTGGTAGAGGCACGCATCAACTATCTTGCCTACGCGCCGGAAATTGCTGCGGTGATGCTGCGCCGCCAGCAGGCAACGGCGATAATAGCCGCAAGGGAAAAGATTGTGGAAGGTGCCGTGTCGATGGTGAAGCTGGCACTGGACAAGCTGAGCGCCGACGGCGTGGTAGACCTCGACGAGGAGAAGAAGGCGGCAATGGTGAGCAACATGCTCGTGGTGCTGTGCAGCGACGAGAACGCCCAGCCGGTGGTGAACGCAGGCACGCTGAACCACTGATACTGACGTAACGTTATGATAAAATTCAACAAGATAAAAGGCATTGAGAAAGAGTCTGCCGTAAGTCAGGCAACGGCAGGAAGGCTCTGCGTCGGCTACGGCATTTTCACGCTTGTGCTGCTGTTGCCTCTTATATGGCTCATACACCGCAGCGTGGAAGCGGCAGGAATTGCCGCCGTGCTCGCCGTCTACTTTTTCGGGCGCGGCACATACCTGCTCCGCATACGCAAGAAACCGGTAAAGAGGAAAATTGTCCCCGGCAGCCTTACAAGCCGGTGGCTGATGAGCAAGGGACTGAGAATAGTACCCCTGTTCGTAGCAGCGGACATCCTGCTCATGATTGCGGTACTTGCCGCCATATCGTTTATTGCCGGCGATGAGGCAGAACGCCATGAACTGGCAGGCAATCTTGCCGTCCTTGCCATACTGGCGGCAATAAAGCACACCGACGAACAGCTCCTGGACTACTTTGCCCTGCACAACTATTACAACGGAAAAGGTACGGACAGGATACAGAGAAGTTAAACATTCCCGGCAATGAACACCGGTAATGTATCGGAATATGAAATGTATGTGTATCGGAATATGAGATGTATGTGTATCAAAATAAAAAACATTCAACTGTAGGGACATATTCTTGTATTTGTCCGTTTGTAACATCCTGATATTCATCGGTTGTCAGGCGGACAAATACAAGAATATGTCCCTACAAAGAACAGAATACAAGCGGACATTTACAAGACGTGTTGTTGAACGAAGTGAAAAAAATGTCCCTACAGTTAACAGAACGCCCGTTTTGTGACACATCATTACATATAATCCCAGCAAAAGAGAAAAAGAGAATTGTCAACAAGAACAACAAATGCCGAAAAAAGACAATAGTACAAAGAGCTTCGTGCTGCGCGTGGACTCCGACACGATGAATGCCATAGAGGCATGGGCGGCAGACGAGTTCCGCTCCACCAACGGACAGCTGCAATGGATAATAACCGAGGCACTGAGGAAGAGCGGCAGGCTGAAGCGCAAGAAGAAGCAGGAGGAGGACGGCACGCCATGACATACGCCGGGATATGGAAACGGTTGGAGCCGGTCTGCGGCACCGGAGAGGCAAAGGCTGTGGCGCGGCTCGTGCTTGAGACAAGGTTCGGCTTGTCCATGACGGATATCTGCTGCGGCGCAACGGAACGGATGGACGGCGTGGAACTGGCTGAACTGGAGGCTATCCTGAGGAGGATAGAGGGCGGCGAGCCTGTACAGTATGTCCTCGGAACGGCATGTTTCTGCGGAAGAGACTTCCACGTGGAGCCGGGAGTGCTTATTCCGCGCCCCGAGACGGAAGAACTGTGCGCGTGGATTACGGAATGTCACGGCGGCGGAAGCGGCAGACAGGCGATACTCGACGTAGGGACAGGCTCGGGATGCATAGCCATAACGCTGGCACTCGACATGCCGGGGAGCGACGTAACGGCGTGGGACATATCGCCCGTTGCCGTAAGGGTGGCGCACGAGAATGCCCAGACATTAGGAGCGGAGGCAGACATACGCATGCAGGACGCGCTCTGTCCGCCCGACGGCGGCAGGTGGGACATAGTCGTGAGCAACCCGCCGTATATATATAATAAGGAACGCGAGGGAATGGAACGCAACGTTTTGGAGCACGAGCCGCACACGGCGCTGTTCGTGCCCGACGACAACCCGCTGCTGTTCTACGACGCCATAGCCGGATACGCCGGGCGGACGCTCAGCCCGGGAGGCATGGTGTATTTCGAGATAAACCCGCTGTGCCGCGCCGACATGGAGCGCATGCTCACCGGAAAGGGCTTCACCGGCGTGGAATGCCGCAAGGACATGTTCGGCAGGGACAGGATGATGAGGGCACGGAAAAGACTTACGGAATGATGAAAAAGATGACTGAACAGGAGGCTTTCGCACGCCTGTCGGCGCTGTGCGCGGCGGCAGAGCACTGCTCGTACGAGATGGAGGAGAAGATGCGAAAGTGGGAATTGGAAGAAGACTGCATAAGGAATGTTATGGAAAAGCTTGTCGCCGAGAAATACGTAGACGACAGCCGGTACTGCCGCTTTTTCGTAAAAGACAAGCTGAGATACAACAAATGGGGCAGGCGCAAGATAGAGCAGGCTCTGTTTGCAAAGCACATACCGGAAGGCATAAGGCGGCAGGCACTCGACGAAATAGCCGGCGACGAGTATGTGGAAATACTGCGCCCGCTGCTCGCCGGCAAGCGCAAGACGACAAAGGCGGCAAGCGAGTATGAGATGAACGGCAAGCTGATAAGGTTTGCCATGAGCCGCGGTTTCGACATGGACGTGATACGGAGATGCATCGACTGCGACGGGGAAGATTGAAATAATCGGTATCTTTCAGGCGGTTAGTCGTTTTTTTGCTGTATCTTTGCAGGGGTTTATAAGTCTTACAGGACTTATAAGTCTTATAAGAATAATATGTTCTCACTAAAAAAACATCATATCATGGACATCTTAAAGAAAGCATTTGCATCAAAACTGTTGAAGGTAAAGGCTATAAAGCTGCAACCGGAAAATCCTTTCACATGGGCTTCGGGCTGGAAGTCGCCGTTCTACTGCGACAACCGCAAGACCCTGTCGTTTCCCGAACTGCGCAACTTCGTGAAACTGGAACTTGTACACGCCGTATTGGAAAACTTCCCCGAGGCTGACGCCGTTGCCGGAGTGGCAACGGGAGCCATTGCACAGGGCGCGCTGGTTGCCGACGAGCTGAACCTGCCGTTCGTGTATGTGCGCAGCAAACCGAAAGACCACGGCATGGAAAACCTTATCGAAGGCGAGCTTAGACCGGAGATGAAGGTTGTCGTGATAGAGGACCTCATATCCACGGGAGGCAGCAGCCTGAAAGCCGTGGAGGCGATACGCAAGGCTGGAAACGAGGTTGTCGGCATGGTGGCATCATACACCTACGGGTTCCCGGTGGCAAAGAAGGCATTCGAGGATGCCGGCGTAAGGCTCATCACCCTCACCGACTATGAGCACGTTGTGGCAGAGGCTGCAGCCACGGGATATATATCGGAGAGCGACGTGGAGGTGCTGAACGAATGGCGCAAGGACCCGGCAAACTGGAGAAAATAAAAAGACAGGGAGGCAGAAGACCATGAGCAGCAAATTTGAAAGCAGCGTAAAGCACATACCGTACGCACAGCAGAAGGTATACGGCATGCTCAGCGACCTGAGCAACATAGAGAGGGTGAAGGACCGCCTGCCGCAGGACAAGGTGAAGGACCTCAGCTTCGACAGCGACAGGGTGAGCATCAGCGTGGCTCCCGTGGGACAGGTGGCACTGCACATAGTGGAGCGCGAGGAGCCTAAGTGCATAAAGTTTGAGACGGAGAAGTCGCCCGTGGCGGCAAACCTTTGGATACAGCTGCTGCCGGTGACGGAGACATCGTGCAAGATAAAGCTGACAATAAAGGCTGACATACCGTTCATGATAAAGGGAATGGTGTCCAAGCCGCTTACCGACGGTATCGAGAAAATTGCCGACATACTGGCAATGATACCATACGAGTAACATTACAGACATACGGTCCGGAGGCTGCGGCAGGCGACTATGATGCCCCGCAGCCTCCGGACTGTATTATTAAAATGCCACTTTGTTGATAAATATCAATACAAAATAACACAAATTTGGTATTTATTGCTATAAATTGTAACTTTTTTAAGAATTTATTTGGAAATGTGAAAAAACATTTATAGTTTTGCCACATGTTTCACATCTCACAGCTATATCAACACAACTGCAAGACAAGAGACATACAACGAACAAACGGAAAGAAAAAAGCAATTCAATGTTTTATTACATATTTTATTTAATTTAATCATTTAATTTTATGGTGAAAAGATTTGCTATGATTTTGGCCGGCTTCATCGTTTCAATCGGAACGGCGCTGGCTCAAAGTGAAATCTCCGGAACCGTAATCTCCGAAGACACAGGAGAGCCCGTTGTAGGCGCTACGGTGAGCGTAGTCGGCACCAAAACGGGGGGGTAACAGACCTCTACGGACAGTTTAAAATCTTCGTTCCTGAGGGAAAGAAACAGCTTCGTGTGCAGTATATCGGCATGGAGCCGCAGACGGTGACCGCACACCAGGGAATGAAGATCGTTCTGAAGAACGACACGCATGCCATAGACGAGGTAATCGTAACCGGCTATGGTAATTTTAAGAAATCATCGTTTACAGGTGCGGCAAGCACCGCCGACCTGAGCAAACTGGAAGACGTGCCGATGATTTCGATTGAAGACAAGCTTGCAGGAAGCGTGCCGGGTCTTCAGATAACCAACACGTCAGGAGCCCCCGGCTCGGTATCGAGCGTACGCGTAAGAGGCATGGGCTCCATCAACGCAGGAAACAATCCGCTGTATGTCATCGACGGTACGCCTGTATCAAGCGGCAACATCAACGCATTCAGCGGTCCGGGCGACGGATACAACGACTCGGGAACCAACATCCTTTCTACAATCAACTCCAACGACATCGAGTCCATAACAGTTATCAAGGACGCTGCTGCGGCATCGCTCTACGGTTCGCGTGCTGCAAACGGCGTAATCGTGATAACTACGAAAAGCGGCTCACGCGGCAAGACACACGTTGACTTCCGCAGCGACTGGGGCTTCTCGAAGTCGGCAGTGAACTACCGCCCGACGCTTAACGGCGACGACTGGCGCGAGCTGCTGCACACCGGTCTGAAGAACTACGGTCTGTATCAGGGCGGCATGAGCGAGGAAAACGCGCTTGCCTTTGCAGACAGAAACATAGACCAGTTTGCCGCAAAACCCGCAAACGGCTGGACAAACTGGAAAGACCTGCTGTATCAGACAGGACATCACAGCAACTATCAGGTTGCCGTGAACGGCGGTTCGGAAAACACGAAGTTCTACACGTCGCTGTCATATACCAATCAGGACGGTATTCTGCTCGGTCAGGGACTGGAGCGTTTCACCGGCAACGCAAACCTGACGCACACGTTCGGAAAGTTCACACTTAACCTTACGACACAATTCTCGAAAATGAACCAGAAGCTGGCGAACGAGGGTACAAGCTTCGACGGCTCTGTTGCAAACGCCGCATGGATGCAGACACCGGCATCGGTTGCCTTCAATGAGGACGGAACGCTTGCCGACAACACCGGCTCGGCACTGAACCGCGGCGTCAACCCGCTGTATGAAAGCCAGCATGCCTACGACAAGAGCGACATCATACGTACGTTCAACACAATCAAGCTGTCGTACAACATCTGGGACAACCTTACGCTGAGCGAGAAAATAGCATACGAATACACCTCGAACGAGGAAGACGTGCTTTGGGACAAGTACTCAAACAACGGCTCGGGCTTCAACGGACTGCTGCAGCGCCAGAGTCTCACCAACAAGCAGCTGAACACACAGACACAGCTGTCGTACATCAAGTCGTTCGGCAAGCACAACGTGGACGCCCTCATCGGCTTTGAGACCGAGCAGAACAACAGCGCATACAACTATCTGAGCGGATATGACTATCCGGGCGACCTGTATGAGCTGACTAACGCGGGAACAACATCGTCGGAGTCGAACAAGGAGGAGTATAAGCTCGTGTCACTGCTGGGACGCGTTAACTATAACTATGCCAACAGGTACTATGCAGGACTGAGCTACCGTACGGACGGCTCTTCACGCCTTGCACACGACAACCGCTGGGGTTCGTTCTGGTCTATATCTGGAGCATGGCGCTTCAGCGACGAGAAGTTCTTTGAGCCTGTAAAGAGCATCGTCACAGACGGAAAGCTGCGCCTCTCGTTCGGTGTCAACGGAACACAGCCTTCAAGCCTCTACGGATATATGAACCTTTATAAATATGGTGAGGCATACAACGGTGCATCGGGAATGGGTATCGTAGGAATTGGCAACCCCGACCTGAGATGGGAAAAGAACCGCGCCCTGAACATAGGTCTCGACCTGACATTCATCGACCGCATAAACCTTACGCTCGACTACTACGTGCGCAAGACGACCGACCTGATATACAATATGCCCGTATCGGCAATACCCGGATACTACGAAGGCAGCGAGGGATATGTAACAACACCGATGAACATAGGCTCGCTGAAGAACAGCGGTATAGAGATGACAATCACATCGAACAACATCACGACAAAGGACTTCACATGGACAACATCGTTGAACATGGCTCACAACAGCAACAAGCTGTCCAAGCTGAACGGTGAGGACAACGAGGTGATAAGCGGACTGCTGATACACCGTGTAGGCGAGCCGTACTACTCGTACTATGCCTACGAATATGCAGGCGTTGACCCGGAAACAGGAAAGGAGCAGTACTTCATAAACGACGGAACGGAAAACGCACGCAAGACGACAACCAAAGTGTCTGAGGCAAACAAGGTAATCGTGGGCAAGCACCAGCCCGTCATAGAAGGCGGTCTGACAAACACCCTGCGCTACAAGTTCGTTGACCTCGGCTTCACCTTCACATACTCGTTCGGCGGCGACGCATACGACTACGCAACATGGCTGCACCAGAACGGCGGCTCATACAACTATAACGGTGCGATACCGTCGTACTACAAGCTCAGCGACATGTGGACAGGTCCCGGCGACACAACGGCAAAGCTGCCCAAGTTTGAATACGGAAGCACAGGCGTGCTGTCATCGCGCTGGATAATGCCCGCCGACTACGTACGTCTGAAGAGCCTGACGCTGGGTATCACCGCCCCGCGCAAGTATACCGACAAAATCGGCATCAGCAAGGCGCGTGTATACTTCTCTGCATCGAACCTCTTCACAATCAAGTCGAAAGACCTCTTCGTAGACCCGGAGATGCCTATAGACGGACTGTGCACATTCGAGACACCGCAGCTCAAGACCTTTACATTCGGTATAGAACTGGGATTTTAAGTAGATAAACAAGTTTACAAGAATGCGGAAGACATGCCGGCGGAACGGTGAAGGAAGTAACACGGACGCGGCATGTGCCCCGCAAGCTAAAAACATACAGACAATGAAAATAAAAAGAATATTATATCGCTCGGTATTCGTGGCAGCAGCTGCAGTGCTGACATCGTGCGGCACAAACTGGCTGGACGAGAGTCCGAACAACGCCGTAGACGCGGAGGGAGCTATAAAGAACGTAAGCGACCTGATAAACGCGCGCATCGGTATGTACAAGGCATTCAAGGGTACGTCTGACCTGACGGACTACTATTCGCAGCAGATGTTCGTATATGGCGACGTTCACGGTGACGACATGCAGTATAACAACGTGTACGGCAGCAACCGCGCCGGCACATACTATTACATGGAGTATACAACGGCATCAAACTTCGGGCGCACAACAACGCCGTGGCAGTCGCCGTATATAACAATAGGACGTGCATGCCGCATCATAGAGGCTGCAGAGGCAGGGACAATGACCGACGCGGAAGAGTCGGCAGCCGACATCGCACAGATAGAGGCAGAGGCAAGGGTGCTGCGCGCATACTGCCTCTTCGACCTGACACGCATCTACGGCAAGCCCTACACCATGGACGGCGGCGAGTCGCTGGGCGCATCGGTGGTGACATCATCGCTCGAGAGCACGGACAAGCCCGCGCGCAGCAGCGTGAAGGACTGCTACACGCAGATACTGAAAGACCTTAACACGGCAATATCTTCAAACGCCCTTTACGATGGAACAGACGACACGGGATACATCAACGTGTGGGCGGCAAAGGCACTGCTCGTGCGCGTATACCTGACAATGGGCGGGGAGGAAAACCTCAAAAATGCCCTCGACACGGCGCAGGACATCATAGCAAACTCTCCGTATACGCTATGGACACCGTCACAGTATGCCACGGCATGGGACAAGCGCAGTGCTGCCCACGGCAACGAAATGATTTTCGAGATTGCCATAACGGGAACAAACGACTGGACCGACCGTAACGGCATTTCATATCTTTGCGACCCGGACGGATACGGCGACGTAATCGTAACAAAGTCGTTCTACGACATGATGCAGTCTGACCCGCAGGACGCACGCAACGGCATACTCATAGCCGGAGCTGAAAACACGCAGGCAACATTCGGCGATGCACGCCCGTACATCAACAAATTCCAGGATGCTGCGGACACGCGTCTTGCCAACCTGCCCATGCTGCGCCTCTCCGAGGTGTACCTGTCGGCTGCCGAGGCTGCATTTGCCCTCAACAAGAAGGACATTGCGGTACCTCTGCTGAACGCGATAATATCCAACCGCACCACGGACGCCTCTAAGCTCGTCAACGAAACGACGATAACGGATGAACGCATTGCAACGGAACGCCGCAAGGAACTTGTGGGCGAGGGACAGCGTTACTTCGACCTGTTGCGCCGCGGCGAGCAAATCGTAAGATACACAGACGTGAACAACCGTGGCTGGCACGACATTCTCGCTGAAGACGCACGTGCCTTCGACCGTACATCGTACAAGGCTTATCCCGCCATTCCGCAGTATGAGGTTAACGCTAACAAGAACATCCAGCAGAACGACGGATACGGCAAATAAAATTTTTTCATAAAATACTCTAAGTGAAAAACAGCAGGACGGCGGCCGCGAAGGTCATACGTCCTGCTTTTTTAATTTATAATTAATAATTCATAATTTATAATTTACTGCGCAGAAGGGCTGTATATCTAATGTTAATTAGAATAATCACACAAACCTCCCCTCCCTTCTTTTGAAAAGGCAGAAACGCCGTGAAGGCTGCGTATACGGATATATAGTAAGCCTGTTTATATGACACGGCATCCATACTCATAGGATATTATGTTCTTCCGAAATCTGAAGTGACATGCCAAGGCGGACTTGAAAGAGCAACAAGGTGATTGTGAACAAAAGTTTCCCGCAAGCCTTGCGAAGGCTTCTACGTCTGATATTTCTTTAGTATATTTGCACCTAAAGAATCTTGACTATAAACATGACAAAAGAAGACATTTTAGATTTTGGTCCGGTAGAAGACAGGATGCAGGACATTATTAAGGTAATTGGTGTTGGCGGAGGAGGCTGCAATGCCGTAAGGAACATGTATGACGATAATATTTCCGGCGTAACACTTGCAGTATGCAACACTGATAGCAAATCGTTAGCCCCGTCGCCCGTGCCTGTCAAAATTCTTTTAGGAGAAGGACTTGGCGCCGGAGGAAAGCCCGAAATCGGACGTTCCGAGGCAGAGAAGAATATCGCCGACATCGAGCATCTGTTAAATGACGGTACTAAAATGGTGTTCATCACAGCAAGTATGGGCGGAGGCACTGGCACCGGCTCTGCCCCAGTTGTGGCAAGCGTAGCAAGAAAAATGGGCATGCTGACAATCGGAATAGTAACCATTCCGTTCCGGTTTGAGAAAAAGCAGAAGATTATCCGTGCTCTGAGAGGTGTTGATGAAATGCGCAAAAACGTCGATGCCATACTTATAATAAACAATGAACGGCTGTGCGATGTATATGCCGACACTACAATATCTGTGAAAGAGTCGTTTGCAAGAGCAGACAACATTCTAAAGGATGCAGTAAAGGGGATATCGGAACTGATAACCGTAAACAGCAACGGAGGTATCGACCTTGACTTCCGTGATGTAGAAACCACCATGCGCGATGGCGGCGGTGCAATCATGGCGATGGGACGTGCAAGCGGAGAGAAACGCGTGGAACGGGCTATAAGCAACGCTTTGCACTCACCTCTGCTTTACGGCAGTGACATCAGTCATGCCAAACGAATATTGTTTAACATATATTCCAGCGACGATGCGCCTATCATGGTGCCGGAGATGCAGGAGATAGACGAGTTCTTTGACAGCCTTAACCCATATATTGAGGTGATCTGGGGAATATCGTCCGACAACACCATTGGCGAGGATGCAAAGGTAACGATACTGGCAACCGGCATGGAAGCAAATAATGATATCGATGAAGAGCTGAAAGATGACGCTTACTATGAAAGCCTGATATCAAAACTTTACAAGCCTATAAAAAAGGATGTGGAAGAACCTGCTCCGGAACCCACATTCGTGGTTACACAAGCTCCTGAACCCGAACCGCCCATTGAAACAGGAAAGGAAGAAAGCAAGTCCTCTACTTTAAACAGGATAAAGAACTGGTTTGCAAATGTCTTAAACGAAACAGAAGAATAATCAGCAGAAGATGAAAAGGACTCTTGAAGAAACGGCTGCTGAGATTTCAAAGTATGCAAAAGAGATTGTAACAGCAGGCAGGAAAGACTTGCTGTTACAAGCCATAGGCGTGCCACTCTTGGAAGAATTACGCATAGAGGCGGCAAAGACAAGACTAAGCCGGCTGCGGATAACAAAAGAATATCGGTTCTTCCTTGTCGACCGAGGAAACAAAGAAATAGAAATGCAGCCTGTACATAAAGCCGTATACCTGCTATTCCTGGCACATCCTGAGGGCATAGAGTTTAAACGCCTGAGGGATTTTCGCGAGGAACTGGCACGATATTACATGGCAACAGCCAAGATGACGGACAAAGAACAAATCATAGAGAGCGTAAATCACCTTGTAAATCCTCTTGATAATGCAATCAATGAAAAGTGCTCACGCATTAAAAAGGTTTTTCTTGACATCATGGATGAATATACTGGCAGTTACTATATAATCAGCGGACATCTTCAAAAACACATTTCCGGTTCTTCACGTATATGGTATGAGCGTCTGAAAGTGATCACACTGCCAAGGACATTGGTTATAAATGAGACCAGCACTTGTTCCAAAATATGATATGTAAGTACACTTTATCATTGTCAGCAACTGTCATTCAAACAAATAACAGGCGTTTCCGTGCAAGTATTTTTACACAAAGACAGTATCTTATAATTTTATTTGTTATTTTTGCAAAGACATTACAAGACTCAATAAAAGCCTGTCCGCCTTTTGTTTTTTATAAGTGATGCGGACGGGAAATGTCATTATAAGGACTATATATAATAAGGTATGGCAAACAAACTGTGGGAAAAGAACTTTGAGGTAAACAAGGAGATTGAGCGCTTCACCGTGGGACGTGACCGCGAAATGGACATGTATCTGGCAAAGTATGACGTGCTGGGCTCCATGGCACACATAACGATGCTCGAGTCGATAGGACTGCTCGGCAAGGAAGAATTGCGGCTCTTGCTGGACGAGCTGCGGAATATATACAGGACATGCGAGCGAGGCGAGTTTGTCATAGAAGACGATGTGGAAGACGTGCACTCGCAGGTGGAGATGCTGCTGACGCGCAAGCTGGGCGACATGGGTAAGAAGATACACAGCGGACGCTCGCGCAACGACCAGGTGCTGGTAGACCTGAAACTGTTCACAAGGCATGAGCTGAAAGACATAGTGGAAAGCGTAAAGGTGCTCTTCGACGAGCTTATAGACAAGAGCAACACGTATAAGAACGTGCTGATGCCGGGATACACGCACCTGCAGGTGGCTATGCCAAGCTCGTTCGGACTGTGGTTCGGGGCATACGCCGAGAGCCTTGCGGACGACATGCAGTTTCTGCTGGCGGCATACAGGATGACAAACCGCAATCCGCTGGGAAGCGCGGCAGGATACGGTTCGTCGTTCCCGCTGAACCGCACGATGACGACAGAGCTGCTCGGATTCGACTCGATGAACTACAATGTGGTATATGCCCAGATGGGAAGGGGCAAGATGGAGCGCAACGTGGCTTTCGCCCTGGCAACAGTGGCGGGAACAGTGGCTAAGCTGGCTTTCGATGCCTGCATGTTCAACAGCCAGAACTTCTCGTTCGTAAAGCTTCCAAAGGAATGTACGACAGGAAGCAGCATCATGCCACACAAGAAGAACCCGGACGTGTTCGAGCTGATAAGGGCAAAGAGCAACAAGCTGCAGGGGCTGCCGCAGCAGATAATGCTGATGATGAACAACCTGCCGTCAGGCTACTTCCGCGACCTGCAGATGATAAAGGAAGTGTTCCTTCCGGCATTCGGAGAGCTGAAGGATTGTCTGCAAATGGCTGCTTACATTATCAACAAGATGGAAGTAAACGAGCACATACTGGACAACAGCATATATGACGCAATGTTCTCCGTGGAAGAAGTAAACCGTCTTGCCGCAGCTGGAATGCCGTTCCGCGACGCATACAAGAAAGTGGGAATGGACATCGAAGAGGGCAAGTTCGTTCCCGACAAGGACATACATCACACGCATGAGGGAAGCATCGGAAACCTATGCAACGACAGAATACAGGAACTTATGGAGCATACCATAGGCGAATTTGGCTTTGAAAGAATTATAAACGCAGAAAAAAGACTTATAGGATGAGAAACATTGCTATAATACTGCTGTGCCTCATGGCATTGCTTACATCCTGCGGAGATACTGAAAATGAATTCAGCAGCTACCGCTGTTATCTGGTCTTTCAGAACGACAGGCATCAGGACATGACACTGGCAAGCGCACTCAACCCCAATGCACCGGGCATATTCTGCCGTATATCATTCGGTGTGAAGAACGGGGCACAGTGTTATTTCTTCGAGAGCAACCAAGGGCTGTCATCATACAAGACGGCAATGGCAACCGACCTGCAACGCTCCAATATTCTCGGAGTGTACAACGAAAGCGGCGTGATTGTAGGATATGGCAACATTAACTTCCCTGCAACGCTGTACGCATACGACAGCCAGTGTCCTAACTGCTACAAGGCAACGGGAAAACCGGCTTACAGACTGACAATGAACAGTGCAGGAACGGCATCGTGCAACAGGTGCAAGAGGGTATACGACATGAACAACGGGGGTATAATATCATCCGGAGAGAAGGGAGACAAGATGATCAGGTACCGTGCAGCATCCGCCGGTCCGCTCGGAACATTGACCGTGACAAACTGAACATGCCTGCAAACAGGAAGACTATACTCCAAAACAGACAGGCAGACAGCTCGCATACAGCACAGCAACGGGCTTTACGGGGTTAAATAAAAAATATGTAAATAGTTTGGGGGTTAGAATAAATAATCTTATCTTTGCACAACGAAAAACGTGGTGAACTCTACAATTTATTGTGCAGTGCTTTTCCAAAAAGGAGTTTCTACGCTAAGTTTTAAGTTGTAACGCGGAAATAGCTCAGTTGGTAGAGCACAACCTTGCCAAGGTTGGGGTCGCGGGTTCGAGTCCCGTTTTCCGCTCTTCGGCAGCCGCAATGGTGGAATTGGTAGACACGAGGGACTTAAAATCCCTTGGCCAGTAATGGCTGTGCGGGTTCGAGTCCCGCTCGCGGCACCTTCTTTTAATAAACCTACTAACATGCGCAAAAATCTAATTTTATCTTTATCAGCAGTCTCCTTCTTAGCACTAACATCATGTTCTTCCAAGCTGGGGGCATTGTCTGCTGACAATTTCAACGTAGTTCCAAATCCATTGGAAACACGGGGTGGTGAGGTGACGTTCACCGTCAATGGAACATTCCCCGAAAAGTACATGAAGAAAAAGGCTATGGTGACCGTGACGCCACAGATTCGTTACAACGGTGAAACTCTCAATCTGACCGGTCATACATTCCAAGGAGAGAAGATTAAGGATAACAACCCCACCATATATTATAAGGTGGGAGGCAACTATTCAATGAAATCCACAACCGGATATAAGCCTGAAATGCACAAAAGCGAGCTGTATCTGACCTTCGATGCACAAGTAGGAAAGAAGAAAGTGGCAATCCCCGATGTCAAGATTGCAGACGGAATAATAGCTACATCAGAACTTTATAAATATACATTGGCAGGAAGCGGAGCCTGCATGGCACCCGACACGTTCCAGCGGGTGAGGGCGCAGAAACAGGAAGCACAGATAAAGTTCCTCATCAATCAGGCTAACCTACGCAAGAGCGAGCTGAAAAACAATACCGTGTCGGAGTTCGTTGACATGCTGAAACGCATCAACCGCGAACAGGAAAGCCTCAACATCAAGGACGTGGAGGTGCTCGCATACGCTTCGCCTGACGGCGGAGTGTCGTTCAACGACAAACTTGCAAGCAAGAGACGTAACGTCTCTGAGGATTACGTAAAGAAGCAGCTGAAAGCCACGAACGTGGAAACGGACATCAATGCAGGATATACTGCACAGGACTGGGAGGGCTTCCAGCGTCTCGTACAGGCTTCAAACATACAGGACAAGAACGTTATTCTGCGCGTATTGTCAATGTATCAGGACCCGCAAGAGCGCGAACAGCAGATACGCAACATGTCGGCAGGATTTCAGGAGCTGGCAAACGGCATTCTTCCGGAGCTCCGCCGCTCACGCCTTATCATAAATTATGAGACAATAGGACGTAGCGATGAACAGATAAAAGAACAGTACAAGGCTGATGCAACCAAGCTGAGCGTTGACGAAGTGCTGTATGCCGCTACATTGGAGAACAGTCTCGAGGCAAAGGAAAGCATCTACAAAAAAGCCACGGAAATATATCCGAACGACTATCGTGCCTTTAACAATGTCGCAGCAATAGAATTCGAAAAAGGCAACAATTCTGAAGCAATGAATTATCTGAACAGGGCTTTGAGCCTCAACAGCAACGCAGCAGAGGCTAATGCCAATGCGGGACTGGTGGCACTGCTGGCAGATAAGCATGACGAAGCACAGAACTACATCGCAAAGGCAACAGGTGCAAACGACCTGAGCAAGGCTCTCGGCGCGCTGCAACTAGCCAAAGGAAACTATGCACAGGCAGAAGCAGACTTCAAAGGGGTGGCAAGCAACACGGCTGCACTTGCACAGATAATGAACAAGAACTATGCAGGAGCGACAGCAACGCTCAACGACATTAAGAACAAAGACGGCATGACAGACTATCTGCTGGCAATTGTAAACGCACGTCAGGGCAACAACAGCGCAGCAGCATCTTATCTCAAGAGTGCCCTGCAGAAAGATTCGAGACTTGCCGGATACGCTGCCAACGACCTCGAACTAAAGAACATAGCAAAATAAACATCGCTGCAAATGAAGCGGTTGATATTCTTCATAACACTCACCTTGGCTTTGGTGTCATGTGAAACGAAGTCCGGATATTTCAAAATAGACGGCCGTTTCCTCAACCTTAACCAAGGTGAGTTTTACGTTTACAGTCCTGATGGAATCATAAGTGGAATAGACACCATAAAAGTAGACGGCGGACGGTTTACTTACGAGATACAATGCGGAAACAAAGGAACACTGATACTGATCTTCCCAAACTACTCGGAACAGCCTGTTTTTGCTGAACCGGGAAAGACTGCAGACGTAAAAGCCGATGCCTCTCACCTCAAAGAAATGGAAGTGAAGGGAACAAAGGCAAACGAACTTATGACAGATTTCCGTAAACAAACAGCCAACGCATCTCCTCCCGAAGCAATAGAATATGCCCGACAATTCATCAAGGACAATCCCAAATCACTCGTTTCAACATATCTTCTGCGGCGTTATTTCGTACAGGGGAGCAACTCCAACCCAGCAGAAGCATCTGCCTTGGCTGACATCTTAGTCAAGGCACAGCCTGAAAATATACGTCTGACAAAACTTAGAAGTGACATAAACAGGATGAAAGCCGGCAAGAAGGGCAACAATATTCCGTCTTTTGCAGGAACAGACCTTAACGGCAGACTTATAAGAAACAAGGACTTACACGGTAAGGTGGCTGTGATATACACATGGGCGACATGGAATTATGACAGCCAGAGCATGATGCGGCAGCTGAAAGACCTTAAAAAAGAAGCAGGAGAGAGACTCGCCTTAATCGGAATAAGCCTCGATGCCAATGCCGAAGAATGCAAGCGATTTATCCAGCGTGACTCCCTCCCGTGGTCAAATATCTGCGAAGAACAACTGTTTGAAAGTCCTATAATAAGAAAACTCGGCATGCAGACGGTGCCGGACAACATAGTCATAGACATGCAGGGCAGGATTGTGGCACACGGACTGACCACTGAAGACCTTAAAAAACAAATCAAAGACCTACTTAAATAACATCCCGGATGCTGGTAAAAACATTCTGTGCCGCAGTCAACGGACTTGAAGTCACAACTGTTACTATTGAAGTAAGCATGTCAAGAGGCGTGCTTTATCATCTCACTGGGCTTGCAGACACCGCCGTAAGAGAAAGCCACGACCGCATAGTTGCAGCCCTACAGAACGTCGGATACAAGTTTCCTGTGGCAGACATTACCATAAATATGGCTCCGGCAGATCTCCGTAAGGAAGGCAGCGGCTACGACCTGCCCCTCGCAATAGGCATTCTCGCCGCAAACGGAAAGATAGAAAGTGAACGGCTCGACCAATATATGATAATGGGAGAACTTGGTCTTGACGGGCGCCTGCAGCCCATACGCGGTGCCTTGCCAATAGCTATCAGGGCGAGAAAAGAGAAATTCAAGGGGCTTATCGTTCCAAAACAGAACATCAGGGAAGCCGCCGTTGTAAACAATCTCGATGTCTACGGCATGGAGAGCATCACCGAAGTAATAAACTTTTTCAACGGCATCGGGACTTTCCAACCCACCGTTATCAACACAAGACAAGAATTCTACGAACAGCAGAGCAACTTTGAACTCGACTTTGCCGACGTCCGCGGACAGGAAAACGTCAAGCGGGCGATGGAAGTAGCAGCAGCCGGCGGACACAATCTGATAATGATCGGTCCTCCCGGAAGCGGCAAGTCAATGATGGCAAAACGCCTCCCCTCCATTCTTCCTCCCCTGTCATTAGCCGAAAGTCTTGAGACGACACAGATACATTCCGTTGCAGGCAAGCTCGGCAAAGAAATGTCCCTGATATCCCAGCGCCCGTTCCGCGCACCCCATCACACAATATCACAGGTAGGACTATGCGGCGGCTCACTTAACGCACAGCCCGGCGAAATATCCCTTGCACACAACGGCGTGCTCTTCCTCGACGAACTTACAGAGTTCAACAAATCGACATTGGAAGTCCTCAGACAACCCTTGGAAGACCGCAAGATAACCATTGCCCGTGCCAAATATACCGTCGAATTCCCAAGTTCCTTCATGTTCGTCGCCTCCATGAACCCCTGCCCCTGCGGCTATTACGGCGACCCCACGCACCACTGCGTATGCACTCCCGGACAGATACACCGCTACATGAGCAAGATAAGCGGTCCTCTGCTCGACCGCATCGACATACAGATAGAGATAACACCCGTACCCTTCAAAGACATATCAAAGACAAAAGAAGGCGAAAGCAGCACATCTATCCGCGATCGGGTGATAAAGGCAAGGCACATACAGGAAGAACGTTTCAATGACTTCAAGGACATCCACTGCAACGCACAGATGTCCGAACGCATGATACACCGCTATGCCGAGCCTGACGACAAAAGCATCGAGCTACTCCGTACCGCCATGGAACGTCTCTCACTGTCAGCCCGCGCATACAACCGCATACTGAAGGTTGCACGCACAATTGCCGACCTCGACAGTTCTGAAAACGTTCTCTCACGCCACATCGCCGAAGCCATAGGCTACCGTAACCTCGACCGTGGCGACTGGGCGGAAAGAGGTTTCTGACAATTCCGTTGCCGCATACAATATATAAAACTATAAGAGAAGGCATATCCATGCCGTTTCAGGCTCTCAGCACCTTTTATAAAAACAAATTACTAATCTCATCCTGACAATTAAAAATTATCATGAAAAAAGTCATCCTTACACTGACGGCACTCATTCTTGCCGTCTGCATGAATGCCACAGAGCATACAGAGACATTCTCCGGACTTAACTCAACAACGGCAAAAGACGGAGTCCACAAGTTCGACCTCGGCGAATGGACCTTCAGCGGAATGTCATACGGCAGCTCGACACTGAAGTTCAACACAAACGGCGCATACATTATATCGCCCAAGCTGGACAACATCACCAAGCTAAGCTTTACATACCGCTCGGGCGGAAGCAACAAGAAAATCACCGTAAGCTATTCTGTCGACGGCACAAACTGGACCGAAATAGACAACTTCACCATTCCGAGCAGCTCAAGCAGCTTCTCCACATGGACAAAGAACATCGGTCTCTCCTACAAGACCGGCATACAGTTCAGAATACTTGCAGCCTCGTCAAACTGCTATATAAAGGTCTTCACGGCATCCGACGAAGATACGGGCAGCGGCAGCAACCACGACTATTCCGATGACCCCGACTACAAGACCGAAGGCGTGTGGATACCAACAAAAGCCTTTCCCGCAGCGAAAAAGACCATATATATCAGCACCGCCGGCAACGATGAGACCGGCGACGGTTCGGAAGAAAAGCCCTGGTACAACATTGCAAAGGCATACGAGAACGCCGAACCCGGCACGCACATCATCTGCCGCGGCGGCAAATATCACATCAACAGATACGGAACCGACGGCAAACTGACCGTGCGGATGAAGAAGAGCGGCACTGCCGATGCGCCTATCGTGATAAGGTGCTACGACGGCGAACTGCCCGTTTTCGACTTTGAGCAGCAGCTCATCGACTGCAACCGCGACAAGTCAAAGGTTGGCGACCGCGGCATAGCACTCACCGGCGACTACCATATAATATACGGCATACATATCACACATGCCGCAGACAACGGCATAAAGCTCGAGGGCAACCACAACCGCATAGAGCGCTGCAAGTTCTCATACAACCTCGATTCGGGCATACAGCTCGGCTTCGGGCATGACTTCTCACAGGCAGGCTTTGGTTCCAAAAACGACGGCAGCCACTGCGCATACAACGACATCATTGACTGCGACTCACATCACAACTGCGACTTCGACATGAACTACGGTTCCGATGCCGACGGTTTCGCATGCAAGATGCACAACGGCAAGGGCAACCGCTTCATACGCTGCCGCGCATGGAGAAACAGCGACGACGCATGGGACCTCTACGAGACCGACTATGACGTGACGCTCGCCGAGTGCTGGGCATGGGAGTCGGGCAAAGCAGCCGACCACCTGTGGGTCAAGGAATATCTCGACGGCAGCGCGTCGTTCTCCGGAAACGGCAATGGCATCAAGCTCGGCGGCAACGGCAGCGGCGGCTCGTCTGCCGGCATACACTACGCCTTCAACTGCATCGCCTTCGGATGCAACAAGAGCGGCTCCGTGAAAGGCTTCGACTGCAACAGCCACAAGGGCGGTCATGTGCTCGTGGGATGCCTCGGCTTCGACAACGGATACGACTTCATGTTCGAGTCGGGAGGCTCTGAGACGAACACATTCTTCTACAACAACATCTGTATCGGCAGGCAGGAGATATGCGTGGGAACCGATGATTACAACGCAATCATCAACGCTCCATCGAAGAACGGCTGGACATCACACCTTGTCAAGAACTTTTCGAGAGACGACTTCCAGTCGCTCGACGAGACCGATGCCCTCGCGCCACGCTCCCTCGACGGCTCTTTCCCCCGCAAGTTCGGCAGGCTCAAGAGCGGATGCGCCCTCATAGACGCGGGCATTGACATGCAGGACATCTCCGCTGCGTCCGTAAACTCTGCATACACAGCCCTCCTCGCCGACTTCCCCTTCCTCGCGCAGAAAGTGACAGGCGCGGCACGCGACCTCGGACCATACGAGTTTATCGACTACACGGCAACTGCCATAAGCATACCGGCAGCCACGGACGGCACACCGGCAAACGGCGGCGCAATATACAACATGGCAGGACAGAGAGTGACACAAGGCTATAAGGGCATCGTGATAAAGAACGGAAGGAAATATCTTTCAAGATAATCCGCCTCACCGGCAACATACATACACACGGCAGCTGCACCGCAGGATCACCGCACAGTGCTGCCCATAAAACATAAATAAAAGACATGACAATATACAACAGGCTGCTTACTGTATTGACAATACTCGTAATGGCAATTCCGTCAAAGGCAGGAGTAAGAATAAAGTCGGCGGCAGGCTGGCTCGAAACAGCATGGGTCGAGTGGGAACTGATGCCCGGTGCCTCGTCCTACAACGTCTATGTAAGCGGGACGGACAACGGCACATGGACACGGCTCGACAACGAGCTGGTACGCAACTACGGCACGTACGGGCGTGCCGATGCCCCCGGACTGAGGGCGGGAACATACAGTCTCAAGGTTGTGCCCGTGATAAACGGGACGGAGGCAGACGGCGAGGCGTCCGTTGCCGGAAATCTTCAGGTGAAGCCGCACGACCGCACAGGCTACGCACACTTCGGACGCGACAACAGCGGGCTGTATGAGGGCGTCGGGGCATACAAGAACGACGGCACGCTTAAAGACAACGCCATGGTCATCTACATCACCGCCGCCAACGCCAAGACTGTAAGCGTCACACTGCCATATACGGAGACATCCACCAAGACATACACCGGGTTCTACGGCATCATAGAGGGATACCGCAAGTGTCTCTACGCCGGAGGCATGAAAAGACCGCTCGTCATACGTCTCATCGGCACGGTGACGGCAGACGACATGGACAAGACGCGCTTCGGACAGGGACTTGACATAAAAGGCGAGAAAGAATATACCGAATTCCCGTTCACGCTCGAAGGCATCGGCAACGACGCCACCATATACGGCTTCGGCGTGCAGTTCAGCCAGGTCACGGGAGCAGAGATGCGCAACATAGGCATAATACTGTGCAAAGACGACGGCATAGAGCTTAACAAGCACAACTCCCACGTATGGCTCCACAACCTCGACCTGTTCTACGGTCAGGTGGGTTCGGATGCCGACCAGGTGAAAGGCGACGGGGCAATAGACATAAAATACTCGTCATACTGCACCGTGGCATACAACCATTTCTTCGACAACGGAAAGTGCTGTCTCATAGACCCGAGCAAATCATACGGCAACGAGACACCCGCCGACTTCCTCACCTACCACCACAACTGGTTCGACCATGCCGACTCGCGCCTGCCGCGCTGCCGCCACGGAAAGGCTTTCCACGTCTACAACAACTATTACGACGGCAACGGCGAATACGGCGTGGGACTGGCAAGCAACGCCTGCGCCTTTGTCGAGGCAAACTACTTCCGCAACTGCCGCTACCCGATAATAAACTCGGGACAGGGAACCGACAAGAACCTTGTAGACGCGAAACAGAGCAAGAAAGGGCTTCTCTCGGGAGAAGACGGCGGCGTTTGCAAGTTCTGGAACAACCACGTGGAAGGCGCCAAATCGTTCATCACACAAAAAGACACCTACGGAAGCAATCTCTACGATGCCTATCTCGTCGATTCACGCGACGAGAAGATACCCGAAAGCGTCAAGGCTCTGAAGGCGGAACTGGTAAAGACGCCCACCACATACAGCAACTTTGACACCTCATCCGACATGATTTATTTCTCCACACCCGACAGTCCAGAAGACATACCGGCAATAGTGACAGGAGAATACGGTGCCGGACGCTGCCAAAAGGGCGACTTCACCTGGACGTTCGACAACGCCACGGAAGACGCAAACAAGGATGTCATACCCGGACTGAAGACTGCCCTGACCAACTATCGCAGCAGCCTGCTCGGCTTCTTCGGCGGCACGACGACGGGAATGAGCCTGATTAATGGCGACACCGGCGGCAAAGACGCATCAGCCCTGACCCATGACCTGGGCGGCAGACGTGTAAACGGCACAACAAAGGGCATCATAATAAGCAACAGAAGGAAATATATCAACAGATGACGGATGACATTTTTATATTTCAACGGTGCGTGTCTCGGTTTTTATTAATACCTTTGCGAAATGATGCGGGAAACAATGCGGGAATGCGGCAGCCGCTGCATCACGGAAACAAACTGCATACGAAACACGTTTTTTTATTAACTTAAATACAATAATATGAGAAGTAATCCCAACGAGTGTCTCTACTGTACAAACAACGAGACACTGCACAATCTTATGATTGAGATAGCCGAACTAAGCGTATCGAGGGTTTTCCTGTTCAAGGAGCAGACCTACCGCGGACGCTGCCTTGTTGCCTACAAGGACCACGTCAACGACCTATTTGAGCTTAGCGACGACGAGCGCAACGCCTTCATGGCAGACGTGACACGCGTGACACGCGCCATGGACAAGGTGTTCCACCCTGAAAAGATAAACTACGGGGCATACAGCGACAAGCTGTCGCACCTGCATTTCCACCTCGCACCTAAATATGTAGACGGTCCCGACTATGGCGGAACGTTCCAGATGAACCCCGGCAAGGTATACCTTACCGACGAGGAATATGCCAAGATGATAGATGATATCAAGGCTGCGCTGTAATCCCGGCACGGTCCTGATTATCGATAATAAACAAAAGCGGCAGGGGAGCCGCGACGTATGTTATTTTCCGGTGATATCACACCAAACGTACGTCGCGGCTCCCCTGCCGCTTTTATATTGCCGTTAGCCGAAATATTATTCCATGACAATGAAATACTGACAGCCTGCGGCTATCGCCCGAGCCATGCCTCGGGGTTCAGTTTTGCCGTTCCCTGCCGCAACTGGAATTGCAGTATGTTGTCGGCTCCTACAGTTCCAAGCACCTGACGTGTGCTTACCTGCTGACCTTTATGTACGCTTACGGAGCGCAGGTTGCAATAGACGGATATGTAGTTGCCGTGGCGGACCATGACGAGCTTCGTGCCTCCATACTCGAACACGGCGCTCACCTCACCGTTGAAGATAGCCCGCGCGCATGCCCCGGCACTTCCAAGAATGTTTATTCCCTTATTGTCGAGCGTCACATTCTTAAGTCCTTCGACTGTATACTGCCCGAAATGGCTTACTATGCGGTATGAACCCGTTATCGGCATGGGCAGCCGTCCGCGGTTGTCGGCAAAGCGGCGGTTGAGTTCACGGTCGGCAGAACTTACCGACAACGCCTCATCAGAGCGTGTCTTTGCCTTTGCCACCTCTTTTTCGTGACGCGACTTGTCCACCTCCGCCTTTCTCTCGGCAGCCACACGGTTAGCCTCCGCCTCACGGGCAGCCCTCTCTGCACGCTCCCGTTCAGCGCTGCTCTTTTTCTCGGCGGCACGCGCCTCAGCCTTCAGGCGCTCCTCCCTTGCCTTCGCCTCGGCAACCCTCCTTGCGTTCTCACGGGCAGCCGCCTCTGCTTCGGCTTTCTTGCGGGCAAGCTCTTCCTCCCTCTTTTTCTTCGCGGCAGCTGCCGCCTCCGCCTTACGCTTCGCCTCGGCAGCCGCCCTTGCACGGGCTTTTGCCACCTCTATGGCTATGAGACGGTCTATCTGCGCGTTCAGCGCGGCATCTTTCTTACGCTGTTCTCCTATAATCGACTCTATCGTCTTCTGCTGTTTCTGAAGAGAACTTACCACCTTCTGCTGCTCCGCCTGCTTGTTCTGCAACGCCGCATGCTCCTGCCTGCCTTTATCGAGGAGGGTGTTTTTCTGTCCCTTCACGTTCTCCAGTTCCTTGTGCTTGCTGCTTATCTGCTGCTGCTTTGCCTTGAGCATCTCGCCCTGAGCCTGCTGATATGCCGCATATTCACGGACAAAACGCAAGCGGCGGTACATCTGCGAGAAGTTGTCGGCACTGAAGATGAACATCAGACGCTCCTGCACAGAGCGCTGCTTTGCCATGTAACGCATGGACTTTATGTATTTTGCCTTGCGGTCGGCGAGCTGCTGTCCGAGCGTTGAAAGCTGCGACTTGAGCAGGCTTATGTTGCCTTCTATATGCGTAATGTCATTCTGTATTACGTCTATTGACTTCTTATGGCGGTCTATGTCACCGTTTATCATCATCAGGTCGCCGAGCCGCTTCTTCACGTCAGCCCTGTTGGCGCGCAACAAACGCTCCTGTTCCTTTATCTTCCGCTGCACCGCTGCACGCTGACTTTGCAGTCCCTTGATAGATTCGTTGGTATATACCGGCTTCTTGCCGGCGGTTTTCTTTTTGTTGCTTCCGGTTGCCTTCTGTCTTGTCCCGCCCTTTCTCACGGTGGTTGCAGTGCGTTTCTTTGTTGCCTGCCGCCTGTTTTGCGCCGGCAGGGAAAACGCCAATGACAAGATAAAAAGTATGGTAAAAAATCGTCTCATTTACAAACTTAAAATTCTCTTCATGACATCATCGACACCCACTTGCCTGTATTTACCCGATATATTGGTACGCGGTTCCCAGTCGGCATCCGTATTCAGCGAGTTCATCTGTATTCCCAGTCCCATTGTCCTTCCGCCTTTCAGCGCCGCTGTCTTCATGTTCAGCATGAGGGAAGACGGAAACTGCTTGGCGCCGAGAGGCTTGAAAGTCGAGTAAGAGCATTCGAGCGATGTTACGCCGTGTGTGCCGCTGCTGTACGACACTTTGACATTCTTTATCCTGCCGCTTGACTTTTCGGCTGTCCAAAGGCAGCCAAGCTTGCCTTTCGACAGTTTTATCTTGTTGTCGGAGGCATTCTCCGGCATCTCCACATCATATATTTTAAGCGACGAATCCTTTACTTTCTGCTCTCCGGGAATAAACAGCTCGTTCCAAAAGAGAGCCTGAAGGGCATAGAAGTCTATGCCGTTGTCGCGCAAGAAGTCAACCTGAGTGTAATCTGCCTTTATATACTCCTTGTTGATACGGTCCATTATAAGGACATAGTCCTTTGTAAACTCAAGCCTGCCTGCCTCTATCAGTCCCAGCGGAGTGAGCTGTATGCGTATCACGTCGTCCTTTCTCATGTGCAGGGAGCCTGCAACCGAGATGTTCTTCGATCCGGAGGATATGTTGAATTTAATCTTCGACGTGATGTTCCTGGCATACGTTGCGTTGTCCAGAACCTTCTGAAGGTATTTCATCTTCAACTGTTCCTGCCGGCCGGCATCTTTCTCCAAACCGATGCCGGAACCCGTACCTCCGGTCATGTTCTTGCCCGAGCCACAGGAATACATTATAAAAGGTACCGCAACAAGGGCGATACGTATAAGCCATTTATTTATTCTCATCTTTTATATACTTCTTTTGTCTTATCTTTCTTATAAGCACCTTGCTTTCGCTACCGGCATCCTTTGCCTTCCGCCAGTAATCCAAAGCCCTCACGATATCACCGTTCATTGCATAGATATCGCCCGCATGCTCAAGTATCACGTCGCTTGCAATAGTGTCCGACGCCACCGCCTGATTGATATACAGCTTCGCTTCGGCATACCGCTCCTGCATGAACAATATCCAGGCATACGTGTCCAGATATGTGCTGTTCGACGGTTCCTGCTTCACCGTGCGGTAGCTCATCTGCTCAGCCTTTGTCAAATCGCCTCCGTTAAGGCTCAGGTAATAGGCGTAGTTGTTAAGGCATCCCATGTTGTCGTCCTTCCATTGCAGACAACTGTCATAAGCGGCAAACGCCTTGACATATTCATCCTTCTTGCAAAGGAGGTCGCCCATTATGGCATAAAGGTCCGAAACCATATCCTGATTGGCACCCTTTTTGTCCAAAGACAGTCCTCTCCTTATTACATCGAGCGTCTCGTCCTCCATTCCCTTGTCAATATATGCAAGCCCGAGGAAGTAATAAAACACCATTTCATCGGGATTATATTCAATAGCCGGACGGCACAGCTCTATCACCCTGTCGGCATCCTGCATGCTCAGAGCCTTCTGCACGAGGTCCATACGCACGGGTGCATAATCGGGGAAGTCAGCAAGAAACTTTTCCTCAAAAGCCCTAATGGTATCCTGCGGCATCTTCTTCAGATTAAGATAGGCAAGATACACGCCCGCTATGTCCGGCGTTTTCTGAGGCATGTCGAGCATCCTTTCAAGCAGGTTGAGCACGTATGTGCTGTCACCGTCTTTTTTCTCGGTTTCATCGACAATCTGACGGATTAGCGTAACCTTTGTGTCAACAGAGTTATCCGGGTTGAACAGCATCTTCTCACGCAACGTTCCGGCAAGCGAGTCCTTTCCCACAGCCCTGTAATAGTCGAGCATCGACATCTGTGCCATGGCATTCTCCGGCTCTGCCTCCAGCACTTCGGCGTATTCCCTGTGCGCCCCGTCATTGTCACCGTTCTGCAACAGCCAGTTGCCAATCATCACCCTGTAGTTCATATCATAAGGATGTTTTGCGGAAAGCTCCCTCAGAACTTTTATTTCCTTTTCTTTCTTGCCCTGCATCGAGTAAACGTTCATCTTGGCAAGAGCCGTCTGTTCCGTTACACCGTCCTGCTCTTCGATATTCTCGATGGTCCTTATCATGTTGTCATAATCCCTCTCAACACCATACAACTTTAAGAGCATCTGCAGCACATCGGTTCTCGACGGGTCTCCGACATACAGTCTTTCATACACCTTACGTGCCTCCCCGTATTTGGAAAGATTGAGATATGCCACGGCAAGACGTTCCTGAAAAGTTGCGTTTTCAGGTCGCAGCTCTGCAGCACGCCTGATTTTCTGCAGTGCCGCAGAGTCGCCGTTCAAGACACCTTCATAACTCGAAAGGTAGTAATATGCCTCCGCCGAGTTTGGGTTGATGCGGAGACAATTGCAAAGAAGTTCGTAGGCAGCACCATAGTTGCCCTTGATCTGCTGTTTCAAAGCCTCGTAATAGAAATATTTGAAACGCAGACTGTCGTTACGGCTGACAGGCGGAAGCTGTGAATGAACATTTTTTGCCGGTTTCACCGATGAAACGGCAACATTTCGCGCGCCGCATCCATGTAACACGGACACGGCAAACAGAACCGCTGCAACAAACCCTAAAAACCTGTACATCTGTCTTTCAACTGTCTACATCGATATTCCACAAACCATAAAAATCACTCAACGCCGGTATGTCCGTATCCGCCCTCGCCTCTTTCTGTGGCATCCAGCTCGTCCACGAGGACAAATTCTGCCTGCTCATGCCGCGCAATAACCATTTGCGCAATGCGCTCTCCGTCGTTGACGACAAAGTCTTCGGAAGACATGTTCACGAGCAAAACACCGATTTCACCGCGATAATCGGCATCTATCGTGCCGGGGGAATTAAGCACGGTGATACCGTGTTTGAGAGCCAGGCCGCTTCGCGGACGCACCTGAGCCTCGTATCCCGGAGGCAGTGCAATGTGCAGTCCGGTGGGTATCAGACGCCTTTCCATGGGATGCAAAAACACTGCCTCGCCGATATTTGCCCTCAGGTCCATTCCGGCACTCTGTTCCGTGGCATACGCCGGCAAAGGCTGATGACCCTTGTTTATGACTTTTATACGTATCATTGTTTTAATTTTAGTTTCACACATGCCTGCTGCGGGAAGCCGCAACTTCCATATTTAGAATTGCAAATGTAGCCATTTATATTTATATAATTGTATTTTTTAATGTCAAAATGCAAGAATTTAGCCAAAATTAGACTACTTTTGCGCTGACTGCAAGGCACATATCAACACTCCGGCACAGGCATGGAAGAAGACATTGCCCTGGCAGCAGCAAAGCAGTAAACAAACAACAGCAAAATAAAAGACATCATGAAGTGGGAAAAACTCATATCAAACAAACGTTTGGGACAGGAAGACAGACACTCCGAAAGGCACGATGACCGCAGCGAGTTCAAGCGCGACTACGACCGACTGATATTCTCCGCCCCGTTCAGGCGCATGCAGAACAAGACACAGGTGTTTCCCCTTCCGGGCAGCATCTTCGTCCACAACCGCCTCACCCACAGCCTCGAGGTGGCAAGCGTGGGCATGTCGCTGGGCAACGATGTGGCAAACGCGGTACTGAAAAGGCGTCCGGAACTCGCCGGAACGCTGTTTCCGCAAATAGGAACAATCGTAAGCACGGCATGCCTTGCCCACGACATGGGCAACCCTCCTTTCGGACATTCGGGCGAAAAGGCGATACAGACGTTTTTCACCGAGGGCAAGGGGGCGTTCTTAAAAGACCGGCTCGACAGCAGCATCTGGCAGGACATAACCCACTTTGAGGGAAACGCCAATGCGTTCCGCCTGCTGGCACACCGTTATAAGGGCCGCCGCGAAGGCGGGTTTGTGATGACCTACTCCACACTCGCTTCCATTGTAAAATATCCTTTCGCATCGTCCATGACAAACAACGAGCACACCAAGTTCGGATTTTTCAGCACCGAAGCCGGCATATACCGGAAAATTGCCGATGAATTGGGCATTTTACGCAAATCGGCGGAGGATGAGCCGCCCGTCTACGCACGCCATCCTTTAGTGTATCTTGTAGAGGCGGCAGACGATATATGCTATGAGATAATGGACATTGAAGACGCTCACAAGCTCAGGATTATTTCTTTTGAAGAGACCAAAGAACTGCTATTGGGATTTTTCGACGACACTACAAGAGGCAAGATAGAGAAAAGGATAAAGGATGAGGAAATCACCGATGACAGCGAAAAGATTGTATACCTGCGCGCCTGTGTCATAGGGAAGCTCGAAAACGAATGTGTTGAAGCGTTCCTTAGACACGAGGAGGAGATTATGAGCGGAACTTTCTCAGGATGCCTTATCGGCGCAATATCCGACAGGCAGCGCGAAGCTTACAGGCGGTGCATAGATATGTCAATAAGGAAGATTTACAAGAGCAAGCCCGTACTTGACGTTGAACTGAGCGGTTTTAAGATTATGGAGACGCTGATGGAGGTGATGACCGATGCTGCCGTACACCCGGACCGCTTCTACTCACGCCAGATTATAAGCCGTGTGAGCAGCCAGTACGACATAGACTCGCCGGACCTGGCAACGCGCATCATGGCTGTAATAGACTATATAAGCGGCATGACCGATGTTTACGCGCTCGATATCTACCAGAAAATCAACGGTATCAGCCTGCCGGTAATTTAATGTGAATTCAACGAAAGACTCATGCTTAGCGCCCAGAAAGGGCAGTGAACACACAGCCCGGGGCAGAGCGTAGCGGCACCCCGGGTATCGGCGACACTGGTAACATGCCGCCCTGAAAGGGCAAAAGCCTTAATGTCACCCGCTATGTAGCAAAGCATTACAATGGTTTTGTGATTTTACAAGACCATGCTTTTGCCCTTTCAGGGAGACAGACCCACACGCATTATACCCCGGGGTGCCGCTACGCTCTGCCCCGGGCTATGTGCCTGTTG
>UQZX01000023.1 GCA_900545525.1 uncultured Prevotella sp.
ATATTGCACGGTACATCGTCATCTGGTCGTTGCCGTATCGTCTGAAGCCGCTGTGGTCGCTTGTCTGCGCGTATGCCCAAGTCTGGTGGAACAACACTTTTGTATAAGAAGGAACGCGCGCGCGTATATATGCCACGAGTTCCGGAAGAAGCGAGAACGAGTCATAGTTTCCCGAATCATAACTCGCCTGCTGTACGGTGACAACATCCCACAGCTCCTCGCGCAGCGCCTCGTCCAGCCGCTTGTTGTCCGTCTGCACCCTTACGCCGTCCGTGCCGATTTTCCTGTACTCGTATGCCGGAGCATCATTGCGGGCGTTGTCTGCGTGCCTGCTTATGGGGCATCCTCCTATATATAGGTTTCCTATTATACATTTCTCGCCGTCGGCATCTGCAAGGTCCCATAGATACTGCTCTACAGCGTCACGTGAGAAGCTGTTGCCGACAGCCAGTATTTTCACCACCTTCTCTTGCGCCGTTGCCGATACCGCCGATACTGTTATCATGACGGCAATCATTGTTTTCCGTAAAAAGCTTGTTTTCATTGTGTTTTTGTTTTATTGTTCAATACAAAAGTATTGATAAGTTTCATATAAGTAATACTTTTATAGCGTTAAAATGGTGTATAAGAGCAAAATAGGTAAAATAGTATCAGTGTCTGCTAATTTAATATTATATATTGTGTCAGGAAAATACGAATTTTGCAGATATAAAATAAATCCAATAACTAAAACCATTAAATTATGAAAAAAACTACTTTTATTCTTTCACTTTTGCTGATGGCTGTAATGAATGCTTCAGCAGAGGTTATCACTGTATGGGAAGGAAACCAGGCAGGTAATCTTACTTTCTTCAGCGGTGAAGACACTTATAATGCTCTTATGGGCGACGGTGCGGGGCAGGCCAATCTCTCTGCCGGCGACAAAATTGATATTTATTATGCAGGTGCTGTTGAGGGAAGCAAGTTGTGGTTGCAGGACAATGAATGGAATACCTATCCCGCTTCCGTGACAGGTGCAAATGTTGATTTGCTTGCTGCGGGCGACGGCGTTTTCACAGTTAATGTTTCTCAGGAGTTTGTAGATGCAATTAAAGTCAAAGGCTTGCGTCTGCGCCGTGGCGGTGAGGCTGTATACTCTTTTACCAAGGTTAATGTTGTCAAGGGCGATGATGTTCCAGGAGGCGGCGACGAGCCTGGAACCGGTGGCGACGTAAGTTCCAACATTGTTGTATGGGAGGGCTCTTTGGCTTCGAATCTCCGTTTCACTCCCGAGTCGGGCAGCTTTCTTGACAATTACAACAAGCTTGTAGGCGATGCAGAAGGTCAGGCAAATCTTTCAGCAGGAGACAAGATAAAGTTCTATTACACCGGTGCCGCAGCCGACGATCAGGTGTGGTTCCAGGATATGGAGTGGAACAATATAATGGCTATCGACATGAACTCACCTACAATCGAAGCCGGTGACGGAAGTTATGAGTTCATGGTAAATGTTGCTGCCGTAGAAGCAATAAAGCAGAAGGGTATAATGCTGCGCCGTCCGAGCAGTTCATCATATACCTTTACAAAGGTTGAAGTTATAAAAGCGCAGATAGGTGATGACGTCATTGTTCCGGATGCATCGGAGACAATAGTATGGAGTGGCTCAGCTACAGGAAGCACATCGGTAGATTTCCGCTACGACCCCAACCGTTCGGCACTTCTTGGTGCAGACCTCCAGCCCGGCAAGTTCATAAAAGTATATATGAGTGATGTAGAAGAAGGTGACCAGATTTATATAAAGGAGACTGCTTCGTGGGAATGTCTTAATACACAGACCACAATGACAGCGGGCACACAAGTGTTCAGCATGGAACTTACGGAAGACATCATAAATAAGATAAAGACCTCAGGCATGATTATCCAGCGTCAGGGCAACGGCACCACATACGACTTCGAGATACGTTATGTAACTGTTGCAAACACCGGAACAACAGGTCTCGGCTCTATCGTGGGCAGACCCGCTTCGTCCGACAACGATGCTGTTTACAACCTGTGCGGTCAGCGTGTAAGTGCTTCCCATAAGGGGCTTGTCATAAAGAACGGCAGAAAATATATTAATAGATGAGTTAGTTGATTAGTTGATTTGTTTCGGGTTGTACAGTTACCCTATAACTTACAAACGAATATTCTTTTAAAAAATCAGGATGACACCAGGCGTCCTTTAACATGCCGCAGCCTTTCCAGCGGTCTGTTAAAGGACGCCTTTCTTGTCATTGTGGCTGTTTTTGCATGTTATTGATATACAACACTTTGCATAACTGTTTCATGGCGCGTTGCAAAAGACCGTCTTTCAGGCTCCAATATGCCGCCTTTCAGACGCTGAAAGGGCACCTTTCGCAGTCCGAAAGGTGCCCTTTTGCAAAATGCCCGTTCTTCTTGATGATATCAAAGTATTATCCGTGTCTTCCTTACCTGTTCTCTAAACTCCGACGGTGAGCATCCTTTTCTGTCCTTGAATATGCGGTTGAAGTTGCTCAGGTTGTTGAAACCGCAGAAGAAACTTATGTTTGCTATGCTCTCGCTTGTGTCGAGCAACAGCCTTGCCGCATTTCCAAGGCGTATGTTTATAAGATATTCGCGCAGCGTGTTTCCCGTGTGCAGCTTGAAGAAGCGGCTGAATGCGCTTGTGCTCATTCCTGCAAGGTCGGCAAGCGTTCCTAACCGTATGTCGTCCATATAGTGATCATGTATATATGTCTTGACTTTAAGTATCCGCTTGCTGTCGTCATGTATGTCCACCTTTGCATAGCTGCTTGTCGCCAGTGTGCGTGCCCCCTTGCATTGTGACAGGTCGTAGAGTATGCCCATAAACTGGCTTACAGCCCAGAAACTGTCGTTCAGCTTGCTGAGCTGCGTCAGCCTCGGATATACCTGTATTATTGCCTCCATGGGAAAAGCCAGCCCTTTCTGTGCCACCTCCATCATCTTGCGTATGCTGCCGAACGGGTTGCGTGCAAGAAATCCCTCGTCCATCTTCCAGTGAAACTGTATCGTTATCTCGTGTATGTTCTCACTCGTGCATGTGTTCTGTTCCCATACGTGCTCCAGGTCCTGACTGGTTATGAGCACAAGGTCGTAGTCTCCGATTACCTCGCTGTGGTCTCCCACTATCCTCCTTACCCCTGCGGCGTGCTCTATGAAGTTCAGCTCAAACGCGGCATGGTTGTGTATAGGGTAACTGAACATCATCTTGCACCTGTCGGCGATGTACAGGGAGTCCTCATCCTGAAGCGGGGTTATTTCGTGTAATATCCGTGTTTCCTTCATGGTGTATGCTTTTTCACAATGTGTTATGTATGCACAAAGATACGAAAAAACACAAAAACGGCAATAAAACTTTGCTTTTTTTGCTTCTTGCCTATGTTTATATGCCTTCCTGTATGCAGATAGGCAAAATAGTATCACAATGCGGCAAAATAATACAGTATTATGTGATATAAGATATTTATTTTTGCAATATAACTTAATAAAACGGATATGACCAAGAATTTAATACTCTCGTTAATGCTCGCGATATGCGCTTTCACGACGTGCCGGGCAGAAGAAAATGTTGTTTACAGCGGTCCGGCGGCAGTCTCCGGCTGGAATGGTGTGGATCTGTCAGCCGGTGTTTTTGCCGATGCCGGTGCGGGCGACGTGGTGCGTGTCTATGCCTCCGGCTTTCTGGGAGCAGACAATAGCGGCACTGCCGGCTTCCGGTCTTCCGGCTCAGCCCTGTTTGCCGACGAGACGGAGTTTAAGGTTTACGGCGACTTCACCCTGATTGTTTCCCCTTCGGTATTGTCCCGGTTGCGTTCCGGCGGACTTACGGTTACGGGCTATAACTATACCATAGACAAGATAACGCTTGAGAAGGATCCTAAGAACAAGGTGCTTTTCAGCGGCAGCGTCGCTATCGGCTACTATACGCCGACCATTTCCGTTCCCAAGTTCCAGTTCATGACTGCGAAGACAGGAGATGTCATAAAAGTATCGGTGAGCAACGTTACCTCCGATTCGCGCGGCTGTCTTCAGAACAGCGGGTGGAGCGAGCTTAAGCCCGGCTACAGCGGCTTTGAGATGACCGGCGACTACAGCATGGTTATTGACGAGAGCGTCCTTTCGCAGCTTCGTGACGGCGTTCTGCGTGTCCGCGGGGCATATCACACGGTCAACAAAGTCACCCTTTACTGTCCTTCCGCCGGCTATGATGTCGTTCCCGGCGAAAGGCGCGAGGCAGTCATGATGTTCGGGCTGAACGAGTCGGGAGGCGAGTTCGCAGGAGTATATCCCGGTGTCGACGGCACCCACTACGGCTATCCAAACTATGACGACCTTGCCTATGCGCGCAGGAAAGGCTTCGGCATAATCCGCCTTCCTTTCCGTTGGGAGCGCGTCCAGCGCCCCCTTGGCTCATCATCACTGATAAAGAGCGAGACCGACAAGATAAAGCAGGTGCTTGACTGGGCATCTGAATTCGGGCTTAAGGTTGTCTTCGACATGCACAATTTCGGGCGTTACTGTACCTACTGCAACGGCTACAGCTCTGCAAACAACGTATATGCCGTGATAGGAGAGGCGTCGTGCACGCCCGACCACTTCTGCGACGTATGGCGCATGCTTGCCCGCGAGTTCAGGGACTACGAATGTATCTGGGGATATGAGATAATGAACGAGCCGTATGCAATGCTCTCCTCCATGCCATGGTTCGACATTGCCCAGGCGGCGATATACGCAATACGCGAAGAAGACATGTCCACCCCGATTGTCATCGACGGCGACCAGTTTGCCACGGCGCGCAACTGGGTCTATTACAGCGACAACCTGCGCAACCTCAACGACCCTGCCGACAACCTGATATTCTCCGCCCACTGCTATTTTGACAAAGACTCCTCGGGAGAGTACAAGGACAGCTATGACAACTCCGGAGCCAACGCACAGACCGGTGTCACGCGTGTAAAGCCGTTTGTCGACTGGTGCAACAAATACGGGAAGCGCGGATTTGTGGGCGAATACGGCATTCCCGACGACGACACGCGTTGGAACACCGTTCTTGACAACACCCTTTCCTATCTCAAAGAAAACGGCATGGGCGGAACCTACTGGTCTGCCGGACACCGCTGGGGCGACTACAAGCTGGCTGTCCATCCCACGGACAATTACACCAAGGACCGTCCGCAGATGTCCGTGCTCGTCAAGTATCAGAGTGTCGGGACGGGCATACTGCAACTTGAGACGCCTGCCGCTCGTGCAGACACCGGTGCATGGTACACACTTCAGGGCATGAGGGTTGAAAATCCCGGACACGGCATATTCATCCATAAAGGCAGGAAGATTGTGCGATAATTGGCAAGAAAGTATCATTATCGGATAAAAATGTACAAAGGCAAATAAATACTAATTCGTATCTTTGCATCATATACAAACCTTAATAATAATGATGTCACGACTATCAAACATAATCCTTTCGCTTGTGCTGCCGCTGCTGCTTGCCGTCGGCGCGAATGCCCAGAAGCGCATCGTTGTGCTCGGCTCGTCCACTGCCGCAGGTGCCGGTGTAAGCTCGCCCGACAAGGCATGGACAGCCCGCGTGTCGGCATGGCTCGAAGAAAACAGTCCGGGCAGCACGCTGGTAAATCTTGCAAAGGGAGGATATACCACGTGCCGGATAATGCCGACGGGCACGCCCTGCTATCAGGCACGCGAACATCTGCTTTGCACAGATACCCTGCGGAACATTGACAAGGCGTTGTCGCTCCATCCGGACATAATCATTATCAACATGCCGACAAACGACACGTCGCACGGCATAGACGTGAAGACGCAGATGAAGCATTTCCGCATAATCGTTGACAAGGCGCGCAAGGCTGGCGTGGAGGTGTTCATTACAACGTCGCAGCCCCACAACTTCGGCGAAAAATATCAGCCGCCGTATGTCGGGGACAATAAGCCCGATGCCTCAAAACAGCATTACCGCAACTGGTTCGGCGAACTGTCGCGGAAGATAAGATACAGATATGGCAGCCATGCCATTGACTTCTATACGAACATAGCCACCCCCGACGGACTGGGATTCATATCTCCGGTATACGATTCGGGCGACGGCGTGCATCTCAACGATGTGGCGCATTATATCTTTGCAAGGCGTGTGACAGATAAATTAATATATTCTATAAAATGAAAAACCTATGAACAAGAAACCAGAATTATTGTCTTTGTGCAGGCAGTGCCTGTTTGAGGGCAAGCAGAGATTTCTCCTCGTGCTTTTGGTCATGATGCTGAGCGTAGCCACAGGCTTCGCCCAAGGTGTCAATGTCAAGGGGCGGGTTATTGACAAAAACGGCGATCCGGTCATCGGTGCAAGTGTAATTGAGGTCGGCAGCAAAGGCAACGGCACTGTCACGGATATCGACGGAAACTACAGCATTACCCTTAAAAGCCGTTCTTCGCAGGTGTCGTTTTCGGCTATCGGATACGAGACGGTGAAGATAAGCGTGAAGGGACGCGCGGTTATCGATGTCGAGATGAAGGACGACGTCAATATGATAGACGAGCTTGTTGTTGTCGGTTACGGAAAGTTACGCAAGAGCGACCTTACCGGTGCCATGGCTTCCATAAGCTCGGAGGAGCTGATGCGCGGAACGCCGACCGACTTCGGCAGCGGACTGCAGGGTAAGATTGCCGGTGTGCAGGTTAACCGCAACGACGGTGCTCCCGGTGCCGGAATAAGTATAACGATACGCGGTGCGAACTCTACAAGTACGAGCACGCAGCCGCTGTATGTAATCGACGGCATACCGTTTGAGACGAGCGGCACCCCGAAGAGTGACGCCAACTCGGGCAACAACACCGTTGACAACCCGCTGTCCATGATAAACCCCAACGATATCGAGAATATCGAGGTTCTCAAGGATGCGTCTGCCACGGCGATATACGGTTCGCGTGGTGCAAACGGCGTTGTCCTCGTAACCACCAAGCAGGGTAAGGCAGGCGCGCAGCGCATAGAGTTCTCCGCCAACTGGGGTGTCATGAAGATATCAAAGAAAATAAAGATGCTCGATGCATATACCTACGCAAACTATGTAAACGAAGGAATTGTCAACGGCAGCATTTACGACGGTCTTGTTGCCGGAAACCCGTCTTATTCGGGCAAGTGGAGCTATCGCTATGACTCGGACAACAACCTTATACCCGAATCAGGAAGCTATCATCCTCTTCCCGAAGACTTCCTTACGCCCGGATGGCATACCGACGGCTATGGCAACACCGAATGGGTTGAAGGTACAAACTGGCTTGATGAAGTTACGCAGACTGGCTCGGACCAGACCTATAACCTCAGCATATCGGGCGGAAGCGACAAGAGCAACTATGCCATATCAGGAAACTATACAAATCAGGAAGGTGTAATCAAGAACTCGGGTTATGAGCGTTATACGTTCCGCACGAATGTAAACTCAAATCCGCTTAAGTGGCTCAAGGCTGGTCTGAACATTAACTTCACGCATTCTGAAAACAAGTTCTCAAAGACCAACTCGTATGACTACAGTATTATCCGCTCGGCACTTATCTATCTGCCGACGATATATGTGGGCGACAAGTCTGATGCCGATACATACGCGTGGCTGTCTGCCAACCCGCGTACATACGTCAATACGGCAAAGGACGAGATGGTTACGACAAACATCTTTACGTCGGCATATCTCGAGGCAAATATAACACCGTATCTCTCATTCCGCCAAAATCTCGGTATAAGCAACATAAACCGTGAGCGTGACACCTATTATAACAGGGAGACTGGTGAAGGCAAGACGGCAAAGGGACGTGCGGGCAAGGCTGACAACTGGAACACCCACATCACGTTAGAGTCCATGCTTACGTTTGACAAGACTTTCGGAAAGCACCACCGTCTTAATGCCGTTGCAGCATTTACCTACGAGCGCAGCAACTGGGGCGGCAAGTCTATCACGGCAAGCAACTTCCCTACAGACCTCACGCAGGACTATGACATGAGCGCGGCAATGACAATCGACACGCCGACGAGCGACCGCGGACGCTCAACCATGGTGTCGTTGCTCGGACGTGTGAATTATACTCTCATGGACCGTTATATCGCGACGCTGTCGTATCGCCGTGACGGTTCGAGCAAGTTTGCCGAAGGAAACAAGTTCGCAAACTTCGCGTCAGGAGCGTTGGCGTGGAACATATCGGAAGAGAAGTTCATCAAAGACCTTAACATATTCTCAAATCTTAAGCTCCGTGTCAGCTACGGACAGACCGGAAACCAGGCTCTGTCAGACTATATGACAATGGACAGGGTGCGTGTGGCTAATTATCCGTTAGGAGGCTCTTTGAACGGCGGCTACACGTATGATACCGGAAGCGGTCCGCGAAACACCAAGCTGCGCTGGGAGACAACAGACCAGTTTAACGTGGGTCTTGACATGGGCTTCATGCGCAACCGTCTTAGCTTCAGCATGAACTGGTATCTGAAGGAGACCAACGACCTGCTCCAGACCATTTCAATCCCTACCAATACAGGATACAGGACAATGTGGACAAACAGCGGAAGCGTGCGTAATACCGGTTTCGAGCTGTCGGGTAACTTCGTGGTGGTTGACACACGCGACTGGGGATTGGAAGTGGATGCAAACATATCATGGAACCGCAACAGACTGTTCAACCTCCCTGCCGACCAGTATGCCTCACAGCTCTGGTATGGTGCAAGCCAGGTGTTCATACAGCGCAACGACATGCCTATAGGTGCGATATACGGATATGTAGAGGACGGCTTCTATGACAACATTGCCGAGGTACGTGCTGACCCGATGTACCGCACAGTGTCCGATGCTGAGGCACAGCGCATGGTTGGTGAGATAAAGTATGTGGATGTTGACGGCGACGGACAGCTTACTGCAGACCGCGACCGCGTTGTCATCGGCGATACCAATCCCGACTATACCTATGGATTTAATGTCAGCGGACGCTGGAAGAAGCTCAGTCTGAGCATGTTCTTCCAGGGAACACAGGGCAATGATGTCTATAACGGTAACCTGATGATGATAGGAATGTCAAGTATCGGCAATATCACACAGGATGCATACAACACACGTTGGACACCCGAAAATGCGTCTATTGCAAAGTGGCCGCGCGTGACAACGGCAATGACCCGCAACATGCTCCTTTCAAACCGCTATGTTGAGGACGGCTCATACTTCCGCCTTAAGACCGTAAGTCTTGAATATGACTTCGGACGTATAGCAAGAACGGTGGGGCTGAGAGCATACTTCACGGCTTCGAACCTCTTTACTATAACGGGCTACAGCTGGTTTGACCCGGATGTGAACGCTTTCGGTACGGATGCTTCGCGCCGTGGTGTGGATATAAACTCATATCCAAATAACAGGAGTTTCTCTTTCGGTGTCAAGCTTACCTTATAACATACACACTGTTCAATCAATATAAAGATGATTATGAAAAGCAAAATATTTCTATCAGCCGTTGCCTGTGCGCTTATGTCGGTTCCAATGTTCACATCGTGTGAGGACTGGCTTGAAGAGAAGGCATATACGTTTGTCACGACAGATGACATACCAAACAGTAATGAAGGTGCCGACTCGTGGACGCTCGGTGTCTATAACTCGTTGTTCTCAGACATGTTCATGTACGGTTCGTTCCCGCGCCCGCTTGACTACGACTGCGACTATATATCGGGCGCAGTGTGGCAGTTCTCCGAGTTCGGAAGCGGTAACTTCCAGGGCGGTACGTCTCAGGCAGATGCCATGTGGAATGGCATGTACGCCCTCATAAACAAGGCGAACAAGGCAATTACCAATGTAAAGGCACTTGACGGGGCAACAGAGCGTCACCGTGACAATTGTCTCGGAGAGCTTTATTTCCTCAAGGCGTGGGCATATTTCATGCTGACAAGGGCATACGGAGACATTCCCGTACACTCTGTAAGCGTGGATGAGGAAGGGACATACGACAACTTCCCGCGCATACCTATAAAGGATGTATACGAGAAGACGATAATTCCGCTTCTCGACGATGCCCGCACCATGCTTTATAAGAATACGGAAGGAGCGTACACACCCGGACGTGTCAATGCGGCTTCTGCCGCCGGACTGGAGGCAAAGGTGTATGCCACGATGGCTGCCGGAGCAACAGCCGAGGGTGAAGACATAGTAGTGAAGACCGGCATACCTTATGTCGTGCAGAATATAAACGGAACGGCGACAAAGGTATATACGGACCCGGTGAAGACGCTGATGCACAAGAGTGTTGTTGCGGGGTATGAAAACTTTGACGCAAGAGACTGCTGGCAGAAAGCCAAAGACCTGGCAAAGGCTGTGAAGAAAGGTGACTATGGGAAAATAGAACTTTCCAGTTATGCAGACCTTTGGAGCAATTCAGGAAAAACGGCATCGGAGCATCTCTTCTCATTGCAGACAATATCGGGTGACAATATGTATGGCACGCTGTTCTCTTATCACTACTGCGGCATGACAAATGCTGCCGGTCATATCGTGAACAGTCTTACTGTGGGTATGCGCTGGCACTGGTACATGCTGTTTGAAGAAATGGACCATCGAATTTACGAGGGTGTCCTGCATGCCTGGATACGCGACGGTTCCGACACAAGCTGGGGCGGCGGCTCATACTTCCCGAACTTCGGTATATGGCAGAAGAAGGTAGAGAACCGTGAAGCACCTTACGACAACACGGACGTGACGTCGAGCTGGCGTTGCGACGGAGCAGGCTCTGAGCAGTTCTTTGCTTTCCAGACAAAGTATCTTCAGCAGATAAGCGACCGTTCTCTCAGCCGTACCGATGCCAACTATCCTTTCCTGCGCTATGCGGATGTGCTTCTTATTCTTGCCGAGGCGGCAAACGAACTTAACGGTCCTACGCAGGAAGCGGTGAGCGCACTGAACCAGGTACGCGAGCGCAGCAATGCCACACCGCGTGACATAGAGCAGTTTGAAGAAGGAACAACCGTGAAGGTTGACGGCGTGAACACAAAGGTTTCTCCTAAAGCATCGTTGCGTTCTTCCATCATAGAGGAGCGTGCCATGGAGCTTGCCCTTGAGGGAGACCGCCGCTGGGACCTCATACGCTGGGGTATATACCTGCCTGCTATGAACGCATTGGGCGGTGCCGACGAGCCGGGAAATGTAAAGGAACGTTCTGAGAAACATCTCCTGTTCCCCATTCCTACTCTTGAAGTTCTGACAAACAAAGGTATTACAGCCAACAATCCCGGTTGGAACTAATTAATTGAAACGATAAAGTTAAACAAAAATACGACAGAAATATGAAACGTATATCATTTTCTATTATATGTGTCTGTATGTTGTTTGGGTTTATGGCATGTGACGACATAACGCAAGTTGATGAAGTCCTTGCCGGTGAAAATATACCCAATACAGGCGCTCCTGCCATTACAAAGATTGTCATGGCAAACGATGCGGAGGGAACACCGATAGAAACGGCTGCATTCACACAAGTGGTGCGTATCGAGGGCACGAACCTCGGCAATGTCACCTCATTGAAGTTTAATGATGTGGATGTGGATTTGAGTGAGGTATACTCAAGTTACGGCGCTGTGCTTGCAAAAGTGCCGAGAGTGCTTCCCGAGACGGTTACCGACCGTGTGTATGTGCAGACAGACTTGGGCGAGACATCAGCTCCGCTGAAAGTGACAATCCCTGAGCTGAAGATACAAGGACTTTATTGTGAGTATGCACAACCTGGCGACACCACGTATATCCAAGGCAACGACTACGACCTGTACGGCATAACGGCAGAAGATGCCATCGTTAAGGTTGGCGACAAGGATGTGAATGTGCTTGCCGCGTCAGAGACAGAGCTGATGATACAGATACCCGGCAACGCGAAAATGGGCGACCCTGTTACTGTGCAAGGCACCAAGATGGCAGAGCCTGTGACACTTGATTATGCAAAACCGGGTGTATCAGAACTGTTCGACTTCAACAACTGGCCGGGCGTAGGTGCTTTCACTCACGCAAGCAAGTATTCGTGGGCTCCCAAGAACTTCCTGTACAGCAAGTTCTCGGCAGGACCCGATGACCCCAAGCCATTGGGCAGTGACGGTAAGTATATACGTTTTAAGGATCAGGTTAATGCCTGGGGCTGGATGGTATTCTGGGCAGGATATATAGACCTGCCTGCCGATGTTGCCGCAAATCCGCAGGATTATCAGATGCGCTTTGAGTTCTGGAATGACCAGAAATATCCGTTGAATTCCAATTACAGGATTATATTCGGCAACTATCAGTGGTATCCCGGCGGAGACGGTGTGCCCTTGAATACCAAAAACCAGTGGAAGACAATACGCATAGACCTTGACGAAGAAGACCCCGAGGGGCATGTGCTTGTTCCCGCAGGTACCGACAGCAGCGTGCGCTACTCGTTTATGATAATATTCTCGCCCACCTCGGCGCAGACATATAACATAGCAATGACTAATTTCCGTTTCGTTAAAAAATAATCAGACATGAAGAATATTAAGTTTATCAATATAATCATGGCTCTGGCACTGGTGTGCTTTGGGTTGACGGCTTGTAGCAGTGATAATGACGACAATGGTGGAGAAGGCGGCGGAGGCACCGGTGGCGGAGGCTCCGTGGCAAAACTGGCAGAGCCGTATTTCGGTGTCAACATGTCCGGAGCCGAGTTTGCCGCTGTCTATCCCGGCATAGACGGCACGCATTATGGCTATCCGACACGTTCTGATATTGAGTACTTTGCCAATAAAGGATTTAAGCTTATACGTTTCCCGTTCAGGTGGGAGCGCATACAGAAGCAGCTTGGCGGCGAACTCGATCAGGTGGAGCTTGCAAAGATGAAGGCTGTTGTCAGTGCGGCGCAGGAGCTTGGTGTATACGTAATACTTGACCTGCACAACTTCGGGCGTTACTGTACGTACAGCAACGGGTATAGTTCTGCAGACAACAATTATGCCATATTAGGCTCTCGCACATGCTCTACTGCTCATTTCTGTGACTTGTGGAAACGCTTGGCGCAGGAGTTCATGGGATATACAAATATATGGGGCTACGACATAATGAACGAACCCCACAATATGCTTAGCTCTTCTCCATGGGACAAAATAGCCCAGGAATGTATAGACGCAATACGCGAGGTGGACAGGCAGACTCCTATTGTCGTTGAGGGAAACGAGTTTGCATCGTCAAGCAAGTGGACAAATCTCAGTCAGGATTTGAAAGACCTTACAGACCCGTCGGACAAGCTTATATTCCAGGCACATGTCTATTTTGACAATGATGCCAGTGGCAAATATGTCAAGGATTATGACGGCGAGCAGGCAACAGAGGATATAGGTGTTGAGAGGCTGAAGCCGTTTGTTGAGTGGTGCAAGAAGTATGGCAAGCAGGGCTTTGTCGGCGAATACGGTGTGCCTGACAACGACCCGCGCTGGCTTGTCACCCTTGACAAGGCACTGCAATATCTTTCTGAAAACGGCATAGGCGGCACATACTGGTCTGCTGGTCCGCGTTGGGGCGACGATGCCCTTGCCGTGCAGCCGATAAACGGGCAGGACAGGCCCCAGATGTCGGTTCTCGGGAAGTACTTTAAGGCGAAATGACAATACTTCTTATGAGCAGAATTAAGATTATAGTTATAATGTTGCTGATTACTGTGGCTGCCTCTGCCGTCACTCCGGTGAAGAGGTGGGGACAGCTGCAGGTCATAGGCAACCAGTTGTGTGACAGCAGGGGAGAACCCGTGGTGCTTCGTGGCGTAAGTCTCGGGTGGCATAATCTGTGGCCCCGCTTTTACAATGCAAAGTGTGTGAAGTGGCTCCGCGACGACTGGCACTGTACCGTGCTGCGTGCGGCAATGGGCGTCTGCATCGAAGATAACTACAAGGAAAACCCGGAATTTGCCCTGTCGTGCATGAACAAAGTCATTAAGGCTGCCATAAAGAACGGGATATATGTCATAATAGACTGGCACACCTATTATCCTGAAAAGGATGAGGCTGTCAAGTTTTTCGGCATGATGGCAAGGGAGTACGGCAAGTACCCGAATGTCATATATGAGATATACAACGAGCCGATGGAGGATACATGGGAGAGTGTCAGCGACTATGCTTATGCCGTAATAGCGGAGATACGCAAGTACGACGAGGACAATATCGTCCTTGTCGGCAATCCGCATTGGGACCAGGACCTGCATCTTGTGGCGGAACGCCCGTTGAAAGGGCTGACAAACATAATGTACAGTCTTCATTTCTATGCGGCCACTCACGGTCAGGAACTGCGCGACCGTGCCGAGGCGGCATGGAAGCAAGGCATTCCTGTCTTTGTAAACGAATCGGCAGGAATGGAGTGTACCGGTGACGGTCCGCTCGACATGGATGAGTGGCAGCGCTGGACCGACTGGATGGAGGCACACCGCATAAGTTGGGTGAACTGGTCCATATCCGATAAGAACGAGACATGCTCGATGCTTATTCCAAGGGCCCGCAAAGACGGCCGCTGGACGGATGATGTCATAAAACCCTATGGCAGGATTGTAAGGGCAAACCTGCGAAAATACAATAAATGACCCCTCTGCGGAGGAGCATGGCAAGTTACGGTCTGAAAGGTGGCATTCCGGCCTGCAAAACATGGCCTTTTACCACCTCAAAGGTGGTCTTTCAGACGCTAAAAGGCGGTCTTTTGCAAATCAGACCGAGGCGGATGAAAACTGTAAGCAAAAATCCCTTGAATATAACAGACTGTAAGTATTTGCCGTAAAGCTAAAGGCAATTCTGACAACAAGTAATAAAGACGATATAATGAATAAACTTTCTATCACAGTAATATGCCAGATGTTTGTCGCATGCCTTGCATGTGCCCAGTCTTCGCTTGACGACATTGACCGCCGGGCGTGGCACGATGCCGTGTCTCCCCTTCAGATGAAGGCGGCAGACATGTATCCTCTTTCTGTGAAGAAGATAAAGCCATGTGCTTCAGACAGGGTACAGTCCTTGAGCGGTATTTGGACCTTGTCAGGGGCAGACAGCATAAATTCAGATATATCTGTTCCGTGCCGTGTCCCCGGCAGCATACATACGGCATTGAAAGAAGCGGGAATTATACCAGACCCGTGCGTGGGACGGAACGATACAATGGCGGAGCGGCGGTCGTATCAGCGCTGGTATGTTACGCGTACGTTTTACTATGACGGAAAAATGTCCAGTCCGTTATTGTCTTTTAAAGGTGTGGCAAATAAATGTCGGGTATTTGTCAACGGTGTGCCTGTGGCTGAGCACGAGGGCATGTTCGGTGGTCCGGATATAGCGGTGGATAAATATCTGAAGCGCGGCGAGAATGTCATAAAGGTGGAACTCCTGCCGATACCCGAGATTTATAACGGCGGCTGGCCGGCAACGGCAAATGAGGCATGGAAGCATACTGTCGTGTCAAACTGTGTGTACGGCTGGCATTATTCAAAGATACCATCAATGGGTATATGGAATGATGTGCACCTCGTAGACCGCCCGGACTTGCGGATAGAAAATCCGTTCTTCATCACCCGTTCCGTGAAAGGTGACATGCGGATGCAACTTACGCTCCCGAAGGAGACGACAGGAGAAATACGTTTGTTGGTCAGGCCTTATAACTTTGAAGGCAGGCCGCAGGCTTTTGTAACCACGATAAACAAAGCCAAAGGGAATGCCGCTTTTGACTTTAATATAAAAGAGCCGTGTCTGTGGTGGCCGAACGGCACCGGCAACCAGAACCTATATGATGCTGAAGTGCAGCTTGTGGCTGACGGAAAGGTGCAGTCGGTTTGTGCACGGCGTTTCGGCGTAAGGACTGTTGAAATGAAACCGTTGCCGGAAGGAAAGCGTGAGGACTTATACAACTGGACTTTCTGTATCAACGGACGTGACATGTTCGTTAAAGGGACGGGCTGGTGCATGATGGATGCCTTGCTTGATTTCTCAAGGGAGCGGTATGACAGGTTCTTGTCTGTTGCCCGTCATCAGAATATCCAACTGATAAGGGCATGGGGCGGAGGAATGCCGGAAACGGATGCGTTTTATGAGCTTTGTGACGAGAAGGGTATTATGGTCATGCAGGAATGGCCCACGGCATGGAACAGTCATGAGACACAACCGTTCGGCATGCTGGAGGAAACGGTTGCCCTCAATACCGTCCGTCTGAGAAATCATCCTTCACTTGTCATGTGGGGAGGAGGCAATGAATCGGATAAGCCTTACGGCAAGGCCATAGACATGATGGGGCGTCTTAGCGTGGAACTTGACGGTTCCAGACCGTTTCACCGTGCGGAGGCATGGGGCGGCAGCCGCCATAACTACAACTGCTGGTGGGACGAGATGCACCTTAATCACAATCTTAACATGACTGCGCCTTTTTGGGGAGAGTTTGGTGTGCCGTCGCTGCCTCATGCGGAGACGGTAAGGAAATATCTTGACGGTGAGAAATATGTGTGGCAGCCGGATAAAGAATCGGCATTCACCCATCATACCCCTATATTCGGAACTAACGGAGAGATAAACCGGTTGGGACAGTATGCCGGATATTTCACATCATTGGAAACTCTGGAAGACGCCGTGTTCGGTTCTCAGATGTCACAGGTAGTAGGCGTAAGGCATACTCTCGAGCGTGCCCGGACAATGTGGCCTAATACAACCGGTGCCCTTTATTATAAGCTGAACGATAACTATCCGGGACTGTCATGGTCGAGTGTAGATTATTATGGTGCAGTCAAACCGTTGCATTATTTTGCGCGCCGTGCCTTTGAACCGGCAACGACAGTCTTGCTGTTTGACAGGACAAACATGGCGGGGCAGGAGGTGAAAATACCTTATTATCTCCTTGACGACAATAATATTGTTACCGGCAAGACCGTTAAGGTGCATCTGTCGGTATGGAACCATAAGATGCAGTGCGTTCTTGACACGGCGATATCGGTAAAGCCTCAGAACAGAGTTGATAAGATTGCAGATATCGTTCTTACGAGGGAACAGACGTTGAGCGAGATGTTGTACATGAAGACAGACCTCCTTAAGGACGACGGTACGCTTGTGGCAAGAAACTGGTATTTCTGCAACTACGATACACGTCGTGGCGTAATGCTTGAGTCGCGGGCGGCGGATGTCCGTATGAAACAGGACGGGAAAAACATAACAATAACCAATATGTCGGCATTTCCTGCCGTGGGTGTTACCGTCGATGTCCCCGGGCAGTCGTCACGGTTGCTATTGTCTGATAATTATTTGTGGCTTGATCCGGGAGAGACGGTAACGGTTGACTCCAATATATCGTGTCCTGCTGTGGTCAGTTGGTGGAACTCAAAAAATAAATGAAATTATGAATAAGATAAAGTTAAGTTTGATATCAGTATTGATAACGTTAAGTGGCGGAGTGCTTGCAGGTGAGCCTTTCGGTGTTAACCTCGCCTGTGGTGATTTCGGTTCGGTATTCCCCGGTGAATATAACAGGCATTATACATATCCCACCGATGCGGATCTTATATACTGGCAGCAGAAAGGACTGATGCTCGTACGGCTGCCTTTCCGCTGGGAACGTCTTCAGCATAAGCCTTACGGACCTTTGTGCCAGGACGATCTGGATAAGGTGAAAGACTTTGTAAAGGCTGCCGGAAAGCGTGGGATGAAGGTCCTTTTTGACATGCACAACTATTGCCGACGTATAGACGAGGGCACAGAGAAGATTGTAGGTACGCCCGAATTGTCTTATGAGAGCTACGGGCAGTTCTGGCGTATGATGGCACAGGAGTTCCGCGACTTCGGCAACATCTATGGTTACGGACTGATGAACGAACCTCACGACCTCCCTGCAAGTGTGTCATGGCACAAAATGGCACAGGTGGCAATAGACTCTATCAGAACTGTGGACACAAAGACCCCTATTGTCGTAGGCGGATACCATTGGAGCTCCGCACGGCGTTGGGTACAGATGAGTGATAACCTTAAGACATTACGTGACCCTGCGGAAAATCTCATATTCGAGGCACATTGCTATTTCGACTTTGACGGCTCGGGCACTTATAAGTTCACATACGAACAGGAAGAGGGAACCCCCAAGCGCGGCGTGGAGCTTGTACGTCCTTTTGTGGAATGGCTTAATAAAAACAATCTTCGCGGTATAATAGGCGAATATGGCATACCCGAAGGAGATGAACGTTGGGAGAAGACATTGGACAACTTCCTTTCATATTTGCAGAAGAACGGTGTCCCTGCGCTTTATTGGGCGTCAGGACCCTGGTGGACGGATGCCGTAATGACAATCCCGACATACCGCGGCGGCAAGGAGAAGCCTCAGGTTAAGATTATGGAGAAGTATAAGGAGACAAAATAACAGGAGGACCGATAAGCTGTCAGTACACCTCATCGATAAATTATTCACTATGACAAGCAAGTATTTTCTCATAGCTGTGATGTTCGTTTCTTCCGTTGTCTATGCCGGTATTCCGTTTACGCACGGTAACCTCAAGGTAGACGGCAGCGGGAGGTATCTTGAGCATGACGACGGTACACCTTTTTTATATATGGGCGATACGGCATGGGAGATGCTCTCAAGACTTACGTATGAAGAAGCCTGTGCCTATATGGACAACAGGGTGGGGAAGGGAATAAACGTTATACAGACCGTTCTCCTTTCCGAACTGGTAGGCATAAGGGATACAACGGCAGCAGGTGTCACGCAATTAATAAACGGAGACGTCTGCAACCCCAATCCCCTTTATCTGGCACATGCCGATTCTGTCCTTGCATACGCGGAGCAAATCGGACTGTATCTTGCAATATTACCCACATGGGGTGACAAGGTAGACAGGCAATGGGGCAACGGACCGGAGATATTCAATGAGCATAATGCCGAAGAATACGGAAGGCTTCTGGGGCACAGGTGGGCTTCACGGCCTAATGTTATATGGATAATAGGAGGCGACCGTGGAGGCGACGGAAAGAACAGGGCGGTATGGAATGCAATGGCAAGGGGCATAAAGTCTGAGGACAAAGTGCATCTTATGACATATCATCCGCATGGAGAGCACTCGTCGTCCATGTGGTTCCACGATGAAGACTGGCTTGACTTTAACATGATACAGACCGGTCATTGTCAGCAGAGGTATGATATATACCGCCGTATGATGTTGCATGACATGGCTCTGAAACCGGTAAAGCCCGTTATGGACGGAGAACCACGGTATGAAGACATACCGCGCAACTTCAAGAAGGAAGACGGCAGGTTTGGGGCTGCCGACGTAAGGCATACGTTATATCAGAGCATGCTTACCGGTGCATGCGGATACACTTACGGCAACAACAATCTGTGGCAGATGTATGCTCCGGGGCGTGAACCCAAGTGTGACGCGCGTACATACTGGTACGACGCGATGAATATGGAGGCTGAATGTCAGCTTATACATTTTGTGAAGCTTTGGCACGAAATACCTTTCAGAGGCGGGTATAATGTTCCGCTTTGTGCCGTTCCCGTGGATGAATACGGTTGTGATGAGGCTGTTGCCTTTATGACAGGGGATTATATGCTGTGCTACTTCCCCGGAGGGAAGAGCTGGAGACTGACGCTACCTGATACGTTCGGTTCCCTGTATGCAACAGAGTGGATGAATCCCCGTACCGGACAGCGCATGCCCGGAGGCATTTCTGAAGGGTATGTGGTTGATGTGAGTTTGCCGGAGGGTGGCAATGACGACTGGCTTTTGATATTGAAAAGAGAAAAATAATATTAATACCATTATGAAATTAAAGAGTATAAATGAACTTGCACGTGACTATGAGGAGCTTGTAAACCGTCATAATGAGGCCGAGACCAGTGTAAATGGCATTTATTGCCGTTATAAGCATCCTGTGCTTACGGCAGAGCATGCCCCGCTGATTTGGCGATATGACATGAACGAGAATGATAACCCATTGTGTGAGGAACGCATTTCAATAAATGCCGTGCTTAACTCAGGTGCAATAAAACTGGGCGGGAAGTACTATCTTATGGCACGTGTCGAAGGTGCCGACCGCAAGTCATTCTTCGCCATTGCAGAGAGTGACAGTCCTACGGAGGGCTTCCGCTTTTGGGATTATCCTGTCATGATGCCTGAGACACCGGGGGAAATAGATACGAACATGTATGATGCCAGACTGACTAAGCACGAAGACGGATATATCTATGCCGTGTTCTGTGCCGAGCGTAAAGATCCGTCCGCAGAGCCGGGCGACCTTTCTTCGGCGGTTGCAGCTGCGGCAATAGCGAGGACTAAGGACCTTAAGACATGGGAGCGTCTTGATGACGTGAAGACAGATACGCAGCAGCGCAACGTCGTTCTTCATCCGGAGTTCGTAAATGGCAAGTATGTGCTTTACACGCGTCCGCAGGACGGCTTCATAGACACGGGCAACGGTGGCGGAATAGGTTGGGCACCGATAGATGATATCTGTCATGCTGAGATCCATGATGAAAGGATTATCAATGTGCGTAAGTATCATACTATAAAAGAAGTGAAGAACGGAGAGGGTCCGCATCCTATAAAGACTTCGCGCGGCTGGCTGCATCTCGCTCATGGCGTGCGCGGCTGCGCGGCAGGGCTTCGCTATGTGCTATATCTCTATGTCACGGCTCTTGACAATCCTTCCAAGGTAATAGCGGAGCCGGCTGGATACTTCATGGCTCCCGTGGGCGAAGAGCGTGTCGGCGATGTCAGCAACGTCCTTTTCTCAAACGGCTGGATAGAAGACAACGGCAAGGTTTATATCTATTACGCATCGAGCGACACACGCCTTCATGTGGCAGAGTCAACCGTAGAGCGACTTTTGGACTATTGTTTCAACACACCTTCCGACGGGTTGCGCTCCATAGAGTCTGTTAAGGCTATATATAGCCTTGTGGACAAGAACAAGAGGTTACAAAAACAATTATAATCTATGGCTACGTTAAAAGAGAAAATCGGATATGGGCTTGGCGACATGTCATCGTCCATGTTCTGGAAAATATTCAGCTATTATCTTCCTATCTTTTACAGTGACGTCTTCGGGCTTAGTCTCGGGGCTACGGCAGTGCTGATGCTCGTGACACGTATATGGGATACCGTCTCCGATCCGGTGATGGGCATCATTGCCGACCGCACCGATACAAGGTGGGGCAAGTACCGTCCTTGGCTGTTGTGGATGGCTGCTCCGTTTGCTCTGGCAGGTTGCTTGCTGTTCACCACTCCGCAATGTGGCGAGACAGGGCGTCTGGCATGGGCGTATGTCACATATATACTTATGATGACAGTCTATACCGCAATCAACGTGCCTTACGGCTCGATGCTCGGTGTTGTTACAAGCAGTTCCGATGAGAAAACAGTGTTCTCCAGCTTCCGCATGTTCTTTGCCTATGCCGGTTCGTTCGTTGCGGTCTTTGCATGGGAGCCTTTGGTCAAGTTCTTTACGGATTTTTGTGGCGGAGATACTCCGCTTATTGCATTGCAGCATGGCTGGCAGTATGCCATGTTTATAATTGCGGCGGTGACGTTTATACTCTTCATTATCTGTTTCCGAATGACGCGTGAGCATGTACGTCCGTCCAAGACAGGCTCTGTTTGGGAAGACCTTAAGGCGCTTGCCTCCAACTCTCCGTGGTGGTTGCTTACGTCGGCAGCCCTATGCACAAACCTGTTCAACACCCTTCGTGGCTCCGTTGCTGCATATTACTTTAAATATTATATAGGTGAAACGGCACATATAGACCTCGGTTTCACGTCTTTCCTGTTCTTTGCGGGTATCTTTCTTGCCGTCGGAGAGGTGTGCAATATGGTAGGTGTTGTGCTTGCCGTGCCCATGTCGTTGCGTTTGGGTAAGAGACAGACGTTCATTGTTTCCGCGGCATTGCTGGCATTGCTGTCTGTAGCGTTCTTTTATGTTCCGATGACCAATGCTGGTTTCTTTGCTATACTCCTCCTTCAGGTGTTAATAAGCATACTTACCGGTATCGTGTCTCCGCTTGTATGGTCGATGTATGCAGACGTTGCCGACTATTCTTCCAAAAAGCACGGCACTTCATCGACAGGTCTGATATTCTCTTCCGGTTCCATGGCACAGAAGTTCGGCGGTGCGGTTGCCGGTGCGGCAGTACTTTGGATACTTGCAGCCTTCGGTCTCGTGCCCAACGCTCCGCAGCAGAGCGACACCGCCATGCTTGGCATACGTCTTGTCATGAGCTATATACCGGCAGCTGTGGCAGTTCTTGAAATAGTTATACTTTTGGCTTATCCTTTGGGAAAGAAGCCAAGGACAGACAACGGATGTCAGGGATGAAAAGATTTGCATTATATCTTAAGATTGTCCCGGCAGTTTGTGCCGTGATGTTCTCGCTTGCGTTGCATGCCGGTGCGGACAACCTGCGTTGCGAGTATATGATAAATCCTGTAGGCGTGGATGCGGCTCATCCGCGTCTAAGCTGGACCCTGCCGGGATTGAAAGACAAGATACGTGTAGTCATATCGCAAGACAGTCTTGCCGTGGCTGAAGCCGTATACGGAACAAAGCCCGGTCTTTCGGACCGTATACGTGTATACGAACTCGCCCCGGGTACGCAGGAGTTTACCGTTGATGACTTTAATCCGGCTCCTGCCCGCAGATATTACTGGCGCGTATTCTTTGGAAAGCGCGGTTCCACAGTTGCAAGCTTTGTTACAAACCTGCCGCTGGGCAGTGCGAGGTGGATTACCGACGGCAACGATGCCGTTTACCGCCCGTTGGCATTGTACCGCCATACGGTAAATGTAGCCAAACCTGTAAAAGAAGCATTTATCACCGTTGCTTCCGCTGGTCTTCACGAAATTATGCTTAACGGAAAGAAAGTTGGCAATCATCGCCTTGACCCTATGTTCACGCGCTTTGACCGACGAGTGCTCTCCGTCATGCACGATGTTACCGGACTTATGCGCGAGGGCGGCAACGTTGTGACCGTGGAGCTTGGCAACGGGTGGTACAATCACCAGTCAACGGCGGTGTGGTTCTTCCACGAAGCATCGTGGCGCAACCGTCCGCGCTTTGCTGCCAATCTGCTGATACGCTATGAGGATGGAACGGAGGAACATGTGGTGACCGACGGCAGTTGGCAGACGGCAGAAAGCAGCACGGTCTTTTCAAGCATATATACGGCAGAGCATTACGATGCCCGTTTGCATCCGCAGGAGTCGTCGTGGCACAGTGTCATCGAGACCGTCAGTCCGGCACGTGTCATCTCTTCGCAGGTCATGCATCCCATTAGGCTTACCGCCGTTTACAAGGCGGATAAGATAGACCGCCTGTCCGATACCCTCGCCGTTTATCATTTCCCTAAGAACATGGCAGGTGTCGCACGCCTGCGTGTACGGGGACCGCGCGGTACGGTGGTGAGGCTTAAACACGGTGAGATGCTTTATGCCGACGGGCGTGTTAACATGGAGAATATAGACTATCACTATCGTCCGACCGATGACAGCGACCCGTTCCAGACAGACATTGTTACGCTGAGCGGAGGCGACGACGAGTTTGCCGCGCGGTTCGGCTATAAAGGCTTTCAGTATGTTGAGGTAAGCTCTTCCGTACCTTTGGAACTTACCCGGGAGAGTCTTGTTGCCGAGGAGATGCACAGCGATGTGCCACGCATCGGATATTGGCATTCGTCATCTGAATATCTTAATAAGCTTCTTGAGGCGACACAGAATTCTTATCTGAGCAATCTCTTCGGTTATCCCACCGACTGTCCGCAACGTGAGAAGAACGGTTGGACGGCAGATGCCTACCTCGCCCTCGAGACGGGAATGGCATATAATGACGTTGTTTCCGTTTATGAGAAGTGGCTGGCTGACTTCCGCGACGAGCAGCGTCCTGACGGCACTCTGCCATGTATTATCCCGACGGACAAGTGGGGATACGACTGGGCGAACGGTGTAGACTGGACAAGTGCCACGGTTATCATTCCATGGCAGATATATTGCTGGTATGGAGACCGCAGGCTTCTTGAACGCCACTACGGCTGCATGGACAGATACGTCCGTCACATAGAGACCGTTGCCAAAGACAACCTTACCGACTGGGGGCTTGGCGACTGGATACCCGTAAAGACAACGAGCGACTTGTGTTATACCACGTCTGTCTACTATTATGTCGATGCGGTAATAATGTCAAAGGTGGCAAGGCTTCTTGGAAAAGATGCCGACGCTCTTCATTATTCACGTCTTGCCGATGACATACGCTCGGCGATAAACCGCCGTTTTCTCGATGCCGAAAAAGGCTTGTATGCCGGCGGCACGCAGACAGAACTTTCCATGGCACTGTATTGGGGCGTTGCTCCTGACTCCCTGCGCGCAAAAGTTGCCTCGCAACTTAACGAGCGTGTTGTTGCCGACGGCTTTCATCTCGATGTGGGAGTGCACGGCTGCAAGGCACTGTTAGGTGCGCTGTCAGACAACGGATATGCGGATACCGCCTATAAGGTTGTATGCCAGAAAACATACCCCTCGTGGGGATATTGGATTAGTCAAGGTGCAACCACGCTCCATGAGAACTGGAAGACCGATGTCGTAATAGACAACTCGCTTAACCACATAATGTTCGGAGAAGTGGGAGCGTGGCTCTTCAAGTCGCTTGCCGGAATAACGCCGGATGAGACGGCACCCGGGTTCAGGCTCGTCAACGTTCGTCCCTACTTTCCCGCAGACCTTGACAGCCTTGAGGTGAGCCGTGAGACATCTTACGGCAGGCTTGAAACCTCGTGGCGACGCGACGGCGGTGTGATAAGATATACGATAAGCGTGCCTGCTGCGATGACGGCAAACCTTGTGCTGCCCGACGGCAAGACGTATATAATAAGAGGTACAAGTAAAACATTTAAGATAAAATCAATATGACAAGGAGAATAAGAATAATATTGCTGATGATTGCCGCCGTGCTTCCTGCGACGGCTCAGTTGCGGCTTCCTGCGATAATGTCAGACCACATGGTAATACAGCGCAACGAGAAGATACGCTTTTGGGGCTGGGCGGACAAAGGGGCGCGGGTAACGGTGGCTTTAGCCGGAAACACCGCATCTGCCAAGGCCGCACGTGACGGACGCTGGAGTGTGCAGCTGCCCGCGTTGCCGGCAGGCGGACCGTATACTGTGACCGTAAGTTCGAAAAAAGAGACAATAACCCTTGACGATGTCCTTGTGGGCGAGGTGTGGATATGCAGCGGACAGTCCAACATGGAGTTCATGCTCCGTTCGATAAACAACGCTGACGAGGAGATTCGTTCCGCAACAAACGGCAACATCCGTTCGTTCGACGTACAGAAGGACATGGCGCGCTTTCCGAAGGACGACCTGAAAGGCGACTGGAAGATATGCTCTCCGCAGACAGCCGGCAACTTCTCTGCCGTGGGCTATCTTTTCTGCCGCGAGATAGCAGAGCGTCTTAACGTCCCCGTGGGACTGATAAACACGTCATGGGGAGGTACCGACATAGAAAGCTGGATGAGCATGGAGACGATAGATGCCTTCCCGAAATACCGCCGTCTTATGACACGTCTGCGCTCGGAGGAGCTTGAGGCTTATCTCGCACGTGGCAAGGAGGTGGAGGCTGCGTTCTTGAAAGCCATCGCCGATGAGCCTGGAGAGAAGGAGCAGTGGTATCTTCCTTCGTACTCCAAGAGCGACTGGAAATCCCTGCGTGTGCCCGGGCTGTGGACCGACGATGCCCTTTCGGGTGTCGACGGCGTGGTGTGGACAACGGTGGAGTTCAACGTTCCCGAGGCTCTTGCCGGACAGCCGGCGATACTTAGTCTTGGGATGATAGACGATGACGACGTCACTTGGATAAACGGAATAAAGGTCGGCTCAACCGTTGGCTATGACATAAAGCGCCGCTACACGGTGCCCTCGGGCGTGTTGAAGGCTGGCAAGAATGAACTTACGGTGAAAGTTGTCGACAACCATGCCGGCGGCGGATGCTACGGCTCAAGCGACCTGTTCTTCCTGCAGGTAGGTCAGGAACGCCTGTCCATACTCGGCGACGGCTGGAAATACAAGATTGCCGTTGACAATGAGGCGTTCGAATACGTGGAAGACGGTCCCAACGCCTTCCCCTCCCGCCTGTTCAATGCCATGGTGGCTCCCATTGCCGGATATCCTGCACGTGGTTTCGTGTGGTATCAGGGAGAGAACAACGCCCCGCGGGCAGAGGAGTATTACCGCCTTTTTCCGGCAATGATAAACGACTGGCGGAGCCGCTGGAACCGTGCAGACATGCCTTTCTACTGGGTTCAGCTTGCCAACTATATGCCTTCAGACGAGCATCCCTCGGCAAGCAACTGGGCGGTGTTGCGCGATGCACAGAACTCGGCACGCAGTCTGCCGCATACGGGGCAGGCTGTGATAATAGACGTGGGCGATGCCGACGACATACATCCGCGTGACAAGCAGACGGTGGGTCATCGTCTTGCGCGCCTTGCCCTGCACAACGACTACGGCATGGCGGACATATACTGTGAAAGCCCGCAGCCGCTTAAGGCTGTAAAGCGTGGCGATAACGTGCTTGTGACGTTCGAAAATGTTGCCGGAGGACTAAAGGCTAAGAGCCGTTACGGGTATGTCTGCGGCTTTGCCGTTGCCGGTACCGACGGCAAATACCGCTGGGTAAGGGCAGAGACATCAGGAACCGATGCCGTGCTGCTCGACTGTACCGGCATCGACAATCCAAAGTCTGTCCGCTATGCCTGGGCAGACAATCCCGACGATGCCAACCTATACAACAGCGCCGGACTGCCTGCCACGCCGTTTGAGAAAGCCGTGGAGGAATGAGGTCTACGGAATACATAGACAAAGAACGGGATGTTTGGACACGCCTTTAATAATAAGGCGTTTTGCAGAACTAAAGTATAAGAAACCAATGAAACCATACAAGTTTGAGCCATATCTGAAGACAACGATATGGGGAGGATACCGCATAGCGCCGTTTAAGGGAATATACACGGCGCAGCCCAACATCGGAGAATCGTGGGAGATATCCGGCGTGCCGGGGCATGAGAGCGTTGCCGTGGAGCGCGGTCTGATAAACGACATCGACGTTGGGCTGAACCTCACACAGCTTATCGAGAAGTATAAGGGACTGCTCGTAGGCGAGAAAGTGTACAAAAAATACGGCAGCAAGTTCCCGCTGTTAGTGAAGTTCATCGACTCCCGTCAGGACTTGTCCGTGCAGGTGCACCCCGACGACAAGCTCGCCATGGAGCGTCACGGATGTGCCGGAAAGACGGAGATGTGGTATGTGATAAAGAGCGATGTCGGGGCGAAGATATATGCAGGGCTGAAGAAGGGCATAACGCCCGAAGACTATGAGCGCATGGCTACGGCGGAACCCGTTGGCGGACGCTCGCCCATGCAGGATGTCATAGCCACCCACGAGGCACATCAGGGCGACCTGTTCTTCCTTCCCGCCGGGCGTCTCCACGCCATAGGTGCCGGCAACTTCCTTGCCGAGATACAGCAGACGAGCGACATAACATACCGCGTGTATGACTTCGGCAGGAAAGACGCTCACGGCAATCCGCGCGAACTGCACGTTGCCGAGGCACGCGATGCCATAGACTACAGGGTATGGCCCGAGTACCGCACGTCTTACGACTCCACGCAACCCACGTCGCAGCTTATAAACTGCCCTTATTTCAACGTAAACCGCGTGGTGGTGCAGATGGCGGCACAGATAGATTTCAATGCCGACTCGTTTGTTGTCGTGATGTGCCTTTGGGGCGAAGCCAACATCAACGGCGTGCGTGTCAGCCGTGGCGAGACGCTGCTCGTGCCGGCATGCGAGAATGTTTTGTATATTTTTGGTAACGCGACGTTCCTCACGGCGACTATGTGAGGATGTCTTGAAAATATGATTTTATGAAAAGAAACATTTGTGTCTCTGCGGTGTCACTGCTCATATTGCAGGGCATTTCCGCGCAGGACGGCCTTATTGACAATGCTGTGAGAAATCTTCCGCTGCTGGCTCCGGCGGGCACGGAGATACACTATCAGGGAAGCATAGACAAGACGGGCGGCAACGCCGACTGGGACTGGTACCTCTATGAGGATGCCAATCGTGAGTGGGTGGTCCTCGACGTGGACGGTCCGGGGTGTATACAGAACCTTACGCAGCACCGCTATCTCACGTGCAGCGACCCGCTGTTCCGCTTCTATCTCGACGGCAGCAAGGTGGCGCAGTATGAGGTAAGGCTGTCTGAACTCGGAATGAAATTCCCTTTCTGCAAGCCGCTTGCAGACAGCTATATTGGTCCTTACGACAACGGGCGCGGACCCATACGCGTGGCGCGCAGCTTTGTGCCGCTGCCTTTCAGCAGGAGCTGCAAGGTCACCACCGACGTGCGCCTCTATGGCAACGACCGCATGCGCGGCGAGAGCGGCTGGGGACACATCGTATATCATACCTACGCATCCCCGCAGACAGACACGGCAGTGGTCTATACCGAGAGCCTTGAGAACGTGAGGCAGCTTAAAAGCCGCGGACTTATACCGGTCAATGCCGTTCCGGCAGACACAGTCGTGATACGCCGCACCGAGTTGCAGCCGGGTGCCGCATGCCTGTTGGCGAAGGCAGACAAGGGCGGGGTGCTCTCCGCCGTGCGCCTCTTTGCCGACAGGACAGATGCCGAGACACTTCAGACGCTATGGGTAGAGATAACCTTCGACGGGCACGGCACGCCCGACGTGCTGTGCCCTGCAGGTGCGTTTTTCGGCAATTCGTTAGGATATAACTCCGTTGAATATCTTCTTATGGGCGTTTCCGGCGGCATGATGTACAACACGTTTCCCATGCCTTTCTGGCAGAGCGCAACGCTGCGCCTGCACAACCGCGGTAAGCGTGCCTTTGTCCTTGCCGGCGGCACGGTGACGGTCGGGGAGAACGGATATGCGCGCGAGGCTGCGGGATATTTCCGGAACACTCCCTATTATACGCGGCGTCACGTCGGGGGAGAGGACAGTCGCATAGGCAGTGCTGCTGGCAGCGGAAAAATGGTGGCAGCCCACGTGACGTGCTGGGCGGAGCGTCCCAACGTGATAAGCTGCGAAGGCGATGTCCACGTGTATATAGACGGAGAGCGGACACCGCGCGTGCAGAGCGACGGATCGGAAAGCTACGTGTCTTACGGCTGGGGCTTCCCCACACCGCCCGAGGCACATCCTTTCGGCGGATATGACGGACTGTCGGACAATCCCTGGTCGATGACGCGCCTGTGCATACTCGACAGCTATCCTTTCAACAGCAGCATCAGCTTCAACATAGAGAGCGGCGAGCACAACAACCAGTATCTCGAGCACGCAGGGACGATATTCTATTATGGTCAGGACGAGCCCCGCGAGACGCTCACCGACTCTGTCTTCACTGCCGATGCCCGCTCGCGCCGCCGTCACGGTTGCCGCATATCCGGTAACCACGGTGTGGAGAGAGCCACGTCGGTGTATGAAGGCACATATAATAAGGTGGAGATTGAGCACAGCTTCGTGTCTTATGGCGAAGGCTCGCAACTGTCTTTCCGGGTGTGTACAGACCCCGACAACGACGGTGTGCGCCTGCTCCGCACGAGTAACCAAAGACTTCCCCGCCAGCTGGCAGAGGTCTATGTATGCGGCAGCAGGGTGGAGGAGCGCGACTGGTATCACGCCGACGGCAATCCCCACATGCAATGGCTCGACGACAGTTTTGTGATACCCGCACGCTATACCCGTGGCAGGAGCAGCCTCGACATACGCATAGTGCCTAAGACGGCGGGCGGAGCCACGGCATGGACAGACGTTGCATACCGCGTTTATTCGCTGCGCGGGACTGGCGGGAGCAATCGGAAGTGATATGGACTGACGGAGGCGGTGTCTGAATAATATGATACCGTTTCCGGACATTTACTTTCTATCTGCTTTTTCATAACCCTTTAAATTTGCCCGTCCTGCAAAATTAAAAGCCGGCGGCAGTAAAAAACGCAAGGATTTGTGTGCAGCCGTAATATTCATGATGACAGGCGGTTATGAAAGAAGAGGCAAATGTGTGCATGAAAAATGTGCTCTTTTATTGCGAAAAGCACCGTTTTTCATTGTAAAACACGGCATTTTGTGGTGTAAAACATGGCATATTGCATCCTTAAATATGGTATATTACATCGTAAAGTGCCGTGTCTTGCATTAAAAACAGCACTGTTTTGTCCTGCCAAACGGCGTTCATGCCTCCTTTTCAGAGTCCTGACGGCATGACGTCTCCCTGTCTTTGCAAAAACCGGTGACGTTTTCATAGTGACACATTGACGGCTTTTTCAGATAAAAACGTTGCACCGTGATTTTGCTGCCATGGTGATGATACATTCCATACTTTAATTCGCCGCAATACAATAAATGTATATATACATCGTTATATAAAAGTGTTTAGACATCTTTTTATAATATTGGCGCTTGCCGCCCTTGCCTGCATGCCGGCAAAGGCGCAGTATGACGTGGCTTTCAGTCACTACTGGGACCTTGAGCCTTATTACAATCCGGCAGCCGTGGGAAAGGACACCAAGCTTAATGTCGTGGGGGCATACGCCCTCGACTTTGCCGGTTTTGAGAACAACCCGCGCTCGATGTATCTCGGTGCGGACATGCCTCTCTATGCCCTCAAGGCTTATCACGGCGTGGGCGTGTCGCTTCTCAACGACCAGATAGGACTCTTCACCCACCAGCGCATGGCTCTGCAATATGCCTACAGGCACCGGCTCTTCGGCGGACAGATTGCCGCGGGTGTGCAGGTAGGCTTCATAAACGAGAAGTTCGAAGGCTCTAAAGCCGACCTCGAAGACCCCAGCGACCCCGCGTTTACGCGCTCGGACATCAACGGAAATGCCCTCGATGTGGCGTTCGGACTTTATTATACCCGTGGTCCGTGGTATGTCGGTGTGTCGGCGCAGCACCTCAACGCGCCGCTTGTGGAGCTTGGCGAGACCAACGAGCTGCAGGTGGATCCGGCGTATTATTTGACAGGAGGATACAATATAAAGCTCAGAAACCCGTTTCTAACTATACATCCGTCTGTGATCGTCCGTACGGACGGTTCGGCATACAGGGCGGATGTGAGTACCCGCGTGGTGTATACCAACGAGAAGAGGATGATGTATGCCGGTGTGTCGTACAGTCCCACAAATTCTGTCACGGTCCTTATCGGCGGCAGGATAAAGGGCATACACCTCGGTTACAGTTACGAGATGTACACGTCGGCAATACAGCCCGGCAACGGCAGCCATGAGCTGGTGGTGGGATATCAGACCACCCTCAACCTGTATAAGAAAGGAAAGAACAAACATAAAAGTGTGAGACTACTGTAAAGATTATGAAGAAAAGAAGTATCATAGCCCTTTGCATCGCCGCCACGGCGCTGCTCTCCGGATGTTTCGGCGGCCGCATGTCATCGTCGTCGGGCAGGGGAGGCGAGGTGGTCGGCGTCGGCGGAGGCAAGGGATTTACCGAGCCGACACCCTTCGGTATGACAATGATAAAGAGAGGTTTCCTCAAGATGGGAATAGAAAAGCAGGACAGCCTGTGGGGCAAGCAGACACCGGTGAGGGAGATATCGGTGGACGGCTTCTGGATGGACGACACCGAGGTGACCAACTCCGAGTATAAGCAGTTTGTCTTTTGGGTGCGCGACTCGATACTGCGCACGCGCCTTGCCGACCCGTCATACGGAGGCGATGAGACCTATATGATAACCGAAGACAAGAACGGAGACCCCGTGACACCTCATTTAAACTGGAAGAAGCCGCTGCCGCGCAAGCCCAACGAAGACGAGCAGCGCGCCTTTGAGAGCCTGTACACCGTAAATCCGGTTACGGGAGAGAAGATGCTCGACGCGGCACAGATGAACTACCGCTACGAGGTGTACGACTATACGGCTGCCGCACTGCGCCGCAACCGCCTCAACCCCGGCGAGCGCAACCTCAACACCGACATTGAGGTGAACCCCGACGAGGTGGTGATGATTTCCAAGGACACGGCGTATATCGACGACGAGGGGCGCATCGTGCGCGAGACGATAGACCGTCCGCTCAGCGGACCGTGGGACTTCCTCAACACGTACATCGTGAACATATATCCCGACACGACGTGCTGGGTTAACGACTTCCGCAACTCAGACAACGAGACATACATGCGGCTCTATTTCAGCAGTCCTACGTACAACAACTACCCTGTGGTGGGCGTGACGTGGGAACAGGCAAACGCCTTCTGCGCATGGCGCACCGACTACCTGCTGAAGGGACTCGGACGCGAGGCGCGCTATATGCAGCGCTACCGCCTGCCCACCGAGGCTGAATGGGAATATGCCGCGCGCGGCAAGGACGGCACGGAGTTCCCGTGGGACAACGCCGACGTGAAGAACGACCGCGGATGCTTTTACGCAAACTTCAAGCCCGACCGCGGCAACTACACACAGGACGGAAACCTTATCACAAGCAGTGTGGGAATATACTCGGCAAACTCCAACGGACTGTATGACATGGCAGGAAACGTGGCAGAATGGACGAGCACGATATATACCGAGGCTGGTGTGGAGGCTATGAACGACCTCAATCCGCAGCTTTCATATAACGCGGCGAAGGAAGACCCGTACAAGATGAAGAAGAAGAGCGTGCGCGGCGGCTCGTGGAAAGACCCCGAGTCGTACATCCGTTCGGCATGGCGCACATGGGAGTATCAGAACCAGCCACGCTCATACATAGGCTTCCGCTGTGTAAGGAGCATGGCGAGCACAAGCAGCACGAAACAGAAACCAAACAAGAAAAGGAAATGACAGAATACAGCAGATACAACGTTGTCTACCGCCTGCAGAAATGGCTCGACAGCGTACCCGGTCAGACATTCCTCAACTACGCATACAGCTGGGGAGCATCAATCGTAATCCTCGGAACACTGTTTAAGCTCACGCACCTGCCGGGGGCAAACCTCATGCTTTATCTCGGTATGGGCACGGAGGTGATAGTGTTCTTCATATCGGCGTTCGACCGCCCGTTTGACAAGACGGCAATAGGCAAGGACATTCCCACGCACGTCGGTGAGGACGAGGAAGAGGAACTTGAGTCGGAGGAAACACCCGAGGACAACATGCCGGAGCTGCAGCCAGGCATCGCCGCAGCCGGAATTGTGCCTGGCGGAACCGTCGTCATCGGAGGACAGCCCGCCGCACAGGGCGACGGCATGTCGCAGGCGCCGTGGCTTACTGCACAACAGCAGCAGGCGCCGGAGATGGAAGAGGCGACGAGCAACTATGTCGACGAGCTGCGCAAGCTCACGGACATGCTTGCCAAGGTTTCCGAGCAGAGCGCACGCCTTACGCGCGACTCTGAGGAGATGGAGAACCTCAACCGCACGCTCACGGGAATATGCAAGGTCTATGAGATGCAGCTCAAGAGCGCAAGCTCGCAGATAGGAACCATAGACGAGATAAACGAGCAGTCGCGCAAGATGGCGGCTCAGATAGAGCAGCTCAACGGCATATACGCCCGCATGATAGAGGCGATGACCGTGAACATGAGGGCTGCCGCACCAGTAAAAGAATAGAACTGATAAAGTATGGCAATAAAGAAAAGACCGGTTTCCCCGCGCCAGAAGATGATTAACCTCATGTACGTCGTCCTCATGGCGATGCTTGCGCTGAACGTCTCCACCGAGGTGCTCGACGGCTTCTCCATCGTAGAGGAGAGCCTGAGACGCACTACGGCGAACTCGACGAAGGAAAACCGCTCAATATACGACGGATTTGAGGCACAGATGAAGTCCAATCCCGAGAAGGTGCGCGCGTGGTTTGCCAAGGCTACCGAGGTGAAGACCATGAGCGACTCGCTGTATGACTTCGTGCAGCAGCTCAAGGTTGCTATCGTAAAAGAGGCTGACGGCGCCGGCGGCAACATAGACAACATAAAGCGGAAGGACGACCTCGAGGCGGCAAGCCAGGTGATGCTGGCACCCGGAACGGGCAAGGGAAAGGCTTTGTACAACATGATAAACTCTTTCCGCAACCGCATATTGTCCATGATTACGGATGAGCATCAGCGTTCGGTGATAAGCAGCAACCTTACGACGGAGCTGCCCAAGAACGCCGTTACCATGGGAAAGAACTGGCAGGAATACATGTTTGAGGATATGCCGGTGGCTGCTGCCGTGACGTTGCTGTCCAAGCTTCAGAGCGACATACGCTACGCCGAGGGCGAGGTTTTGCACACCCTTGTCTCGAACATCGACATGAAAGACATACGTGTAAACAAGCTCAGCGCGTTTGTCATACCCAATGCGCAGACCGTGGTGCGAGGAGACAAGTTCTCCGCACAGATTGTCATGGCTGCCGTGGACACAACCCAGACACCGCAGATATACATCGGCGGAAGGCAGATGAACCTGAAGAACAACACGTATGAGTTTATTGCAGGACGTACCGGTGACTTCAACCTTACGGGATACATCACCATGCAGAACGGAAGGGGCGACGTGATACGCCGCGACTTCTCGCAGAAATACACCGTGGTGGACCCGAGTGCAACGGTCTCTGCCGACCTCATGAACGTGCTGTATGCCGGTTATAGCAACCCGATGAGCGTCAGCATACCCGGCGTTCCGCTGAACAAGGTGTCGGCAACGATGACGGGCGGCACGCTCCAGCCCGTCGGACCGGGCAGGTACATAGCGCGTCCGTCGGCTGTAGGCAAGGACGTCACAATTACGGTTTCTTCCCTGCAGACTGGCAGTCCGAAGCAGATGGGACAGTTTACGTTCCACGTCCGCAAGCTCCCCGACCCGACGGCTTACATCGCACTCGGCGACAACCGCTTCCGCGGAGGCGGCATGGCGAAGGCTTCGCTCATGTCGGCAGGAGGCATAAAGGCGGCTATAGATGACGGACTGCTTGACATAGAGTTCCGCGTGCTCAGCTTCGAGACGGTGTTCTTCGACAATATGGGCAACGCCGTACCGATGGCTTCTTCCGGAGCATCGTTCTCGCAGAGGCAGCGTGATGCCTTCCGCGGGCTGTCGCGCAACAAGCGTTTCTACATAACGAGGATAACGGCTGTGGGACCGGACGGCATAACGCGCACGCTGCCGGCATCCATGGAAGTAATCGTGAAGTAGGTTTCACGTCTGAAAGGATAAGAAAAGATAACAAAGAAATAATACAGATATATGAAAAGAATATTGTTCATACTATTGGTGGCTTGTCTCGCCGAGACGCTCTCAGCCCAACCGGCGGCACGCAGGAGGGAACAGCAGCAGAAGAAACAGACGGCTGCGCAGACGCTGACAACGCGTGCGCAGATAGCTTTCCCCACGGCTGCACCAATGTCTGAGGATGTTGTATGGAGGCGTGACATCTACCGTGAACTGAACCTTAACGATGATGCCAATGCCGGACTGTACTATCCCGTGGAACCCGTAGGCTCGCAGATGAACCTGTTTACATATATATTCAGGCTGGTGATGCGCGGTGCCGTGAAGGCTTATGAGTACCGTCTGGACGGCAACGAGGTCTTTACCGACTCTGCAAGGGTAAAGCTGCTGGCTTTCCTCGACAACTATCATATCTTTTATGAGAGGGTTAACGGGCGTGTGCGCATCGACAACAGCGACATTCCCTCGCGCGAGGTGAAGTCGTATTATATAAAGGAGAGCGCGTATTACGACCAGGCTACGTCTACGTTCCACACCAAGGTGATAGCCCTGTGTCCGATAATGACGCGCGACGACGACTTCGGTGATGTGTCACAGTCGTATCCGTTGTTTTGGATAAGGTATGATGACATTGCCCCATATCTGAGCAAGCAGATAATAATGACGAGCAACCTGAACAATGCCGCCACGATGAGCGTGGACGATTATTTCACCAAGAACATGTACAAGGGTAAGATATACAAGACCACGAACATGCTCGGAAAGACGTTGCGGCAGTATTGTGAGACCGACTCGGCACTTACCAAGGAGCAGAAGAGGATAGAAGGCGAGCTGGAAGCGTTCGAGAAGAACATCTGGGGAGATCAGGTGCGCAAGGACTCTCTCGACAGTATTGCCAAGGCAAACCTCAATGTCAAGGGCAAGAAGGCACGTACAAACAGGAACCGCCGTGCCGGCGGAACGGCAACGGTTAAGAAGAGTTCAGGAAAGTCTTCATCACGTGGAGGCAGCTCATCGGCGGCAAGGGTGTCTGTGAGAAGGCAAAGACACTAAACCGGGTATAGGGCTTTGGCTTTTCCGGGACTTAATGAGTTCTCGGAGCTCTCAGAGTTCTCCGAGTCCTTCGAGCTCTCCGATAACTCCGAAAAAGATAACAATAAAACATCAAGAAGAATATGAAAAAAGTATTAGGCATGGCAATTGCCGTTGTGATGATGTGTGTGGCAATGCCTTCAAGTGCGCAGGTGAAGCTCGGTGTAAAGGGCGGTCTTAACATCTCGGACATGTCGATAGACAAGAAAGTGTTCGATGCTTCAAACCAGACGGGCTTCTTTATCGGTCCGACACTCAAGATTTCGCTTCCTCTCACAGGGCTTGGCGTAGACATTGCAGCACTCTATGACCAGCGTTCGGCTAAGGTAAGTGCGGCAGAAGAGAACGATGGCAAGGAGACACTGAAGCAGCAGGCGGTAAACATTCCGATAAACCTGCGCTACGGAATAGGGCTCGGAAGCCTGGCGAGCATTTACTTCGCTGCAGGTCCGCAGTTCGGTTTCAATGTCGGCGACAAGGACAAGAAGATATTCGATGAAGCCACATGGCAGCTCAAGAAGTCAAATTTCAGCGTTAACCTTGGTGCCGGCGTGTCGCTCATAAAACACATAGAGGTTGGTGCCAACTACAATATCGCCTGCGGAAAGACGGGTGAGGTTACGTTTACCGACGGCGTGAAGCACGTGATAAAGGGACGTAACAGCGCATGGCAGATTTACGCCGCATATTATTTTTAAGACTTATTATGGCGTTTGAGACAAAGGTCCTTTGCCCGGCTAAGGGGTGAAGGACCTTTTATTTGTAATATGGCGTGATGCCAGAGCACTTGAATTTCACGTCAGTCGGACTTGTCCTTGACGTTATTGGCAAATGTTACGGTGAATGTGTGGCGGCATTTCATGTATGTGTATGCTATGTTCCAGCCGTAATGGTCGCATATCTGTTTCACTATGGCAAGTCCTAATCCGTTGCCGTTCTTGTTGGATGTATGGTTGTTAAACCTGTTGAAAAGCGTTGCGGGGTCGAGTGCGGCGATGGCAGAGACATTGCTTATGGACAGTGTCTTGTCGCCGATGTGGATTTCAACGGGCGTGTTCTCGTTTGTATTGCGGAGCGCGTTTATTATCAGATTGTTAAGAAGCGTCTCCAGCAAGTCCTTGTTTGCGCTGATACAGGGACTGTCGTTGCATGTCAGCGCGATGCCGCTTGAGAATATCTTTGCATAGTTCGGCATGAGCCTGCGTATGAAGTCGTCAAGCATTATGTCGCTTGTCTTTTCATATTGGCTGTTTTTTATCTTGGCGAGCAACAGCAGGCTACGGTTCAGACGCTCGAGTTTTGTTGTCACGTCATACATGTTATCCACTATCTCCAGTTCCCTAACGTGCAGGTCTTCTTGCAGGAGCAGGTCCAGGTCGGCACGTATTATGGCTATGGGAGTTTGCAGTTCGTGCGATGCATTTTCGGTAAATTCTTTCTGAATCTTGTAGCTGTCGATGTTATGCTGTAGCAGTTTGGTAAGTGTCTCATTAAGGTCGTCAAACTCTTTGATGCCCGTTTGCTCAAACCTCGGCAGCTTGTCCTTGCCAAGTTTGAAGGCTTCTATTTTCCTGAGTGTGTCATTAAAGGATCTCCACAGGTTTTTCGTAAGATGCCTTGTGGTAATGAACATCGTAAGGCTTATCACCGATACGACAAGGATGTATTGTAACATCAGTCCTTCGATGACATCCTGTTCGAGGTCAAGATTGTCGTCTATCTTCCCCGTCATGCGATATTCCTCCACCACGTCAATGAGGTCTTCTGCATAGAAACGTGTTGTGAGGAAGTAGAATACAGGTGCACATAGCAGCATGACGGCAGCCATTGTCATGGACAGGCGCGCCATGGTTTTCTTCAGAAGAGTTTCTTTCATCAGTTATTCAATCCATTTATATCCTATGCCGTAAAGCGTCCTGATCCTGTCGCGGCAGCCTGCGGCTTCCAGTTTCTTCTTCAAGTTCTTGATATGAGTAAACACAACGTTGAAGTTGTTCATGATATCTGCCATCTCGCCGACGAGGTGTTCCGCTATGGCAGCTTTCGATACAACCTTGTTGCGGTTGCATATCAGGAACACAAGCAGCTCATATTCGGTCTTTGTCAGTGAGATGTCAGCTCCTTCCACGCTCACCGTCTTGCTCTGCATGTCCACTTCTACGTTGCCGCTCACCAGCAGGTTGTTTCCCATTGAATACCGGCGCCGCATCAGGGCGAAGATTCTTATCTTCAGCTCAGACAGGTTGTAAGGCTTTGAGATATAGTCGTCGGCTCCTATCTCCAGCCCTTCAATCTTGTCATCGATGCTGTCCTTCGCCGATACGATTATTACCCCTGTGTCCGGATGACGCTTTTTCAGCCTGCGTAGCAAATCCAGTCCGTTGCCGTCTGGCAGCATCAGGTCTATCAGCACACAGTCATATTTGTATACGCTTACGCGCATCAGCGCATCGCTTACGGTAAAAGTCTGTTCGCAAAGGTAGTCATCTGCGGAGAGAAATTTCACTATGTTGTCTGAAAGTTGTCTTTCATCTTCAACTATGAGTATCTTCATTTCAAGTCTTTGAATTTATTATAAAACGGTAAAACTTACTATTTATGTGGTTCTTTACATCTTTTATACTTCTCCTTCCGGCATTGGCGGTGTATCATTATATTGCGTATATAGGCGGCAAGTCCTACAGACTGCCCCATTATCAGCACCGGGTCGGAGCGTATTGCACCGTATGTGACGATTATGGCGGAGCCGATGAGGCTGATAATCCAGAAGCCAACGGGCAGCACCGAGACATGAAGGCGGTAAGAATAATACCACTGGTAGACGAAGCGGAGCGTGAATATAACCTGTCCGGCAGAGCCGAATAAGAGCAAATACGGCGGAACATCGTCATTGTGGAGAAACTTCATGACAAACGAGGACCCTCCGGCAGCCATCATGATTATCGCCGTAACGGGCAGCATGGCAATGGCAATACGTGCCGGACGGTATGTTCTTTTCCATATACCCTTGATGTTTAGGTTCCATATATATATGTAGTAGGAAATTATCTGACCGAGTATTATGGAGAAATCATCGCGCATCCAGCCGTACAGATACAAGAATATGCTGCCTGCGAGGCTCAGTATCCAGAACACATCGGGCGACAATACCCGCCTGGCACGTTCGGACATGCACCATTGAACCAATATCCGTGCGGAGAAAAGTCCCTGTGCAAAGAATCCTGTAGCATATACCCACCAGTTGCTCATATACTCTTTTGGCTTATATCATATTTTATATACCGGCTCCTTATCCACCTGAAGGCAATGCAGTCGGCAAACGGTTTCCTCAGCCTGTTCCACAGATGATACTTAGACTTGCCTGCCGTACGCGGATAATGGCGTACGGCTACTTCCATGAAACTTGCCCCTTCGAGGGAGAAGAGCGCAGGCAGGAAACGGTGCATGCCGTCAAAGGAAGGTATCCTTTGTGCATAATCGGTCCACATAACCTTAAGCGGGCAGCCCGTGTCTGTGGCAGTGTCGCCCGTCATACGCCGTCTGAAGCTGTTGGCAATCTTGGATTGCAGACGCTTGAAGCCGGTATCTTTGCGTCTTGCCCTTATGCCGGTTACAATCTGATGGTCTGCTGCATGTGCCAGCAACAGTTCAAAGTCCCCGGCATCGGTCTGCATGTCAGCATCCATGTAGCCCACGTAGCGGCTTTCCGTATTGTCTATTCCCGCTTTAAGAGCCGTGCTCAGCCCGCGGTTTTCTTTGTATGATATATAATAGAAGCCGTCGTTGCGCCGGCACATCTCTTCCATGCAGTCAAGGCTTCCGTCTGTAGAGCCGTCGTTCACCATAAGCACACATGTCTTCACCGTTGCCTTGCTGATATATCCCGAGAGCATCTTTTCCAGCCTTTCCATGTTCTCACACTCATTGTATACAGGCACGATTATCGTGAAATCATAGTTCTTTGTCTTGTTCATGACGTGTCTTTTTCTTTATTATAGTTATGTTGTTTATAAAATCTCCGGTGTATAGCTTGTTCCCGCGGGGATGCTTGTTGTCGTCGAAAGAGCCTATCCGTGCCGTGTCTACGTTGTTCAGCACATCTTCGGACATCACGTCGCGCACGTCGGCTTTGCTCACCAGCACGAACGGGAGGTGCTCTTCCACAACCTTCCGGTCGGTAAGGTCGAGCGGCAATATCTTGCGTCCTGCCTCGTATACCAGCTCTATCCGCAGTGACTCTTGTGAGGGATGAAACATCTTCATGCCGCTTGTTGCCTTCATGTTGCGTGTCTCATGGATGCTGTGTCTTTCCGGGTTGCCGAACAGTTCTCCAATTCCTCCGAGCAGCAGACACTCCATAAGCATGAAGACACACCCTATAAGGGCGGAAAAGCGCATGACGTTGCGCCTGTTTACTTCACGCAGTATAAGACATGCAAGCATGACGAACAATATGCAGAGGACGCCGAACCGCATGCCGGTAATTATGCCTGAGACGTAAAGTATCGCAGGTAATGAGGCGATTACAACCGCACTGAGCATGCCGTTGGCACGAAACAAAATCCTGCTTGCGCGGTCTGTGCCTGTACGCATGTGCATCAGCAGGCTTGCCGTACACATGGAGCAGGGAACCATTAGAGGCAGCAGATAACGCATTTTCTTTTCCGGCAGCAATGAAAGAAGTATGACTGCAGTCACCATCCACGTGACGGAGAACAGGTAGGGGCGTACATTCCTAATTGTCTTTTTCCAATAGAATATCGCCAGCGTGGCAAGTGTCAGGACAGCCCAGATGCCCGTTTCGGCGAAAAAACGCCAATAGTACCACCACCGCCGTACGTTATGCCCTGTCCATGCTCCGGTCTCTTTATCTATCACGGCTGCCGTCTCATTGCTGTGAAAGGCAAAAATCCATGCGTACCACCAGCCGCCCGTCACTGCGCACAGCAATATCATCACAATCACGGCATCCCATTTTCCCCTGAACGAGAACCCCGGCATTGCCGTAGATGTTATCAGCATGGGCAGCAGCATGGCATAGAACGCCACCGGTCCTTTGCTCAGGAACGACAGCCCGAGCATGACTCCTGCGGAGGGAAACCATATCCACTTCCTTCCAGTATCGTCTGTCAGCCCCTTTGTAATGAAATATATGGCACCGGTCATGAAGGCATGGCAGTAGATGTCCCATGTCGCCGTGCGTCCCATCAGCACGACCTGATAACATGTCAGAAACACCATTACGGAGAGCAGTGCAAGGTCCTTATCTTTGCTTATTGTCCTTACCAGAAGGAAGAAGAACACTGCCCATACTGTTCCCATTATGCCCGGAGCAATGCGTTGTGCGGCAAGACAGTCGGGCACGGCGGTCTCCACGGCAGCCGCAACCCATGTCGGCAGCGGCGGTTTCTCCAGCCGTAAGTCTCCGTTCATTGTCGGTATGAGCCAGTTGCCGTCTTCTGCCATTTCCCGTGCGGTCACCATGTTGCGTGCCTCCATTATGTCTACAGGCAGTGAGGTGTTGTTTACAAAGAACGAAACGGCGGCAAGCAGAATTACGAAAAAATATTTCCTGTACATCACAGCGTGTTTCTTAAAGGGTTCTTGTCCGATTTATACCATTCTGCAAAGCGTCTTATACCCTCATGCAGCGGCGTCTTGTGTATTTGTCCCAGCTCTCTTTCTATTTTCGACGTGTCGGCAAACGTGTCGTAGACGTCTCCCGGCTGCATGGGCAGCAGTTCCTTTTCGGTGGTGTGTCCCAGCGCTTTCTCCATTTCAGAGATGAAATCCGTAAGGCGTACCGGGTGCGAACATCCGATGTTGTATATCTCGTTCAGCCTTCCGCCTGCTGTGTCTGTCCCTGCTGCATCACGGTCAAGAGCCTTCAGCGTCCCTTCCACAATGTCGTCGATATATGTAAAGTCCCGCGTCATACATCCCCTGTTGAACATTTTTATAGGCTTCCCTCTTGTTATTGCCTCGGCAAACAGCATCGGTGCCATGTCCGGTCTGCCCCATGGTCCGTATACGGTGAAGTAGCGCAGTCCGGTCGCCTGCAGCCCGTACAGGCTGCTGTAGCAGTGTGCCATCAGCTCGTCCGATTTCTTGCTGGCGGCATAAAGGCTCATTGGAGAGTCAGTCCTGTCGCTCTCGCAGAAAGGCGTCTTCCCGCTTTTCCCGTATACCGAGCTTGACGATGCGTACACGAGGTGCTTTATCCTGTGATGCCTGCAACATTCAAGTATGTTCAGAAAACCGTCAAGGTTGCTCCTCATATATACGTTCGGGTTGTCTATAGAGTAGCGTACGCCCGCTTGTGCCGCCAGGTTTATAACCTTGTCAAAGCCAAATCTGCGGAAGAGCATGCCTGTCTTTTCCTTGTCCTCTATCCTCATCCGTATAAAGCGCAGGTTGGGATACAGCCTGCTTGTCGCGATGTTCATCTCCCATTCGGCGTCCTCACGTGCAATCCCGCATTCATCAAGGCGTGCATATTTCAGTCTCGTATCATAGTATTCGTCTATGCAGTCTATGCCAGTCACATCGTCACCTCTCATCGCTATGCGTCTCATGACATGCGAACCGATGAACCCTGCGGCTCCGGTAACTAATATTTTCATAATGCCCTGTATATTTTATAATGGTTGTCTGTTTACCTTTATTCTTAATGATACCCTTCTGCCGGTTGTCTTGTTGTTTGCCGGAAGCACCGCCATGCAGCAGTGGTGATATATATCTGACATGTTCTTGGCACAGAAGGTGCCGATGATAATGCCCGCCGCGATGTCCGTGGGATAATGTACGCCGAGGTAAATCCTCGAATAGCAGATTATGACAGCCCATACCGCGAGCATACGTCCTGCAAGCCTGCGCTGTCCTGTCAATATCCAGTAGACAGCCAGAGCAGAACAGTTTGCGGCATGGCTTGAGGCAAATCCGTGGCTGCCGCCCCTGTATCCGCAGACAATATGTATATATCCGGATATCGGATTGTCGGGGTTTGACGGGCGCAGGCGTCCGACCAAGGGCTTCAGCACGCTTGATGTAATCTGGTCGGCAAATGTAATGCATAATATAAGGAACAGCAGCCACGCTGCTGCCTTGCGTATACCGTTGTCCTTTATGATAAAAACAAGCAGTATCATGTACATCGGCAGCCATATTGTCTTGTCGCTTACCGTGTACATGATACTGTCAAAAACAACGTTGTGATGTCCGTTTATTGCAAGCAGCATGTTAATGTCTGCTGCACTTAATACACTTTGTATAAAACTGACCATATACTTTTGCTCTTGTACGGATACAAAAATATGTAGTCTTTCTGTGAAAAATCTGAAGATTTGTTGCTGCGCATGTTAACGTATTTTAAAAGGCACCGGCGGCTGTCAGTCCTCTTCCTCCCTTTCAAAACGCCTGTTCTTCGACTTTGTCTGCTTGCCGAAGGATATGTTGTATGTTGCCTTCAGGATAAAGAGCCGGTGTGCCGCGTCAAGTCTTATGCGCTCTTTCTTTGCGGCATGGCGGTTCAGTTCCTCTGTCTCCTGCCTGAGGTTGTCGAACGGGAAGAACATCATTGCCCCGAACATCCAGTTCTTGTACCTGTACATTGCACTCAGAGCCTGAAAGTTTTCATAGCTGCTGACGGTCTCTCCGCGCAGGTTTTTCACGCTGTTCTTCATCTCCCACATCAGTGACGCGTTCTTGTAGTTTGCCGAAACAGACATGTTGTAGAAGAAGCTGGTAATGCCGTGAGAGTAGTTGTTGCCCTTGCTGAGATAACGCGCCGCACCTCCCGTCAGCGACATTTGCAGCATGTCGCGTATAGGACCGACCTTTATTGTCGCCATTCCCCGTAGCCTCTGCCAGCTTTTCTGGTTGTCAAGTGTATTCATGACCTTGTCTCCGTAAAGCACCTTTTCATCCATTATGCAGTCCGGCTCATAGTCGTATGTCCCGCCTATGCCCACATAGAAGATTCCTTTTTGCCAGTCGTAGTTCAGCTGGGTGTGATAATTCATATACGATTTCAGTCCGGCATTACCCCGTTTCAGCTGCATGGAGTCAACAAACTGTATCACCTCGTCAAGGTCTTCGTATCCCGGCGATGCGTTCTTAGCCGTCCCTTTGAACCTTATCTTTGAACTTTCCGAAATCTTATACTGTATGTTCAGGCGCGGGTTTACGGCATACAGCGTCTCATCCTCTTTTCCCTTGTTGCTGTGGAAAGACCGTGTCACGCCCATTCCCAGCGTGTAGTCCAGCTTTCCTGCGCGTTTCTTGTACTCTCCGAACAAATATGTGTATCCCTGGCGGCTGTCCGTTTTCCTGCCGTTCATGAGGTGCTTGTTCTCCGCAAAGGTGTGAGAGTGCTTTACTCCGAAGTCCAGCACCTGTTTCCTTGCCAGTTTCTTCTCATAAATCACCTCCCCGCTTACGGTGTATCTCCTGCCTTGCACGCGGTTGTCGTTTGACGTAAGTACCTCGTCGCCTGTCTCCTCTATGTACAGGCGGTTGTCCTTGTTTGCCTGATAAGTGCCCACTATGTTCACGGCAAGCGTCTGATCCTTTGGCATCGTGCGCTGCCAGTATATGTCGAGTGCAGGCTTGATTCTGCCCGAGTGGTACATGTTCGTCCGGTATACGAAGTCCTTCGGGTTGGCAGCATTGTACACCATGCTCTTGTTGTCCATGTGCGGCATGTTGCTGAACATCATCCTGAAGCGCACGTTGAAGTAAGACCTGTCGTCGGGCATGTAGCTGTAGTTGGTGTTAATCTGGTTGTTAAACTGCTCGATTTTCGAAGGTATGCCCGTCTCTATGCGTTGCAGCGTCTTGCCGCCGGCAAGGTTGAACGTTTCCGTTGTGTTGCTTCTGAGGCTTCCCGTGTCGGACAATCCGCTGAAGGCGCTGATGCCTAACTCCGACTTGCGCATGTTCACCTTTCCCGATACACGGTAGTTTCCCCACAGCGCGTTGACGCCCTGCATTATGTCGGAACTGAAGTTTCCGCCCGACGTGCGCCGCCTCACAATAAAGTTCAGCACCACCTCCGCATTGCCGTAGCGCATACCGGGACTGTCGATATACTCAATCCTTTTCACCTCTCCCGGCTGCAGCGCCATGATATCCTGTATTGTTGCCTCCGCATCGTTTATGCGCAGCTGCACATCACCGCCGTCTATGGTTGCTATCGTATTGCGGAAGCTGTTCACCTCAATCCTCGGTATCATCATTTCGCGCAGCAGGCTCACGCCGTTGTCCGACAGTTTCACCTGCCTTGAGGTGGGATATAGCAGCTTGCGGTCTGAAAAACCGGTCTGTCCCGATGCAGTCACAGTGATGCCGTCAAGCTCCGTCCGGGCTGCAGTAAGATATATGTCGCCTGCGGACACATCCTTTCCTGTACCTTTCAGACTTGTTTTCAGCGTGTTGTATCCTATGCACGATATCTTCAGCATATACGTCCCGCGTTCTTTCGTGTCGTATACCGCGAAGCCGCCGTTCTTCTTTGTCGTCGTGCCGGATATGAAAACCGAGTCGGCAGTCATCATCGTAACGCTTGCAAATTCCACCGGCAGTCCGGTCTCTCCGTCTTTTATTACACCCCTTACGGATGTCCCCTGTGCCTGCGCTTCCATGAATGTGCATGCGGCAAGCAGCATGGCGGCGGCAAATATTCTGATAGTTTGCATGTCTTTTCCTGTTTTTTAGTATTATCAAGGCGCCTTGTATGTTTGTCATTTATCCGTTAGACGTAATGTCAGGGATGAAAGTTGCAGTGCCGTATGTTTTTTGCCGGTTATGCTCCGGTACCCGGCAGACAAATGGAAAAATACGTCCGTTCACCATATTAATTATCAGTTAGTTCGACGAATCTATCTTACCTGTTATATTACAAACCACCCCTGCCCCTCCTTTGGAAAAGGAGGGGACACAGGCGCAGGCATTG
>UQZX01000024.1 GCA_900545525.1 uncultured Prevotella sp.
ACAATCTCACCGAACAGCAGCTCCGCATCTTTAACCTCCGCTTCACCGAAGGATGCAGCTATGAGGAAATAGCTTCTGCGGAAGGCATCAGCAAGGTCGCTGTGTGGAAACATCTGTCACATCTGTTGAACATTATCAGAAACAACTTTAATTCAAACAGAAAATGAAACATTCGGACGAAAAGAAGAAGCTCTTCCTGGATATGCAGCAGCATCCCGAAGACTACCCGGACAATCAGATAGAGAACATAATGACCGAATTGGACGAGCCGGCAGACGTGGAAGCGGCATGGGCGGATTTCAGCAGCAAGAACATTACGGAGTCCCCGGTTCGTACCACTTCCAAACGACCGGTAAAACACATATACATGCGCCGGTGGCAAGCCATTGCGGTTATGACCGTGACAGCTCTTGCTGTATGGGAGATTATAACATTTACAAATAAGGAAGAAACGTCTCTGCCGGTAGCAAATACTTGCAATGGAAAAGAAGACGGCAATCTTGAACATATTCATTCGGATTATCCGCAATCCGGTTCACAATCACCAGATGAGTCGAAAAAGGAAGAAATCAGACTTATTGCAGAGAACAATACTCAGGAAAGAGACAACCACACGTCCCACTCCGCCGTCGCTTACGAGCCATACCAATCGGATAACATTCTCCGCATACGCGGGATAAGCAATATCATTGAAGATAAAGAACCTGTCGTTATCGTAAATGGCGTGAGAGTACAGAATTTGGCTGTACTCTCCATTATAAATCCCGACGATATAGAAAAAATAAATGTGTGGAAAGACGAGGTAACGAAAGCAACTTATGAGGCCCGTTTCGGAAGTCAGGTAAAGTACGGTGTCGTAGAAATCACTTTGAAAACAGAAAGGGAACCATCCTATGCCGATATATTCCCACCGAACTCCGACAGCAAAGATATATATTCCATTACCGAAAAGATGCCCGAGTTTCCCGGTGGACAAAAAGCACTCAAGGATTATCTCAAAGATAATCTGAAGTATCCGGATGAAGTGCGTAATTCCGCAGTCACGGGACGGGTCATCGTCAGTTTCGTTGTCGGGAAAGACGGAATCCTTCGAGACTTCAAGTTTATGCGCAGTCTCTTGAAGAACTCCGACAAGACAACTTGCACCGACTCCGCAATTATCGGCATCTGTGCCGAGGAAGCCATTCGGGTTTGCCGTATGATGCCCTGCTGGGTTCCGGGCGGAATGTATACAGACAATGGTTACAGAAAAGTCAGTGTAAGATACTTACTGCCTCTTGGCTTCGGCGAACGGGAAGTCGGCGAACGGGATGGAAAAAGAATCAGAATACGGTAAAATCCATTTATATCCTGACAAGTGACGAACCGCAATATCCGCTCCATAATTACATTGAGAATGTACTTATGTCCTTGAACGCTTCATACACCATTCTTGCCACATTCTTTTCAGCCTTGCGCAAAGGACTGAAAATCCTTGTGCCATTGGTGTGATGCCTGTTGATATTACCTTATAAATTGCTAAGTTATTAAATTACAATTACTTAGCGGTTTTCTTTAATCTCAATTTTGGGCATAGTCCCTACTCTAAATACAGAAAAGTCCGCTTATCAAATGGTAGGCGGGCTTTTTTTCATTACCTTTATACCCTAAAAATCGAAAGACTATGGAATTACCTATAAGATACCTGAATGAAAAAGGACAGCTTGATGACGGTGAAACTTCACAAATGAGATACGTCTATGATATTATGTATGGAGAGGGTGAACCCAACCATAACGAAGATTGGTCTGTTGTCATTTATCCAAGCAAGGTAAGGTTGGTGGACATTCCGTCTGCGGCAGAGATATTTGCAAAACGATACAATACAGGTCAGATAATTTGCCCTTATAAGTATGAGAGTTATATAAGAAATGTTGAATTGCAAGCAACCATAAACGGGCTGGGACTTGATGCAGACGCTTTTTGGCTTTTGGTAATGTTTTGTTTTGATTATGCTTGCAGTATGTGTTTGGACTGTTCTGTCATTGCGCCCACACGTGGAGAGAATATAGAAAGCCTTATCCAGTTATTGCCTGACATGAATAATTCAAAGGCAAAATTGAGCTTGAAAAAAGGCAAAGAGAAAATAGAGATTGAAAGCAACGAGACCATATCACTTATATTAGAATGGATAAAGCGTGGCTATGAGCAGGACAAAGATTCAATAAGAGTGAATATGGTAGACGTAAATAAAGGAATTTCTCCATTCATAGATAAAAAAGATGAATCTGATTCTGTACTGATATGGTACTTTGCCTACCAGTTAAAATACTTTTTTGACTTGGAACCCCAATTTAAAGGCAAACGGAGGAAAGGAGATATAGCGTCACTCAACAAGAACTTGCTTATATCCAAATTGGTCTATTACACCAAGCTTTCTAAAAACGAGAACTTCAAATACAGTACCGATACACTGAAAAGTTTCTTCAAACAATATAAGGGCAAAGACATGAAAGGATTATCTAATGTTTATCCAACATATTGAATCGTGTAGTTTGCATTTTTCCCTATGCCACTCTATTTTAAGGGGGGTATAAAATACGACATTCTAATTTATTCCATAGATACATTTTCATACCATTGTACCTTTGCAACGTAGTCAAAAGGCAAACGGTGCGCCTCTGTCTGATTACCTGTTATTGCCTCCACAGATAAAGCGAGGGTAATTAAAATGGTATAAATAGCAAATGTTTAATTTTGGCAAAATTCATAATACGGCTCAAATTTACAAACAAAGTTCTTGTTCGGTTAAAATCTTTTCGTTAAATTTGTGGCAATTTCAGTGGATTAATGCGTTAGGAATCTGGAAGGACATATAAACGAAAGGGCGTTTAGCTAAATTATCCCTTGTTGGAATCTGGACAATTCTACCGTATGGATAATGAGCAGGAACGCCCACACCATGGTTATATACTTACCTTTAGGGGTACTATATACTATTTTGGTGTGGGCTTTGCTTATTACATACGGTGGGCAGTCCAGAACTCTTAACATCAAGAGAGCCTCAACAAGATAATAAGCCAAAGTACCCACACCTTCTTCTTTATATGTGAATCAAATAATAAGAAATCGCTTCTTCCGGGTATTGAGTGGCATATGTAAATGATAGATGAACAGTTTAAAATTTAAGATGCTTATTCTTTTTTTATTTGGTGGCATCACTTCTGCTTTTGCACAAGCTACAATTAAATCGACTTGTTACAATGTGGATGGTTATTGGGGACAATGGGAAGATGCGCATGGTTGGTTAAATGTGACAGGCACGTATTCGTCATTTGTTATTCACCAAACACACAATCATCCTTCTGAGTATGGATGTAAAATAAATGTCTATGGTTATGATGATAATCTTAGCAAAAAAGAAAAGAAACAAAGACTGAAGGACGGAGAATGGTATACTTATAATGGCTCCATTGAAATTTTTCTAAAGGGAAATGTTAATACTGCTCGCAAATGGGTAAAATCGTTTAGTTGGACTTTGGGCAGCTTTGATTATAAAGATGCTAAGGGTACGACAAAGGCAACTTATGCGGCAAAAATAATGATAGCACCTTATAAAAAAATTCCGAAAACATACAATGTCATATTTGAAGGCTGTGCAATCGCATTTACATTATATTAAATAAAACTATAAAATTATGAAACGTTCAATTTCTATTTTCGTATTATCAATGATTGGCATAATGGCGTATGGTCAATCTTATAATGATTTTTTTACCACCTATGAAAGTGCCCCAAGACGATCTACGCAACAACAATCTACAGGAGGCTACACGAATGGTAAAACTCGCAATAATAATGGTGTGGCTCAATATGATGTAATCGATGCAAACAAATACATGCAATCAATAGGGCCGCAAAATGTTCAAGTTACAAATGGTGTATTTGTCTCCAATGGTCAATTCTATTCTGTCAAATTAAAAGTCGGAATATCTGGGACTAATCAGAATCAAATAATTGTCTGCGGATATTGGGACGGTCAAATGTGGGAAAATTATGAAAATTACGCTTCTGCAATAGGCTATGATGCTCCTGACCAAATAAAACGGGCTTGTACACATCAAGTTTATATTTCATCTTTAGGTACAGTTTATTTTTAAAACACTATTATTATGCCATACATACATGCTATTATAAGGGAAGAAGAAACAGGTAAGTTGAAATATGTACAGGAACATTATAACTATGCCCATATTGAGGATTCTGTTTTGTGCGATTTTTTCAATTATGCCACTTCACTATCCGAAGCATATTGTAGTTGTTTGCCAGAAATACCTGTAAAGTCTCTCAATAGGGAAGAAAGAAGTGAAAGACAAGATGCCTATTTAATGCAGCAGGCTCTTAATGAGTTCAAAGCAAAAAACGATGTGGTTGCTTTTTCTCACCGCTATGGAGGCTTTACGCATTTTGATTGGAATTTCAACGATGACATAACATTTCACATTTACACCAATTTCGGATTTGGTAGTATGAGTGATTTTAATGTCACTTTCATGTATAAGGATGTTAAGCTGGCGCCTTATTCTTACTATGTAAAATACAGACGTTCAGATTACGCTTCTGTTGTAAAATGCACCTATCAATATTATTTAAAATTTGAGGAATGGTCACACGTGATGAGTGACTGTCTCACTTTTTATGAGGCCGTTGTTACTGGAAACGAAAACCATATTTTCAGATGGATAAAGGATCAAATAGAGGCTATGATTGATGGACTGGACAAAATCCTCAATTCATCGTTTTACACTTTTTATGAAGAAAGGCATAATGTAAACAGAGTGAGTGAGAGGGCGACATTAACCAATGATGATTTTTGGATTGTAAAGGCAGAAAAGATTGCCAACTCTTTATTGTTCATCAAAAATTTGGAAGTACTTCCGATGCAAGTAGAAGCCGACAAATACTCTACACGCCTTCTTGAGATTGCAAAAACATTCGTGCCAATGTTATCTGATAAAATTTCTTCAGTACAAAAGAAAGTATCTATAGAAGAATTTAACTTGCAGTCTCTTAAGGAGGAGGGGGATTACCCCTTGTATATTCGTATCAGGGAAAAGTATTACCATAAAAAACAATGGTATTGTTCTTCCAAAAAAATCTCAATGATACGCTATCTTATGAAGCTATTGAAAAGACTTTATCCACAATATTGTCTTGTGGAGGTAAAGCAACGTCTCAAAGCACTTGACGCATTAATAAAGAAAATAGATGATGCAACAAGTAAGTTGAACATTCAAAAACGTCTGTTGGATTCTTTAGAGGAAAGTTTCTCAACACTCACGGCAAATTTAAAAGAATATAACAGATGAAAACACCAATCTATTTATTGCTGAATCTAAATACTTTTGAAAGATTTATTACGTTAGCCCATGAAGCTCCAATAATAGGGTATAATGGAAATTTGTCAGACGAAGAGTTTTTTGACTTCTTGATTATGTCAGATACTTATCTTGTCTGGAATTCTGATTTAGAATCAAACGTACTCAAATCAATACAAAAGTTGGTTATTCAACATGAGGTTAGCCATCCTAATTTTAGCAAAAGTGATATAATAAGAGAAGGCGAAAAAGCTCATTCAGCTCTTTTTCATTAGTAAAATTTGCATTACATCTTTAAAAATAATATTATGTACAAACCAACAGAAATGGAACTGACAATCTATGCTATGGCAGCAGAGATGAATGACAAGTACAATCAGCCCAACACTTCAAGGGATATTGCAGAAGAAGCAGAATTGTGGGCAAGAGATTTTTCAATGCTCACGGAAAAACAACTATGCGACAAAGCTGTAGAATTTACCCGTAAGAATGTACGTGAAATGAATTGGAGTGAGGATGATATCGAAGGAGTTACATGGTTCTTGGGAATCTATGCCCGTGTTATATTAAAAGCTGGCTTATCTCAAAGTTTTGCATCTATTATGATGACATCTTTACGTAAATACTATGATGTTGAATAATACATAGAAATACAATTGTCAAGTTTATTAAAAGCACTATAATAATTTGATATGGATAAGAATAAAGAAGAGTTGATATCTTTCAATAGAGCAGGATCCATTTGTACCCATGCAGAAGAAATACTGGGAACGGAATTGTTCATAAGAATAACACAGAAACAAGTAACAGTAAACCCATTACTGACTTTTTCTTCAATGGTAATGTACATTAATAGAGATGGAAAACTAAAAACGGGAAGGAATTACCTTTCTAATATAGCTTCATTGCGAAATGATGAATGGTTAGATGATTTTATATCTTTCTTTCATTCGCAAAACCCAGAATGCAAGGAAATTCTTGGCGTTTTAACCTCTACCAAAGATACTTATTGGTATATAGATTTTGTTTGTAATCAATTAAAGTTGCCAGAGGCAATTGATAAAAGAGGCTCGACTATTTTATTGTAATTTTTTTGCAAAATACAAACCAAATATAGATAAAGATATTTACGTAAAATGGTAGTTGTATGACACGATCTTATTCTTGGTTTTATGATTGGTATCATGGTCAAATCACATCCTATATGGATGAGGGTACGCAAAAAGACTATTACAAAGAATGTGAATATGTTGCTTTATGGTTTAATCGTGTAAGAGGGAATGGCGTATTTCCCATATTCTTTAAAGACAATGCTGATTTTAATAATTGGATTGAATATTATGGAGGAATCAAAGTAGTCCTCCATTACCAATATTATAAAGTTATACATTATCCCATAGGAGCGGATAAAGAAACTATTATAGATACTATAATCAGAGTTTTGATGCAAATTTATAAGAACGGAGATATACCAAAATGATTGATAATATATAAGTTTCATATGTCACATTTCTTTTATAAATACGAATGTCCCGATTGTGGATATACTATAGATGGATTGTCAGAGGGTGGTAGGTTGTTCTCTGAATACAACTATATCCAACTTCAATGCCCTGTGTGCAAAAAGTTGGAGAGCGTAAATGTCCCCTATGAAAAGGAACAAGCCGGTGACTTTCCATTATCAGAATGTTGCAATGTTGAGATACAGAAATGGGATAAAAGTTGTCCTGTGTGTAGTAAGAAAATGATTCAAACAGTTCTATGGGATGATATTTGTTGAAACAATAATGTTTTTTTATAGGGAGAATCTAAAAAAGAAACCTCTTAATATGTAAACTTTATAATATCAGACAAACTAAAAAACGACATTAACAGATGAAAACATCAATTATATTTATTGCAGCAATGACAGTTCTGTCCGCTTGCAGCACGAAGCAAGAAAAGACAGGGCAAGTTGCTACAATAGACAGCACCTTGCAAGCTAAAGTTACGTCAATATTAGAAAGCAAGTTGGAAGAGTTTGGCGCACAATCAGGGCAAGCCATTATAATGGAAGTCCAAACGGGACAGATAAAGGCGTTAGTCGATAAAGACTTCACTACACCTTATCGGTCAGAATTGGTGCGTTGTGCCTCTCTATTAAGTGCATTAGAAACAGGCAAGGTACATCTAAGTGACACCATAGACACAGGAAATGGGGTGTGCATCATTGGTAACGATACTTTGTACGACCATAATTGGCGCAGAGGTGGATACGGAAAACAGACCGTCAAACAGGCTTTTGCTCATAACTCCATCATTGGTAATTACAAGATAATGGATAAGGCATTTGGAGGTAATACGGAAGAATATCTCTGTAAGGTGCGACACCTATATGATACAAAGTCTCTGATTGTTTTTGCCAATCATGGAGAATGGGCGATGATAACACCCTTGCTTTCATTGGCACTTGTCAATAAGATAGCCGCCAATACAGGGAATGACAGTCTGAAGTCCGCATTACGCTATACCGTTACGGACGGATTGGGCAAACCTGCCAATACGGGAAAGGTAAAGATTGCAGGAGTGGTTGGAACAACACAGCAAGAGGATGGTTCTTATCGGGCAGAGTTTTGTGGTTACTTTCCTGCCGATAATCCGCAATACAGCATGATTGTTTCCATTCATAAAGACAGCCTGCCTGCAAGCGGTGGGGCTATGGCGGGGAGTGTGTTCAAAGAAATTGCTGAATACATGACTGGTAAATGAAAATCAGATACTATTTTGACAAATAAGCTTTAAAAATAAATTAGTGATGAATGAATTTATTAGGTGCAATGGCTGGCGATGTAATAGGTCCCTTTTTTGAGAGAAATCCATTTTATAGTGAGAATTAGAAAAATTCTTTGTAATCAAGAAACATACAATATTATTTAAACTTCAAATTCATGGAAGGGAACCAATCTTTAGAAGTAATGGGAGAGGAATTAACTTATCCAATAGGCATAGACCTTGGCCTCAGTGTAAAATGGAGTGACAGAAATCTTGGGGCTTCATCTCCGGAAGATTACGGCAAATATTTTGCGTGGGGTGAGATAGAGCCAAAAGTTTCCTATGATTTAGGGAACTATCATATAAGCGATAATATCTCTGAATTAGAGCACCTTAATATAATAGACGGGCTTAAAAACCTACATGGTACTTATGATGCTGCAGTTACTAATTTGGGCAAACCTTGGCGAATGCCAACTATGAAAGAAGTACAAGAGTTGAGCAATAAATGTAATTGGAAGTTTACTGAAAAAAATGGATTGAAAGGATACGAAATTTATGGAGTAAATAACAACTCCATTTTTCTCCCGGCAATAGGCTATCTTAGCGGAACTTCACTTCGTATGGAAAATTCACATCTACTTTATTGGTCTTCCACTCTTTGTCCTATGCAGACCTCATACTGTGCTTACATATTATTTGCTTACTTATCACAATCTAATGTTACCTATTATAACCGATGTTTCGGATTACCCATCCGTCCCGTTATTGACGTATCATCTATACGTGAAAAATAATAATATTAGATACCTCTATCAAGAAAAGCCTATATGGAGAGTTAGAAAAAAGTACCATTACGCAATTTGCAGATTTATAGACCGTAAAACCGTTTTCCTATTTCAAATGATAGCTTTTCAAATAAATTCTATATATTTGCAGTTGGTAAAGCATTAAAAGGCAATGAATGATAAAGTTACATATTGGATTGAATGTCAGATTACGATTTTGACACGGCAAAGGCAATGTTTGTAACCAAGCGTTACCTTTATGTCGCTTTTATGTGCCACCAAACCATAGAGAAGATTCTCAAAGCGTATTGGAGCAATGTGTTGGAAGAACCGCCTTTGAAGATTCACAGTTTGTCAAGGCTTGCGGAAAAGAGCGGTTTGGATAAAGATATGTCTGATGGGCAGTTGGATTTTATAGACGAGCTTGAACCGTTGAACATAGAAGCACGTTACCCCTCATACAAGGAGCGGTTGATGAAAAGTCTGACCGCTGACCGTTGAAAAGATTTGATTGAACAAACAGACAAATTAAGAACATGGATAAAGAGCAAGCTATAAAATTGGCACAACGCTATAAAGCCATTGTTTCAGAGCGGTTGCCCTTAAAGGCTCTTTACCTTTATGGTTCATACAGCAAAGGTAACCATACTGAGGACAGCGACATTGACATTGCCGTTGTGGTGGAACGAATGAGTGATGATTATTTTGAAGATACTCCTTTATTGTGGAAACTGAAACGTAAGATAAGTAACCTTATAGAGCCTGTTCTACTTACAGAGGACACCAATAACCCTCTTTATGCGGACATTCTAAAAACAGGAATACTAATATAAAAGGGATATAGAAAACCTGTTCAATGGCTGTTTGGCGGACAAATACAAGAACATGTCTCTACATGGCACTGTATGAGAAATTTGCCACACCCTCTTTTTATTGGCTTTCTATATTGTCTTTGGATAATATGGTAAGCATGCGGAAATGTGAATTTGTATATTCACAGGTGTATAGTTTGCTTCTGTATAAACTGTAGCTTTTGTAAATAGATAAGTAAATTATCAATGATAATACTTGATTTTTCGTTTGCCGATAAACTATGCGAAGTGATGCATGCAACATGATATAACTAACTTTATAAGTTGTTTACTTGTCAATGCCGATTATAATTAATAAATTTGCAAATGTGATTTCCTTTAAATAAAGGGAGTTGCTGAACATTTAAGCCGGAATATTTCCGGACTTCAGAAATGATTGACAAAACAACTGGAATATATGCAATACAACATAACAGCTCCACAATCACTTAATACAACAATAAATCTGCCTGCTTCGAAGAGCATAAGTAACAGGGCACTTATAATACATGCGCTGTCGGGAGGTGATGTGTTGCCGGGTAATCTGTCCGAATGTGATGACACGGAAGTTGTCTTACATGCCCTTCAGGACATGCCTGAGACGATAGACATAAAGGCTGCCGGCACGGCAATGCGCTTCATGACGGCATATCTTTCGGTTACGGAAGGCGAGCACGTGATAACTGGAACAGAGCGGATGAGGCATCGTCCGATAGGCATACTTGTGGATGCTCTAAGATATTTAGGCGCAGATATAGAATATGAAGGAGAGGAAGGATATCCTCCGTTACGTATAAAAGGCAGGGCGTTGCAGGGCGGAACTTTGGAAATTCCGGGAAATGTAAGCTCGCAATATATATCGGCTTTGTTAATGATAGGACCTGTTTTGGAAAACGGTCTCGAGTTAAAACTGACGGGGTATGTCATATCCCGTCCGTATATAGACCTTACTCTGTGCATGATGCGTGATTTTGGCGCAATGGCAGAGTGGACAGGCAACGACACCATAAAGGTGCATCCACAGCGTTATACCCCAAGAACTTATTTTATAGAGAATGACTGGAGCGCTGCTTCATATTGGTATGAAGCGGTTGCCCTATGCCCGGATATGGATGCAGAGATAAGGCTTACGGGGCTTGAAGACGGCTCGTTGCAGGGCGATTCGGTTGTGAAATATCTTTTTAACATGCTTGGTGTAAAGACGGTGTTTGAGAAAAATGACAACGGAAAGCCTGCTGTCGTAAGACTGAAAAAGCTTCATACCCGTCTGCCGAGGTTTGACTACGACTTTATTAATCAGCCTGACATGGCGCAGACATTTGTCGTGTGCTGTGCCGTCATGAACATTCCTTTCCGGTTTACAGGGCTTGCCACGCTCAAGATAAAGGAGACTGACCGCATAGAGGCGTTGAAAACAGAAATGCTTAAGTTAGGTTATGTGATAAAAGACAGCAACGACAGCGAACTATGGTGGGACGGTGAACGTTGCGAACCGGCAGCCGACATGGCAATAGACACATACGAGGACCACCGTATGGCTATGGCTTTTGCGCCGTTGTCGTTTAAGTTCCCGGGGCTGAAGATTAACAATCCGCAGGTTGTAAGCAAGTCTTATCCGCGTTTTTGGAATGATTTGAGCAGTGCAGGTTTCACCGTTGGCGGCATGTAATGTTGTCATATCTCTTTTATATAGGCTGCATATTTATATATTTTATATGATAATAAGGCATGTTTTATATAGTAATAGCACTTATAATTGTCGGTCTTTTTGTTACTGTGTTGAGAGTTTGCAACAGGCAATATGGTAAAGGTGAAACAGCTGAAAACGGCTTTTCGTGCGGTACTTGTGGCGAAGACTCTTCAGAATGCGGGCATAAGTGCATGCTTGAGGCAGCCGTAAAAGACGTGGAATATTATGACGACGAGGAACTTGATGCCTTCATCGGGCGTTCATCGGACACTTACGATGATGAAGAGGCAGAACAGTTCCGGTACGTATTATATACAATGCGGCAGGAAGAGGTGGCAGGCTGGTGCCGCAGCTTATCTTTAAGAGGTATAAATATTCCGGACCAGATAAAGGACGAAGTGACGGTCCTGCTGACCTGACATGCGGCTTAAAAGTTTAAGAGACAAGGCAATAAAACGTCTATAAACAGAGTTTATATAGAGTGAAATCATATAAATACGCACATATCGTTACCGCGCTGGTTGCAGTAATAGCAACCATTTGTGCCGGTTGCTCCACGGAAAAGAATACATCACAGACCCGTTGGTGGCATTCTTTTCATGCAAGATACAATACTTATTATAATGGCTCGGTGGCATACATCGAAGGCTCGCTCGAAAAAGAAAACGGCAACAAGGATAATTTTACGGAGATTATCCCCCTGTATACCGTTGGCAACAAAGGCAGCCGTGAGCTTGGAGCTTCCAACTTCGACCGTGCCATAGAGAAAAGTCAGAAGGCAATAAAGCGCCACAGCATCAAGCGGCGTCCCGAGTGGACTAAGAGCCGTAAGAAGACCGAACGCGACATCGAATGGCTAAACCGCAGGGAGTATAACCCCTTCTTGTGGAAAGCGTGGATGCTCATGGGGCGTTCGCAGTTCATGAAGGGCTCGTTTGACGAAGCGGCATCGACGTTCGCATACATGGCGAGGCTCTACAGCACGCAGCCGGCAATATATGGCAAGGCGAGGGCATGGCTTGCAAAATGCTATATAGAGCAGGACTGGATTTACGATGCCGAGGATGTCATAACGAAGATGCGCCGCGACTCCATACACTGGCGTGCAAAGAAGGAGTGGGACTATACCCTTGCCGACTATTATATACGCACGTCGCGTTTCAAGGAAGCCATACCATATCTGCGGAAGGTCATAAAACATGAGATGAGGCGAAAGCAGAGGGCACGCGAATGGTTCCTCATGGGGCAGCTGCATGCCGCTATCGGCAATAAGGAAGAAGCATACAAGGCTTTCCGCCATGTCATACGCCAGCATCCCCCATACGAACTTGAGTTCAATGCACGCATCGCCATGACCGAGGTTATGGGCGCAGGGCGTTCAAAGCAGATGATCGGCAGGCTGAAGCGCATGGCTGCTTCCGATAACAACAAAGACTACCTGGACCAAGTTTATTATGCCATCGGCAATATATATCTGTCGCAGCGCGACACCGTGAATGCCATTTCGGCATACGAAAAAGGCAATTCCAAGTCTGTCCGTAACGGTATAGAGAAAGGTGTTCTGTTGCTTAATCTCGGCGATTTGTATTGGGCGAAGGAAGACTTCTCCAATGCGCGCCGCTGTTATGGCGAGGCAATCGGACTGCTTGATAAGGACCGCGAAGACTACGGACAGCTTTCCGAACGTTCAAAGATACTCGACGAGCTTGTGCCTTATACCGATGCCGTGCATTTGCAAGACTCTTTGCAGGCACTTGCCAAGATGCCTGAGAAAGAACGCTATGCGGCAATAGACCGCGTGATTGAGGCTCTTAAGAAAAAGGAGAAGGCTGAGCGTGACGCGCAGGCGGAGGCAGATGCACAGCAGCAACTGGCGCAGAACGGAGGCTCCAACGTGCAGCAGAACACTACCACCTTTCCCAATAAGACACAAGGGCAGGGCGGACAGTGGTATTTCTACAACCCGATGGCTGTAAACCAAGGAAAATCCGCTTTCCAAAGACTGTGGGGAAAGCGCGAGAACGTTGACGACTGGCAGCGTGTAAACAAAACTGTTGTTGCCACTCCCGGCACCATGGACGAGCTTACCGATGCCCAGCGCGATTCTATTTTCATGGCAGAAGCAGCGGAAGACTCGCTGAAACATGTTCTGGACAGCGCACAGAACAATCCGCACAAGCGTGAATACTATCTTGCGCAGATACCGTTCAGCGAGGAGCAGGTGGCGGCAAGCAACCTTATAATTGAAGACGGACTTTACCATTCAGGCGTTATTTTTAAGGACAAGCTTGACAATCTGCGTCTTAGCGAGAAGAGCCTGAGACGCCTGACAGACAACTACCCGGACTTTGTAAACATGGATGAGGCTCTTTATCATCTGTTCCTGTTATATTCAAGGAAAGGAGACAGGGCAACAGCCTCGGCATATCTCGAACGCATGAAGCAGCATCATGCCGACAGCAAATGGACAGCATTGCTCTCCGACCCGTATTTTGAGGAGAACGCACGTTACGGCACACATATCGAGGACTCTGTATATGCAGCCACATACGAGGCTTTCAAGGCAGACAGGTTTGATGAGGTGAGGCGCAACGGCGAAATATCGGAAAGCCGTTTTCCGCTCGGTGCCAACCGCGACAAGTTTATTTTTATCGGTGGTCTGAGCAAGCTCAACAACGGAGACACGCGCGGTTGTCTTGAAGACATGAACAAGGTGGTTGCCGATTATCCGCAAAGCGATGTCAGTCCGCTTGCCGGAATGATTATCAACGGCGTGAAAGGAGGCAGGCGTCTGCACGGGGCAAAGTTCGACATAGGCAATGTGTGGGAGCGCCGTGCCGATGTCATGAGCGACAGCGACTCGGTTGCCGTGCGCAAGTTTGTGCCCGAACGCAACGCCGACTTCTCGTTCATAATAGCATACCAGCCCGACTCCTTGAATGAAAACAGGCTGCTCTTCGAACTTGCACGTTATAATTTCTCAAACTTCCTTGTACGCAATTTCGACATAGCCATTGAAGACTTTGACGGTCTGCACCGAATGATGGTGAAGGGCTTCAAGAGCTATGACGAGGTGTTGCAGTATGCCCGCCGGCTTTATACGAACAAGAATATCACCCGCCTAATGGAAAAGAGCCGTGTGATAATCATAAGTGAGAAGAACCTTGAGCTTCTTGGCACACAGTTCAGCTATAACGATTACGACAAGTTCTATGAGAAACATTTCATTCCATTGCGTATAAGTACGGTGCATCTGCTCACCGAACCCGCTACGATAGAATATGAACGGGCTCCGGAAAATGCAGAAGAGCCTGAGGACGGACTTTATAATGGCGGTGTGGTGGACGATGACACATATCTCAATCTTGGCGTTGACGATGCTCCGGAGGATAACGGTGCTGTAACCGTCACTGAGGAAGAAACCGTTGCCGGACAGCCTTCGGATGATGTCGTCGTGCCAGATGACAGCACTCCGCCTGCTCCTGCCGCCGACGATGACACGTTCGTTGTTCCGGAAGATGCACCCGCCGGAAGCGTTACAGACACAACTGTTGTTGCCGGTGAAGAGCCTGTGACCGTTACGGAGCCGGTATCCGTTCCGGTGCCGCAGCCCGTAACCGTGCAGCCCAAGCCTGCGGCAGCACCCCCAGCTAAACCTGCCGCCGCGCCGAAACAGCGTACGGAGCCGCAAAAGAACATTACGCCCGTTCCTCAACAGGAGGATACCGGCATAGATTTCAGCGATGATGTTGAAACTGTCGCGCCGCCTGCAAATCAGAAAAACAGCAACAAAACCGAACCGGTTTACGATATAGAAGACGAGTATTACGAATTAGACGGATTTTAAAACGATGAGCAACGGATTATTACTTTGGGTCGATGACGAGATAGAGCTGCTGCATGCGCACATGCTTTTTCTTGAGAAGAAAGGCTACGAGGTCGTTACTGTGAGCAACGGAACCGATGCCATAGACCAGTGCCGCCAGAAAACGTTCGACCTTATACTTCTTGACGAGATGATGCCCGGGCTCAGCGGGCTGGAGACATTGCAGAAGATAAAGGAGATATCGCCTGCAACGCCTGTGGTTATGGTCACCAAGAGCGAAGAAGAGGATATTATGAACCAGGCTATAGGCTCAAAGATTGCAGACTATCTGATAAAGCCCGTGAACCCCAGTCAGATACTTCTCTCGCTGAAGAAGAACATACACCGCAGGGAGATTGTCACGGAAGTGACACAGAGCGAGTATCAGCAGAATTTCCAAGATATAGCCTCGCAGATAGACAGGTGTGAGACATACCGTGACTGGATGGATGTTTACAAGCGCCTTGTACACTGGGAACTGGAGCTTAGCAGTGCCGACAGCAGCATGACAGACATGCTTAAGATGCAGAAGGAAGAGGCAAACAACGGCTTTGTGAAATATGTGAAAAACCACTATATGGACTGGATCGGCTCCATTGCCGCCGAACAGGGCGGGGCGTCAGACAGCAGCGGTGCAGCTTCTTTCGGGCGTCTTGTCCCAGGAAACATGCGTTTCGGCAAGCAGCGCGGGGCTTCGGCTGGTGGATATGCGGAAACAAACGACCGCCCGATGATGAGTCCCGATATTTTCAAGAAAAAGATATTCCCTCTTATAGACGGCGGCGAGAAAGTCTTTCTAATCGTCATAGACAACTTCCGATATGACCAGTGGCGTGTGCTGTCGGCAGAGATAGGAGACATGTTCGACATAGAGGAGAACATGTATATGACGATATTGCCCACGGCGACACAGTATGCCCGCAATGCCATATTCAGCGGACTTATGCCGGACAAGATAGCCGGGATGTTCCCTGACCTGTGGGTGGAGGAAGATGAGGACGAGGGCAAGAACCTCAACGAGCGTCCGCTGATACAGACGCAGTTAGACCGCTTCCGCCGCAAGGATACTTTCTCGTATCATAAGATAAACGACTCGAACGGCGTGGAAAAGATTATACAGCAGTTCAACCAGTTGCGCAACAACGACCTTAACGTGCTTGTGATAAACTTCATAGACATGCTCAGCCATGCACGCACAGAGTCGAAAATGGTGCGCGAGCTTGCCAACAACGAGTCGGCATACCGCAGCATCACGCTCAGCTGGTTCCGCCATTCGGTGCTTTCAGAGCTTTTCAGGCTGCTGGCACAGAGCAACCACACGGTGGTGATAACCACAGACCACGGCAGCATACGAGCCTCGAAGCCCGTAAAGATAATCGGCGACCGCAACACCAACACCAACCTGCGCTACAAGCTCGGCAAGAACCTTAACTACAATCCAAAGGAAGTGTTTGTGATAAAAGAGCCGCGCAAGGCTCTGCTGCCCGCTCCAAACCTCAGCACATCTTATGTGTTCGCCACGGGCGATTCGTTTTTTGCCTATCCCAATAACTACAACTATTACGTGTCATATTATAAAGACACTTTCCAGCATGGGGGTATCTCGATGGAAGAGATGCTCGTGCCGCTGATAACGCTTAAAGAAAGAAAAAGATAAACATACATTTATGGAGATAATAATAAACTCGTTGGAGGATATAGATGAGGCTGCAAGGACGTTCGCAGCGAACATGGGCAGCAGCAAGGTCTTTGCCTTCTATGGCAGCATGGGGGCAGGAAAGACAACCTTTATCAAGGCTCTGTGCCGCCAAATGGGGGTGGACGATGTCATAACGTCGCCCACATTCTCGATTGTAAACGAATATCACCGTGCCGGCGGCAGCGGTGTCATATATCATTTTGACTTTTACCGCATAAAGAGGCTTGACGAAGTATACGACATGGGGTATGAGGAGTATTTCTACAGCGGCAGCCCATGTTTCATAGAATGGCCCGAACTTATAGAAGACCTGTTGCCGGAAGATGCGGTGAAGGTCACTATCGGAGAAACCGGAGGCGGGGCGAGGACTGTCAGGTTTTGACACGGCAGTCTTGCAGCCGCCGCGTTGCGGCACGTTGAATAAGCGTGTGAGACAATACGGATTGTATAAAGAAAAAAGACATTCAACGGCAGATGTGCCTCTTGAATGTCTTTTTTCTTTTGTAGCGGGACCCAGGATTGAACTGGGGACCTCATGATTATGAATCATGCGCTCTAACCAGCTGAGCTATCCCGCCAACTCTATCGTTGTTATTGCGGGTGCAAAGGTAAGGCAAATAATCGGAATATGCAAGAATGTTTTGATATTTTTTTGCATGTGACCGTTAAAATATATCCTGCGGAGATGAAATGTCCCGTTAAACAGCAGGGCTGTATGCCTGCCGCGGACGCAAACAGGTGAGCGGCAGTTAATGTGCTGCTGCCTCCATTATGTGACGGCTGTGGCGAGGCATGAGAAACGCCATTTGCCCCGTCCTTGTAACTTGCACTAAATCAGGATGATACCTTTTAGCTTCCAAAAGCTGGCGTTTCAGCTTCTAAAAAGCCGTCTTTTGCAGCCTGAAAGGCGGCATATCGGGAGCCGTTTTGACGTGTCATGCCTCCATGCGCATTATTCATAAAAAAATAAAAACATGTTGGTTTCTGATAATTTTATACTAAATTTGCACGTCGGTATATGCTACCGGGCTTGCGGATAATAATGATTCACGTAAAGAAATTAGATATTTTCATTGCCAAACAGTTTGGCGTACTTTTTGTCGGAGCCTTCTTCATTTGTCAGTTTGTGCTGATGATGCAGTTTCTGTGGAAGTATGTCAACGAACTTATAGGCAAGGGCTTGTCTGTTGAAGTCCTTGCCCAGTTCTTCGGCTACATGGCTCTTATCCTTGTTCCGCAGGCTCTTCCCCTTGCCATATTGCTCTCCGCACTCATCACTTTCGGAAATCTTGGAGAGAGCAGCGAGCTTACGGCAATCAAGGCGGCAGGCATTTCTCTCATGCAGGCGTTCCGCTCGCTCATCGTAATTGTCGTCTTCATATCGTTGGGATCGTTCTATTTTCAGAATGTGGTGGGACCGAATGCCAACATGTCGTTTGCCCGCCTGCTGATGTCGATGAAGCAGAAAAGTCCGGAACTGGAGATACCCGAGGGCATATTTTATGACGGCATACCGCAGTGTAACCTGTATGTGCAGAAGAAGGATGTGGAGACCGGCATGCTGTATGGCATCATGATATACAAGATGACGGACAGTTATGAAGACGCGGCGATAATACTTGCCGACTCGGGCATGTTGCAGTCTACGGCGGAAAAGAAGCATCTTGTGCTCAGCCTTTACGACGGCGAGTGGTTCGAAAACATGAAGTCGCAGGAGTTTGCCGGCAGCGCCAGCGTGCCGTACAGGCGCGAGACATTTGTAAAGAAGAAGATTGTGCTCGACTTCGATGCCGACTTCAATGTGGCGGATGCCGGTGCGCTCTCGAACAACTCGCGCGGTAAGAGCATATCGCAGATAAGACACGACATTGACTCGCTTAAGCATGTATACGACAGTATAGGGCGGGCGTTCTATCGTGACATGCGCCGCACGTCGTGGGCTTCGCGTGAATTGCCGCCCAAGGACTCTCTGCGCGCCGTAAGGATGGCGGCAACGAAGAGCTTTAACATTGATACGGTGTACAACCGCATGCCCGACGAGAAGAGGCTTGAGGCGGTGAACTATGCCATGAGTCAGGTGAGGGCGGCTGTCGGCGACCTCGATTTCAAGGGCATGATAACCTCCGACGGCGACCGTATTATACGTCAGCACCGCATAGAGGAGATAAACAAGTTTACGGTGGCGCTGTCGTGCCTGCTGTTCTTCTTTATCGGGGCACCCCTCGGGGCGATAATCCGCAAGGGAGGACTTGGCGTGCCGGTGATAATATCCGTGCTGGTGTTCATCGTCTATTACATATTCGACAATATGGGATACCGCATGGCACGCGGGGGCATGTGGACAGTGTGGTTCGGAAAGGGGATAGCCCTTGCGGTGCTGTCGCCGCTTGCGGTGTTCTTCACATATAAGGCAAACAACGATTCTGTCGTGTTCAACATCGACATGTACCGCAATCTGCTGATGAGGCTTCTCGGGCTTAGGATGAAACGGCATGTGGCATTCAAGGATGTAATAATTGAGAATCCCGACTATGACCGCGATGCCATGGTGCTGGAACGTATATCAGCCGAGATTTCCGGATATTCGCGGAGCCACAACCTCCTGTTTGCCCCCAATGTCGTAAATGTGTTCTTCAGGTATAGTCCGGACAACAGCATTGCCGTTATCAGCGAAGAGCTTGAGGAGGTGATTGCGGACCTTTCGAACACAAGAGACCCGAAGATATTGACGGAGCTGGGCAATTATCCGTTTATGGCGGTCAAGGCCCATACCCGCCCGTTTGAGCGTAAGTGGCTTAATATCGTGGCGGCTCTGGTTGTTCCGGTGGGAGCCTTCCTTTATATAAGAATGTGGCGGTTCCGTCTGAGGCTGTATCGCGACCTGCGTGCGGTGAGACATTCAAACGGCGTGATAGTGCGCCGCATACGTCAGATGAAGTTAGAGGGTCTGCAGCGCTGATGCGCAATGTTGCCCGACGGCGGAGACAACGGGTGCGGCAGAATTGTTATATAATATAAATAGGTGTAAGATGATTATGGAAAAGTTAAAGCTTAACAGTATAGAAGAGGCCGTTCAGGACTTTAAGGACGGAAAGTTCGTGATTGTCGTGGACGATGAGGACAGGGAGAATGAGGGCGATCTTATCATTGCAGCGGAGAAGATAACGGCGGAAAAGGTTAATTTCATGCTGAAATATGCCCGCGGCGTGCTCTGTGCCCCGACCACCATCTCGCGTTGTGAGGAGCTTGACCTGCCGCATCAGGTGGCAGACAACACCTCTGTGCTCGGCACTCCGTTTACGGTGACGATAGATAAGCTGGACGGATGTTCCACCGGAGTCTCCGCACACGACCGTGCAGAGACCATAAAGGCGCTTGCCGATCCTGCGTCAAAACCCGGCTCGTTCGGACGCCCCGGACATGTAAGCCCGTTGTATGCACAGGACAATGGCGTGCTGCGCCGCAGCGGCCATACGGAGGCAACGATAGACCTTTGCCGCATGGCAGGGCTTTATCCGGCGGGAGCATTGATGGAAATAATGAACGACGACGGTACGATGGCGCGTCTGCCCGAGCTGATACGGTTCGGCAAGGAACATGGTCTCAAGGTCATTTCCATTAAAGACATGATAGCATACCGCCTTAAGCACGAGACTCTTGTGGAGCGTGGTGAGGAGGTGGACATGCCGACAGAGTACGGGCATTTTAAACTGATACCTTTCCGCCAGACAAGCAACGGGCTGGAGCACATGGCACTGATAAAAGGCGAATGGGCAGAAGACGAGCCTGTCATGGTGCGCGTGCACTCGTCATGTGCCACAGGTGATATCCTCGGAAGCAAGCGCTGTGACTGTGGCGAGCAGCTGCACAAGGCAATGGAGATGATAGAGAAAGAGGGCAGGGGCGTAGTGGTCTACATGCAGCAGGAAGGACGCGGCATCGGACTGATGAACAAGATTGCGGCATATAAGTTGCAGGAAGAAGGGCTTGATACGGTCGATGCCAACGTGCATCTCGGGTTTAAGCCGGATGAGCGCGACTACGGGTGCGGTGCGCAGATACTGCGTGAGCTTGGCGTTCGCAAGATGCGGCTGCTGACAAACAATCCCGTGAAGCGTATCGGGCTTGAGGCATACGGGCTTGAGATAACTGAGAATATTCCCATAGAGGTTACTCCAAACGAATATAATATAAGGTATCTTGAAACCAAGAAAGAGCGTATGGGGCATACGCTTCACCTGTAATATCACCGCATTAAATCATATTTTGTCAGATTGCAAGCGGAACAATGAAATAATGTTCCCTTTATTCGTTGAAACGGATAAAAATACGTAAATTTGCAATACGTAACATAAGTAAAGAAGAATATGGCACAATTATCAGAACGGCTGAACCGTCTTTCACCCTCTGCCACGCTCGCCATGTCGCAGAAAAGCGGCGAGATGAAAGCGCAGGGCATAGATGTAATAAACATGAGTGTCGGCGAACCGGACTTCAACACTCCCGACCACATAAAGGAAGCGGCAAAGAAAGCAGTGGACGAGAACTATTCGCGCTATTCTCCGGTACCCGGATACGCGGACCTGAGAAAAGCCATTGTGGCAAAGCTGAAGAATGAAAACGGACTGGAATATACTGTAAACGAGATACTCGTGTCCAATGGTGCCAAGCAGAGCGTATGCAATACCGTCATGGCTCTTGTCAACGACGGCGAGGAGGTGATAATTCCTGCACCCTACTGGGTGAGCTATCCGCAGATGGTGAAGCTCGCCGGCGGTGTCCCCGTGATAATAGAGGCAGGATTTGAACAGAACTTCAAGATTACGCCGGAACAGCTTGAGGCGGCAATAACACCAAAGACAAGAATGCTCATATTGTGCTCTCCGAGCAACCCCACGGGCAGCGTATATTCTGAAACGGAACTGAAAGAGCTGGCTGAGGTCATAAAGCGCCATGATGATGTCTTTGTCCTTGCCGACGAGATATATGAACATATTAATTATACCGGAAGACATTGCAGCATAGCTTCAATAGAGGGGATGAAAGAGCGTTCGGTTATTGTCAACGGTGTGTCGAAGGCATACGCCATGACAGGTTGGCGCATAGGATATATTGCGGCACCGGAGTGGATTGTCAAGGGCTGCAACAAGCTGCAGGGACAATATACCAGCGGACCGTGCTCGGTGAGCCAGAAGGCAGCGGAGGCGGCATACACCTCGTCGCAGGAGTGTGTAGCAGAGATGCGCGATGCCTTTAAACGCCGCCGGGACCTCATCGTCAGCCTCGCAAAGGACATACCGGGGCTTGAAGTTAACGAGCCGGAAGGGGCTTTCTATCTGTTCCCAAAATGCAGCAGCTATTTCGGAAAGAGTCATGATGGACGCACCATAAATACCTCGACAGACCTTGCCCTGTTCATCCTGGAGGACGGACATGTGGCAACGGTGGCAGGTGACGCGTTCGGCGATCCTTGCTGTTTCAGGATGAGCTATGCCACAAGCGATGACAATATACGTGAGGCAATGGCAAGGATAAAGAAATCGTTGGCAAAGTTGAAGTGACAAGCGGCATGGCAATACGCATGTGTTTAGGAGCCGAATAAAAAAACATTGTTAAATCTCATTAACAATACGGGTTATTTGTCTTTATTTGTTATCTTTGCAGATAGTAAAACACTAAAATCTAATATTGTGCGGCATAAAGTTTATAACAAACTCTGTTAAAGAACGAACCTGAATTCTTATAACTTAAATTTATTAATAACTAAAAACTAAAATCAAAATTATGGCAACTACAAAAAATGCGGCTAGTCCGAAGAAATCGGGCTTCCAAGGTGTTAGAGATGCAATTTGGATCATTGTAATATGCTTCGCTATTGCATTCTGTTTCTATCAGTTCTTCCTCGGTAATCCCGACAACTTCGAGGGCGGTGACCGTAGCGGACATCCTGCAAACCTTATGGGTACAATCTATAAGGGTGGTATCGTGGTGTCTATCATCCTTACATTGTTGCTCACCGTTATAGCTCTTGGTGTTGAGCGCTATCTCGCTCTTCGCGTTGCTTTCGGCAAAATGCCTCTTCCCAAGTTCACAGCAGAGGTAAAGGCTGCTATTAAGGCTGGCGACTTTACCAAGGCTCAGGGTCTTTGCGACAAGATGAAGGGTTCTGTAGCTAATGTTGTTTCTGCTTCATTGAAGGCTTACAAGGAAATGGAAAGCGCACAGGGTATCAAGAAGAGCCAGAAAGTTGCTAAGATACAGCAGGCTCACGAAGAGGCAACACAGCTTGAAATGCCTACACTTCAGATGAACTTGCCTATCGTTGCAACAATCGTTACTCTTGGTACACTTACCGCTCTGTTCGGTACTGTGTTGGGTATGATCAACTCATTCCAGGCTCTTGCTGCCGGTGGTGGTGGTGACTCTCTCCAGCTTTCTGCAGGTATTTCAGAGGCGTTGGTTAATACTGCTTCTGGTATTTTGACTTCTTGGTTCGCAGTTGTTATCTATAACTTCTTCACAAATAAGATCGACAAGCTTACATACGCTCTCGATGAAGTTGGTTACACAATAGCACAGACTTACGAAGCTAACCACACAGACGAAGCTTAATTTTACTAACCCTTTAATTTTTTATCGCTATGGGTAAAGTAAAAATTAAGAAGAACGATGTCTGGATTGACATGACCCCTATGTCGGACGTGATGGTTCTTTTGCTCACATTCTTTATGTTGACATCAACATTCGTAAAGGATGAGGCAGTAAAAGTAAACACGCCGGGTTCGGTGTCTGAAATCAAGGTTCCGGAGACAGACGTTCTGCAAATCCTTGTCGACAATGAAGGCAGGGTGTTCCTCGGATTGGACAAGCCGGCTTCAATGCAGGCTGTTCTTCAGGATGTTGCAGGACAGTATGGTCTGAAACTGAATGCAAGTCAGGAGAAGACTTTTATGAGTCTTGCTTCTTTTGGAGCCAATGTGAACGAAATGTCTGACCTGCTTTCTATGGAGCAGGCTAAGATAAACGGTATCCAGGCAAAGAAAGGTATACCTACGGACAGTATAGACGGTGGTATGAGCCAGTTCCAGACTTGGGTTAAGGCGGCAGACGATGCAGTGCCAGACCTTAAGATCTCTATAAAGGCTGACCAGAAGACTCCGTATAAGGTCGTAAAGAAGGTGATGTCTGAATTGGCAGACATGGATATGAACCGTTATTATCTTATTACTCAACTCAAAACCCAGGAGGATTAAGAATGGCAAAGAAAAAAGCAAGTAAGCAGAAGAAGATGAACGTCCGCGTAGACTTTACGCCTATGGTGGACATGATGATGCTTCTTATTACGTTCTTTATGCTCTGTACGTCTTTGAGCAAGCCGCAGACAATGCAGCTTACGATGCCGAGTAATGATAAGAACATCAGTGACGAGAACAAAAATGCTTCAAAGGCATCACAGACAATTACTATATATGCCTGTGCCGATGACAAGATTTGTTATATAGAGGGTATTCCTGATTATGACAATCCTGCTTGTCTTAAAGAGACAACATGGGGCAGCAAGGGTATCCGCGACGTGCTTATCAACCACTTGACAGAGGAGGGTATTGCTCCTGTTGCCAAGATATTGGATGCAAAGCACAAACTCGAAGCTGAAAAGAAGAAGAACCCGAAACTGTATGAAGGTCCCGCTGGTGAGGAAAAGTTCCAGAAAGAACTTGCCAAGATTAAGTCCGGTGAGATTAATGGTGAGAAGATTCCGACCATGACAATCGTTATCAAACCTACCGACGGTGCTTCATATAAGAATGTGGTGGATGTTCTGGACGAGATGCAGATATGCAGTATAGGTAAATACGTAATCGACAAGATTCATGCGGACGACTTGAAGCTTCTTGGCTCAAAGGGTCTGAAATAATCAATATTGTTGACAAAGTATTAATATTAACCATTAAAACTAATAAACAATGTCAAAGATAGATTTGGTATCGAACGACTGGTGCGACCTTGTCTTTGAAGGCAAAAACAAAGAATACGGAGCATATAAGCTTCGTAAAGGCACATCAAAGCGTAATATATTTGCATTGATAGTCATACTGCTTGCTACCGTCCTGCTTTTCCTTGGTGTTTCTATTGTACGTATGGTTGAGGCTGCTCAGAAAGATAAGTATACTGATGCAGTGGAGCTTTCGGCTATCGCAGAGACAAAGAAAAAGCCTGAGGTTAAGAAAGAAGTAGTTAAAGTTGAACCGAAAAAGGTTGTAGAGCAGGTTAAGAACTCTATCAAGTTTACACCGCCTGTCATCAAAAAGGACAGCGAGGTTAAACCTGAAGAGGAGCTTAAGCAGCAGGACGACCTTTCTAAGACAAAGACAGATATTGGTGCTATCAATGTGACAAACGGTTCAGATGAAGGTGTTGTTATGAAGCTCGATGAGAAGATCAAGGAACCGGAACCAGTGAAAGCTGACCCGGTAGAGAACAAGGTCTTCGATGTTGTAGAGCAGCAGCCCTCGTTCCCCGGTGGTCCGGCAGCTCTTAACAGCTGGCTTCGTGAGAACATCAAGTATCCGGTTGTCGCTGCTGAGAACGGTGTTGAAGGACGTGTAACTGTTCAGTTTGTTGTAGAACGTGACGGTTCTGTTTCCGGAGCACATGTTGTTAAGTCAGTGGATCCTTCTTTGGACAAGGAAGCTCTCCGTGTGGTTAGCCGCATGCCGAAGTGGATCCCCGGTAAGCAGAACGGACAATCAGTACGTGTTAAGTTCTTTGTACCGGTAACATTTAGATTACAGTAAGATGATTAAAAAGCTATTCAGCAACATATTTGTTGGATTAATTACATTAGGATTCTTCTCGGCTTGTACCGAGAAGAATCCTTCTAATAGAACTGATACCTATTCATCGGGCAAGATTGTATTTGCTGCTGATGAGAGTTTCAGTACTATTTTGGATGAGGAGCGTGCGGTGTTTGAGTCGAAATTCCGTGACGCGGAGGTTGAACCCCTTTATACAAACGAGCTTGATGCCATAAACCTGCTTATGAAAGACAGTATTCATTTGGTGGTAGCGGCTCGTGACTTGACACAAAAAGAAAAGAAAAGCCTTGAATCGCGTAATTTAAAGGCAGTCACATTCCCTATCGGATATGACGGTCTTGCCTTTATAGTGAACAAGGAGAATACCGACACCTGTATTACGGTGCGCGATGTAAAGCGCATCCTTAGCGGTGAGGTAAAGAACTGGAGTGACGTTTATCCCGGTTCGAAGAGAGGTCAGATAGAAGTGATATTCGACAATAAGCAGTCGAGTGCCGTTCACTTCTGTGTTGATTCCATATTAGGCGGAAAACCCATTAACAGCGAAAATATCGTAGCCGGCAAGACAAGCAAAGAAGTTATAGACTATGTCGAGGCTACTCCCGGAGCCATAGGAATTATAGGCTCGAACTGGTTGTATGACGGTCGTGATACGACGAACATCACATTTAAGAAAAATATCAATGTCATGGCAGTGTCAAAGATGGACACAGCCACACCGATGAACTCATGGAAGCCTTATCAGGCATATTTCCTCGACGGCCGTTATCCGTTTGTGAGGACAATATATGCCCTTGTGTGTGACCCGCTAAGGGCGCTGCCAATGCACTTTGCCCAGTTTATCAGCGATCCTACGGGGCAGCTGATCATACTCAAGAGCGGTCTTCTTCCATATCGTGGTGATATTCAGATAAGGAGCATAAAAGTAAATCAGGAATAATAACAGCCGATATAACATATTGTATTAACTTAAAAACAGAAAATAGGTAATATGAAAGCATTAAAATACATTTTGGCAGGTGCTATGGCGATAGGCTCATACACTGCATCGTTTGCGCAGCAGGACGTGAAGGCACAGATAGATGCTATCACTAAGGTTATTGCTGACAACAAGAAAGATTTGAAGGCTGCAGAGCCTCTGGTAAAGGATTATGTAAAGGCGAACAAGAAGAACGCTGAAGCTCTCGTGGGTCTGGGACGTGCTTATCTTGCAATTAAAGATACGCTTAACTCAAAGAAATACGGTGAGATGGCAGTAAAGGTAAACAAGAAATATGGTGACGGTTGGATACTTCTTGGCGACATCGAAGCACTTAAGGATGACGGTGGTGCTGCCGCACAGCAGTATCAGCAGGCAATATATTTTGACCCGCAGAACCCTCAGGGATATATCAAGTATGCCTGGGTTTACCGCGGAAGAAGTCCCCAGCAGGCTGTAGAGCAGCTTGAGCAGCTGCGTACCATAAAGCCCGATTATCCCGTTGATGCAGAGGCAGGTCATATCTACTACCTTGCCAACAACCGTGAGAAGGCAAAGGAATACTATTCAAAGGTTGACGTAAACAAGCTCGACAAGAGCTATCTTTCGGAGTATGCACGCGCATTGTTGCTCACCGGTGACAACGACAAGTGTCAGGAAGTTGCTTCTTTTGGCGTTACAAAGTATCCGAAGGACGTTACTCTTAACCGTGTGGCAATGTTGTCATACAACTCTGCAAAGAAATACGACCAGGCAATAGTATATGCAGAGACCTTGTTCAACAAGACCGACTCTCTTAACGCAACAGATTTGGACTACAGCAACTATGCTCTTGCGCTTCAGAAGACAAAGCAGTGGGACAAGGCAGTTGAGATGTACACTAAGGCTATGGAGCTTGTTGAAGGCGGACAGGATGCCAAAGCTCAGGTTGTGAAGATGATATCAGATGTCTACAAGGAAAAAGGCGACTTCGATACATCTATTGCCAAGTACAGCGAATATATCGGTATGAGCAGCAAACCCACAGCCGGCGAAATCAACGGGCTTGCAAGTCTTTACATGGAGCAGGCAGCTGCCATTACAGGTGAGAAGCAGATAGAGGCAATCAAGAATGCCATTGCAACCTATGGTCTGCTTGAGGAGAAATATCCGGAGCAGGCTGTGTTTGCCAACTTCCTGAGGGCAAAGCGTTCGGAACTGCTTGACCAGGATCGTAGCAAGGCTCTTGCAAAGCCATATTATGAGAAAGTTGCAAGTCTGCTTGAAGCACAGGGAAATCTTGACGATACAGACAAGAGCCGCCTTGTTACGGCATACGAGTATCTGGCACACGTAAGCGTACTTCAGGACAACAACGACAAGGCTATTGAATATTGCGACAAGGCATTGGCTATAAATCCGTCTGCCGATATTGCAACACAGATTAAGAACGCCCTGAGCAAATAAGAAGCAGCGGTAAAGCCCGCTTATTATTAAGGATATTATCATAAGAAGTCCGCAACTCCGTATCTGGAGCTGCGGACTTCTTTTGGATTTTCCGGAATTTGGAGCGATACGTCGTCATTACTGTATGCGGGCTGAAAGTCCAATGAGCGCATAGCCAATGGCAACGCCATGGGAATGTGAGCACAGGTGAAACTGCGCCCTACAAGGGCAAAAGCGTTAAAAACAGGCATGCCGTCATTGACAGACAAATACACGGCATGCTCTCAGGACTTACAGAAAAGACGCTTTTGCCCCTTCGGGGCGCATCTTTAATATAACAACTGCTCCCGGGGCGTTGCCCCGGGCTGTGTGCTCATTGGGCTTTCAGCCTGTAAAATAAGACATAGGATTTCAATTAGTTTTATATTACTCTGAATTTTGGATGCCCCTTTTTATTTCAAAGCAATGTAATAGGCTTGAGACTTTGTGTCAGATGTTATTTTAACGTGAGTTCGACGAATTTATCTTGCCTGTTATATTACAAACCACCCCTGCCCCTCCTTTGGAAAAGGAGGGGACGCGTAGGAATGGAGTAAGGAGTAAAGTGTTTGGGAGTTAAAGAAGTTATGGGAAGTCAGAAGAAGTTAAAGGACAAATGTCTGCATACAATGCCTGCGCAGTGTCCCCTCCTTTTCCAAAGGAGGGGCAGGGGTGGTTTGTAATATTCATCGAACTTACGTTATTTTACACCGTCTTTTCCAGCACATCACGCATCGCATATACGGTTGTAGCTAAAACCCATGTTGTGCTTACACTTTGCAAAAAACATGTCTCTCATGTTTGCGATGTTTACGAAAAAGAAAGCTGGAGGACATAAATATCGCAAAGAATTGTGTGCAACCGTAAAATTATGAAGTACAGCGCGTTATGATATATATGCCGGATGTGAGCATTGAAAATAGCGTTTGAAATTATTAAAAACACCCTTTCAGAGAGTGAAATGAGGCATGTTGTGATGCAATATGCCGCATTTTAGAGCCTGAAACGAGGCATTTCATACCCTGAAATGCCGCACTCTGTACCCTAAAAGTGGCATCTTTTTGAGAAAAACGATGCTCCGAATGATATTTTCGCACGTGCTTTTTGTTTTTATTGAACATCCGCTCACCTGCAGACTGCGTAGTTTGAGAAAAATCACGGCACTTTTTTGAAATCACAATGACACCGTTACGGTGATATCAGTGTCATTGTGTCACATGCCGTATTCCAATTCCCTGTCCTTATCCGCACCTCTTACAGTTCAGGCAAAGCCGCTGTGAAAGGGGTCAATACGATGCCGTGCATGGTATCCCCATTGCCGTCACGCGGTCGCGTATGCCGTCGAGTTCCTCCCTTGTCGCCTTCTTTATGCCATGCTCCGGCGTCTCGCGGTCCACAGTATATATCATCACCTCCCGCGGACGGATGTATCTGACAGCCTCAAGCCACGGCGTTACGTACTCATCCCCCGTGTTGTCAACGCTCTCCCCGCCGGCAGTCCCTTTCATGAACATTGTCTGAACTATCACGTTTCCATTAAAAGAACGCATCGACTCTATGATTTTGTCCACGTCGTAGTGCCCGCCAACCGGTCTGTCAACCCGGCTTATATATTCCGCGTTCACCGTGTCCAGCTTCAATATGTTGTTGTCTACGAGCATCAGGGCATCGTGCACATCCTTGAGATGAGCCTTTGTAGAGTTGCTCAAGACAGACACTTTCGCCTTCGGGCAATACCTGTCGCGCAGTGATATCGTGTCGTTTATAATCTCCGCAAACTGCGGGTGCGCCGTCGGCTCGCCGTTACCGGCAAATGTCAGTACGTCAGGCACGATGCCCTCCGCAGCCATTTCCTTCAGCTTGTCCTCCAAGCCGTCAGCAACTTCCTTCCTCGACGGGCGTCCCGACTTGGGGCGGTGGTCCGCGTTGAAGCCACATTCGCAGTATATACAGTCAAATGTACATATCTTTCCGTCTGCCGGCATGAGGTTTATGCCTAATGAAACGCCGAGCCGCCGGCTGTGTACAGGTCCGAATATCGGTGCCGGATATATCACTGTTGCCATATTCTCTATATATAATATAAGGTTTGATATCGCGCAAAGGTATACAAAAAAAGCATACGGCGGCTGTTAATAGTAGTTAAACCGTTGTCGGGCAGAAGTTTTTTTTGTTACTTTGCAGCAAATTAGGTGTGTTATAGCCATTAAGTAATGAGCAATAAAAAGAAAAGAAGAAACTGCCGGCACGGCTTGCAGGGCATAACGTTGTGCATCAGCACGGCACTGGTCCTCATTCTGCTCGGCATGGTTGTGTTTTCCGTCCTTACGGCGCAGAACCTTTCCGCATACGTAAAAGAAAATCTCACCGTGTCCATGATACTCAGTGAGGACATGAACAATTCCGAGGCATTGCAGCTTAGCAAGGACGTTGCAAGGCGCAAATACGTCAACAAGGTTAACTTTATAAGTAAGGAACAGGTGCTGAAAGAACAGACGGCAGCCATGGGGACCGACCCCAGCGAGTTCATCGGTGCCAACCCCTTCGTGTCGTCTCTCGAACTCAGGCTGAAGGCGGGCTATGCCAACACCGACTCCCTGCGCTGGATTGTGAAAGACCTGAAGAAGAACAAGAAGGTCACCGACATAACATATCCGCAGGACCTTATGGACAGCGTGAACAACAACCTCCGCAAGATAAACCTTGTGCTTCTTGTCCTCGCCGTGCTCCTTACCTGCGTTTCCTTCTCGCTGATAAACAACACGGTGAAGCTCAGCGTCTACGCCCGCCGCTTCAACATACACACGATGAAGCTTGTAGGTGCCTCGTGGAGTTTCATCCGCCGCCCGTTCTTACGTAAGGCGGTGACTATCGGACTTATAGCAGCCGTCATTGCCAACGCCCTGCTTGCTGCCGGCATATACCTCCTCTATACCTACGAGCCGGGTGTCATCGCCGTGATAACATGGCAGGTAATGGCTGTCACCGCAGCCTCCGTGTTTCTTTTCGGAATACTTATCACGCTGCTGTGCGCATGCTTCTCCGTGAACAAGTTCCTTAAGATGAAGGCGGGCGACCTGTATAAGATATGACAAAAACAATATTCTAACATAAATACCATTTGCCGGCGGCTATGCTGCATGCGTGCCGCCGCAGGTAAATAACGACAAGCAAAATGGACAAAAAAAATCTTGCGTTTGATAAAACCAACTTTATCTGCCTCGCCGCAGGCATGTTGGTCGTAATAATCGGTTTCATACTGATGAGCGGAAGCGGTTCTTCCGAGACGACGTTCAATCCCGACATCTTCAGCCCCCTGCGCATAAAGGTGGCTCCCGTCGTATGTTTCGCCGGCTTCGTGTCGATAATCTTCGCTGTCATCCGTAAACCCAAAGACACAGACAAACAATAAGCAATGAGTTGGTTTGAAGCACTTATCCTCGGTCTGCTCCAAGGACTTACCGAGTATCTGCCCGTAAGCAGCAGCGGTCATCTTGCCATCGGCGCAGCACTCTTCGACATCGAAGGCGAGGAAAACCTCACGTTCACCATCCTTGTACACGTAGCCACCGTTCTCAGCACGCTTGTAATCCTGTGGAAAGAGATAGCGTGGATATTCAAGGGGCTCTTCAAGGGGACGCTGAACAGCGAGACACGCTATGTTCTGAACATCATCGTCTCGATGATACCCGTGGGCATCGTCGGCGTGTTTTTCAAGGACAAGGTTGAAGAAATCTTCGGTTCCGGACTTTTCATCGTCGGACTGATGCTCCTCGTCACAGCTTTGCTGCTCACCTTTTCGTATTATGCAAAGCCGAGGCAGAAAGAACATATAAGTCTTAAAGACGCCTTCATCATAGGTCTTGCACAGGCAGCTGCCGTCATGCCCGGACTGTCACGGTCGGGCAGCACCATTGCCACCGGACTTCTTCTCGGCAACAAGAAGGAGAGCCTGGCACAGTTCTCGTTCCTTATGGTGATACCCCCGATACTCGGCGAGGCACTTCTCGACACCGTAAAAATGGTAAAAGAAGGTGCACAAGCCGCCGTCGGCGACATACCGCTGATGTCTCTCGCCGTGGGCTTCATCGCTGCATTCATTGCCGGATGCCTTGCCTGCAAGTGGATGATAAACATTGTGAAGAAAGGAAAACTCATATACTTTGCCGTCTATTGCGCCGTAGCCGGAGTTGTAACATTAATCCTGTCATAACTTCCCCGTATATGAATTTCACCCAAGGCGAGATAATCTGCATCGACAAACCCTACGGCATGTCCAGCTTCGGGGCGCTGGCACGCGTGAGATATCTCATATCCCGCCGTCTCGGCGTGAAGCGTGTCAAGACCGGACACGCAGGAACCCTCGACCCGCTTGCCACGGGCGTGCTCATCATCTGTACCGGCCGCAAGACCAAGATGATAGACATGCTCCAGGCTCACACCAAGGAATATACCGCCATGCTCCAGCTCGGGGCAACCACTCCCAGCTATGACCGCGAGCATACCGTGGACTTCACCTATCCCACGGCACATATCACGCGCCGGCTGATAGAAGAGACGCTGAAGCGCTTTGTGGGCGAGATACACCAGATACCGCCGTCTTACTCGGCGTGCAAGGTGGGCGGCAGGCGTGCCTACGACCTCATGCGCCGGGGACATGAGGTAGAGCTTAGACCCAAGCTCCTGCGCATAGACGAGATAGAACTTACGTCGTTCTGTCCCGCAACTATGCAGATGGGCATAAGGGTGGTGTGCGGCAAGGGTACATACATACGCGCCTTGGCACGCGACATCGGCGCAGCCCTCGGCAGCGGAGCCTATCTCACGGCGTTGCGGCGCACGCGTGTTGGCAGTGTAGATGTTGCCGGCTGCATCACGCTCGACGACTTTCCCGGGTGGCTTGAACAACAGACAATAGAAGATAATATAACAGGAGGAGATAAATAGAATTATGAAACTGTCACAATTTAAATTCAAACTTCCGGAGGAACTTATAGCTCTCGAGCCTCCATATCATCGTGACGAGTGCCGCCTCATGGTGCTTCATAAGAAGTCACAGAAGATAGAAATGCACAAGACCGATGCCGACGGCAACACCGTTAACGATGCCGACGGCAATCCTGTATGGCTCGACTTCCGCAACATACTCGACTATTTCGACGAGGGAGACACCTTTGTCTTCAACGACACAAAGGTCTTCCCTGCACGCCTTTACGGAACAAAGGAAAAGACCGATGCCAAGATAGAGGTGTTCCTGCTCCGCGAACTCAACGAGGAGATGCGCTTGTGGGATGTCCTTGTAGAGCCTGCCCGCAAGATACGTATCGGCAACAAGCTGTTCTTTGACAGCAGCGGTACGATGGTTGCCGAGGTCATCGACAACACCACAAGCCGCGGACGTACCCTGCGTTTCCTCTACGACTGTCCGCACGACGAGTTCAAACGCGAGCTTTACGCGCTCGGAGAGGCTCCGCTGCCGCGATATATCGTCGACAAGCGTGCGGCAAAGCCCGAAGACCTTGACGACTTCCAGTGCATCTATGCCCGCAAGGAGGGTGCCGTAACAGCTCCCGCCTCTGGTCTGCACTTTAGCCGCGAGCTGCTCAAGCGTATGGAAATCAGGGGCATAGAGTTTGCATACGTCACGGTGCATTGCGCCCTTGGAAACTTCCATGACATAGAAGTGGAAGACCTTACGAAGCACAAGATGGACTCCGAACAGATGTTTATCGACGCCGAGGCATGCCGCATTGTCAACGGTGCCAAGTCAGCCGGGCGTCATGTATGTGCCGTCGGGACAAGCGTGGTCAAGGCAACCGAGACGGCATCCGGCACGGACAACCAGCTGAAGGAATATGAGGGGTGGACAAACAAGTTTATCTTCCCTCCGTATGAGTTTGGCGTGGCAGACTCGATGATAGCCAATTTCTATCACCCCATGTCCACTTTGCTCATGTCTACGGCGGCTTTCGGCGGCTACGACCTTGTTATGCAGGCTTACGACCTCGCCGTAAAGAACGGATATAAGTTCGGCTGCTACGGCGATGCCATGCTTATACTCAACGACTGATGCAGGGGTTACATGTATTATATCTTGCCCTTGGCGCCAATATCGGCGATAGGGAACATACCATAAACAGGGCAATAGAACTTATAGAAGGAGCAGTGGGCACGGTTGTCCGCCGCTCCTCTTTTCTTGAAACCGAGCCGTGGGGCTTCAGCTCTTCCAACCGTTTCATCAATGCCGCCGTGTGCGTGCATACCGCCTTGTCTCCCCTTGAGGTGCTTGAGACAACGCAGGATATAGAAAGGCAGCTCGGCAGGACGGTCAAGTCGTCGGACGGCGGATATCACGACCGTCCCATAGACATCGACATCCTGCTGTATGACGAAATAAGCATAGACACTCCCCGGCTGTGCATACCCCACCCCCTGATGCGCGAACGCGATTTTGTCATGATACCGCTACGCGAGATTATTGATGGAGAAGTGTAGCCCGCGCTCCTTTAAATGGGTATAAACAAAAATCTCCATAGCAGTGAATACCAGCCATGGAGATTTTGTAATAGTCTTAAAACAGTGCTCTTTCTTATCGGCGCAGACCCAAAGCCTTTACTATGGCGCGGTAGCGTTCTACGTCGCGGTCGTACAGATAGTCGAGCAGGGCACGTCTCTTGCCGACAAGCATTGTCAGCGAACGTGTTGTGACGTGGTCCTTGTGGTTCTTCTTGAGGTGCTCCGTCAGGTGTGCGATGCGGTATGTGAAGAGCGCTATCTGGCTCTCTGCCGAACCCGTATCGGTGTTAGACTTGCCGTACTTGCCAAAGATTTCCTGTTTCTTAGCCTGATCTAAATACATAATTGTTTTGTTTGATTAATGTTGTTTGTATATTACATCCTTCTGATGACCGGCGCCTTAATCACAACGCCGTCCTCATCGAATGCATCGGATTTTCCGAAATTCGGGTGCAAAGGTACTGATAAAAAGTGAAATACGCCAATGTTTGGATATTTATTTTTATGACATTATACGATAAATATGCTTTTCCGGAGGTTTCTTCCGCATGTTTATTGCCGCGAATGTGTTTCGGCTTGCTTTGTGTATGATGCCTTGCCGCCTTCGTGGCTTTTGCTTTTTTGTCGCGAATGCGTCGTGGTGTGTTTCATGACAATTTGTAAAATAATGTGCCGTTGCTGCTTCCTTTTTGCATTTCGCAATCGCTCATGCTTAGCGTTCTTCTGTCTTTCACCCTCTCACACCTTATTGTCCGCCTTCTTCTCAGTGTAGTCCGCCTTTTTCGGAGGACGTTTCTCTTTTGACACAAATATGTCTTTTTAACATGTTTTGCTTGCAGATTGAACAGTCAGATTTTGAATTAGCCCGTTTTAGACAATGGGTGCAAGATTTGCCGTATTGAAGAATGCGGCTGCTGATGGTCGTATAGTTCGTTGGTGTATGCCGTTGATTTCGGATGACTGCCACTTTCTTCTAAAATACAATAAATGTGTCGGTAGCATATAAATGTGTCGAAAGTTTTATGTATTTTTGCAGATAGTAGAAAAGCAAAAGGAGAGATATATGAAATTCCCCATAGGTATACAGAATTTTGAGAAGCTTAGAAACGACGGCTACGTATATGTAGACAAGACCGCGCTTTTGTATAAGCTGGTTAACAACGGCAGTTATTATTTCCTCAGTCGTCCCCGCCGCTTCGGCAAGAGTCTTCTCATATCCACGCTGGAGTCGTATTTCAGCGGTAGGAAGGAACTGTTCAAGGGACTTGCCATAGAGAATATGGAAAAGGACTGGACGGAATATCAAATACTTCATCTCGACCTCAACACGGCAAAGTATGACTGTACCGAGGCTTTGCTTAACGTCCTTAACGACTCGCTTGCCAACTGGGAGGTTCTTTATGGCACATCTTCCACGGAGGTTACTCCCGAGCTTCGTTTCAAGGGCATCATCCGACGTGCTTTTGAGAAGACTGGGCAGCGCGTTGTGATACTTGTAGACGAATACGACAAGCCCATGCTTCAGGCAATCGGCAACATGGAGCTTCAGGACAGCTACCGCAATATATTGAAGGCATTCTATTCGGTGCTGAAGACACAGGACCGCTATATCCGCTTTGCCCTGCTCACGGGCGTGACAAAGTTCGGCAAGGTGAGCGTGTTCAGCGATCTCAACAACCTTGACGACATTTCCATGGACAACCGCTATATCGACATCTGCGGAATAACGGAGAAGGAGATACACGAATATTTCGAGGAGCCGCTGCATGAGCTTGCCGCTAAGGAGAGTGCAAGCTATGAGGCAACCTGTGATAAGCTGAAGGAGCTTTATGACGGTTATCACTTTGAGGTTGATACTGTTGGCATATACAACCCATTCAGTTTGCTGAATACTTTGAACAAAGGTAAGTTCGGCGACTACTGGTTTGAGACTGGCACGCCGTCGTTCCTCGTCCACCTGCTCAAGCAGGCAGACTATGACCTGAACAATCTCCAGACAGAGCAGGTGTCGGCAGATGTCCTTAACAGTGTCGACTCCATGTCGCGTAATCCCATACCGGTGATATACCAGAGTGGCTATCTTACGATAAAGGGATATGACGAGCGTTTTAGGATGTACACCCTTGGCTTCCCGAACAAGGAGGTAGAGAACGGCTTTGTAAAATATCTTCTTCCTCTCTACACTCCTGTTGATGAGAACAGGACGGATTTCTTTATAGCCAATTTCATTTCGGAGATAGAGCGCGGCAATCCCGAAGGCTTCATGGAACGCCTCCAGTCGTTGTTTGCCGACACAGACTATGAGATAACGGGCAAGATGGAGAAATACTTCCAGAACTCGATGTACCTTATATTCAAGCTTCTTGGCTTCTATGCGGATGTGGAGCGCAGGACAAGCCGCGGGCGTATAGACATAGTGATGAAGACCAAGGACTACATATATGTCTTTGAGCTGAAGCTTGACGGCACGGCGGATGACGCGTTGCGTCAGATAGACGAGAAGGGATATGCCGCGCCGTTCAATACAGACGGGCGTCAGATATATAAGATAGGTGTGAACTTCTCGTCGGATATACGTGGCATTGAAGAATGGAAGATTGCAGAGGAGTAGGTGGCTGTAAGCCGGCTCTTCATTATATTAAAGGCTGTTTCTTTATCAATATATATCAAATAATGAACTAACTATTACATGTTATTAATAAATAATGTGTAATTTTGCATCCGATTTTTTAAGGTAAAGAATATGCAGGAAATAAGAAACATAGCTATTATTGCCCACGTTGACCATGGCAAGACAACACTCGTGGACAAGATGATGCTGGCAGGCAACCTGTTTCGTGACGGGCAGGACCTGAGCAGTCAGGTGTTGGACAGCAATGATTTGGAACGTGAGCGTGGTATAACAATTCTTTCCAAAAACGTATCTATAACATATAAGGATGTAAAGATAAACATTATTGACACTCCGGGACACTCCGACTTCGGCGGAGAGGTGGAGCGCGTGCTGAACATGGCAGACGGATGTCTGTTGCTTGTCGATGCCTTTGAGGGTCCGATGCCGCAGACGCGCTTTGTGCTGCAGAAGGCATTGGAGCTTGGACTGAAGCCTATTGTTGTGGTAAACAAGGTGGACAAGCCAAACTGCCGTCCGGAGGAAGTATACGAAATGGTGTTCGACCTGATGTTTTCTCTTAATGCCACTGAAGACCAGTTGGACTTCCCCGTGGTATACGGCTCGGCAAAGAACGGGTGGATGAGCGGCGACTATAAGATGCCTACGGACAACATCACCTATCTTCTTGACAAGATTGTTGAGGTTATTCCTGCACCGAAGGTTATCGAGGGAACACCGCAGATGCTGATAACCAGTCTCGATTATTCAAGCTATACGGGACGTATTGCCGTAGGTCGCGTACACCGTGGAACGTTGCGCGAGGGAATGAACGTGACAATTGTCCACCGTGACGGTTCGCAGGAGAAGACAAAGATAAAGGAACTGCACACCTTTGAGGGCATGGGACACCAGAAGACAGCCGAGGTCGGCAGTGGTGACATTTGTGCTATAATAGGTTTGGAGAAGTTTGAGATTGGCGATACTATATGCGACTTTGAAAATCCAGAGCCGCTTCCTCCGATTGCAATAGACGAACCGACGATGAGCATGCTCTTTACGATAAACGATTCTCCGTTCTTCGGCAAGGAAGGAAAGTTTGTTACGAGCCGCCATATAAATGACCGTCTTCAGAAAGAGCTTGAAAAAAACCTTGCACTGAAGGTGACCCCGTTTGAAGATTCTACAGATAAATGGATAGTAAGCGGACGCGGCGTGCTGCATCTCTCCGTATTGATAGAGACGATGCGCCGTGAAGGATATGAATTGCAGGTGGGACAGCCGCAGGTAATATACAAGGAGATTGACGGTGAGAGATGCGAGCCTATAGAAGAGATGACAATCAATGTACCGGAAGAGTTTGCCAGTAAGATGATAGACATGGTGACACGCCGCAAGGGAGAGATGACATCAATGGAAAATCAGGGCGAGCGTGTAAACATCGGGTTTGACATACCGTCGCGCGGTATTATAGGTCTGCGTACCAATGTGCTGACGGCAAGTCAGGGCGAGGCTATAATGGCGCACCGCTTTAAGGAATACCAGCCTTACAAGGGTGATATCGTGCGTCGCATGAACGGGTCTATGATAGCCATGGAGACGGGAACGTCTTACGCATATTCCATAGACAAGCTTCAGGACCGCGGAAAGTTCTTTATTGATCCGGGTGAAGAAGTATATGCCGGTGAGGTGGTTGGTGAGCATGTTCATGATAACGACCTTGTGATAAATGTAACGAAAGCGAAGCAACTTACAAATACACGTGCCAGCGGTTCTGATGACAAGGCGCGTATTGTTCCCCGCACGGTGCTGTCGCTTGAAGAGGCACTTGAATATATCAAGGCGGACGAACTTGTTGAGGTTACTCCGAAAAGCATGCGCATGCGTAAGATAATACTCGACCACTTGGAGCGTAAGCGCTCAAAGTAAGGCTTTTGCATAATCCCGGCAGGAAAAACTGTCGGGATTATTTGCTATTGTTGGTTGAATAGGGCTTAAGGCTGATAAGTTTAATAAGCCTAATAAGCCGGATAGGTCTAATAAACCAGAAAATCGATACGCCTTATTGTTACCACAATTATAAATTATCCATTATAAATTATTAATTATTAATTATTAATTCCCCATGTCTCCCATTCTGCGTATTGCCATTCCTTCTATTGTCAGCAATATCACGGTGCCGTTGCTTGGACTTATCGATGTTGCCATTGTGGGACATCTTGGTGCAGCATCATATATCGGTGCCATTGCCGTAGGAGGCATGATGTTCAATGTCATATATTGGATATTCGGATTTCTGCGTATGGGAACGAGCGGTATGACATCGCAGGCATTGGGGGCACGCCGTCTTGACGAAACGGTGCGTATGCTTGTGCGCTCGGCAGCTATTGCGGCAGGGATAGCCGTATTGTTGATAATCATGCAGTATCCCATGCGTGAGGCTGCACTCCTTTTTATGAATCCCACCGATGAGGTAAGGCGCTTTTCCACCGTTTATTATAATATATGTATATGGGGCGCTCCGGCAATGCTCGGTCTGTTTGCATTGTCGGGCTGGTCTATAGGTATGCAGAACTCACGCATCCCTATGGTGGTGGCAATTGTCCAAAATATAGTAAACATTGTCGCGAGCCTTCTGCTTGTATTTGTGTGCGGACTTAAAGTCGAGGGCGTGGCATTCGGTACGCTGATAGCCCAGTATGCAGGATTTACCGTGGCGGCTCTCCTTATCGTTCGCAGCTATGGTCGTCTGCTGAGGCGTCACTTCTCATGGAGCGGTGTCTGGCAGCGCGAAGCCATGATATCCTTTTTCAATGTAAACCGTGATATTTTCTTGCGGACTGTCTGTCTTGTATCGGTAATGATGTTCTTTACATCTGCTGGTTCATGGCAGGGCGAAGTGATACTTGCCGTAAATACCATGCTTATGCAGATGTATATGCTCTTCTCTTATGTCATGGACGGTTTCGCATACGCAGGAGAGGCATTGGGCGGGAAATACTACGGTGCGCGGAATATGACGATGTTGCACCGCACGGTCAGGCACCTTTTTGTATGGGGAGTTGTAATGGCTGCGCTTTTCACGGCGGCATACGCCGCAGGCGGCGATGCCTTCCTTTCCCTTCTTACCGATGAGCCGGGCGTGGTAAAAGCTTCGGGGGATTATTTTTATTGGGCACTTGCACTTCCAGTTGCAGGCGTTGCGGCTTTTATATGGGATGGTGTGTTTATCGGATGCACTTTGACGCGGGGCATGCTTGTATCCATGTTTGTGGCGTCTGCCGTATTTTTCATTTCTTATTATTCCTTATATGATGTTTATGGCAACCACGCCCTTTGGTTCTCATTCATTGCATATCTTTTTATAAGAGGTCTTGTCCAGACGTTCTTTTTTAAACGATTGTAGTGTCTTTATTATGTTGATACCAGTTGATGCCGGTTCTTTTTATTCAAGTGTGCTTATTTGTTTACATATTAAGGTGTGTGTAATATTATATTAAAAGATGTAAACAAAAGACATGCAATTAGTTAATAAATATTTACCCCCCCCGAAAAAGCGTTAAAATGTGAATATTTGTTACTTTAATTTCCTTATAGATATGCTAAAACATGTTATCTTTGTAGTCCCCCAAATAATGAGCAATAAAGAGCCAATAGGCATTGGGACCATTCTAATATTTATTAGTATATCAAGTATATAATTATTATTTATTTCAAGAACATTATAAAAAATGAAAGTGCTTGTCTTAAATAGAAGAGGCATTGTTATGCCTGTTTTTATGTTGTTTATGTTTTCCTTTATCCATGACACGTCTGCACAGGTGAATGTGGATCCGGCTGAGTTTAAAGGAAACGGTGTTGATATAAATTCATTGACGTTTAACAGTTCTTCCGAGGTGAGTGATATCTTGCTTTATAATGTAGGGAAAGATATGTTTCTTAATGCCGGAGGATTTTGGGGAACGCGTACTACAACGTTTACCGTAGGCTTACCGTTGAGGCTGATAAAGAATGAGACTAAAGATAATAACGGGAATATAACAAAAGTAACTTATAATATAAGAGGTCCGTTTAATAATACGGGAGCGGACGGTTCTTCAGATGGTGTAGGAAATTTATTAGGGGCTGTTCAAACAGCCAGCACCGACCCAGGTGTGTATTTTGACAGGAATGCAGAAAAGTCTGGCGTGAACTGGACATTTGAACTTTACAGCAGTGAAAAGAAAGAAAACGGTGAAATTGATTATATATATAAGGTGTGGGCTAAGAAGGCAGATAACCAAATCACCGGTAAGAATAGTGGTTATAGTTTGACAGAAGACTATATGCTTGTTGGAAATAATAAAATGGAGATTGAAGTCTTTAACCCTAAGGAAATGACTAATAATAATCTTGTTAAAGCTCTTAAAACAACTGAAGTAACAGAGGGTAACAAGAAATATTCTTTGTGGAAGATTGTCACGACTAAGCAAATGACAGATGATTTCGCCACGACATACGATCGTAAAAATCCGTCTGATGCCACGTTCCTTTTAAGGGCACAGAACTTTAACCGCATGAACATGTATAATGAAGTGACAGAGGGAAAGGGATGGCATAAAAATGAAGATAAAGGAAGTACTTTTAAATATAGTTGCACGTTCGATGGTGTAAAAGGCTATGATAATAATAACCGCTATGGTATGTTTTATTGTGGAAGTATTACAGAAGGAAAAGAGGGTGAAAAACTATGGCAGAAAGTGGAAATTCCCAAAAGCGGCTGGTATCGTATAGACTGTCAGGGATTTTTCTATAATTCAGCAGACCCGAATAAGTGCATTGCCCGCCTTTATGCGAAGGTAGATGGAACCACTTTAAATTCGGCAAGCAATGCTTATGTGGATTTATTGCCTAAGTCTTATGGTGAACCATATAATGGGAAAGAACTTGTTGTAGATGATACTAATAAAGCTTTTATACAAGCAGATGGATTTGTCAGCAATAAGGTAGAGGCAGGTATTGTGTTTTACAACCAGCTTTATCCTAACAGTATTCTTATTTATGTGAATTTTAATGAGGAAACGGATAAGAAACCACAGATTGAACTTGGCTTGATGCTGACTGCCAACATGAAATCAGAGGATTATGTATACTTCGACGACTTCCAGCTGAAATACTTGGGCGAGAGCTTTGCACTCGATGAAGGCA
>UQZX01000025.1 GCA_900545525.1 uncultured Prevotella sp.
TGGGCTTTCAGCCCGCAAAATAATACACTAAATATCAATTAGCATCACATCACTCCAAATGTCGGATGAACCTAAAAAGAGTCCATGGTACGGTCATTACATACAACAAATGCCCATGCAGGCAGCACAACAGCGGTTTTAACGCACCATTTTACCGGAATGTCGCCATTTTTTTATATCTTTGCAGGGAAACGCTTATGTTTCAGCACCTTAACTGTCATAAACCGATTAAATACAGACAACCATGAGAAACCTTATTTTTATCATATCACTATTGTGCGCGATGCTCATGCCGACGCAATATGCCACGGCACAGCAGAAGGGCAAAGCATCGTTCTACTCAAAGAAAATAACAGGCTCGAGGACAAGCAGCGGGGAGCGGCTTCATCACGACAGTCTTGTATGTGCACACAGGACATATCCTTTCGGTACAAAGCTGAAGGTGACAAACCCGGCAAACGGCAAGGAGGTGATAGTAAGGGTGATTGACCGGGGGCCATTCAGGAAAGGAAGGATAATAGACCTCTCGTGGAGAGCGGCAAAGGAATTAGGAATGCTGCAGCAGGGAGTGGCAATGGTCAAGGTAGAGAAATACGTTGAGAACAAGGGCATACCGTTCAAACAGGAGACAGAACTGCCGGAGCTTGACTATGAGGTTACGAACCGCGGCGACGGCATTACACCGGCATGGCAGGAAAAGGATGGAAGCGCAAAAGAGGACGGCAAACATACAGGAAAAGAAAAATAAAACACTGGAAACGCACAGGAAAAGAAGAATAAGAATAAAATAAATCCGCCCGGTATCGGCGACATACTCATTTGTATGCCGATGATACCGGGCGGATTGTCATATAACAGACGGCAAACTACCGCCTTTTTTCCGTGGTAACGCTGAAGTCCATAACCTCAGTAACCGCACCGCTACCTTGAGCCGCATAAACCCTGAACATCACCGTCCCGTCTTTTATGCGCCTGTCAGCCTTTACCATAGCCGTATAGCGTATGCCTTTGCCGGGCAAAATCTTCTCCACGCGTATGCCTTCGGATATATATATGCGCCTGTTGCCGCTTGTCTCCTCCACCATAGGACGTATGTCGTAAAACGCCGAAGACGAGTTGTTGTACACCTCAAAGACCACCTTGCATATCTCTCCGCCGCGCATCACATTGTCTCCGTCGGCATCTACAAACCGCAGATTGCGTATCTCAAGCGTCCCTTCGTGTGCATTATATGCCGCGGGACCGCCTATTCTCATCGTCGGAAAGGTGTCTGCCGCCGGCGCAAGGTCATAGTCGTAGAGCACGTCATCACCGCTGCCCGAAGGGTCGAAACCGCTCTCATCGTTCACGCTGCGCTCATATCCATAACTGGAAGAACTGTCATCACAATGCCGCCGGCTGCCTTTATAGTCCTCATATTTCTGCTGTTGCGCCTTGTCAGCCTGCGCCCCGATAACGCCGCCGATGACGGCACCGCCCGCCATACCTACTATCGTACCGACATTGCTGCCATGATAGCCCCCGTTTATGCCGCCTATGGCGGAACCGAATATCGAGCCTAACGCGGCGCCGTTGTAAGCACCGGAACCTGTATACGTGCCGCAACTGCCCAGCAACAAGGCAGCACCGGCAAACAAAACAACTGCTTTCTTCATGATTTACATATTTAATCGGATACAAAGATACGCAATAAAAGCATAAACAGACATATCAAATCCCTAAAACAACATAGGGTTTTCCCTAATCGGCAGTGCACGGAAGCAGATGTATAAATTGCCGCTAATATGCAAATACTCATGCAAAGCGGCATCAAATAGGGAAATTATGTATAAATTTGCATTGTCACACACACGGACATAAACATTATAAACCTTATAAAAACAATAGAAATGGAAAAACTGATCGTGAACTCATACGATGAATTTGCTTCGCATCTGGGGCAGGTTCTCGGTACATCCGACTGGGTGGAGGTAAGCCAAGAGCGCATAAACCTCTTTGCCGACGCAACTCTCGACCACCAGTGGATACACGTGGACACAGAACGTGCAAAGACAGAAAGCCCATACAAGAGCACCATTGCGCACGGATATCTCACGCTGTCGCTGCTTCCGCACATGTGGAACCAAATTATAGAGGTGAACAACCTTAAGATGATGGTAAACTACGGCATGGACAAGATGAAGTTCGGACAGGCAGTAGTGACCGGCAGCAGCGTTCGCCTCGTCACCACACTGCAGTCTATCGCAAACCTCCGCGGCGTGTGCAAGGCGGAGATAAAGTTCAAGATAGAGATAAAGGATGCGCGCAAGCCGGCTCTCGAAGGCATCGCCACCTTCCTATACTACTTTGAATAAGACATCTTTACACTATCCTTTGCAGGGAAATGCCACATGTCACGGCATACCTCACCCTGCAAAGGATTTAATTACAAGAGGCATATCAATACATTAAAAAGATACCATGAAAAGAATTATTACAGCCATCTGCTCACTCCTCCTGTTGCAGTGCGCATACGGCTTCGACAAAAAAGTGCTGTTCATAAAAGACAACGTAAACCTGCGTGAAGACCCCAATACAAGTTGCAAGATAGAAGGAAAGCTGTGGAAAGGCTGCATGCTCGACTACATAAGCGAAGAAGACGGATGGACAATGGTTGTATGGCCTGACGAGAAAAACAGCGTTGCTTTCGTATCAAGCAGCCTGGTGAAGGTTCTCAACTGCTCGCCGGTGACGCAGGAAACGCTCGGACGCTCATATAATGCCATGGGACAATCGTGCGAAACATGGCACGACGGCACGCTCTCTTTCGACATTTCCCGCCTCCCCTACGTTGCCGTCAGCGAGTGTTGGGAAAGGACAGACGCAGACGGCAACCCCATATCGGCAAACATGAGCAGCAGTATATGGAAGTTCACAGGCAACAACAGTGCCGACATATACACAGGATACAACAGCTATAAGTTTGACGACAAAGAAATATCCACGGCAAAGCTGATGGCAGAGGAGGAAAAGCTGAAAAGCGACGAGACCATTTTCTACAACGGGGAAATGAAAATCCTGTGCATACCCTGCGAGTTTTACAACGCCAAAGGCAATATCGTCAACGGCGGAATAGCGTTTGTCTGGGATGGCGAAAAAGGCGAATGCGAGGGCAAGAGATTGCCGGTAAATACAGCACGCTGATATCCGTCAGCCCTCTAAGACACAAAGCACGGCGCGCGAACATATTGTCATGGTTTGCGCCGGTGTGCTTTCTTTTTGTTTTTCCGTAAACTCCCTACACCTTGTTTTCCGCAAACAAACAATTTTCCGACCGTAAAAAAAACTCTTTATAGAAGATAAAAACAATTTTCCCGGCAATTTCATCTTCTATAAAAGACAATATCACTATCTTCACATAGAATTCTAATTATAGAAGATATACTACATGAAATGCCTGTGCGATGCCTATATAACTGCACATACATCTCCCGCGAGATCCTGTCATGGCTTTCTTTATTCTCCAAAAACAACCGATGACACGCCAGAATACAGACTTATATAACATAAATGGAAAAACAGCACAAAGCGGATAATAATTCGTCATTTTTACATTTATGTTATTTACATTCTTAAAATATAAACAAGCTGTTTCTAAACATCTATAACATAAATCATAGATATTAGTCTTTATTAACATTTTCGGGGGGGGTAAATACACATCCTTTCAGTATTTTTGCAACAAATTAATACATAAGAAATGAAAAGAATTCTTTTGCTTTTGCTCGCCGCAACATTGTTCACGGCAAGCGGAAATGCCATTCCGGCATACCCGAAACCGGTTACAATAACCCAGCCTGACGGTTCAAAGCTAACCCTCATGCTGCACGGTGACGAGTTTTTCAACTACGCTTCCACCACCGACGGATATACCGTAATGCAGAACGAAAGTACCGGCACATGGGAATATGCAGTAAAAAACACCGACGGAAGCCTGCGTCCGGGAGGCACGGCGGCATGCGATGCAAAGGAACGCACCTCGGCACAGAACATGTTTCTCAGCGGAATAAGCAAGGGTATGATGCCTGAACAGACCCCGGCACAGATACGTATGAGGAAAGAGGCGGCAGCAATGAGGCATGCACCTATGATGAAACTCAAGACGGGACAGTATGACTACAGCAAATTCCGGGGTCTTGTAATCCTGGTGGAATACAACGATGCCCCGTTTACACGCAGCGACATCCTCGATGTGTTCACGGATATGGTAAACAAAAAAGGCTACGACGGATACATGTCGAACACGCTTATTCCCTCAAAAATAAACTGTACGGGCAGCGTACGCGACTATTATTATGAAAACTCATGGGGACTGTTCGACCCGAAGTTCGATGTGTACGGACCGGTAAAGATAGACTACTCACAGTTCTACGCCAACAAGAGCGCAGCTGCACAGACACTTGTCACAGCGGCACTAAGGGCTGCCGACGAATATATAGACTACTCGCTATACGACACCGACGGCAACCGTCAGGTCGACATGGTATATTTTATCTTCTCAGGCGGAGGCTCCAACTTCTCAGGCAACGACAGCCGCCTGATATGGCCGCATGCCTCGCAGGTGATGTCGCTGTCGCTCGACGGTGTAAGTTTCGGACGCTATGCCTGCTCAACCGAGCTATACGGCAAACCGGGAAACAAACAGCTGGACGGCATCGGCACTATCTGCCACGAGTTCAGCCATGTGCTCGGACTTCCTGACCTGTACGACACCGACTACGAACAGTCGGGCGGACAAAGTGTTCACCCTGGGAAATGGTCTGTAATGGCACAGGGACCGTATCTCAACATGTCGCGCACGCCGTGCGGCTATTCTATATACGAACGCCATGCCCTGGGCTTTGCAAAGCCGGAGATAATAGACAGGGCGGACAACTTTACGCTCGATGCCCTCAACACCACCAATACCGGATATAAGATAAACTCGTCTGTAAAGAATGAGTTCTTCCTCATGGAGAACCGCCAGCGCACACGATGGGACGAATATCTGCCCGGAAGCGGTCTCCTTGTATACCGCGTAGACTCCACGGCGACGGATGTATGGGAGAACAACAAGGTGAACGTCAACCCTCAGCACAACTACTACGAGCTGCTGCGGGCAACGCCTAAGACATCGGGGACAACCGTCAGCGACAGCGACGGCGACCCGTTTCCCGGCTCGGGCATGGTGACGGAACTGACAAACACCACAACTCCGTCGCTACAGTCGTGGGCAAAGATAGGCACGCCAATCGTGATAAAGGACATAACGGACAACGGAGACGGTTCCATATCGTTCCGTACGGAAAAGAACGACATCCCCATACTGGTGGAAAACTTTGAAGACATGCCCGTAACCACATCAGACGCACACGGCATGAAAGGCACATTCACAGAATGGTCGTTCACTAAAGGAGCAACGGTGGATGCCGTGGAATTTGAAAATCCGGACCTCGGAAGACGGGCGGCTGCCACCGTCAAGTCGGGCGAGATAATCTCCGGCACAGTCGGACAGGAAGTTGAAAGCATGTCGGTGACCATATACAATGCCTCTGCATCATCTGCCATAATACGCACATATATATCGCATGACGGTGGAACGACGTGGATTTCGCTTAAGAACCTCGACGGCACGACAAACCTTTCGATAGCGGCAGGCACGACAACGGAACAGACATACAATCTGGGAACAGCCAAAGGAATACGCTTCAAGTTCTTGCAGTATTCGGGACACAAGACCGAGAAATGCTATTTCGACAACATAAAGCTGAACTGCAAGCCTGCCACAACATCCATATACACAGTCAGGACACAAGACGGAGATTTCAAAATATCATACACAGGGGGCAACAGTATTGACGTGTATGCCGGATGTGCCGACGGAACGGCAGTGAACGCATACTCCTTACAGGGTATAACGGCAGCAACAGCTCATACAGCCACAGGCACCGCCACGCTGCACCTTCCGTCGCCGGGCATTTATATAATAAGGTGTGGAAACATTACAAAGAGAATTGTCGTGGAAAAATAGAGCAACGAGAAATAACATTCCAAGAGCTGTACGGAAGGCTCCGCAAACGATAAAGAGGACACGTTGCGGCACAGGCACATCCATACGGCACAACTTTAAACAACAACAGTCCTCACAACCACTTAAATGAGAAGAATTTCTTCTATTCTGCTTGCCGTCGTGACAATGTTCATGGCGACAGCTGCCAATGCACAGGAAGAGATTAAGGACATGAGTGCCGTGAGAAATCCGGAAGCCAAAGAGATGCCCACTGTACAGGCATCGCATGGCATACCGGTATTCACGCCGCAGGCAAGGATTGCCGACGGCTCTGCGCTCAAGCCCCTAAAAAAATCTTCCACGCAAGGCAACGTGGCAAAACGGAGCGCGGCAAAGACCGTACACAAGGCTCCTCCCGCATCCACCGCATCGCTCTCCGGCGAATACGTGTTGTCATACAACACGCTGACTACATCGAGCTTTGACGGCGGAAGCAGCGTAACAATCGTTCCGGACAGCGAGGGCGACAGTATCACAATCAAGCGTTTTTGGGCAAAACACGATGTCCGTGCACACGTAAACACAACCACGGGCGAGGTGACAATCCCGCGCCAGCATCTCTACACCGACGATACGTTCGGAGACATGTATCTCGGTGTAGTACGCACGGACGGAACAGTGGACAAGAATGCACAGCTGACGGGTACGGTAGACGCCGACGGCAACTTTGCCATACCTACATGGTGGGCTGTATGCATAACATCGGGAACAAATAAAGACAAGTTTATAGCAGCCTACTATAACCTCTCCATAAAGAGGGGCAACGGCACTATGGAATATACCACGGCAGAGGGCACCGCACGCTATGCAGTACACATAGAGCAAACGGCAAAGAACCTGCTGACGGTGGAGAACTTTTTCAATGCCGGACTGCCCGTGGAGTTTGAGCTTAACCGCGACCGCACGGCAACGATAAAGTCGCAGACGGCACTGATAAACGCCAACGGCAGCTGGAGCACCATTAAATGTGTGGAGTTCAACGAAGCCGGAAACCTTACGAAATATAGTCAGACCATAACCACGGACAAGGCTACGACAGACAACAACAGCACCATTACGTGGACAGACTGGTCTATACTGACAACAGGATACTACGGCGGCCGCCTGCTCACAGGCAAGCTGACCGCAGACAACGCTTTCAGCTATCCGGAGCTGTCGGTATCCGAATTTGAGGGAGAAGGCACTGAAGCAAATCCATATAAAATATCATCCCTGGATCATCTGATACTACTTGCCGACAAGGTGAACAACGACGACAACTATGTGAGCACTTATTACAACAACTCATATACACGCACCTACATCGGCAAATATTTCGAGATGACCAACGACATTGACATGGGAGGCTACCGCTTTGAAGCAATAGGCTCTACATGGAAGCAGCGCTTTGCCGGCATCTTCGACGGTAAGGGACATACGATAAAGGGTCTGTGTGTGAACGGAGGACTTGACCAATATGCCGGTTTATTCGGTATATGCGACACGGTGTCGGTATTGAAGAACATCGTGCTCGAAAGTCCGGAGGTGAGCGCAGACTATTATTATGCCGGCGGACTGGTGGCATGGACAACGGGAGACATTGATAACGTTACGGCAAACAATCCGAACATAACCAATACCTCACGCATTGTGGCAGGAGGTATAGCAGGAATTGTCAACAAGATTACCAACTGCCATGTGAAAGGAGGCGTGATAAAAGGCGCAGGATATACGGCAGGAGTTGCAGGCGAGGTGCACGGAGGCATATCCGACTGTAGCGCAGACGGTACAACCGTCTATGCCTACGGCAAGGACTACCCTTCGGGCGGCGTGGTGGCAAACCTGTTCAAGTCTGACGGAAAGAACCTTTACTTCACCGGAATGGTGCGCTACGACCAGTATGTGGACCAGATACTTGGCGGCGTGGCAGGAAACCTGTCAATGGGAACACTTGAGAACTCGTTCTTTGCAGGTCAGATTGCAGGCTACAGCTCAGAGTCCATGGTGGGCGGCGTAGTAGGCAGACTGTTTGGAAACATAAAGAACTGTTACTCGGCAGGCCGTGTACAGTGTTATTCAAGAAAGACCGGAGGTATCGTAGGACAAGTATATAAGTATAAACCGGAGAACAGTGAAAACTATGTACAGTCCGAACTTCACAACTGCTACACGTCTGCCTCTGTCATAGCAGAGACATATATGTACGACAAGAACGAATGCCGCGAGGTTATCGGGGCAATCGAAGCAGAGACAACGCCTGTACTTGAAAACGTATATTTCAACAATCAGGTGACAAACTTCTACTCGACACGTTTCGGAACAACCACTGCAGAACTGACATCGGCAGAAGGACCGAAAGGTTTTGACGCATCGGTATGGGTGTTCAGCGCAGGAAACTACCCGCGCATAAAAGGGCTTGAAAATACCGAGGCTGCCAAATACAGTGCATCGGCAGTGATACTTGACGGCAAGAGCAACTTCAAGAAGATGTCTTCCGATGCAACGCTCACTCCGCTCGGAAATACAAAGTTCTTCTTTGCAAAGGGAAACAGACTATACACTGACGGACATTATGCCTCTATCGTAGATAACGGAATGATAAAGATCGGTGAGGAGTTCGGAACAGACACTCTGTTCGTTGTCAACGGCAACGTACAGGCTTACCACATGATAAGCATAGCCCCGATACCTTTCGAAGGCGACGGAACGGCGGAAGCTCCATACCTCATAAAGACAAAGGGCGACCTGATTGCCCTGTCCGAAGCAACAACGACAAAGGGACAGACCTTCCCCGAGACTTATTTTGAAATGACAAACGACATAGACCTTGAATATGACGAGAGCTTTATAGGCATCAATACCGATGCCGGCAATGCACACAATGCATTTGCTGGCTCGTTCGACGGCAAGGGACATGCTGTGCACAAGATGAAGCTGAACGGAATATCGTGGACGACAGAGCCAAAAGACGGTCAGCCGGGAACGCTTAATACAAAGGAATGTGCATCATATAAGGCTTTCATCGGCCGCCTTGCAACAGAGGGTGTGCTGAAGAACCTGACTATTGCGGCAGACGCCGACCTCAAGCTCTATGGCACATCGGCGGCACTTGTGGGATATCTGTACGGACGTGTGGAGAACTGCAAGAACTATGCTGATGTTCTCGGAGTGTCGTGCTGGATAGGCGGCATAGCCGGACAGGGACTGAAAGAGAGCACAATCATAAACTGCTACAACGCCGGTAACATCACCACTGGATATGCACAGGCTGGCGGTATCGTCGGAACGGCAAACGGCGTGATTGAAAACTGTGTGAACACCGGCGACATAAAGGCGGTGCTCATAGCGACAAACTATGCGAAACAGCTGCAGCGTGCAGGCGGCATAGCCGGAAGCGCAGGTGGATGTGTGATGAAAAACTGTATAAACTACGGTACCGTATACGCACAGTTGAACAATGCCGGCGGTCTGTCGGGAGCACTTACGGGAAGCAGCACGAGCGGAGCCGGCAAGGACGACGTGTTTACGTCGATAAACGTCGGAACAGTATATTGCGGCAACAATGCATCGCTTGGAGCCATAGGAGGCATCGCCGGAACAAAGACATGCAAGGATGTATACTGGGACGGCCAGCTGATACCGCTGAAGGCAAATGGCAACACGGATGCTGAGGGCATGACAGGTGTTGAGACTTCGGTACTGACATCAGGTACGGCTCTCGAAAACTTCGACGCTGCAATATGGGACTTCACCGCAGGCATGTATCCCGCACTCAAGCAGTTTGCTGACGAAGATAAGGTGGTAGCGGCACGAAAGGTGATTATGGGCATACCGGCAGGCAACAACGCTTACGATCTGCACACAGACGTTACCCTCGGCAAGGATGCAGAGTGGACGCTGGCAGACGGTACGGTATTCGCGATAGAGGGCAGCACACTCAAGTCTCCTGCTGTGTCAGAGACAGTAGTGAGCGACACTCTGTATGCAAAGAATGCAGCAGGCGTTATCAAACCGATACTGATCAAGTCGATGCCGGCAAATCCTCTTACAGGTGAAGGCACAGAAAGCAATCCGTTTATCATCAACAACGCTGATGAGTGGAATGCCCTGGCAACATATATGTCTGTAACAATGAACGACATGGACGGCATGTTCATAAAGATTGCTGCGGACATAGACTTCACCGGCAAGACAATAAACAAGCTGGCAGCAGACGGCATCACGGTACTGAACGGTTCTCTCGACGGAGACAACCACACCGTGAAGGGACTGGCAATGAAAATGACTGCCAACCAGGCAGGCGCAGCAATAGGCACAATCGGTGCCAATGGTGTGCTTAAGAACGTGACGTTCGCCGGTACGCAGACATCTGCATACACATACGCGGCAGGAATTGTCGACAAGCTGTATGGAACGCTCGACAATGTGGTAAACAACATCAATGTAACCACGACAAAGGCAAATGCCGGAGGTGTGGCTGGCTACATTTATGAAGGAGCCAAATTGAACAGGGTTGTAAACAAGGGTACGATAAGCAGTTCTATGACATACGTTGCAGGTATCGCATCATACGGACAGGCAAATGTGACATACACCGACTGTGTGAACGAGGGTAAGATTGTGAATACCGGCACAACGGCAGCATCTTACACGGCAGGACTTGTGGCAAACTCGCTGGCATCTACATTCACACGATGCATAAACAGAGGTGAGATTGAAATAAAGAACAGCACTACGGTAGGTGTCGTAGGTGGTCTTGTGGCAAGTGCAGCAGGTGCAAAGGCTGCTCCGAACTACATATTTACCGACTGCCGCAACGAGGCTGCCATCACGGCAAGCCACAAGGTGGCAGGTATCGTTGCCGAACCGCCAAAGTCATCGTCTGTCGCAGCCAACGCCGTCTTTACAATGAGCGGATGCTATAACACGGGCGATATAAGCACTGTTTCTACAAAAGCTGTATCGAGTGCGCCGACAGCAGGAATTATCACTTATTACACTGCCGGTTCTACATTCACCGACTGTCATAACGAGGGTAACATCCTGTCTGAGAAGAACGTATATACAGCAGGTATAGCCGGACTCAACGTAAACAGCGGTACGGCTGACGCACCTATAGTATTCAGCGGATGCAGTAACAGCGGAAACATTGTGGCTGACGGTAATCAGGGCGGCGGCATTGCCGGATATGCCACGGCATACGTAACCATTGAGAACTGTCACAACAGCGGAAACATAGAGGGCAACCAGATGCTGGGCGGTATCGTATCAGCATTCGCAGGAAACTATCCAAAAATGATAAACTGCTGGAACACGGGTGACATCACTGCTAAGGCACAGCGCGCCGGCGGTCTCATCGCGTGGGGCTCACCGACAAACGGCGTGATAGAGAACTGTTGGAACGCAGGTAACGTGGCTTCAACGTCAGAAACAGACGGCACAAAGGTTACCGATGCTTACTCTATAGGCGGTCTTGCCGGTCAGAACGGCGGAACGTTCAAGAACTGCTACAACGTGGGCAGTGTCACAGGAAAGTCGCAGGTAGGCGGACTGGTGGGCACACCCGTAAAGGGCAAGACTTCATTCACAGGCTGTTACAATGCCGGTAAGATTGTTGCTCCGGCAGACACATGCGGATCTATTGTTGGTGTAAATACTCTCAACGGCAAGATATGGAGCGCCGACAACAAGATTGAAGGCACATACTATGTGGATGAGAACACGTGCACAAACGATATTGAAGGACTTGGCACGCCAATATCGCGTAAGGAGCTTGCCAAGCTTGACATGGGCGAGGGCTTTGTTTCCGTAGACGACTATTCGCTGCCGGTAATAGCAGGGTTCAAAGAAAACACTGCGGCACTGTTCCATGCGGCAGAACTTGTTCTTGCCGAGGGCGACACATTCGACAATGTAACAGGATCGTTCAACGTGGGCATACCAGACGTTGTGACATGGACATCAGACTGCACAGACCTTGTATTCAGCGGCAACAGTGCCGACTTCAAGGCGGAGGTTAGTGCTGATATCGTGGTAACGGCAACCGCCGGAGACATGACAAAGACATATAACATCAAGGCTGTGCGCACGGCAACGGGCATAAACGACATTACGGGAGACAACGATGTGGTAAAGGTTGTTTACCACAATGCTTCCGGTATGCAGGTTGAACAGCCTGCGGCAGGCGACGGAAAGATGTACATCGTAGTAATGACACATTCTGACGGAAGCAAGGAAACGGTAAAACTTATCAACAAGAAGTAATCTGATTTCCTGAAACATTCAGTTCCCGAACTTTTCGGATCCGCAAATCCGGTTGTCAAGACACAATGGATTTGCACAGATTTGAAAAGTTCGGGAACTTTATTTATACATAGCATAACACATTAATGTGAGTTTGGCATAAGACAATCCGCAAGTGCCATCTTTAGAGCTGGCTATGACTGGTCTGCTGGGCAAAGGCACTGCTTACCTGCCTTCTTCCGTGACTTATTCAGAAACATACACATCTACAGAAAGCGGAAAACCTCAAACACGTGGCAACACAGACTATGCCTCATATACCCTGAACAGCGACGGGACGATAAGAAATGAGAAATTCTACGGAACAAAAAGTTATACTTATGTGACTGCCGATGCCGTCAGCGACAAAACAAAGGCTCCAGCGATAAAGGCTCCATGGCAGGACAATGGCAGGAAACTGAGAATGAAGGACTTGTTTGTGCCCAGAAAATAGCATTGTTGTAATACAATGATATTATAAATAATGATGCAGATGTATATGGAAATCGCATATACATCTGCATCTTTCTTTGATATTATCATAAACTGATTTCGCTTTGACGGCTACTTGTCACCGTATATAAAACGGGCAAGTCCGTAGAGATATCGCCTGAATCCAGGCTGATAAGCAAGCATGCGCTCAAACCATCCGAGGTGTGTACCGATAATACGGACAACAATGCCCACATAGAACATGGCAAAGAGTGTGCCTATGCCGACAATATGCCACTGCCATGCTCCCCAAAAGACATAACAGGCAGCAACGCCAAGGACAACAAACGTGACATCTACACATATCTTAACCTTGGAAAACTCTGCACCTGTTATCTTGCATATCGCTGCAGGAAAGCCTTCGCCCGGCATGGTGACGCTTCCGCAACGCACTTCAAGGGCTATCCCGATGCCGAGGATCGTGCAACATGCCACCTGCACAATGACGCTCTGCAAAAGGCTTGCAGGGGCTATCCATGAGGTAAGAAGCATGTTAAGGTCTATAAGCATGCCGAACACAAAACCTATCACAAGCTGGAACAATTGCACCGGTTCGAACCTCCGGCGAAGTATCAATACCTGTCCTGCCACAAGAATAGCATTCATAATATAGGTATATTGACCTATGGTCAGTGCCGGAACAAGTGCTTCCTTGCCGGCACTCTCGAAAACATACGGCAGGACACTGATGACACTTGAGCCAAGCATTGACCTGACACACACTGCAACACCAACCGTCATCACCCACAACGAAATGAGCAACAGCAGGTGCTGCCAGCAAAAAGCAATTATATTTCTCTTCATCCGCTATTATGAAAAACTTAGAAACTGTTGCATTGAGTGTATCTGGAAGATATAATCCAAACTTAAATGAACTGATCAGCACATCCGGACAATGAGGATATCACATCACCGGATGCTGAAAAAAATCCTGCCTGACGCAATGTCAGGCAGGATTAGTATCCTAATTATAGTTCAGGAAATAACTTCTGTCGTAAAAGACTTATTCTACTGTCTCAGCTGCAACTGCTTCTTCTGCAGGTGTCTCTGTTACTTCTGTCTTTGTTGACTTGCGGCTACGGCGTGTCTTCTTGGCAGCTGCCTTCGGAGTCTTAGCCATGTTCTCATCAAAGTCTACAAGCTCGATGAAAGCCATCTCGGCTGCATCACCCTGACGTGTACCAAGCTTGATTATACGTGTATATCCGCCCGGACGGTCTGCTACCTTCACCGAGATTTCCTTAAACAGCTCGGTAACGGCATACTTGTTCTGCAAATAACGGAAGACAACACGACGTGAAGTCGTTGTGTCGTTCTTAGAACGTGTTATCAGCGGCTCTACATACTTTTTCAGTGCCTTAGCCTTGGCAAGAGTCGTAGTGATTCTTTTGTGCATGATCAGCGAAATTGCCATATTTGCAAGCATGGCCTTACGGTGAGATGCAGTACGACTCAAATGATTGAATTTCTTATTGTGTCTCATTTTGTTTTTTTACTTTAATGGATTTCAGAAAAGCAATCGTGAATGTCTCATCCGTATGGGACGGAATTTCACGACTGCCGGTCCGTTTTTATTCCTTATCCAATTTATACTTTGAAATATCTGTTCCAAACGAAAGATTCAGACTCTCGAGCAAATCATCAAGCTCTGAAAGCGATTTCTTACCGAAGTTGCGGAACTTAAGAAGGTCTGTCTTATTATACTGTACGAGATCGCCAAGGGTCTCCACGTCGGCAGCCTTAAGACAGTTGAGGGCACGGACACTGAGGTTCATGTCAACAAGACGTGTCTTGAGCAACTGACGCATGTGCAGCACTTCTTCATCAAATTCCTGATTTCCGTCAACATCATTGCTCTCCAAAGTGATCTTCTCATCGGAGAAGAGCATGAAGTGATAGATAAGAATCTTTGCAGCTTCTTTCAGTGCGTCCTTCGGGTGTATGGAACCATCGGTTGTAACTTCAAGTACGAGTTTGTCATAGTCGGTCTTCTGCTCGACACGGTATGGCTCAACCGCATACTTTACGTTACGGATAGGTGTGTAAATAGAATCGATGGGAATTACGTTGACATCAGTGCAGAACTCACGATTTTCATCAGCCGTGACATAACCACGACCTTTGTTTATGGTAAAATCTATCTGCATTGAAGCTTTGGCATCTAAATGACATATCACCAAATCAGGGTTTAACACTTCAAATCCAGTCAGATACTTACCTATGTCGCCTGCCTTGAATTCTGTTGAATTTTCTACAGTGACACTAACTTTCTCGTTCTCGAATTCTTCTACTACTTGCTTGAATCTTACTTGCTTCAAATTCAAGATAATGTTGGTAACATCCTCTTTTACACCAGGTACAGAGGAAAACTCATGCTCAACACCTGCAATCTTGATAGTGTTGATGGCATAGCCCTCTAATGATGAAAGAAGAATGCGGCGCAAGGCATTACCAATAGTAACACCAAAGCCAGGCTCTAAAGGACGGAATTCGAATTTTCCGAATTTGTCGTTAGCCTCCAGCATTACAACTTTATCAGGTTTTTGAAATGCTAATATCGCCATTAATTTAATGATTATTTAGAGTACAACTCAACGATTAACTGTTCCTTTATATTCTCCGGTATATCTGCACGTTCCGGCTTGTGGAGAAGCTTTCCACTCTTTGTAGCATTGTCCCACTCTATCCAAGGATACTTAGTGTGGTTGAAACCAGCCAAAGCTGCCTCAATGACTTCGAGAGACTTCGCCTTCTCACGTACACCGACAATCTGACCGGGCTTAACGGAATAAGAAGGAATGTTTACAACCTGACCGTCAACAACGATATGCTTGTGACCTACCAGCTGGCGTGCAGCCGCACGTGTAGGAGCTATACCGAGACGGAATACAACATTGTCAAGACGACACTCGAGATTCTGCAACAGAACTTCACCGGTGATACCGTCAGCCTTTGCTGCTTTCTCGAACATATTGCGGAACTGACGCTCCAATACGCCGTAAGTGTATTTAGCCTTCTGCTTCTCTGCCAACATGACACCGTACTCAGACATCTTTCTGCGACGGTTGTTGCCATGCTGTCCAGGAGGGAAGTTTCTCCTAGACAAAACTTTGTCTGCGCCGAAGATAGCTTCTCCAAAACGGCGCGCAATTTTTGATTTCGGTCCAATATATTTAGCCATAATTAAAAATATCTTTAATTGTTCTTGTAAAGTCTCTAAGGTCTGCCGACCTTAAAGACTGTAAGTTATTATACACGACGACGCTTCGGAGGACGGCATCCATTATGCGGCAGCGGAGTAACATCAACAATTTCTGTCACTTCAATACCTGCACCATGTACGGCACGGATTGCAGACTCACGTCCGTTACCCGGTCCCTTAACGTATGCCTTTACTTTACGCAGTCCCAACTCAAAAGCAACCTTAGCGCAGTCTTCTGCTGCCATCTGTGCTGCATAAGGAGTATTCTTCTTTGAACCACGGAAGCCCATCTTACCTGCTGAAGACCAAGAGATAACCTGTCCCTCACTATTGGCCAAAGACACTATAATGTTGTTGAAAGAGCTGTGCACATGAAGCTGTCCCATTGCATCAACCTTTACATTTCTCTTCTTTGCGACTGTTTTCTTTGCCATAACTCTAATTATTATTTAGTAGCCTTTTTCTTATTAGCAACAGTCTTCTTCTTACCTTTACGGGTACGAGCATTATTCTTAGTACTCTGACCGCGAACAGGAAGACCATTACGATGTCTAACTCCACGATAGCAACCAATATCCATCAGTCGCTTGATATTCATCTGGATCTCTGAACGGAGATCACCTTCAACCTTGAATTCAGCACCGATAATTTCACGGATCTTAGCTGCCTGATCATCAGTCCACTCGTTGACTTTCAAGTCACGGCTAACGCCAGCCTTATCCAATATCTTTGCTGAACTACTTCGACCTATACCGTAGATATAAGTCAATGCGATTTCGCCACGCTTGTTCTGGGGCAAATCTACTCCAACAATTCTTATTGCCATTGTTAATTAAATAAATTGATAAAATTAATTGTTTGTTTTCTTTTAATCGGAATAAAGCAGAAACTTATTTCCAAATCAAATTAGCCCTGACGCAATTTGTACTTAGGGTTCTTCTTGTTAATCACGAACAGACGACCTTTACGACGAACTATCTTACAGTCGGGTGTACGCTTCTTTAATGATGCTCTTGTCTTCATATATCTCTAATAGTTTTATTTGTATCTAAATACTATTCTGCCTTTTGTCAAATCGTAAGGACTCATTTCTACTTTTACTTTGTCACCCGGCAGAATCTTTATATAGTGCATCCTCATCTTGCCTGATATATGCGCTATAATCTGTACTCCATTCTCAAGTTCTACCCGGAACATCGCATTTGAAAGCGACTCTACGATCGTGCCATCTTGCTCTATAGCGGACTGTTTTGCCATAATTAATTTCTTGTTTGTTCTAAATGTTCTATTTCTTCAAATGAGGAAAGTATTTCCGACTTGCCCCTGCGTATTGCAATGGTATGTTCAAAATGGGCGGCAGGCTTTCCGTCTGCAGTTTTTATCGTCCATCTGTCTGGCATCATGTATATCTTTCTGTCACCCATGGTTATCATAGGCTCTATGGCAATACACATTCCAGCCTTGAGCATTATACCGTTTCCACGACGTCCATAATTCGGAACCTTAGGCTCCTCATGCATGGACTGCCCTATACCATGACCGGTAAGTTCTCTAACCACACCATAGCCTTCACTCTCGCAATATTCTTGTATGGAACTGCCTATATCACCAAGGTGTTTTCCTGCCGTAGCGTTCTCTATCCCCTTATAAAGGGATTTCTTTGTTGTTGTCAACAAATTCATCGTATCAGGAGCAACTTCGCCAACACAAAATGTATAACAAGAGTCGCCGTTAAACCCTTCAAGCAATGCACCGCAATCAACGGAAATAATATCACCGTCCTTCAATATTGTCTTGTCATCTGGAATGCCATGGACAACTACATCATTTACAGACGTACATATACTTGCCGGAAATGGCTCTCCAAATGGATTGGGATAATTCTTGAACGTTGGAACAGCTCCATTGTCTCGAATATATTCTTCCGCAATTTTATCCAAATGAAGAGTCGTTACACCTGGTCTTATATGCTTGGCTACTTCTACTAATGTCTTACTCACCAGTTGATTTGCCTTACGCATCAAATCAATTTCATCCTCTGTTTTCAGAAATATCTTCATCTACAAAGAATACTAATATGCAGAAACTCCACCCTTATTTCCACGAACACGGCCCGAATTTAAAAGACCGTCATAATGACGCATCAGCAAATGACTCTCTATCTGTTGGAGCGTATCAATAACAACACCGACAAGAATCAAGAGGGATGTGCCTCCGAAGAATTGGGAGAATGCCTCCTGAACATTAAGCAGGCTGGCAAGAGAAGGCATAATAGCAATGAAAGCAATGAACAATGAACCGGGACCGGTAATACGGGACATGACTGTATCTATATAATCAGCCGTATCCTTACCGGGTTTGATACCAGGTATAAAACCATTGTTACGCTTCATATCCTCTGCCATTTGGGTAGGATTAAGAGTTATGGCTGTATAAAAATAGGTAAATGCTATTATCAAGAAAGCAAATATAAAATTATACAAGAAACTTCTATGATCCATTAATGAACGGAGAAACTCGCCATTTGCATTGCCAGAATACTGCACAATAGTCAGAGGTATAAACATCAGAGCCTGTGCAAAAATGATAGGCATCACATTTGCTGCAAACAACTTCAACGGTACATACTGACGCGCACCGCCATACTGTTTGTTACCTACAATGCGCTTCGCATATTGTACAGGAATCTTACGAGTACCCTGCACCAAAAGTATTGCTGCACATACTACTGCATAAAGTATGAGGATCTCAACAATAAACATAACCAAACCACCACCTGTAATAGCAGTGAATCTGGAAGTTATCTCCTGAATGAAAGCCTGTGGCAAACGGGCAATGATACCTATCATAATAATGATTGAAATACCATTTCCTATTCCCTTGTCAGTAATACGCTCGCCTAACCAAAGAACAAACATACTACCTGCCGCCAAGATGATTGTGGCAAGAAACATGAACGCAGACCAGTCTATGCCTGACGCCAATGCTCCATATGCCTGCATCTTGAGATTCATCAGGTATGAGGGTGCCTGAAACAATAGAATTGCAACAGTCAAAACCCTCGTATACCAATTTATCTTCTTACGGCCGCTTTCGCCCTCACGCTGCATCTTCTGGAAATAAGGTACAGCAACGGCAAGAAGTTGCATGACAATAGAAGCTGAGATGTAAGGCATGATTCCCAATGCAAAGATAGAAGCATTGGAAAATGCACCACCGGAGAACATGTCTAACAACGACATAAGACCGCCGCTAGTCTGTGACTGTAGTTTTTCCAACATGGCAGGATTGATACCCGGAAGTACCACAAACGAGCCAAAACGATAGATTGCTACAAACAAGATGGTGATAAGGATACGCGTACGCAAGTCCTCAATTCGCCAACAATTCTTCAGTGTCTCAATAAACTTTTTCATTTACTTAGATTATAGTTGTGTTACCGCCAACTGCCTTTATTGCCTCTTCAGCAGTCTTAGAGAAAGCATTTGCTTCTACATCAAGCTTTACAGTAAGCTCACCCGTACCCAATATCTTAACAAGCTCCTTACCATTAGTAAGGCCTGCTTCCTTAAGTTCTTGAATACCAATTTTAGTAAGGTTTCTTGCTTCTGCAAGTTTCTGCAATGTGGAAATATTTACTGCAAAGTACTCTTTATGATTGATATTCTTGAAACCAGACTTCGGGACACGACGCTGCAACGGCATCTGACCACCCTCAAATCCAATTTTCCTCTTATAACCAGAACGTGCCTTTGCACCTTTATGACCACGCGTAGAAGTTCCACCCAATCCTGATCCTGAACCACGACCGATACGACGGCATGAATGTGTAGATCCTTCAGCTGGCTTTAAATTATTTAGTTTCATAAATCGATTCTATTAAAATGTGATGATTAATTATTCAACAACAGTTACCAAATGATGAACCTTCCTTATCATACCACGAACACTAGGATTATCCTCAAGCTCTACAACCTGAGAGATCTTACGCAGACCTAATGTTGTAAGTGTACGCTTCTGATCAATGGGAGCACCTATCTTACTTTTAATCTGCTTGATTTTTATTGTTGCCATTTTATTATCTCCTTATCCTCTAAATACTTTATCCATACTGATACCACGAGCCTTTGCCACTGTATATGCATCCCGCATCTGACTCAGAGCTTCAATAGTAGCCTTTACAAGGTTGTGAGGGTTAGAAGAACCTTTTGACTTAGCCAAAACGTCTTTTACGCCTACGCTCTCAAGTACAGCACGCATAGCACCACCGGCAACAAGTCCGGTACCGGGAGCCGCCGGACGCAAGAAAACTTTAGCACCACCAAATGAAGCTTCTATTTCATGTGGAACTGTTCCCTTAAGAACAGGAACCTTCACAAGGTTCTTCTTTGCAGACTCAACACCTTTTGAGATAGCAGTAGTAACTTCACCTGCTTTTCCTAATCCCCAGCCGATAACGCCATTACCGTCACCAACAACGACGATGGCAGCAAAAGTGAAGGTTCGACCACCTTTTGTTACTTTTGTAACACGGTTAATAGCAACCAGTCTGTCTTTTAATTCAACGTCACTATTTATTTTAACTTTATTCATTGCCATAATCGTTTAAAATTTAAGTCCACCTTTACGTGCTGCATCAGCAAGTTCCTTAACTCGACCATGATACAGATAACCGTTACGGTCAAATACTACCTGAGAGATGCCTGCTTCCAAAGCTTTCTTCGCAATAAGCTCACCAACCTTAGCAGCCTGTTCAACTTTAGGCATAGTCTCCATTCCCAAAGAAGAAGCTGAAGTCAAGGTTGTACCTGTCAAGTCATTTATGATCTGAACATAAATCTGCTTGTTGCTACGGAATACGCTCATACGCGGACGCTCAGATGTTCCGTTTACGCTTTTACGTATTCTGAATTTTATCTTAATTCGTCTTTCTACTTTTTTTGTTGTCATAATCGTAAATTATTAAAGTTATTTAGCTGATGCTGACTTACCAGACTTTCTGCGAATAACCTCACCCTTGAACAATATACCTTTTCCTTTGTAAGGTTCAGGCTTACGGAAAGAACGAATTTTTGCACATATAAGACCTAACAATTGCTTGTCGCAAGACTCCAATATGATAACAGGATTTTGATTTCTTTCTGACTTTGTCTCAACCTTAACCTCTGACGGCAACTGGATGAAAATGGGATGAGTATAACCCAAAGAAAACTCTATAAGATTTCCCTGATTAGACACACGGTAACCAACGCCGACAAGTTCAAGTATTTTCTGGTATCCTTCACTTACACCAACAACCATGTTGTTTACAAGCGAACGGTAAAGACCATGAAATGCCTGCTTCTGCTTACAGTTAACAGGGCTGTTCTCGTCTATTTCGAAAACGACATGACCGTCTTCAATCTTCATTATAATAGAAGAATCTATCTTCTGTGAAAGCTCACCCTTCGGACCTTTTACAGTTACGACACCACCGTTTTGTGAAACAGTTACACCTGCAGGAATGCTAATTGGTAATTTTCCTATTCTTGACATATTCTAAATCCTCCAATTAATATACATAACAAAGAACCTCACCGCCAATCTTCAGATCTGCAGCCTCTTTGTTCGTCATTACACCCCTGGATGTAGATATAATAGCTATACCTAATCCGTTAATTACTCTCGGCATGTCCTTATAACCTGTGTACTTACGCAAACCAGGTGTAGACACTCTCTTCAAGCACTTAATTGCGCTTGTCTTTGTTTGAAGATCATACTTCAAAGCAACTTTGATTGTACCCTGAGGTCCATCCTCTATAAACTTATAATTAAGGATGTAACCTTTCTCGAAGAGGATTTTTGTAATCTCTTTCTTCAAGTTTGAAGCCGGTACTTCTACAACACGGTGATGAGCCATGATTGCATTTCTCAACCTCGTCAGATAATCTGCTATTGGATCTGTCATAAAATATAAATGTTTAATTAATCGGGACTACCCCGACAATATTAAAATATTCTGATATAGATCAGTGATGACTGACAAGCCCTAAAGCTATCATTCATCACTCATCTGTCTTACCAACTGGCTTTCTTTACTCCAGGTATCAGTCCCGCCGAAGCCATTTCACGGAACTGAATACGTGAAATGCCAAACTGACGTATATACCCTTTGGGACGACCAGTTACCTTGCAACGATTATGCAGACGTATAGGATTTGCATTTTTAGGAATAGCCTGAAGTTTACGTGCGGCCTCATAAGCCTCTGCAGGATCCTCAGCCGTTGCTATAACCTTTTTCAATGCTGCGCGCTTTTCTGCATAACGTGCAACAAGTTTCGCACGCTTAACTTCGCGAGCTTTCATTGATTCTTTTGCCATATCTCTTAATCGTTTTTAACATTCTTAAAAGGAAGACCAAATGCCTTGAGCAAAGCATAACCCTCTTCATCTGTATTGGCAGACGTAACGAAAGTTATGTTCATACCCTGAATACGATCTATTGAATCGATATTAATTTCAGGGAAGATGATCTGTTCCTGAATACCAAGTGTATAATTTCCACGACCATCAAACTTGCTCTCAATACCTTTGAAGTCACGGATACGGGGCAAAGCTACGCGAACCAACTTTTCCAAGAATTCATACATACGCTCACGACGCAATGTAACCATTACACCGATAGGCATCTTCTTACGAAGTTTAAAGTTTGCGATATCCTTCTTTGAATACGTTGCAACTGCTTTCTGACCAGTGATTGCAGATATCTCGTTTATCGCTACATCGATAATCTTCTTATCCTGTGTAGCATCACCCAAACCCTGATTTACAACAATCTTCTTCAATACAGGTATCTGCATCTTTGAAGAATAGTTAAATTGCTTCTGCAATGCAGGAGCTATGCTCTCCGCATATTGTTTCTTTAACTGTGCCGTATTCATTATTTAATCTCCTCTCCTGACTTTTTAGCAATGCGAACAACATTCTTGCCCTCTTTCTTTATAGAGACGCGAGTAGCCTTGCCACTCTTGGGATCGATAAGGCTAAGATTTGAAATATGTATCGGAGCTTCCTGCTTTATGATGCCTCCCTGAGGATTCTTTGCAGAAGGTTTTGTGTTCTTTGAGACCATGTTTACGCCCTCAACGATAGCACGCTGCTTTTCTACCAAGACCTTGAGCACCTTACCTTTTTTGCCCTTATCCTCACCGGCAAGAACAATAACGGTATCGTTTTTCCTTATATGTAACTTACTCATTACTCTTTACTTTTACTAAATTAAAGAACTTCAGGTGCCAAAGAAACGACTTTCATGTTAACCGCACGAAGCTCACGCGCAACCGGACCAAAAATACGGCTGCCGCGAAGTTCACCTGCATTGTTCAACAGTACACAAGCATTATCGTCAAAACGGATATAAGAACCATCTGCACGACGAATTTCTTTCTTTGTGCGAACAATCAAAGCCTTAGATACTGCACCCTTTTTCAAATCACTTGACGGGATAACGTTCTTGACAGCAACGACAATAACGTCACCAACACTTGCATAACGACGGCGGGTTCCACCCAATACACGAATACAAAGAGCTTCACGTGCACCGCTGTTATCACAGACTGTAAGTCTTGATTCTGCTTGTATCATAATTACTTAGCTTTTTCAATTATTTGAACTAATCTCCATCTCTTTGTCTTGCTCAAAGGACGAGTTTCCATAATGAGCACTGTATCACCTACATTAGCCTCATTATTTTCATCATGTGCATGGTATTTCTTTGTCTTCTGAACAAACTTACCATATATCGGGTGCATCTCCTTGAACTTAGCTGCAATAACAATGGTTTTATCCATTTTGTTGCTTATAACGACACCCTGTCTTGTTTTTCTTAAATTTCTTGTTTCCATCTGGACCATTGTTATTTATTAAGTTCTCTCTGATGAAGTTCTGTTTTCATACGTGCGATATCACGACGAGCGGCCTTAATCTGAGATGGATTCTCCAGCGGTGTGATTGCATGATTCAATTTCATCTGATCATATTTTGCAATCTCTGCTTCCAGTCTTTCAACCAAGTCTTTGGTCTCCAGTTCTCTTACTTCTTTAATCTTCATAATTAAGCGTTTTTATCGTAATCACGTCTAACAATAAATTTAGTTTTAACAGGCAGTTTCTGAGCTGCGAGGCGCAGAGCCTCCTTAGCTATGTCAAAAGAAACACCTTCTACTTCAAAGAGAACACGTCCCGGAGTTACAGGAGCCACCCATCCGGCGGGATCTCCCTTACCCTTACCCATGCGGACATCTGCAGGCTTACGTGTTATGGGTTTATCCGGGAATATACGTATCCAAACCTGACCCTCACGTTGCATATAACGGTTGACAGCGATACGAGCCGCTTCAATCTGGCGGCTATCCAACCACTTTGCCTCAAGCGTCTTGATGCCGAATGATCCGAAAGCCAGCTGTGTTCCTCTATGAGCGTTGCCCTTGTTGCCACGCCCGTCTTGAGGTCTTCTATATTTTACTCTTTTTGGCTGTAACATGATAGTTCCTAACTTTAACGGTTATTGTTTCTCTTGCGATTAACTCTCGGTTTTCCATTTGAACGTCCACCCTGCTTCTCCTGTGTGAAGTTAGGTGCGAGGTCGCGTTTGCCATAAACCTCACCACGACAAATCCAAACCTTTATACCCAGCAGACCAACCTTTGTAAGTGCCTCTGCCTGGCAGTAATCAATGTCTGCGCGGAATGTATGGAGCGGAGTACGTCCTTCCTTATACATTTCCTTACGTGCCATCTCAGCACCATTCAGACGACCAGTAATCTGAACCTTAACTCCTTCGGCACCAGCACGCATCGTATTTGCCACAGCCATCTTAATTGCACGACGGTAAGCTATCTTACCCTCAACCTGACGTGCAATATTATTAGCAACAATAGACGCATCGAGTTCAGGCTTCTTTACCTCGAAAATATTGATTTGAATCTCCTTGTCATAGAGCTTCTTCAATTCTTCCTTCAACTTGTCAACATCTTGACCACCTTTACCAATGACGAGACCCGGACGAGCCGTGCAAATAGTAATGGTAACGAGTTTCAGTGTACGCTCAATGACGATACGAGATACATTAGCCTTTGCCAAGCGCTCGTTAAGATACTTACGGATTTTCATGTCCTCAACGAGGTTATCTCCAAAGTTCTTGCCACCGAACCAATTTGAATCCCAGCCTCTTACAATTCCGAGACGATTGCTTATCGGATTAACTTTCTGTCCCATTCTACTTATTTATTTTCATCATTAGTTTTAGCATCAACAAACAATGTAACATGGTTACTGCGTTTACGTATTCTGTAGCCGCGTCCCTGCGGGGCCGGTCTCATGCGTTTCATGGTAACGCCTTCGTCTACAAAAATCTTAGATATATACAGTTCACCATCTTCTGCCTTGCGGTCATTTTTTATTTCCCAGTTTGCAATAGCCGAACGTAAAAGTTTTTCAACGTCAGCAGCAGCAGCCTTCTTTGAGAATCTCAAAACACCAAGGGCACGATTCACCTCCATACCGCGAACCATGTCTACGACATAACGCATTTTGCGAGGAGAAGAAGGAACACCTTTCAACTTTGCGAAATACAATGTCTTAAGGGCTTCTTTTCTTTTTTCAGCTGATATTTTTTTTCTTGCTCCCATTATAGTTTTCTTTTTTATTCAATGGTTAAGCCTGTTTACTTCTTATTACCGGAATGGCCACCGAAACGACGGGTAGGAGAAAATTCACCCAACTTGTGTCCTACCATATTCTCAGTAATGTAAACAGGAATAAATTTGTTTCCGTTATGAACAGCAACAGTGTGTCCCACAAAATCCGGGGAAATCATTGAAGCTCTAGCCCATGTTTTAACGACATTCTTCTTACCACTTTCATTCATAGCGAGAATTTTCTTCTCAAGTGATACGTTAATGTACGGACCTTTTTTTAATGAACGACTCATAATTTGCTCTAGTTTACGTGATTATTTTTTAGCTCTTTCAATAATGTACTTGTTAGAAAGTTTCTTAGGAGCCCTTGTCTTAAGACCCTTAGCATACAAGCCCTTGCGTGAACGCGGATGACCTCCGGACTGACGTCCTTCACCACCACCCATCGGGTGATCATGCGGGTTCATCACGACACCACGGTTGTGCGGGCGACGTCCCAACCAGCGGGAACGACCAGCCTTACCCGACTGTTCCAGCGCGTGGTCAGAGTTTCCGACACTACCGACAGTAGCCTTACAAGCACTTAAAATCTTACGCGTTTCACCAGAAGGAAGCTTTATTACACAATAGCTGCCTTCACGAGAAGTCAACTGAGCAAAATTACCAGCCGAACGAACGAGCAATGCACCTTGTCCTGGACGCAATTCAATGTTATGAATTACCGTACCTACAGGAATGTTTGCAAGCGGAAGGGCATTACCAATCTCAGGCACTGCATCCGCTCCAGACATCAAAGTTGCACCTACCTGAAGTCCGTTAGGAGCAATAATGTAACGTTTTTCACCATCAGCGTAGAACAACAATGCGATACGAGCCGAACGGTTCGGATCGTATTCGATTGTCTTTACTACAGCTGGAACACCATCTTTCTCACGCTTAAAATCAATAATACGATACTTTTTCTTATGACCGCCTCCAATATAGCGAACAGTCATTTTACCGGTGTTATTACGACCACCTGTTGAACGTTTACCGTAAACGAGAGACTTTTCTGGCACGGATGCAGTAATTTCTTCGAACGTGCCAATAATCTTGTGTCTTTGACCCGGAGTTACCGGTTTAAATTTACGTACTGCCATTTTTTATTTAAATATTGCTGTAAAAATCTATCACTTCACCCTCTTTGAGAGTAACGACTGCTTTCTTGAACGCATTCTTCTGCCCCTTTATCAGTCCTGCCTTTGTATATCGGCTTGAACGTTTTCCGGCATAGCGAAGAGTGTTCACATCTACCACCGTAACATTGTACAGACTCTCAACCTCATTCTTAATTTGGAGCTTGTTGGCTTCCGGACGAACAACAAAGCCGTAACGGTTAGGTTGCTTATCTGTTATTTTGGTCATCTTCTCAGTAACCAATGGTTTTATTATAAATGCCATATCTGTTTATCTCCTTATTTTGTTAAGATTCCGTCAATTGTCTTCAAAGAATTTTCAGTCAATACTAAAACGTCAGCATTCAGCACCTTGTAGGCGTTGATGTTTGACGCAAGCATTACTTCCGTTCTCTGTAAATTACGAGCTGACAAATATACATTTTTATTTACTTCCGGCAAAGCCAAAAGCATTTTACGGCCGTCAACTTTAAGATTTTTAGTAATATTTACGAAATCTTTTGTTTTCGGAGCGTCAAATGTGAAGTCCTCAAGCACAATAATTGCATTCTCCTGTGCCTTATAAGACAGCGCGCTCTTACGTGCAAGAACCTTAACCTTCTTGTTCAACTTAAAGCGATAGTCACGTGGTTTAGGACCAAAGACGCGGCCTCCACCAACGAGAACCGGAGACTTGATGTCACCACGGCGTGCACCGCCGCCACCCTTCTGACGTCCGAGCTTACGTGTCGAACCTGCAATCTCACTTCTCTCCTTTGACTTGGCGGTACCCTGACGCTGATTGGCAAGATACTGCTTCACGTCCAAATAGAGAACGTGGTCGTTGGGCTCAATTCCGAAGATAGATTCGTTTAACGTAACCTTTCTTCCGGTCTCCTGACCATTGATATTTAATACGTTAATTTCCATTATTTCTGAATTAATACGGTTGAACCTTTACATCCAGCTATCGAACCCTTCACAAGGATAAGATTATGTTCTGGAATAACCTTTAACACTCTGAGGTTTTGAGTTGTCACTCTGTCACCACCCATCTGTCCTGCCATACGCATTCCCTTGAACACCTTTGCAGGATAAGAGCAGGCACCGATAGAACCCGGCTTACGGGCACGGTCGTCCTGTCCGTGAGTACTCTGACCGACACCACCAAATCCATGACGTTTCATGACACCCTGGAAACCTTTACCCTTTGATGTACCGATTACATCTACAAAAGCTGCATCATTAAAGATTTCAACCGTAATAGTATCACCGAGGTTATATTCCTCGTCAAACTTGAACTCGGCCAAGTGTCTCTTCGGTGTTGTACCGGCTTTCTTGAATACACCCATCATCGGCTTTGTGGTGTTCTTTTCCTTAGCTTCACCATAAGCCAGCTGAACTGCATTATAACCGTCTTTCTCTACGGTCTTTACCTGAGTTACAACACAAGGACCTACTTCGATAACAGTGCACGGTACATTCTTACCGTCGGCACTGAAAACGGATGTCATTCCGATTTTTTTTCCAATTAATCCTGGCATTTCAATTAATATTAAAATTATAACTACACTTTGATTTCTACTTCAACACCGCTCGGCAACTCCAACTTCATGAGAGCGTCTACAGTCTTAGCCGTTGAGCTATAGATATCGATAAGGCGCTTGTAGTTGCTCAGCTGGAACTGCTCACGTGCCTTCTTGTTTACGAAAGTACTGCGGTTCACAGTGTAAATACGCTTGTGTGTAGGCAATGGAATAGGTCCGCTTACAATGGCACCCGTAGCTTTCACAGCCTTCACGATTTTCTCTGCTGACTTGTCAACCAACTTGTGGTCATAAGACTTCAGCTTAATTCTGATTTTCTGACTCATCTCTATTTTTATTAATAATATTATTATCTGATAAGGAGAACCGCTGTTTAAGAGTCATTCGCTAAACAGCGGTCTCTCCCGATATATCTTATGTCTTATACCTTATTATATATTATACAAGGTCGGTACGTCCCTTTATCTCTTCCAATACAGTCTTTGCTATAGTGCTTGACAGCGGAGAGTGATGGTCGTATTCCATAGAGCTTGTGGCACGTCCTGAGGTGATTGTACGCAACGCCGTTACGTATCCGAACATTTCTGCCAGCGGCACCATTGCACGCACGATACGTGCACCGCTGCGTGTCTCGTCCATGCCCTCAACCTGTCCGCGGCGCTTGTTCAAGTCACCGATAACGTCACCCATGTTCTCTTCAGGTGTAACCACCTCAAGTTTCATGATAGGCTCCATCAAGACAGGACCTGCCTTGACACATGCGCTCTTATAAGCGTTCAGAGCTGCAATCTCGAAAGACAACTGGTCTGAGTCTACGGGGTGGAAAGAACCGTCAAGCAAAGTGACTTTCAGGCTGTCCACAGGATATCCGCCAAGAACACCCGTCTTCATTGCAGACTCAAAACCTTTCTGTACTGAAGGTATGAACTCCTTAGGAATGTTACCGCCCTTAACTTCGTTTACAAACTGCAGACCACCCTGCTTAAAGTCCTCATCAACCGGACCTACATTAACAATGATGTCGGCAAACTTACCGCGTCCACCACTCTGCTTCTTGTAAACTTCGCGCAGGTTGACAGTCTTGGTGATAGCCTCCTTGTAGTTAACCTGAGGCTTACCCTGATTACATTCAACCTTGAACTCTCTCTTCAGACGGTCGATGATGATATCAAGGTGAAGCTCACCCATACCCGAGATAACGGTCTGTCCGCTCTGCTCGTCCGTATGAACGGTAAATGTAGGATCTTCCTCTGCGAGCTTTGCAAGACCGATGCCGAGCTTATCAACGTCTGCCTGGCTCTTAGGCTCAACAGCAATACCGATAACCGGATCGGGGAACGACATTGACTCGAGTACTATCGGGTGCTCTTCATCACAAAGTGTGTCACCAGTACGGATATCCTTGAAACCAACGCCTGCACCTATGTCACCGGCATCAATAGCCTCCATGGGAACCTGCTTGTTTGAGTTCATCTGGAAAAGGCGGCTTACGCGCTCCTTCTTGCCAGAGCGGGTGTTGTATACATAAGAACCTGAAGCAACCTTACCCGAATATACACGGAAGAACACGAGACGTCCTACATACGGGTCTGTAGCAATCTTGAACGCAAGTGCCGAAGTAGGAGCATCCTCAGAAGGCTTGCGGTCCTCTTCCTCACCTGTAGCAGGGTTGGTACCTACAATGTTAGGAGTATCGTTAGGTGCGGGCAAGAAAGCACACACATAGTCGAGCAGAGTCTGCACGCCCTTGTTCTTGAAAGAAGAACCGCAGATAACCGGAGTGCACTCCATAGAAAGAGTTCCCTTACGGATTGCAGCCATTATCTCTTCCTCTGTCAGAGACTCGGGGTCTTCGAAATACTTCTCCATCAGAGACTCGTCAAACTCGGCAACAGCTTCGAGCAGTTTTCCTCTCCACTCTTCAACCTCGTCTGCCATGTCCGCAGGAATGTCTGTGATTTCAAATTCAGCACCCTGTGTCTCGTCGTGCCATATAACGGCCTTCATCTTGATAAGGTCAACAATACCCTTGAAAGTCTCCTCGCTGCCGATAGGGCAAACAAGAGATATCGGGTTTGCCCCAAGCACTTCTTTCATCTGGCGCAGCACGTCATAATAGTCTGCACCAGAGCGGTCCATCTTGTTTACGTAGCCAAGACGCGGAACGTTATACTTGTCAGCCTGACGCCATACTGTCTCAGACTGCGGCTGAACACCGCCGACAGCACAGTATGTAGCCACGGCACCGTCGAGTACACGCAGCGAACGCTCCACCTCAGCGGTAAAGTCAACGTGTCCCGGAGTATCAATCAAATTTATCTTATATTGCTGGTTGTTATACTTCCAATAACAAGTTGTCGCAGCAGATGTAATGGTGATACCACGCTCCTGCTCCTGCGCCATCCAGTCCATTGTAGCAGCACCGTCATGAACCTCACCAATCTTATGAGTCTTACCCGTATAATACAGGATACGCTCAGAAGTTGTTGTCTTACCGGCATCAATGTGAGCCATGATACCGATATTACGGGTCAAATGTAAATCTTGCTTTGCCATGATTTATTATCCTGTCTAATTATTAAAACCTGAAGTGAGCAAAAGCACGGTTAGCCTCAGCCATACGGTGCATGTCTTCCTTACGCTTGTAAGCGCCGCCCTGATTGTTGAACGCGTCCATTATCTCCGCAGCCAGCCTGTCTGCCATAGACTTGCCTCCGCGCTTGCGTGCAAAGTTAATCATATTCTTCATGGAGATGCTCTCCTTGCGGTCGGGACGTATTTCTGTAGGAACCTGGAATGTGGCACCACCGATACGGCGGCTCTTCACCTCTACCTGAGGAGTGATATTGTCGAGGGCCGTCTTCCATATCTCAAGTGCAGACTTCTCCTCATTAGACATCTTTTCCTTAACAGTGTCCAACGCTTTGTAGAAAATTTCGTAAGACGTATTCTTCTTTCCGTCGTACATCAGGTGGTTTACAAACTTCGAAACCTTCTGGTCATTGTAAACGGGATCCGGCAGGATCACGCGCTTCTTTGGTTTTGCTTTTCTCATTTTGATTTTGAAAATAAATTCTGCATGGGGCTGTTTGCTTTGTTCTTCAGCGCCCTCACCCGGGCACTTACTCAACCTTTATAACAATTCTCCAGCAAAACGATTAATAAAGTATATTTGTCCTTTTCTTGCAATCAAGATTACTTCTTAGCTGCCTTAGGACGCTTTGCACCATATTTAGAACGGCGCTGTGTACGGTTTGCCACACCTGCGGTGTCAAGAGTACCGCGGACGATGTGATAGCGCACACCCGGAAGGTCTTTAACACGACCACCGCGTACAAGCACGATAGAGTGCTCCTGCAGGTTGTGGCCCTCTCCGGGGATGTAAGAGTTAACCTCTTTCTGGTTTGTCAAACGAACACGGGCAACTTTTCTCATTGCCGAATTAGGCTTTTTAGGTGTTGTTGTGTACACACGAACACAAACACCACGACGCTGAGGACATGAGTCCAAAGCCGGTGACTTGCTCTTGTCAACAAGCGCCTTTCTACCTTTTCTTACCAATTGTTGAATTGTAGGCATTGTTGTTAATTTTTAATTATTATATGTTTTTTCGTTATTATCAATACTTTACACAGTCCATCCAATGAACTATTTTGGGGTGCAAAATTACAAAGAATTATCCGAAATACCTAATTATAAGAATTATAAAGGGTCTGAGGATTATTAAAATTAATATCATATAATACTTGTTAACATAAATTACACACCTCAAGACATGCCAAAGTGTCGTTTTTATGAAAACCTAATGAAATATACGCCCTCTGCTTCACATATATCCGACGATGTTTTCGCACATATCGGCGGTGTAAAAGATGCTTGGCGGCGATTTGGATTAGTCCTTTCTTTTCAAGAACAACTGCAATATTGTCCAGCCTGCAAGATAAGCCACAGACGCTACGCAGAAAATAAGTTGATAACTTTGTGTCCACTCAAGGATGAGTCCTACGGCAGAAGCAGCAATGATACCACCCACGGCTCCACAGAATCCAACTGCAGCAGTCATAGTTCCAACCTGTTCTTTCGGGAAATTGTCTGACACAACAGTATATATGTTTGCCGCCCAAGCCTGGTGCGAGAAGCATGCAAGAGAGATTATGGCAACTGCTGCTGTCAGTCCGTTGCAATAAGGAATTGCCATAACAGGAAGTACTGTGGAAGCGCAGATAAGCAGACTCAACGCGCGTGCCCTCTTTACTTTCATGCCGCGCTTTATCATAAACGATGACAGCCAACCGCCGAAAATGCTGCCCACATCAGAAATGACATAGATAACCATCAGAGGAACGACAGTGGCTGTAAGATCGAGTTCAAATGTTTTTTTGAGAAAATCTGGTGTCCAAAACAGGAAGAACCACCAAGGCCAATCGGCAATAAAACGGCATAAACAGACACCGATAGCCCCATTTCTTCTTTCCTTTGTTGAAAAGATTGACTTCAAATCAGATTTGCTCCCGGAAGAATTCTTCTTTTGTCCGTCCTCAACAGGAGATGAACTGACAGAAGTTTCCTGTATATACTCCAGCTCCTCTGTGCTTATTCCGCGCATACGTCTCGGTGTGTTGTAGAGCAAAAGCCAGAACACAAGCCATATAAAGCCAAGTACGCCTGTGACCAGAAAAGCCATACGCCAACTGTATCTGAGGGCAAGGAATGTGACTAACGGCGGTGCGACAATGGCTCCTATATTACTGCCCGAATTGAAAATGCCTGTTGCTAATGCGCGGTCTTTTTTAGGAAACCATTCGGTGATGGTCTTTATTGCCGCAGGGAAGTTGCCTGATTCACCTATGGCAAGAAGGAAACGGGAGCCGGCAAGAGAATAAAATCCTGTAGCAGCCGCATGCAGACAGCCTGCAAGCGACCATATTGAGATGCTAAAAGCATAGGACAACCGTGTGCCGTATTTGTCAATAAGACGGCCGGCAACGAGCATTCCGATAGCATAAGCTGCCTGAAATGCCGACACTATAAAGCCGTATTCCGATTCGGTAATCCCCAAATCGTCTGTAAGAAAAGGCTTCAACTGCGCAAGAACCTGACGGTCTATATAATTTATTGTAGTGGCGCAGAAGAGCAAGGCAACAACGCGCCAGCGGTAATGTGTAGGTTTCATGTATATTATTAAAGTTGTCAGAAACTGTCAGAAACAAATTCCAAGGGTGTGTCTTATTCTGCTATCTTATGTATCTGGTCGTAGAGAAAAGCCTGTTCTTCGGGCGTTTCAGCATAAGTGACGACGATGAGTTTCATACCCGGGCGCCAGAGTTGCCTTACCTTTTCAAGTACAAGCTGTGGATTGCCCACTATCCTCGCATTCAGTATAACACCTGTATTTGCGAATGTTTCTGCATAGCCGTCGGTGGAATTTGCACCCGGATCTGTAGCAAGCGAGAAGGCTCCGTCTGCCATTTTTATGCCCGGCATCTTTACAATACCTTCCTTCTTACTACTCCAGTTGCCGCAAGAATGGAATACAGCGCCGCCAAACTCGTTGCCGACTTTCACCATCGCCGGTGCACAAACATCAAAATATATATCGTCTGGCATCATCGTTACGGTGTCATCGCTCATGCCGATGCCCGTAAACATCCTGCTTGAAGCAAAGCCATGACCGGGACGGGCGAGGGCATCACCAACGATTGCCTGCTGCTCACGGGTGTAGTCGATGAGGAGATCGGCAGTGCGGTTCATAGCAATTGCCATTGCCTCCGGATTATCGTAGAAGTCCAAATAGAACTGATTGCTGTCGATGATGTTGCTGACAGTGTTCAACGGCGACTGTACATCGCAGAAACTCATAGGTATCCTGCCCTTTGTCTGCTCTTTGAAATAACGTGTCATATCAAGCGTGAACTTGCCAATCTCCGTGTCTTTAACAGCTTTGAAAGGCGCATCGACGAGTTCTTGTACAGAAGCAAACTTACCATCGACGGCAGGTGCCTGTCCTTCTTCCCACAGATAGCCGAAGCCATACGCCGAAGCCACTGTGCCAAGTCCGTGCCAAGGCTCAAGAAAATTCGGAATATCGCTCTTGAACTTCATGCTTTCCTTCAAAGCACCGAGTTGCCAGCACAATGATTTCTCCATGTTTCGGGAGTCTTGGGCGAACACGTCCTTCACTCTCATCCGGCGGTATACAAGCACTCCTTCATCAGCTTTCCAGAACTTGTCGCAGCGTTCGTCAAGGTCATCTGCATAATCAGCGTATTCGTCAATGCAGAAATCGGCAGGTTGTACAGGATTGACGACTGTTGCCTGACTGTCTGCGAGGTTGAAGTTGAAAGCATCTTCCTCTGTATCCAGACTCGGAGCACTTTGGCTTTTACTCTCTTTCTTATCTGAAAGCTCCTGATATTCCTTAATGATGTTTGCTGCCACCTCATGAATTTCACGGATGCGTTGGTCGGTAACAGTCTTGTCCATATTCACGCAACAAAGACCGGTGAGGGTCAGGTCTGAGCCTGAAGCATCAACACGCTCGCGGATGTTGCGTTCAAGTTCTTCGTAAGTGTATTTCTGAATCTCAACAGGGTTAAGCCGGATATTGAAGAATGTCTCCGGCAGATGCCTGCGCAACAGTGCCACATCACCGCCCCAGCCTACATCGAGGAATGTCAGCCGCTCTATTTCAGCGAAGGCTTCCGCCATGCGATGCGGATCTTTTCCACAATAATGAATGCCGTATGGCACATGGCGCATGCTCCATTCCTGGTCAATAGGCAGTAAGAATTTGCGGTAGTCGTCTTCCGAAATCATCGTATGGCTGCACTCCGAATGTATTGCAACGGGATAGTCGAAAAGCCGGGCACTACGGTTTACGGATATTGAAGAAGTGCCTGTGTTTGATTGAATATACCAGACGAACTTGTCAATAACCTGCGCAATCTTCTTGAAATAAATCTCTGTCTGTTCCGGTCTGAGAAGCATGTCGGTGAAAATATCCTCCCCGCGGACATCAATGGCAAGGTTTAGAACGCCGCCCCAGTTGATGTCGCCTACCACATAGCCATGCTTTGCCTTGAGCTGCTCTACAAGATTGACCAGTCTTTTGAATGCCGGCGACTTAAAAGCATCTTCCACTTCAAAGTCGAGCGTGTCTCTATGGGCACAGATAACCTGCGGGGGAGCATCTTCATAATATTCTATTTTGCATCCAAGCATCTCGGAAAGCAAGTATCCGGATGCAAGATGCACAGCGCCAATCTGCGGAAGATCACGAAGATGGTCTTCGCCGAGTCCAAGGTCTCCGAAGTGTTCGTATAGCACTTGCTCCATCTTACGCTCGTCATCCACGCGCCGACGAGGGTCATAGAAGAAACTTTCGTCAAAAGAAATGCCCGCGTTATGATGCCACCAGGAAGGATGGAATACGATATCGACCGGCAAATGTTTGCTGCAAATGTGTAACATAGTATTGATAATTCTTATCCTTTGTCAGTTTTCACCATAGGAATATTACTGCTTCCGGCTCATTTTCTGCAAAAGTATAAAGAATATGGCAATAAACAAAACATTTTCGCACATTCCTACATTAACATGAGTCCGACGAATTATAAATGCTTGTAATTCGCCGGACTCACGTTATTTATATAATAATAAGGTGTCTCTTACGGCAGGCAGCATCTGCTTTAAGATGCCTTCCTGCCCTGCCGCCACTACAGATTGTAAAGTATGCTGAACGTTATGTTGTTGCTGTCAAGGTCTACACCCCACTCCTTCGACTTGTACTTACCATGGTCGGTGCGCTCGCTCGACTGGTTATAACCGATGAAGCCGACATGTGTAACAAAGCTCAGACGCTTGTTAAGGTTTATCGCAACACCGGGCTTCAGCCCTACCTGATATGTATCCCCGACACCGTTGACATGCCCGTATCCAACCGTTCCGTCACAAAAGACATCGATATACTTCGAGTGCAATGCCGTGTAACGTGCATAAGGGTTCACGGTGACCGACTTGTTACCGTTGTCGGCACCCTGCCAGCCGGCAACAAGACCTGCAGCCCATTTGTCGTTGAGACGATAGCCTATTTCTGGCAAGAGCTTGTAAGTGGTGTTTTTCTCAGTCGTCTCACCATTCTTGTATTTGGCACTTCCTATGCCGAAGCCACCACCTACATAAACCTGTGCACTGACGCTTGACGCCACGAACAGTGCCACAACTGCTGTAAAAATCTTCTTCATGTTCTTACCCTTTCTTTTAGTTGTTAATAAATCAGTTAATTTTTATAGTTGATAACAGTGAGATATCGCGCCGATATCTTTCACCCACTGCAAAGAAAGAGCTTTTTCGTGAAATGGCAAAATATGTCAAGTTATTTTCCGATTTTGTAAGCACTGTTAAGAAAAAGGGCACAAAGAACATACTTTATGACACCAAAATGCAAATAAATATGATAAAGTGCTATAAAACCGCACATATCATCCTGTATACTTAACAATATGTTATTAAATGTATATGCAACAGCCCGGACAGGCTGATATATGCCCTCCTGTCATCATCAAGTAAAAGAAAAATAAAGAAAAAACAATCCGGAAACACCGGAATATGCATCTGTCTGACGACGGCACACACCGGTGTTTCCGGATTAACGCCACGAAAAGCGCCCCTATTGGGACGTGTCACGCCTCACCCTTATTGATGTTAAAGGGAGCGACGGTGCGCGGTTCCTGATTTGGGATTTGAATTTTGCCGAACTCGTTCTCGTAGCGCAGGATGTTCTCCTGCAACGCCATGAGAAGGCGCTTTGCATGCTCGGGAGCGAGTATCACGCGGCTTTTGACCATAGGCTTGGGCACACCCGGAAGCATACGGGCAAAGTCGAGGATGAAATCCGAGCTCGAATGGGTGATAATGGCAAAGTTGGCATATTCGCCCTGAGCCACATCCTGCGGCAGTTCCATCTGGAATTGTCCCTGCTGCTTGTTCTGATTATTGTCCATAGTATGATTGATTTAAATTTTGTTCCTGAATTTTTCCGACTGCTCACGTATCAGTTCCACATCGTCAAAATAGTTTATGCGCATAGCCTCGCGCACGTCGTGCAGCGTCTGTGCCGCCACCTCGCGTGCCGCCGCCGAGCCTTTTTTCAGAATATTGTAAACCTCGGGAATGTCCTGCTCGAACTCATGGCGGCGCTGGCGGATAGGTTCAAGGCGGCTGTCGAGCACCTTTATGAGGAACTTCTTGCACTTCATGTCGCCAAGACCGCCGCGGCGGTAATGTTCCTTAACCTCGTCAAGGCTCTTATACTCGGGCCAGAACTCGGCAAAGTCATCGGCTGTGCTGAACGCGTCGAGATATGTAAAGACGGTGTTTCCCTCAACCTTGCCCGGGTCTTCAACGCGCAGATGACCGGGATCGGTGTACATGCTCTTCACTTTCTGCTGCATTTCCTTCGACGTATCCGAGAGATATATGCAGTTGCCGAGCGACTTGCTCATCTTCGCCTTGCCGTCGGTTCCCGGCAGACGCAGGCACGCCTGATTTGTAGGCAGCATTATCTTAGGCTCCACGAGCACCTCACCATATATATTATTGAAGCGTTTCACAATCTCGCGCGTCTGCTCAAGCATCGGCTCCTGATCCTCTCCGGCAGGCACGGTGGTAGCCTTGAACGCCGTGATGTCGGCAGCCTGACTTATGGGATATGTAAAGAAGCCCACCGGTATGCTCGTCTCGAAATTGCGCATCTGTATCTCCGTCTTCACGGTAGGATTACGCTGGAGGCGCGAAACGGTTACGAGGTTCATGAAATATGTCGTAAGCTCGGCAAGCTCCGGTATCATCGACTGCACGAATATAGTGACTTTCTCGGGGTCGAGACCTGCCGACAGGTAGTCGAGAGCCACCTCTATAAGGTTCTGCCGTATCTTTTCCGGATTGTCGGCGTTGTCGGTAAGAGCCTGTACATCTGCTATAAAAACGAACATCCTGTCGTAGTCGCCTTCGTTCTGAAGCTCAACTCTACGCCTGAGCGAGCCAACATAATGTCCAAGATGCAACCGTCCTGTGGGGCGGTCGCCCGTCAATATTATCTTTCCCATTTACAATTGATTTACCATAACATTAGTTTTAAAGACAATGCAAGCCGAACGCAATAAAGCTTGCTTTTAATTGCTGAGGCGAAGCTTGTCTTATGCAAAGACAATGCAAGCCGAACGCAATAAAGCTTGCTTTTAATTGCTGAGGCGTAGCTTGTCTTATGCAAAGGTAAGACAAATTATCGGTTAAGCGAAAGAAAAGAGTGTTTATTTGATAATTAACGTGAGTTCAATGAATATTACAAACCACCCCTGCCCCTCCTTTGAAAAAGGAGGGGACGCAGTGCAGATATCGTATGCGGATACACAATATGTCAGTTTATAGAATATGATGTATATTCTCATTGAATAAGACATATGTGTCCCCTCCTTTTTCAAAGGAGGGGCAGGGGTGGTTTGTGACATAACAAGAAAGATAAATTCGTCGAACTCACGTTAATTACAGGAACCTCCGGACAACAAGAAACCAACATTATCCGCCATAAGCGGCAAGAAGCACCCGCACAACAGTCAAAACGGCTCAAAGGAAAAGACAACAGCGAGAAGACAGAATGTAACTAAGAAGCACTATTGGAGCAGCAAAGTGTCATTTCAAAAACATTCGCATTTTTTGTCAAACGGGAAGAGCGACGGTAGCGTTCAAGACATCATCCAAGGCAAAACATGGCGTTTTTCACATCAAACATACACGTTTTACATCATAAAACAACGCATTATGCACTGCAATGCACGGCATTTCAGACCGCAACATGCGGCATTTTGCAGTGCGAAATGCCGTTTTTCATACTTCGGAATGGCATTTCCCGCTATAAAAAGGGATGTTTTTATTGCACACTCACGGTGTCTTGTTCATAACCGTCTGATATATCAAATGTTATCCCTGCACACATTTCCTTGCGGTTTTCACGGTCTACGATACTTTTATTTTCAAAGTCCGCCTTATTTTCGGGTTATGGAAAATCAAAAAGAAAGCAGACAGGCGCAAATAGTAACGCGCAGCAAACAACCGCCTCCCCTTTTTGGCTCATCCGAAATTAGGAGTGATTCTCCACCATTACTGTCTGCGGGCTGCTTCCTATGGAAAAAACCAAACATAATCATAAGAAAATGTAGTTAT
>UQZX01000026.1 GCA_900545525.1 uncultured Prevotella sp.
TAACTTCCCATAACTTCTTTAACTTCCTAATACTTTACTCCTTACTCCCTTACTCCGCGTCCCCTCCTTTTTTTAAGGAGAGGCAGGGGTGGTTTGCTATATTCGTCGGACTCACGTTAATTTATTGTTTCCGCAATGAATGAAAATGGGTTCTGCAAAAGCTCTGAAATAAAAAAGGCGGTGTGAACCGCCAATGCGTATTTGTGCTAAACACCCCCTCGCCAGACTGGTGCAGAATGCGGGGGCATTATCTCCCTCACTCATCCCGCACTACAAAAATAGTCATAATATCTGAATTCACAAGAAAAAACAATTCGCGTTGTGATTTGCTTTAAAATTCATATATTTGCATAGAGACAAACATCTGATGAGCTGCGCCGGATATTTGACACCGGGTTGTGATTTGCTTTAAAATTCATATATTTGCATAGAGACAAACATCCTCCAGCAGAAGCATAAGCCTCAGTTGTCTGTTGTGATTTGCTTTAAAATTCATATATTTGCATAGAGACAAACATCTCACATGGGGCTATGCCAAACAAGATTCTGTTGTGATTTGCTTTAAAATTCATATATTTGCATAGAGACAAACATCGGGAAAGCTATATCTATTGAATTAAAGTGAGTTGTGATTTGCTTTAAAATTCATATATTTGCATAGAGACAAACATCCGGATGTACGAGATTGTATCTCTTTAATACGTTGTGATTTGCTTTAAAATTCATATATTTGCATAGAGACAAACATCGTTGCTGACAGGATAACTCAATAATTGTCGTTGTGATTTGCTTTAAAATTCATATATTTGCATAGAGACAAACATCTACATATGTCTGTGTCTTTGTAACCCTGCTGTTGTGATTTGCTTTAAAATTCATATATTTGCATAGAGACAAACATCATTGCCAAAGTCCACGAATTTAGGTTTTCTGTTGTGATTTGCTTTAAAATTCATATATTTGCATAGAGACAAACATCGGCAATAAAATGTGGAATGATATTGTTGGGTTGTGATTTGCTTTAAAATTCATATATTTGCATAGAGACAAACATCTGCCGACGAATTACAGATTGATAACTATTTGTTGTGATTTGCTTTAAAATTCATATATTTGCATAGAGACAAACATCTATAAATCTGACTTTGTCTCTTAATCTTTAGTTGTGATTTGCTTTAAAATTCATATATTTGCATAGAGACAAACATCTTCTGCTTCAGCATTAGTCTTATCTGCTTGTTGTGATTTGCTTTAAAATTCATATATTTGCATAGAGACAAACATCTAAGACTGTCGGAGAAGTTGTTGCTGACCTGTTGTGATTTGCTTTAAAATTCATATATTTGCATAGAGACAAACATCGTCTGAAATAACTTCTCCAACAGTCTTACGTTGTGATTTGCTTTAAAATTCATATATTTGCATAGAGACAAACATCACCCTCGTACGAGGTTCCGACAGAAAAAGGGTTGTGATTTGCTTTAAAATTCATATATTTGCATAGAGACAAACATCACGTACCCAGTTGAGCACACTTCCGAATACGTTGTGATTTGCTTTAAAATTCATATATTTGCATAGAGACAAACATCACGAAGAGAAGAAATAACACGTTCAGCCTTGTTGTGATTTGCTTTAAAATTCATATATTTGCATAGAGACAAACATCGACTGCCCGGGCGACCATGACATGGCGAACGTTGTGATTTGCTTTAAAATTCATATATTTGCATAGAGACAAACATCAGTATAATCAGAACAATTTAATCCTTCATGTTGTGATTTGCTTTAAAATTCATATATTTGCATAGAGACAAACATCGAGTTCAGGCGGAAGGGCTGGAAGAACCCCGTTGTGATTTGCTTTAAAATTCATATATTTGCATAGAGACAAACATCCTTATTAGTACTATTACCAATTCGCCGATGTTGTGATTTGCTTTAAAATTCATATATTTGCATAGAGACAAACATCCCAATCATTATCTTTCTTAGCCTTTTCAAGTTGTGATTTGCTTTAAAATTCATATATTTGCATAGAGACAAACATCAGTAATCTGAGTTAAAGAAGAAGCAACCTGTTGTGATTTGCTTTAAAATTCATATATTTGCATAGAGACAAACATCACATTGTTGGTAATATGCTGATATACAATCTAATAAAGGAAGTGATAGAAAATAAAAAAGATGCTTGTCACAATAATAGAATCTTATCAGCTGGTAAGATTCTATTATTGTATTTAGGTGGCTTTTTTGGTTTAAATACGTCTTTGAAGATGCTATTCTCTATAACAACAAGGATAAAGAATATGTTTAAAAGTTAAAAAAATTAGAAAAGTTCAAGTTGCTGTCCTGGGGCATTTGAGACGAGAGGCTTCGAGCCATAGAATACGTTTATATTGCCGAATTGTTTGTCTGTAATACACATTATCGCCACATGACCATATTGTGGAAGAAAAGACTTAACTCGTTTTATATGTACCTCGGCATTTTCCATACTTGCACAATGGCGCACGTATATAGACATCTGAAACATCGTAAATCCGTCGCGTTGCAGATTCTTGCGGAACAAAGCATACTCTTTTTTATCTTTCTTTGTTTCGGTAGGTAAATCAAAAAACACCAATACCCACATAATACGATATTCACTAAATCGGTCCATGAATTTTTGATTACATTTCGGGATATGCGATACGACGCAATTCGCCATTAAAACATCTGTATAATGATGCCGTTGTCTGGCTTGCCGCAACCATAAGAGGACTGCGCTTTCCGCTTATAATAACTTCTGTTGTCGGGATGGATAGCAACTTTGCCTTTATGTCTTTTGTCAGATCTTGTTCTTTACCGCCAAATTCTTTCACTATAGAGAAGACAATCTCATCTACGTATGGACGGTATGGTTCCATTATATCGTCTGCCAGACAATATGCGTTGTATCTGTTGTGATGGTGTATTCCTAATGTTGGAAGCATTCCGCTGGAAACAAGGGCACGGGCAACTACGGCACGCAAGACTGCATATCCATAGTTGAGAAGGTTGTTGGGGTATATTCCGTCACGGTCGCGTGTGAAATCTTTCAGTTCATCAAAGTCAGAGAACAATGTTTTCCAGTAGTATGCAGCGGCGCGTCCCTCAAGGTTATCGGGGTCTCCGCTCTTTACGTCATTTTCCCAACGCCTCATGCAGCCAGTCTCTTTACTTGTCCAATGTGTTAGAATTGCTGCCTGATTTCTTATCTTTGCCTTTATAGTCTGCTGCCATAGTTGTTTTTTCAGAGGGAGGGAAGCGTCTATCTGGTCTCTGAACCGTTCGCTTTGCACAGAATTACCGCATAGTGGAAGCATGAGTCCGACGGGCATACTGCGGTTATCGCAGGTTATAACGGCACTGTTGTTTTCCAGCAAAGCCTCCAATAATCCTTGTGTGGTGGTTATCTGTTTGCAGTCAAGTACAACGATACCAATATCTTCTATAGGCTTTGTTATCTCTCCCTGCTGTCTCATGCGTTCGGGAAGTGTCTCGTTCCTGACAATATCAGGAAGCCTTATCACCATCTGTCCTTGCCGTAGTGACAGATATGCAGGGTTGCCGAAATATAGTGTTTTCTTTATCATGGTAATTTGATTTTAGTATTCACCTACTGCTACGATTTGCCCGATGTGGTTGATGCGGACTTTGACAATATCTTTTAACTTGTTTAATGAGTTTATACGTTTCCATGCTATTTCTTGCAATTTATTATTATCATCAACGCTTGTTTCTAAATGATGCCTAAATACATATTCTCTACCTATTGCTTTAAAAAGTTTCTGCACTCTAAACAAATTCTTACTAATCTCCGCATAGTTATTTGGATTAAGTAAATCTATCTCATTCGGATTAAATCCTGTTTCTTGGTTAGGGAATACAAAGTATTCGTTCTGTTTCATTGTAAACAAGAACTGCCATCCTTCTGATTTCTTGTAATCCTTGTCAACTACAGGCATTCCCATATTTGCACGCATTGTCGCTTCATAAAAAGAAACGATAGTATCTTGTAGATTACCTTCTGCATCACGATAAATTGCTACATGGTGATTGTTGCCTGTACTTACAAAATCCGTCGGTTGTTTTATACCATTGTTGTCAAAAACAAGCAGTCCTTTATTATCATGTTTGTCATGCAGTGCCACGGCATTGCTTACACCACGTATTGTAACACGCTTAATGTCTATTCTTTTTTCTTTATTCAGCCATATTGGGTTATCCTTAAGGTTTACAAATGCCTTTTTCGGGTCGTTGCTATATTCCGCAAGACGTGCTTTCAGTATCTCACGCACGTGAACATCTATTACTTTGTCTATTTTAAGGTCTGGAGATATCTCTTTCCTTATCGTATATACATCCTCAAAAGTCACAGTCGTTACCTTTTCCGGCACAGTCATAGTGTGCATATCATCCAAGTATATCGGATTTTTCTGAAGCGTATTGCTTCCTGTAAACGCTTTCTTTGAATTCCCATTATATCTTTTTAGCCTCTCTAACAGTGCCATACGGTATTTCTGATTGGCAACTGTCGAGATCTTGTCTTCTGTGAATGAGGCGTTCACCTTCTCTTCCTTTGTGACATACTGTTTTATTTTTCCGTATATTGTCTCGTTATGCAACTGTCCGCGTGGTGTCAGTTGCATTTTCTTATTCTTACCGTTCCTTGTCTTAGTGACATTCAAGTTTCTTGTAACAACCTTATTCTTTGCCTTTATAGATACAAGGATATTGTCAAGATGGCGTTTGGCTTCCGTCCTGAACACGTCAAGCGGTATTGGAGGATAGAATTTCAGTTTGCCTTTATCGCGGTAAAGTTCATTCTTTTCTATGGCATAAATGCTTCCGCTCTTGTCGCTCCTTGCATTCATGTTGTTGAGATATTGTATGTAACTCCGTTTGGTAAAGGCTATGATTAGTGCGTCCATTGCATGATGACGGTGGTCGTTGCGTTTTGTCCAGTCTGTAATCCGCCGTATCTTTCTGCCATCCTTGTCTTCTACAATCTCTGTAAGTCCAAGCCTGTCATATTTGTCCCAGTTCAGTTCCTTCATTACATCAACCAATAACCAGTCTTCGCGCAGACGTGAAGTAACAGAACCGGTAGTCGTAACAACCTCCCTTGCTATGTCACACAATATCTCGCGTGCCTTCTTTGCAATGTATTGCGAATCGCGCAAGTCTCGTTCTATGAATCCATCTGGAATGTCCGCCTCCTTCATCATCAGCTTGTCACGTTTCGTCTTGCTTATTATACCATTGCGGAACAGCTCTTCTATTCTCACTTCGTATCTTTTTATTTCCTCTGCATCATATTTACTACAAACGAAATCGTAAGCGGTGGCATTGCTTTTTTCTATATTTATTGCACGGGCTTCTATTGTCTTGTTCGAGAAAGAATCGTCAAACAGTTTTGCCTGTGGAATGATATGTTCTATATCGAACTCCTTGCTGAACAGTTTTTCCTGTGGAATATAAGTGTTGGAATATAGTGTTTTGAATCCATTATCTTTTAGTTCCATATACAGTTTATATCTGATAATGTCATTACGGCTTACATTGGCAATACCAAATTCTGTCTGTAGTATTTTCTTATATTCATCGTGTTCTTTTGTGGTCTTGTTTATTGCTTTGGTAAGTTCCTCGCGTTCACTTGCGCTCTTCTTCAGTTCGCGTGCAAGTTCTATTCTGATTTCATCGGGTTTACCATATTCCTCGACTACAGAGTTCACAACGTTTATCATCTGATTAAGAATCTTCTCCACAACAGGATTGCGCAGGCTGTTACGTGGCAAAAGCCCCAAACGGTCTTTCAGGACCTTATTGTCAAGCTCTTCCCTTGTCAGAGATTCACTTGAATGACGGTATCCTGCATATCCGCAGGCTACGCTGTATTCCAAACCGTCTTTCATGTGTGGCAGTATCTTGCGCATGGCTTTTGAACTCAAGCTGCCGTAATCCTGTTGAAGGCTTATTCCTGCAATTATTGAAGCATAATCTTTATCAAAGCCGTATAATTCTGAAATTTTATGGATAAGTTTCTCGTTTCCTGATTTAGAGTTATCACCGGCAAAAGAGTAAAGCAGATGCCAAAGCATATATGCCGGCTGCTTGTCAAACGCCTTGCCTTCGACAGAAGCATCAAAATGCAGAATGTCTGTATTGAATCCAAGACCGCGGAATACAGTCTCTATGATATGCATCACGTCTTTCGTCTGCATCTTTGAAAAATCATATTCCCAATGTCCGCTCATGTCTATTATTGTCTGACAGGCTTTTATCAAAGCCGCCATTGTCCGGTTGCCTTCTATTTCCTTATAGTTAAGATCAAGCTCCTTGTGGTTCTTGAACAATAGTTTAAGAACCTCGTTCTTTGACATCTTTTCTTTGATGTTCAATTCATAGAACAGCGTCTCTTTCTCGCCCTGATAAAGAAAACGCTTGCCTTGTTCCATACGGGATGTTGTTCCGAACAGGTCTGTGTCCTGCACAGGGATAACCTTTCCCGATACTTGTATGTTGTTTAGTATTTGCCAAACCTTAAACTCTTGGAACAAAGGTGAAGACTTCGGGCACACACGCATACCTATTGTCTTCAGTTTTTTCTTGCCGTCAACGGTTACTTCTATCTGTTTGTTCTCAAACTCACAGAAACTTATCAGTCCTTTCTGGGACTTCAACGGACGTTGATAGAATATTACAACATCGCGTATCTCACGCTTTAATTTGTCTGTAAGCTCTGCATGGAATTTTGTCTGTGTTTCCCATATCTTCTCAAACTCATCCAAATAGTCCTGTCTGTAAAAGACTTTGTTCTTAAGACTATAGTTCGGATTTGTATCAAGTCTTTCCATAAGATATTGTCCTATGGTCTGACGTTTGAAATAAAGTTCTTTGCTCCTGTCGCTGATTTCTCCAAGATAACCGCTTGAACTGCTTATCTGTCCGTTAATTTCTTGTAATATAATAGCGAGCCTTTCAAGGTCTGTTTGTCCCGAAAGGCTTGCGACGCGCCATTCGTAGTTCTCTTTCTTCTGCTCGCTACCCTTTATCTCTCGTTTTATTCCTACCAGCGAGAATGGTTTGGCGCATATCGCCCATGTCTGTTTTTTATTCTTATTTGCCAGTTCTTCTTTTAGCTCGTCTATAAGGATTTCGGGATAGAACTGTTTCTGAAAATTCCATATTCTATCGAATTCCGCAATCAAATCAGAACGGTAAAAGTCTGGAACGTATCGTTTCCCCGTTTTCATCAGGCTTAAGACATATTGTCCTGGAGTGCAGCCTTCGTCATAAAGCTCTCGGGCAATGCTCATGCCGTCTATGATTTTTCCATCCTCGTCAGCGTTAACCTTGCGGCTACTCTTATATCCGCGCTTTTTGTTTATCATCAGGAGCACTCTTGCCAACTCCTCCAATGAAATCTCTTCAACGGCAGCCTTTGCCCTGAGCCGGTAGGTCTCAAAAGTTGTCCTGTTGCCATTCTCCGCGAGTATTGTCTCGTTTGTTATGAAATGGTTGTCTTTTAATATCTCCAACAGATTCTCACGCCTTAGCTTATACCGTTGCAGATTGCGCCTCATACTGCGCTTCAGAGTCCTGTCCGCATTGGTCGTTATTGGTTTCCCAGCTTCGAAATTGCGCTGCTCGTCAACGGTAAGAGGGTTCACCCTTACTCCGAGTTTAATGATCGAAGATTGTTCGTCGGCATTTTCTTTCTCATTTACGACAGCCCATCCTATGCTGCTTGTTCCCAAGTCGAGACCTAATATCCTTTTCATAATATTGTGATTATATGTTTAAGGTTTAAAATGCTTTATTCATAACGCAAATATACAAAAATAACATAGAAAATATATTGAATGTCAATTATTTTCCATATATTTGCAATGAATTTTAAGCAAATCACAATAAGGATTATTCCGTTGTGAAAACATTCAGGTTTGCCCATCGTCCTTAACGGTGGGCTTTTTATTTAAATCGGGTTTAGTTTGTTGTTATAATGATATTATTTCCATCTAAACCGTTTATTACCAATCGTTTTCGTCTTCATCTTCCTGCTCGTCAAAAACAGAATGGAACTTGCTTAGCTGGATTTTGTTGCCTACTTCTTTAGTTTCTGTCAAATCTTCGGGACCTTTTTCGGAAGAACCAGACATGAAATAAAAGGCGGTATCCGGTACAATAATATAGATGACGGGTGTAATATATTTGTTTTTCATGTATTTCTTATTTAATGACAAATTTCTTACCATTGAAGATGTATACGCCTTTATGGACGGGTCTTGATATTTTGCTTCCTTGAATGGTATAATAATGTTTGTCGGTGATTTTGCCGATAATGGGACGGGATATTTGAGTGGTCCCTGTTTCCACATCGCTGAATAAGAATGATTGTTTGGCATTTGATGTGGCTGACTTCGGTATTTTGAGATAAGCCTTGTGGGCACTGTTCTCAAAAGGTCCTCCGCCTTCTGTTCCCCAATAAAATCCGACGGAACTTAATTCGTTTGACGAGTTGAGAGAAAGCATGTAATAAAAATAACTGTCATTATCATCAGTCGGGATGTTTTCTTTATTGTCTGTTCCGTTCAAGACATTATTGTTGTCCGTAACACCTGAAGCAACCGTTTCAAGAAAATCGAAACTTCCGTATCCGTGTAATACAACCGCTGTTCCTTTAGGAATTACATCCAGATACTTATACGTATTGCTAATCTGCAAACCGTTATTGTCATATTTGAATGTATATGCCTCCACTCCATTTGGTACAACAAGGTTCTTGTCGCTATAATACAATGTGGAATATTTGGCTGCGCCTATTTGTAATGCTATAGGATTGTCGGCAGGGATTTTACGGAAGAGTTGTATGTTGGCTGCGGAGTTGGCTGTCTCTGCTCTGAAATCTTTTGTACTACTTTGATAGCATATAATACGTTTTGTTGATTTATTTGAGATTTTAGCAAAATTATTATCGGCATCTCCAATGTCGATACTCCACTTATATTTATTACCTTTATTAGATTCTTCAGAATACTCAATATCTCTACTTGTCTCTGAATCGGAAAACAAATATCCTTGTATTGTTTTAAGATAAAAGAAGCCAGCATTTTCTGTATCTTTTGTTATTTCAACTTCAAAAGGTGAAAGGTCTGTATTCACAGTTTCAATAAAAAGCAAATCTGTATTATTTTCATTTACGTTTATTGTAACTCCTTGACAAACGCTTACTTTGTTTTTTCTAACAATATTTCCCATTGAAACATTATTATAAATCCTAACGATAATAAATGTTCCACCCTCATTAACCTGATCTAAAGATGTCACCTTCTCATATATCCCTTGTGCATTTATCGGAGCTAAACAAAGAAGTTGTAGAAACAATACGATTAAATATGTGATAGTTTTCATTATACTAAATATGTTAACTGTTTATTATACGAATGTACAAAAGCAAATCTAATATGTACATAGTATAAATTTATAAATCGGTTTCCTTATTTATTTGCACTTATATTATAAAAGTTAACTGTTTATTCACTTATGTCTTTCAGCCACGAACATCTCCTGCCCCAGTCTTCTATGATGTCCTTGCGGAACTTGAAGATCGTGGCAGCACCTTGGTTGCCGTCATGAAACAGTTCTGTTGCCGTTCTGTCAGACCACCATTGTTTTCCTACAGTATAATCTGTGTCACGATGCTTTCCGGGAAAGGCATTGTCAATAGTTATATATCCGTTTTGTACAGGAAAGCCTTTTATCTCGGAAGTTATGGTATACGGTTGGGTTCCCGTCTTGTATGTACTGTATCTTACCACATAATTGCCGTTGCCGAGATAATATCCGCGCCAATTCTGCTTTGCAATGTTTAAGGTTATGCACTCGTCGCCAACATTCAGCGTTTTACATTCCGGACCTTTTATGTGCCATTCTACAATGGAGTATATCTGTGCGGTGTCTTTATCTGTAGTTGTATGGTGGAACACACGCCTTGGAGTATAATTGTAACGTTCAAAACTTCCGCCCCACGATTCCTTTTCCGGATTTGCCGGGTCGCCGTCCATCATATAAAGAAGCGACGGGGTGTCTCCGAGCTTAGGCTTTCCTTGCAAATAATTGTAGAAATCGGCTCCGAGATAACCGCATCCTTTTACATAGTGGTTATAGAAACCTCCGTTCCACTGGTCCTTCTGTTTATATTTGGCAATAAAGCTGCGGTATGTGGAGTTGTTCTCTATCATCCAAATATCAGGAAAGTTTTCAATTATGTAAACATAAGCGTTGATACCCCATTTCTTGTTTGGACCGCCAATCCAGTATATACGTATCTTATTGGCTATCTCAGGCGCATCATGCAGAGCCTGTGCGACATCATCCAAACAGCCCCATACAAGAACATACAAAGGGCGTTGTGATTGCTTGTTGGCACAACGCACAATCCATTCCGAACCTTCTGTAGCCGTGGAATATCCTGCCAGAGGGGCAGAACCGTGTCTTCCCTGTTTTGTTATAGAGCGAAGGTACTCCGGTGACGGATAAAAAGCATTGGGAGTTTTCGACTCTTTATTATGCTTCTTCAGATTAGGCAAGTCCTGTTCGTATATGTCAATCATACGCAGTATCTCGCTTTTATTGCCGTCTCCAAAGGAAGGCGAAGAGACCAGTCCTTCGCAGTCAAACTCATTGCTGTAAAGCAGATAGTGCATCATCGACTGATTGTCGTCGGGATCTGTTCCTCCAATATCTGTACTGATAAGAATACGTGGCTTTTCATTTACTGGCTGCTGTGCGAACAATGATAAGGGAAGTAATAATATAAAAGCAAGAAGCTTATTTTTTAACGTATTCATTTTATTTATATAGTTTTTTAGATATGGATGTTCCTGTTAAGTCAACAGTAGTCTTTTCATAAACATTATTGTCCCTTAGTTTTACTTAACAGGCAATCTGTCATTATTTTCCTACAAAGGTAGTAAATTAACTGATAAGTGTCAATAAAAAGAGTTGTTTTATACTATTATTGTCATAATATTTGTATATAAATCTATAATTCACGTAAAAATATATCTTTATCTTTATTCTGAAGAGAAACTTTATATATCTTTGTTTCATAAGAATCCTTAAATTTATGAAGAGTTATGAAGCACATTCTTTGCTTATTATACAGTATTATCATATTCCTGCCAATATATGCACAAGAGCCTGACACATTGTATGGAATTATAAATAAGACAGATAGGAGTATTACATTTGCCGTTGACGAGAATCTGCCAGCTCCACGGAGTGAATACCATTGGAGAACCGTTATTGGTGATAACGCTGCAAAATATCTTCTGATGGAATATAATGCAGCAAAGACTGACAGCGGTTATATTGCTTCAAGTTTTAAGGACTGCTCTTTTAAGACAATCGGTAAGGACGTTCTTTTTCAATGTATAGTCAGGGCTTATGCGGAACACAGACCTCTTGTTCTTTCCCCTGACATGATATGGCTGAATATCTGTCAGGTTTTCAGTCATTATGCGAACGGCAACAAAGAAAAGTTGCGTGACAAGTTTGTCTTTCACGATGACAAGATGAACCTTGTGGTGCAAACAAATAATGACCTGATGAGCGAAGATGCCGACTGGTCTGGAATAATGGATGACTTCATAAGGCAGATTGGCGAAAATACCAAAGACAATATTGCTGAAACATTTATTGCAGACTTCAGTACAACCGGAAAGGTGGAGCGCATAGCATCCGGCATTACATTAATGGACGTCATGAAGGCTTATTTCGACTATATCGTAGTCTACATTGCCTGTGGCATACCTGAGATAACGCTGACAGGTACTCCTGACGACTGGAAGAAAGTGTTGGATAAGACTTGTTCATTGGAGAAGTATGGCATGGAGAAATGGATTGGAAGGCTGAAGCCAGTTCTCGGAGAATTTATAAAAGCATCTGAAGGCAGACCAAACCGCAGGTTTTGGAAAGACATGGTTACACTTTACCACCCGGACCAGCTGCGTGGCGGAGTATGTTCGTCGGAACGTCCCACCCTGCTTGACGGATGGTTTCTACGGCTTTTCCCTTATAATAAGGATGGTAAGCGTATCACAATGGCTAATAATCTGACCAAGATGATGCCGGAAATGGTAAGAGTGCCTTTCAAGTATATTGCCATAAACGGTGATACGATGAAGGAAACTCAGATGGAACTGTGGTCCGGCTTTGTTGGTGTTGAGGAAGACAGCGTTACACTTGCCTTGACACCTAAAATAGGTTGGCTCGTACGTAATACCGACACAGACAATGACATATTGCAGGAAATGAAAAAGAATGGTTTCTCATTACGTATTAAAGAAGTACCATCAGTATTATCAAAACTGAAATATATAGAATATCTCAAGCTTGATTTCATCGGAAAGGTGTCTTTGCCTGAATGGATGGACAATATTAAGATTGGCACGTTCTTAATACGGGGCAAGATGTCCGATGACGAGAAAGCACAGATAAATAAAAGATTTCCCAATATTGTAATAATGCCGTAATCATGTTGTGGATTAAAACATTAACGAAATAGAAATATACATGTTGTTCTTGTATAAGAATGGATGTTGAAATACAGGAAAAGAATAATAAAAACTCTCCATTGGCTTTTCAATCCAATGGAGAGTTTTTGTTGAATGTATTATCGTGCTTTACGCCTCTGCGGCTGCGTTCTCCTGCGCCTTGTAGAACTCGATGTCCTCGGAACGGAAGTTCTTGATGAAGCTGTGGTGTGCGTTTACTTCTGCCTCTGCATGACGGACATACACGTTTGCACTCTTGGTGAAGAGCTCCGGTGCGCGGGTTGCGTCGTCAAGGATGAGAAGTGACATTATCACGTCGGCGGTCATCTCGTAGAGACGGCGCGCAAGGAAGTCCTGAACACACTGGTTGTTTGCCTCCTTGACGGTGTTGACGGCATCCTCGAGCTTCTCAACGAGGGCAGCAGTGCGGTCTTTGAGGGCTTGAAGCTCTGGAGCGACAGCGTTTTCAAACATCTCCTTGATAATAGAGAGGTATGTTCCGTTGGTGATGTAGCGTATTGCCGCAACAACCTGAAGCTGTGTCGTACCCTCGTAAATAGAGAAGATACGTGCGTCGCGATAGAGACGCTGGCACTTGTATTCCATGATAAAACCCGAACCGCCGTGTACTGAGATGGCATCGTAAGCGTTCTGGTTGGCATATTCGGAGTTCATGCCCTTTGCCAATGGTGTGAACGCGTCGGCAAGACGTGTATACTTCTTCAGCTCCTGACGCTCCTCCGGTGTCAGCTTACGGTCGCGTGCGATGTCTTCCAGACACTTGTAGATGTCTACATAGCGTGCTGTCTGATAGAGAAGCGAACGACCGGCATCAAGTTTTGCCTTCATGCGGCTGAGCATGTCATAAACGGCAGGGAAGTTGATTATCTTCTCTCCGAACTGTGCACGCTCCTTGGCGTATGCCAGTGCCTCGTTATAAGCCTCCTGCTCAACACCTACCGACTGTGCCGCGATACCGAGACGCGCACCGTTCATCAATGCCATCACATACTTGATAAGCCCCAAACGGGTGCTTCCGCAAAGCTCTGCCTTGGCGTTCTTGTATGTAAGCTCGCAGGTTGGTGAGCCGTGGATACCGAGCTTGTGCTCGATATGACGCACGTCAACGCCACCGTCGCGCTTGTCATAGATGAACATAGACAGTCCGCGTCCGTCGTGCGTGCCCTCTTCAGAGCGTGCAAGCACGAGGTGGATGTCAGAGTCGCCGTTGGTGATGAAACGCTTAACGCCGTTCAGACGCCAGCAGTTGTTCTCCTCATCGAATGTAGCCTTTAGCATTACGCGCTGCAAGTCCGACCCTGCATCCGGCTCTGTAAGGTCCATAGACATTGTCTCGCCTGCACAGATACGCGGGATGTACTTCTGGCGCTGCTCTTCGCTGCCGAACTCATACAGGGTATCTATACAGCTCTGCAGGCTCCATACGTTCTGAAAACCGGCATCGGCAGCCGCGATAAGCTCACTGAGCATGGAGAACGTGGTGTTCGGCAGGTTCAGACCGCCGTAGCGGCGCGGCATACTGATGCCCCACAGACCAGCCTTGCGTGTAACGTCAAGGTTCTCGTATGTCTTTGATGCATAAATCATGCGTCCGTTCTCAAGGTGCGGACCTTCGAGGTCAACATCCTCAGAGTTGGGAGCAATGACGTTGGCACATACATCACCGGTTATTTCCAGTATCTGTTTGTAGTTCTCAATGGCGTCTTCGTAGTCAACGGGAGCGTCTGCATGTTCTGCCGCATCCACATAATTCTTTTCACGAAGGTCAACCACGCGCTTCATAAGCGGATGGCTGAGGTGGAACTCAAGTTCCGGATGGTCGCTATAATAGTTTGACATTTTTCTTTCTTTTATAGAAGTTAAGGAAGTTATAGAAGTTAAGGAAGTTAAAGGACATTACCTGATATATCCCGCTCATTTTTTATTGCTGCGTCATTTACAATTGCCTTACAATAGGAATTAAGAAATTTACTTGTCTCTTCTATGCTGTAATGCAATAACTCAAATTCATCTTGATGCAGATAGTTCAAGTCTCTTGCGAGGAGATGATAGTCTCTGCATTCTTCCAGACTACCCTGTGAGATATTAAAGAACCTGAGTTTGTCAGACTTTCCGAGTTTCTTATATCCTTCTGCTATATTTGCTTCGATAGATATTGCCGCCCTTCTGAACTGCGAAGTCAATCCGTATTTCTCTTCTTCCGGGAAATGACGGGTTATACTATATACCTGCAATACAAAAGCGTGAGCTTTTTGCCAAGCGATAATACTCTCGAAACTATAGGTCATAAAGCTATTGTCCTCTAACTTCCTTAACTTCTCCTGACTTCTTTAACTTCTGTTATTATTTATTATTCTGCTTATAATACTTTATCATCTTCGGTACAACCTCCTCCACGGTACCAACGATTACATAGTCTGCAATCTTGTTGATAGGAGCATCGGGGTCGCTGTTCACAGAGATGATGATGCCCGAGTCCTGCATGCCGGCAATGTGCTGTATCTGTCCGCTGATGCCGCATGCGATGTAAACCTTGGGATGAACGGTGACACCCGTCTGTCCGATCTGACGGTCATGGTCGAGCCAGCCTGCATCTACGGCTGCACGCGAGCCGCCCACCTCGCCGTGAAGTTCCTTCGCGAGCTTGAACAGCAGGTCAAATCCTTCCTTGCTGCCAACACCGTATCCGCCGGCAACAACAATCGGCGCACCCTTCAGATTGTGCTTTGCCTCCTCTACCTGACGGCTGAGCACCTTAACGACATAAGCCGTGTCAGACACATACTTGCCAACCTCAGGATATACCACTTCCTTGCGGCTTTCACCCTCGTAAACAGCCTTCTGCATCACGCCGGAGCGGACGGTCGCCATTTGCGGACGGTGGTCCGGATTGACGATAGTCGCAACGATGTTTCCACCGAATGCAGGACGGATCTGATAAAGCAGGTTGTCATAGTGCTTGCCCGACTTCTTGTCATCATAGCTTCCTATTTCCAGCTGTGTGCAGTCTGCCGTAAGTCCGCTCGTAAGCGATGACGACACACGCGGACCGAGGTCGCGTCCTATAACGGTTGCTCCCATGAGACAAATCTGCGGTTTCTCCTCTTTAAAGAGGTTTACAAGTATTTCGGTATGCGGTGCCGACGTGTACGGGAACAGCCCTTCACCGTCAAACACGAACAGTTTGTCCACACCGTAGGGCAGTATCTGTTCCTCCACAACACCCTTAATACCCGTTCCGGCAACAATGGCATGCAGTTCCGCACCGAGTTCATTTGCCAGTTTGCGGCCCTTTGTGAGCAGTTCCTGAGATACTTCCTGTACCTTGGTACCCTCTATTTCACAATATACAAAAACGTTGTTCATATTTTCTTTCTTATAGGAGTTAAATGTAGTTATGGGGAGTTAGTCAGCAGCCATAGAGACGGCAGCACGCTGAACCCGGGAACACAGCCCGAACCGTTCAGATTCAGGAAACGTTTTTGTTGTATGATAAACCATAACAACAAATCCGTGAGCTTTTTGCCAAACTAATATGTTCTCAAGACCCTGCGTCATAAACAAATGTCCTATAACTCATTATATCTTCTATCTCCTTTAACTCCTTCTATCTCCCTTTAATTAAACCTTATCCAATAATCTTCTCGTCGATCAGTTCCTTCATCATGCACTCTATATCGCAGTCGCATCCGCTGATACACTTGCACTCCTTTGCCTGAAACACGATATTCTTCACAGCCTTTACCTTTGTGGGTGAGCCGCTCAGTCCGCACTGCTGCACATCGCCGTCGACGTCTGCCACCGACCACTGGTTAAGTGTAAGATACGGACGCTCATCGTACAGCCTGTCGTATGCCGTGGCTTCAGTACGCTCCAATGGCACCGTGGCACGCTTGTATTTCATCACGAGCTTGGCGTTGCACGGACGGCACGGAGCCGCGCTTCCGTTCACGGTGATAACGATTGGCATCGGGGCCTCCACTGTCTCCACACCTCCGTCGATGTGGCGGCGTATGGTCAGCTTGCCGTCCTCACACTTCTCGATTTCTTCTGCGTATGTCACTTGAGACAGACCCAGTTTCTGTGCAACCTGCGGTCCAACCTGTGCCGTGTCTCCGTCTATCGCCTGCCGTCCGCCGATTATGATGTCGGCACCGCCTATCTTTTTAATTGCCGTTGCGAGCGCATACGATGTCGCAAGCGTGTCGGCACCGGCAAAAAGACGGTCGGTGAGCAGCCAGCCCGTATCGGCTCCACGGTAAAGTCCCTGACGGATAATTTCTGCCGCACGGGGAGGACCCATGGTCAATAAGCCTACTGTCGAACCGGGATTTTGTTCCTTCAGGCGCAGAGCCTGTTCCAAAGCGTTCAAGTCTTCGGGGTTGAAGATTGCCGGAAGGGCAGAACGGTTTACCGTTCCCTCCGCAGTCATTGCATCTTTTCCGACATTTCTTGTGTCGGGTACTTGCTTTGCAAGCACGATGATTTTCAATTTCATATATTAAAGTGTATAATGTAATGTTTTCATAAGTCACCCTCCGACAACTTAAATGCCGTAAGACACGTTGCCAGATACAGGTTGTTAAGATAATCTATAGAATGCAAAAATACACTTTTTCTGCGTTGTCACAAAGAAAAAAGGGTTAAAAGTGCACAATTGCCGCTGAGTTGTGCACTGTGCAAAGACAAACGGCAGGCACAACATTGCGATGTCCCTGCCGTTTGCCGTTATTGCCTTTCGGGCTTGCTGCCGCTTCCGATATTACCCAGACATGGCTCTTTGTCACTGACGCCGGTCAGTCTTTCAGCGAGTAAGTAACCGTCGTCACCACCCTGAGCTTCTTTATATACGGTGTATTCGAGTCTCTGTCGGAAATGGAGAACTGTCCCTGGTCAGCCGTCATTATCTTATCCGGACGACTGTTGCTGTTCTCTGCAAACTGTTGCGCCGTTTTCTCTGCATTGCGTATCGCCTCTTCCATCATCTTCGGCTTTATCTTCTGGAACGAAACATACTCATACTCCACCCTGCCGGCATATCCGTCGACAACGGCGACACCCTGCCGCAGCAGCTCTCCCTGCCGCGCAATGATAGAGCGCACGCGCTTTACGTTGCGTGAAGTGACGGTTATCGTGGACGTAATGTTATAACGGTACTTGTGCCTGTCGGAGCCATATTGCTCGGCATTGAGGTCTATCACCACAGGTGCGCCGACGCTTATTTCGCCCTCGGATATACCGTTCTGCCGAAGAAAAGCCTTTACCTTTCCCGTTGTCTCATTAATGCGGTCATACAACTGAGGCAGATTGTCGCCAAGTTCCTTTGTCTGTATCGGCCATGTCACCTTGTCAGCCTCAACCTCCCTTTCGGAAAGTCCCTTGACCGTCACTCTCCTGTCCTTATTTATAAAGTCGCTCATGCCGCTCTTTATGCACATACCGAGCCCTACAATGCCTATAGCTATTATGGCTGCTTCTTTAATTCTGTTCATAATCATAAGTTATTGGTTCGTGCGGTAAATTTAATACAACAAACGACAGCATGTACATGTATGCAGTATTATTTATGCAATATTAACGACCGCATCCGTATTGTCCGGCTTTATAAGGCTTTTTCTCGGGATATGCAGGGAAGAATGCACCACGGCAACGCTCACAGCCTTTTCATCTCATCCTCAGCCGCCATTCCGCCCTTGTATCCGCTCTTGCGGGGACGGAAGCGGTATGACACAGAGAGCGAGACACCGCGGCGGTCGTAGGTCTGCCTCTTGTCCACAAACACCCCGAAGGTGTTCATCGTCCAGTTGTAACAGGCAGTGTTGAAGACGTCCGTTGCCGCCAGCCTAAGCGTAAGCGACTTTTTCATGAACGTCTTGCTTACCGCCACGTTCACCGTAAACGGCGTTGGGGCGAAGCGGTTGGTGTGCATGTCGCCGCACGTCTGCCCGCTTACGTCTGCCGTTATGAGGAAGTTGTGCGGCAGGGACACGGCATTGTCCCAATAATATGAGAATATCGGCTTGGCATAACGCGTGCCCTCCATGGTGAGCCACTGGCGGTACATGCCGAGCGTGACGCCCGGTTTCCAGCATTTTACGGTCTTGTTCCACATAAGATAAATGCTTAATGCAGACACGTCGATATTGACGGGATGAAGCACAAGCATGAGGTCCTGCTGCGGACAGGGCTGCTTTACGAAGGCATACGTATCGGTGCTCCGGCTGAAATCTGCCTGAAACATAAAGTCATACAATGTTCCCGAAAGGCATATATTGTGCAGGCGCTCGTCGCGAAGCCCCGTGTTGCCGCCCTCGACCTCATGGCGTCCCACGTAGTTGAGGCTTCCCGTAAGCTGCGAATACGGCGGCTTTACCGTCGAGGTCTTATAACTCAGGCTTATCTGCGAGCGGCTGCTTATCTTGTATCCCAACGATATGTCGGGCGTAACGGCATTGTCCCTGCGGCAGATATCATTGTCGCGGATGCCGTCCCGGCAAAAGACATAGTCCGTAAACTCATACCGCGCGCCTACAGACAGGCTAAGCCTGCCCACGGTCCTGCTCCATGCGGCAAACAGGGCGGCTGATGTCTGCCGCGCATCGCTTACATACGAAGGTATGTATGAAGCCACATCGGGGTTCAGCATTTCATAGTCGAGAGAGGTATGTGTGTATGACGACTGTACACCTGCCGTCATACTGCCCTTCAACAGCGGGAAGTCCGCATACAGCTTGCCTGCCCACAGCGTGCTCCTCCTGTCCTCCGACGAGCCTACTGCGGCAATCTGCGGGTGAGGATATGACGTGCAGACATCCGAGCCTGATGAAGACCGCCTGAAATTTCCGTCAAAATGAAGATGATATTTCCCGCTGAAAGTGTCGTCAAAGTATGCCGACACAAGATGACTCACGGCAGACGTGCGCCGGCTTATATGCCTTTCCGTCCAGTCACTGGCACCAGTCCACTCCGTTCCGTCGTTTGCCATATTGCCGTGTTCGGGGTTTATGCGGTAGTATGCGCCGAACGACAGGGTGTTTTCTGAATGGTTAAAGCCCACCTTTGCCGTGCATACGTTTGCCGTATGTCCGTTGTTCTGCGTGCTGCCTGTTTGCACGGGTTGTCCCTCGTGCCTGAGACTGCTTACGGTAGTGCCTTTTATAAGACTTGCAGAGTGGTTGAAGGATGACGAAAAAAACAGCTCCCCTGCTCCCGTATGATATCCGGCAGTTATATGTTCCATGCTGCTCCACCGCCGCCTGCGTTCGGTATCGGCACCCGACGTTGCCGACAATCCTTTTATAAATCTCTTTTTCGTAGTTATCTTCAGCACGGCTCCGACGTTGCTCTCATACGCTGCGCCGGGCGTCATAAGCAGCTCTACCCTTTTCATGTCCTGCGACCGGAGCATCCTGAGCTCGTCTTCGTCATGCAGGGGGCGCCCGTCTACGAATATCCTAACATTGCTCCTGCCCGTAATCTCCACGCTTTTGTCCTTGACGGTTATCATCGGCAGCTGTGCAAGCACGTCGAGAGCATTGCCTGCATCCTTGAGCACGGAGCCGGAAATCACCGATACGAGCGTGCTGCCTTCAAGTCTTGTCGCAGGCATATCGGGAGTTATCACCACTTCGGGGAGCTGTCTTGCGACGGTGTCGGCAGGCTCTGCGTTCTGTGCCGAAGCTGTTCCGCCGAGCGAAAAGGCTGCAACAAGCAGCATTATGGATTTCTTTTTCATACAGTAACTTTTTTGCTGCAAAGTTACTGACAAAGACATTGAAAGTCCAAAGATGCGTTCTGACACACATATCTATAAATCTCTATGTGCCAGCACATTGCATCTGGCGCAACAAAGAAAATCTGACATGCGGGTCAACGTGAGGAAAAAAGAGCCTCAAACTCCGCGGCGTGAGGCAGCGCCCTTGCCTTTATCTGGCTTCTTGTACGCGACTTGCGTTTGTAAACCACGTCTATCGTCTTGCCCAGCAGAAGGCTTATCGTGCGGTTTGACATGCCGCAGGCAAGGTATACGGTCATACGGTAGTCTTCGGCGCTGATGTCCGGTATTCATCCTTGAGCTTCTTCAGCAGATTGTCACGGCAACAGTTTACGGTGTTTTCCATTTCGGCAAACACATCCCTGTCGTCCTGCAACGAACATATCGCGGCTTTCACCTTGTCTGTTATAGCCTTGCGCTCCGCCTTAGTGCCCTGCGACTCGTAATATGTGTCGCACAGGCTGTCGATAAGCGCAAACCGGCTCTTCAGCAGTCCGTGCAGCGTGGTTTCCATCTGCAATATACTTGAACGGCTGTCGCGCAGGACGCATTTCAGTCCCGATGCTTCGGCTATAAGCACGTCGCTGTGTGCCCTCTCAAGCCTCAGCCTCTGGCGCTGCCATGCAATGATGCCCGCCGCCGCGACCACGGCTATAAGGGCAACAAGGGCGTACTGCTCTTTCCGCGTGCGCTCCCTGAAGAGATAAAACTCTTTTTCTTTCTGCACATAGAGAGCCGTGACGAGCGTGTCCGTGCCCTGCCTGCCGGATGATACGGCATGTCTCAGCGCCCTTGCCCTTTGCAGTTCGACGGCGTTGCCGTGCCTGCCGTAGTAGTCGAGCGCAATGTTTATAATCGTGTCCGTAGGGGCGCAAAGCCTGTTTGCAGCCATTGCCTCGCTGTAGAGCAATGCCCAGCGTGCCATTGTGGCACTGTCGCGAAACTCGGAAATGTCCATTGCGTTAAGCTTTTCGAAGGCTTCCGACGGATGTCCCTGCATAATCCGCTGCACCTCGTCAAGCTCTTTCACCTGCCGTGAGCCGCCGGCGGAACATCCTACGGCTACAAGTATCATTACCATGTAAAGCAAATTGCGCATCTTTTCTGTATCTTTCGTTTTATATCTGCCGCTGCCTGCGTCTTATATTATAATAGTATAAACGTGTGCACCGGCTGCTTATTGCCCGTCTACTTTATTATTATGGTAACGCTTCCGTCCCTGTTCCTCCTGTATTCGAGCATGTATATGCGCGTCTTGCGCCTGTCCCCGGTAATGAGCATGTATGAGCTGAGGTCGTTGTTGTTGGTCACGATGTACTGCCCCGTGCCGCTTTCGCTCTCAAAAGCCGACCTGAACTTGGGTACGTCATTGTGTGTGATGCTCAGCATCTTCACCACTTTCTTCACCTTACGCGTTGCGGGGTCTCTCTCGACAACCGACGTAAAGCTGGTGTTGCCCACGGCAGAGCATGTCTCGACCAGTGCGTCGATTTTGTTTTGTGCCGTCATGGCGGCACAGTTGCATAAAAGCAATGATATGATAATAAATAACCTGTTCTTCATGCCGGTATCTTTTTTACTCATTCAACAATCGGTATATGCGCTCACGCTCCTCATCATCGCGGATGTTGTTGAGCACATTAGCCTCCGCCTTCCTTATCACGGCGTTCATGTCTGCCCGTCTCTCTATCGCCGAGGCGGCACAGAGGGTCTTTTCTATGTCGCCCTTTATCTCGCTGAGGTCGTCGATGCGCTCGCCGTTCACTATGACATAGCTGCCGCCGTAGAGCCTTGAGAGATGTTCTTCGTGGCTTATGTCCCTTATCAGGAAAAAGCCAAAGACGGCAACAGCCACTGCCGCCGCGCCTATGACGGCACGCATGTATCTTGTCAACGGTGCCTTTCTCCCTGCGGATGCCGCGGCGTCCGGAACGCCCATCGAGCGGAAACCGGCAAACAGTCCGCGGTATTGTACGAACTCAGGCGAAACATCGTCAGACGCGAAATACTCATAAAGCGACCGTTCCTCGGCTATGGAGGTAGTCCCGTCGAAGAACTTCTCTATCAATGTCCTTATCATCATGTCGTTCATATCACTCTTCATCCTTTGTTTCCTTTCATAAATCTGTCTCTTACCGCCTGCCTTGCCCTGCTCAGCACCTTCCTTATGTTCACCTCGCTCATGCCTGTCATATCGGCAATCTCCTTCATTTCCATGCCCTGCATGTGCCTGAGCCTCAGGATAACCTGCTGTGTGTCGGGCAGGCTGTCAACTATCTCCATCATACGTGCCATGAGTGCGGCGTTGGCATCGCCCGGTGCAGGCTCTTCAATGCGCATGTTCTCTATGCAGCAATGAGGGCGTTGTCTGCGCAGGTGGTCTATACAGGCATTTCGCACGAGAACCGCAGCCAGCGGACCGGCGGGCTTCTTCAGTGCAGGGCACATGCTCCACATCTTCAGCATGGTGTCCTGTACTATGTCTTCCGCCACATCGGTGTTGTCTACATACCGCATGGCGGACGCCATTGCCGTGCTTCTCATCGCCGCGGCTTCTGCCTTAAACTCGTCCGCTGTCATATATCGTCCCGTTCCCTGCGGACCTTTAGAAGTTATTAAGCCTCCGGGTGTCTATCTCGTATATGCCGCTGCCTGTAACGACAGCGTTGTCTGCCGTGCCTGATATGCTCAGGTCACACTGTCCGCTGTTGCCTGCATTAAGCTTGTCGCAGTCAACGCCAAGGCTTATGCGCCCTATTCCCGTGTTGCTGACATTCACTTCCGTTCCCTTGAATGTTGCCTGCATGTCTGCCTGTCCTGCGTTTGAGAGCTTGAAAGACCGTCCTTCGATGTCGACATTGCAGTCGATAACTCCTATATTGGACACTTCCATGCCCGAAGAGTTTATTTTTCCGCGCATTTTCTGCTGTCCCTTGTTCTCAATGACAAGCCTGCCGCACTTGATGTTGTCTGCCGAAGTGCCAAGTATACCTTTGTTGTCCAGCCTCACGTCTCCGGCATCTATTCCTGCAAACACCATCTTTTCGCTTTGCCCGGTGTTGTTTACGGCGAATGTACCGCTGCACCTTACCTGCCCGAACACAGCACTTAGCAGCCCCGAGTTTTCAACCGTCAGGTTGTCGGTATCCATGTTTTCCATGTTTATCTTCAGCCTTCCACGGTTCTTTATCCTCGTTATCCCGGGCGCATAGATGACATATTCCGGCGTATTGCTGCATGTCCGGCTGTGTTGTTTTAGCATCAGCACACCGTTGTCAACACTGACGTCCGCCTCTTTCACGGCACAAGCGTTGCCGCATATCTCCACCCTGCACACGGTTCCCTGCCTCAACGTGACATCGGCTGAGCCGCTGTTGCATATTGAGCTGAACTCTTTCACGGGGACAACACGCGTGCCGCGCTCCCCACCGTGCCCGCTTACAACCGTTATATCCGTGTGCGGCTTGCCGCCATACATGTATGTAACGGTTCTTTCATGACCTGCCACGGCTTTCCTGGAGCCTGAACACGACGACGCGGTAAGCAGCACCAACATCGCCGCAGACAGTATAAAGCATCTTTTTTCCATATCGATGATTGTTTGTATCTTCATCTTTCTATACGCAAAGATAATGTTTTTGTGACACAACGGCAAGATATTTTTTATCTGCGGACGCTTTATCCGCACCTGCAAAGAGGCATATACGCCGCAAAGCACAATGTCATAAAAAAACGCGGATTTGCTTTCTTCCCGTCTTTTCATGTCCTCTTATTTTGGCGGTATCTGTAAAACAGGAACCGTTTTGCCGTAAATATGCCGCGCATTTGTGTGCATCCGCAACATCCTTTGTATCAAAGCCATACATTCATTATAGCAAAAGTGTGCAGCAAAATGCGGCATTTTCAGGGCAAAAGAGTGCCACTTTACGGTCTAAAAGCATACGTTTAAGGGGCGTAAACGGCACACTTTAGGGTGCGAAATGTGCCATTTTACGGTCTAAAATGTCATACTTTGCATGCTTTTCGCCCTGTTTCAGGACACGAAAAGGGCTTCCGGAAAGATTTTAACATCCGGATTGAGAAAAAAGAATGATGTTTCTTGTTTGACAGATTGTCTGTGTTTATACATTGAAACCTTACATTCTGTCATAAAAAGGAACCGCGGCAAACAGTGGCGGTGTGCCAAAAGACATCAGCGAATAGGGCTTATTTCATCTCAGGAAGGTTATAATTCTTAGTAGTGCATAGTAATAGGCATCCCGATATTTGTCACAAAAGGGTATAAAAAAGGCGTGAACCGAATGGAATCACGCCTAAAATATCTTCTTATGAGAGCTAATTATAAACCCAACATTGCGGCTGGAGATATATTCAGCACCCGACATAGCAATCTCGCAATTTTGAGTGTAGGCTCCGAACGACCGGAAATATAATCATTCACACGCGATGGACTTATTCCAATCTCACCGGCAAGTTGCTTTTGACTCATTCCCTTCTCTTCAAGGGATAACTCTATCAATTCCGCAACAGTCGGTTTTTCTATCGGATAATGTTCTTTCTCGTATATTATCACAATGTCAGACATAACGGTGAGTTCCACCGCATTCTTATCGTTTGAAGGCGTATTGTCATCAACCAATGGCAGAAGTTCTTCCACTCTCGCCAAAGCAAATTCATACTGTTCTTTCGTAATTTTATTCATACTTCTATCTCTTAAATGGTTGAACAATCTATCTTATCATAATCTTTATGAGTACCCACCCAACGGATGAATATGTAACCTATCGTAAACTTGACAACTACCACAAGCCGATAATTGTTGCCTCTGATATTGAATACATAGTGTTGGTTACCTACATAATCAACTGAAAGGAAATCCACTTTAATGTCTGACAGGTTCTTCCATTCTGCTTTTTCCGCTATATCATACCAACGCTCTAAGGCAATGCGTGAATTTTCATAACCCTTCGTCTCGTAGAACTCTTTCAATTTCTTATGTGATACAATTCTCATATATCTTTTATTTGATGCAAAAGTATAAATTAATTTTGAATTATAGAACTTTTATAAGAAATATATTCTATAATATAGAATTTGGCAATGAGGTCATCTAAACTTTTATGACGAATAAAAAATCTTAAACTTTTATATCTTATAACCCCAATCTTTACTTTTCTTTTTGGTCTGTTTTTACCCTTTCATCGGTTGAGTGTAGCCCGCCACACTCCCTCTTCAAGTGCAAAAACACCCTCAAAAAAATAAAGGCAAATATTGGATCTCATAAAAGTTTAGATGACTTCAATAAAAGCGGAACTAAATGGACTCTGCTAAATAGTACGATAAAAACATAACGCAATAAATTATTCCTTTGCATTAGGAGAAACAATATTCTGTTGTGAAAACATCAGGTTCGCCCATTGTCCCTAACGGTGGGCTTTTTATATTTATATACATTATCGTAATAATACCTGCATTTCAATATATCCGCCATGTCTTTCGTACCATAATCATGGTGCGGAGAGTGTTTTCAGAGTGATTTCCTTTGTCTTATCGCTATTCAATCTACCGCTTCAGCTTGAACGAAGTCTCTATGCTTGTTATCTCATCGCTGAACGAAACGTCGGTCTTGATACGCTTTTCCACCTGCGAACAGCTGTGTATCACCGTTGAATGGTCTCTGCCTCCGACCAGTCTTCCTATCCTCGCCGCCGGCATGTTGGTGTATTTCTGTGCAAGATACATCGACACCTGACGCGCCACAACATACTCATGCTTGCGGCTTCTGCCCGTAACTGATGCGGGAGACACGTTGAAATGCACGCATACCTTGTCCATAATATCGTCTATTGTCAGCGGTGTGTCGTCTATTTTCACGGCACGCTTTATCACGCGCTCTGCCAGTTTCATGTCTATATTGCTGTTATAGACTATCGAATATGCCATGAGCGAATTTATAACGCCTTCCAAATCGCGCACGCTTCCGTTGGCAGTCTGCGCGATAAACCTCACGACTTCCGCCGGAATACTTAGCCCGTCGCGCTTTATCTTGCAGTTCAGGATATCCTCACACAGCTGTACGTTGGGCTTTTCCAGCTCTGCTATCAGTCCGCAACTGAAGCGTGTAAGCAGGCGGTCGTTCATTCCTTTGAGGTCCACAGGCGGACGGTCGCATGCCAAAATGATGCGTTTGCCGTTCATGAACAGGTGGTTGAAGATGTGGAAGAACGTGTCTTGTGTCTTCGTTGCCGACACCCACTCCTGTATATCGTCCACTATCAGCATGTCTATTGTCTGATAGAAGTTGATGAAATCATTCGTGGTATTTTTCAGAACCGCATTGGTATATTGCACCTGAAACAGCCTTGCACTTACGTAAAGCACCCGTTTCTGCGGATAGAGTTCCTTGGTTCTTACGCCGATGGCATTGATAAGGTGGGTCTTTCCGCACCCCGACGGACCGTAGATGAACATCGGGTTGAACTGTGTTGTATTGGGATGCTCCGCTATAGACAACCCCACAGAACGCGGAAGCTTGTTGCTTGCGCCCTCTATGTAATTGGCAAACGTGTTGCGGGGGTTCAGTTGCGAGTCTATCTGCTGCGGTCTTGCTGCGTCAAGCACCGTTGGCGACTGGTTGCCGCGTGTCTTTTGCCGTGTCTTTTCAATGTCTGCTGTCGGCTCTCCTTCTATCACCTGCGTGATATTGTTGGTCTTATCCGTCACCACACGGTAGGTAAGCCGTATCCCTTCGCCGAAATTATGCCTGAGAACCTTGCCCAACAGGTCAACATAGTTCTCTTCCAAGTACTCGTATACAAACGGACTTGGAACCTGAACCAACAATGTGCGTGTCGATTCGTTAAACGATTCGAACGCTATTGGCCTGAACCACGTGTTGAACTGTTGTTCCGAGACATTCTCCTTTATCAACAAAAGGCTTTTATCCCAGAGCATTTTCGGATTGTTACTCATTTAAAGACTAAGCTGATTTATAGAAAACGGTGTTTGTTTATTCCGCGTTTGCAAATTTCGTAAAAATAATTTAAATATGCAAACACAGCCATTTCACCGTATTTATGCCGTTTTACGTAAAATGCTTTATGTGTGTATATTAAGTGTTATCCGCACTATTTTTATACAAAATACGGGATTTAAGCCGTTAAACACCTGTAAAACAAGCCGTTAATTTAAAAACATGGAAAAGTGCGGAAATACGTATGCCTTGTTGCGTCAACATTATAAAAGGCATATAAATAAGCATTTTACGGACACATGCAACCCGTAATTGCAAGAAACACGGTATTTAGATTGATTTTATATAAATACGCAAACAGCGCCACATATAATGTCTTACAGGGCGGAAATACATCATGTAGCAGATAAAAGGTGTGTCAAAATATGAAATATCCTGTATTTTGACACACCCCATCATGCCTATTTATCCTTCTTTCCGAATACGGAGAAATGCACATAGCGCTTGGGATGAGTGCGAAGGTCTATCATCAGCGAGTCGGCATCGCGCATGGTGGCATTCAGATTGTTGTACAATGAGGGGTCGCGCATGAGCAGTCCGAGCGAGCCTTCGTTGCTGCTAAGCTTTGATGTAAACTCTTCAACATTCGAAAGCGTGGCATCTACCTTTGCCATGGTGCCCTCCACGTCCACCTTGTTAAGGCGCGCGGTAAGCTGTTCCGTATTGTCAAGCACGTTGCCGGCACGTTTCATCATGCTTGGAACATTTCTGTTGAGACCCGCCATGAGCGTGTTAAGCTCGTTTGTAGTGGTAGTCAGGTTGCCTGTTATTGTCTCAACGTTGTGCAGGGAGCGTTGCAAGGCAGGGTCGGAAAGGAGCATATTGAGGCTTCCCATTATCGAGTCGAGCTTCGGAAGCATCTTCTCTATCGCAGGTATCATATCCTTCATCTGTCCGAGAGCACCGTCGTTGATGCCGCCTTTTATCACTCCTCCGGGCATAACACGTTCGCGCGGATTGTTTGCAAGCAGCAAGTTAACCTTTACATTTCCCATCATGTCGCTCTCTATCTCGGCACTGCTGCCTGCCGGTATCCTAAGATTGTTGTCGAGACTTGCCTCGACCATTATGTCCTTGTTGCCGTTGTAATCGTATTTTATACCCGTGACAGTACCCACTTTATAGCCGTCGGCGTATATGGGACTTGATGAGCTCAGCCCGCTTATATTACTGAATGATATGTAATATATACTGTCTGACGACATGATACTGAGACCTTTGAGGAAACTCATGCCGAAGAACAGCACCACAAGTCCGGCTATTGCCACAAGGGCAATCCTCACTTCTTTTGTAAAAAACTTCATAAGCAACTATTTTCTGTTTGACTTAAATTCTCTTATTGCCTCTACCACGTTCATTTTCTGACCGTCTTTGAAAGCTATTATAAATGCCTGCGGGAACTTCTCGAGCAGTGTCTTGCGCAGACGGTATATCTCGTTGTAGTCTTCAGAAGCCCCACATGTGTACTTTACATAGTTCCCTTCCCTATAGTAAGAGGCGTCCCGGCATCCTTTAAGCAACGGACTTCCTGCCTTCAGCACCCTGTCTGTGGCAAGTATCTGCACCTTGAACACCGGCTTTGCCTTCACGGACACGTCGCCTTCCTGCGCCTTTGTGCCTCCGTCCGCATTGCCTGTGCCGATTTCTGCAACGGTTCTGCCAACGTTATCGGCTTTTTCCCGTGCTTCTGTAACGGTACTCTCCGCTTTTCTGTTCTTCATTTCAGCCTCTTTAACCTCCGACTCTGTCTTTGGCGACGGCTCGAAAGGTACGGTAAAGCTTCCGCCTTTGGCATTCCTGTATTTCACAAAGGCAAGATATATTCCGCGGGCAAGGTCGTCAATGCTCTTCTCCTTGTTCAGGAACTGCTCCTCATCTGGTGTGGAAATGAAGCCAAGCTCTATAAGACATGCCGGCATCGACGTCTCGCGCAGTACAAGAAAGACATCCTGCTTCACGCCCTTGTTTGCCCTTCCCGTGGTGGCACAGATATTTGCCTGCACATGTTTGGCAAGCTCAACGCTCTCTGCCATGTTCTTGTCGTGCATGAACTCGAACATTATCGCACTCTCGGGGGAGTTGGGATCATATCCTTCGTAGTGCTGCTTGTAGTCTTTTTCTATCATGATGACGGCATTCTCACGCTGTGCGGCACTCAATTTCTCACCGGCACGGCGCATACCCATGGTGTATGTCTCTATGCCCCGCGCTATTCGTCCCTTGGGAAGAGAGTTGGTGTGTATTGATATAAAGATGTCTGCCTTGTTCTTGTTGGCTATCCTGGCACGCTCGTGCAAGGGAACGAATACGTCGGCCTTGCGCGTGTATATCACCCTTACGTCAGGGCAATACCGCTCGACATACCTGCCGAAGGCAAGCGCGACGCTGAGATTGATGTTCTTCTCAAGCGAGATAGCCCCGCGTGCACCGGCGTCGTGACCGCCGTGACCGGCGTCTATCACGAGCGTGAAGTTCTTCCCCGCGGCTAATGCCGCCGTTGCGAACAGCATGAAAGCAACAAATATGGGCAATATCTTCTTCAACATGTGTACTCTTTTCTCCTTATAACTCCCTTTATATTCCTTATAAATATATCAATATCCTCATAAGCCTTTTATCATCCCCGGCACATCATTGCCGCATCATCTCCTGATATGCAGCTCGATGCCTGCGCATTCTGCATCAGCGCCCATGGGCGGATTGGTCTTAGACAGGGTTATATCCACTGTTTCTGCCTTCGGCATGGTGAGGAGAATGCTCTTTCCTATCCTCCCCGCCACGTGCTCGAGCAGTGCCGACGGCTGCTGCATCTCACGCTTCACCGTCTCGTATATCTCAGCATAGTTGAGCGTGTCTGCCACATCGTCGCTCTCAACGGCGACACCGGCACGGAAACCGACGCGCAGACTGACCGTAAACTCGCCTCCCGTAACACGCTCCTGCGGCATCACGCCATGACGGGCATAGAACTTCATGTTCTTTATGAACACACTTCCGCTCAATATCTCCATAGGTTCCAGTGTTTATCCGCAACGTGACGAACCGCAGTTCTTGCAGATAAGGCATCCTTCCTGATATACCAGCGTCTCCTGACCGCACACAGGACATTTCTGTCCCTTTGCCTCCGTACCGTCGACAATGTATTTCTTCAATGCGCGCTCCACGCCTATCTTCCATGTATTGATGCTCTCGCTCTTCAGCTGCAGCGAGCCTACGAGCTTTATTACATGTGCTATCGGCATGCGGTAACGCAGCACTCCGGATATAAGTTTGGCGTAGTTCCAGTATTCAGGATTGAACTTCTCGCTAAGTCCTTCCACCGTTGTCTTGTATCCGCGCTTGTTCTCGAACTGGAAGTCATAGCGGTGCGAACCGTCCTCATTGGTCTGCTTTATGATTTTTCCCTTTGTTATGGTCTTTGGAAGCACTATGCCTTCCTCATCGTCCTGCAAGCCTGTGAATATCTCGTATGGATATCCGTCGAGCAACCCGACGAAAGCCACCCACTTCTCTTTATTGTTCTGGAAGCGCACCACATCGCACTCCAGAGTCTGCGGACGAACCTCCGTAACTTGCGGATGACTGCACGGAGGCAGCTGTGTGCCGCCGTTCTTGTCGCTGCCTTTCTTTTTCTTCTCCACGGCAATCATCACTCCCGAGCGCGAGCCGTCACGGTATACCGTGCAGCCCTTGCATCCCGACTTCCATGCTTCTACGTAAAGACGGTTCACAAGAGCCTCGTCTACATTGTTGGGAAGGTTTATCGTCACACTTATGCTGTGGTCAACCCACTTCTGTATTGCACCCTGCATGCGCACCTTCATCAGCCAGTCTACATCGTTTGCCGTTGCCTTGTAATAAGGTGAGCGTGCTATAAGGTCGTCTATCTCCTCCTGTGTGTAACGCTTTGCCGTGTCTATGCCGTTGACCTTCATCCACTCAATGAACTTGCTGTGGTATACTATATACTCCTCAAACGAGTCTCCCGTTTCGTCAACAAAGTCCACATGCACGTCGGTATCATTGGGGTTAACCTTGCGGCGGCGCTTGTATACAGGCAGGAACACAGGCTCTATTCCGCTTGTTGTCTGTGTCATAAGGCTTGTGGTGCCTGTCGGTGCAATGGTAAGGCAGGCGATGTTGCGCCGTCCGTATTTAACCATGTCGGCATACAGCTGCGGGTCGGCATCCTTAATCCTGTTAATGAAAGGATTGTCTGCCTCGCGTCCGGCATCGAATATCTCAAATGCCCCGCGTTCCTTTGCCATATCCACCGATGAACGGTATGCGGCAAGTGCAAGCGTGCGGTGCACTTCCACGGAGAATGCCGTTGCCTCTTCCGTGCCGTATCTCAGCCCCATTGCCGCAATCATGTCGCCCTCTGCCGTAATGCCAACGCCTGTGCGGCGTCCCATTCCGCTCTTGCGCCTTATCTTTTCCCACAGATGATACTCTGTTCCCTTCACCTCGTCGCTCTGCGGATCGCGCTTTATCTTCTCCATTATAAGGTCTATCTTCTCCAGCTCCATGTCCACAATGTCGTCCATTATGCGCTGTGCCATGGCTACATGCCTGCGGAACAGGTCGAAATCAAAGCGTGCCTTGTCCGTAAAGGGATTTTCAACATACGAATAAAGGTTTATGGACAACAGCCTGCACGAGTCGTAAGGACAGAGGGGTATCTCTCCGCATGGATTGGTAGATACGGTCTTAAAGCCCAGGTCGGCATAGCAGTCGGGTATGCTCTCACGCGTTATCGTGTCCCAGAACAGTACTCCCGGCTCTGCGCTCTTCCACGCATTGTGCACAATCTTCTCCCACAGCTTACCTGCATCCACGGTGTTCTTCATCACAGGGTTGTCGCTGTCTACGGGGAACTGCTGCGTATATTCCTTGCCTTCTGTGGCACAACGCATGAACTCATCGTCTATTCTCACGGACACATTGGCACCGGTAATCTTGCCTTCGGTCATCTTTGCATCTATGAAAGCCTCGCTGTCGGGGTGCTTTATGCTTACCGACAGCATCAGCGCGCCGCGCCTTCCGTCCTGCGCAACCTCACGTGTGGAGTTGCTGTATCTCTCCATAAAGGGCACAAGACCTGTCGAGGTCAGCGCGGAGTTGTTTACGGGCGAGCCTTTCGGACGCAGATGTGACAGGTCGTGTCCCACTCCTCCACGGCGTTTCATCAGCTGCACCTGCTCCTCGTCTACGCGCAATATGGCACCGTAGGAGTCGGCATCGCCGTCAAGTCCCACCACAAAGCAGTTGGACAACGACGCCACCTGGTGGTTGTTGCCTATGCCGGTCATAGGGCTTCCCGCAGGTACTATATATTTAAAGTGGTCAAGAAGCCCGAAGACTTCCTCGGCACTCATCGGATTTTTATATTTATTCTCTATGCGCACCACCTCGTCTGCAATCCTGTGGTGCATGTCTTCCGGAGATTTTTCGTATATGTTTCCAAAGCTGTCCTTTAGGGCGTACTTGTTCACCCATACCCTTGCAGCCAGTTCATCACCGCCAAAGTATTCAAGCGAGGCAGCAAAAGCCTCATCATAAGAATAAGTTCTATTATTTTCCATTATAAGTAGTGTATAATCAATGTTGCAAAACTACGAACATTTTTTGATAAAAGGAAATACTTTAGTGATTATTTACACATAAAAAGATGACAACATTGTTTCCCGAAACGGATAACTTTTCATCAATTCCTCGGCATGATATTTCCTTTTTTTGAAATTTCCACCTTATTATATTAATATGCCCCAGAGAATTTTTATATAACTTATATAACAAACCTTTACTCCCAATTTTATCATTCGTCCTTTAACTTCCTCTAACTTCCCATAACTTCTTTAACTTCATAATACTTTCCTCCTTACTCCTCAACTCCTTACCTTATCATTTGTCCTTTTCCGATTTTATATGTATTTTTGTACATTGAATTATGTGTGCTGACGACAGCAGACATTTAACCTGTAACATTATCAATTATGAAATCCATAGAAACAAGAAGAAGCATAAGAAAGTATTCGTCGCGTGAGGTTACCGAAGAACAGCTCAACAGGCTGCTCGAACTTGCAGCCCGAACACAGACAATGGGTAATCTTCAGCTGTACAGCGTCGTCGTTACACGCGACATGAAGATGAAAGAACGTCTTGCCCTGGCACATTTTAATCAGCCCATGGTAACGTCTGCCCCTGTCGTGCTGACAATCTGCGCCGACTTCAACCGCACAACCGTATGGGCTGACAACCGGAAGGCAACGCCCGGATACGACAACTTCCTGTCGTTTGTCAACGCTGCAACCGACGCCCTGCTGTATACGCAGACGTTCTGCAATCTTGCTGAGGAAGAGGGACTGGGATATTGTTTCCTCGGAACCACGGTATACTGTCCCCAAATCATCATCGACGCGCTTAAACTGCCAAGGCTTGTGATGCCCGTGGCAACGATTACTCTCGGCTGGCCTGACGAGAACCCGCCGCAAAGCGACCGTCTTCCTCTTGCCTCATACATTCACAACGAAACATACAGCGACTACACGCCTTCGGACATAGACCGTTTCTATGCCGCAAAAGAGGCATTGCCCGAGAACAAAAGCTTCGTTGAGATAAACAATAAAGAGACGCTCGCACAGGTGTTCACCGACTGCCGCTATACAAAGAAGGACAACGAGCAAATGTCCGCCACATTTATGGACGCGCTGAAGAAGCAGGGGTTTATTTAGAGTGAGTTCGATATAAGCAAGTTATATATTTATGGTTATAAATCCCTCCTGTTGTAGGGACTTTTTCTTGTAAATGTCCGTGTCTTATCCTGTTTAAAGCAGTTCTCACGTTCGGGTGGATTTGCAATCCGCCCGCATTCAATATTCAAGTATTAATGGATTTGCAATCCATAGGCATTTCAAATGCCTTCACTACGCTATATTTTTATCACTTTCAACTGCACATGCAGGCGGATTGCAAATCCGCCCGAACGTAAGGGTGTTGCAGAACATGCAATCATCCCATGTAGGGACATATTCTTGTATCTGTCCGTTTGTAACATCCTGATATTCAAGGGCTGTTTGGCGGACAAATACAAGAATATGTCCCTACTTTAATATATAACTTGCTTATATTGAACTAACGTTATTTAACGTCAAGCTCGTAATAATGGAACCCGCTTTAAATAAAACAGGTGTACCAAGATACTTAAATCTTCCGGCACACCTGTTTTTAATTTATATATTTATAGATTAGTAATCTTACCAGTCTTCATTTCCTTCAGTCTCATCCTCCCAAAGGTTGAAGCTGTAGTCTTTTGCCTCCATTACATCAGTTTCATCCTCCACTATGTCAAGATCCTCCGGTTTTGGATCCGATGCAGCAATAAATCGTTCTGTCACTATTCTTAGGACCGTTGTCAGCGGTGTGATATATTGTTTTTTCATAATAGCATTAAGGTTTTATTTGTTTATGATTTTCTTTCCGTTCTTGATTATTATTCCTTTCGTGTTCATGTCAACACGCTGACCGTTGAGATTGTATACCGGAACATTATCGTCAACGACGGATTCTTCAATGCCGCCGATGCCGGTTGTCCCGCCGTCCCACTCGATGCTCAGTGCCGCTGTTGCAGTTCCTGCTCCAAGCTCAATATATGCCTTGTTTGCTACAAGCGTTGCACCTGTATACTTCTTGAACTGATTGCCGTAGAGCACATATATTGCCTTGTCTGCCGGTGTCGCAACAGCTTTCAGCACAGGCTGGAAATCGTTCTGTTCAATCACAGGCTCTTCGTCACCGAAAGCGAAAGAAACCGTTCCATTTGCCTCTCCTTTAAGCAGCACTCCCTGACCTGCAGGAACAACGGTTCCAAGTTCTTTCAGCACCACCTTTTTTGTTTCATTGTTTACCGTACATGTATATGCCACAGCTCCCGTAACCGTTACAGTATTTGCATTGCTATATGTATTATAGCCATAGCTGTTGAGGGTGATTGAAGCGGGTGCATCCTTGTCTACAACTATTTCTCCGAAACCGCCGTCACCGCCAGTCTGATTTGAAACAACAGCAACCATACAAGGCATATTTTTATCACACTGGATTGTTATACCTGCTGTTCCATTTGCATTATATTTTAGCGCTTTTGTTATGCTACTGTTTTTCACATTATTCACATACACAGCTATGTTACGGTCACTCTTTATGCCTTGAGCCGTTTTCAATGTTATGCTATTGCAGGCATCAACAAAGAAATACAGTCTGTTTCTACCGTCTGTTATACGTTTATTGCCTACTTCGTCAACATTCTTTGAGAATTTCCAACCTTTACTATCAGCACCTGTGGCTGCATCAAAACTATATCCTGTCTTTATCCATCCACTTTCCGTTCCGTCAAACACACGTCCAAGCCCTGTATATGGCGCAACCGGCTCTAATTTAATTGTATATTCTGCCGTCGTACCGTCCTCTGCCGTAACAGTCAGGACATCACCGCTGACACTGTATGTTGCCTTGTCTGATACTGTGGCATTAAGTGTCGGTACTTCTGTACCTTCCATATAGTATGCTTCAACAATGTTATCTTTGATAAATCCGTCAAAGCCGTTGCTAAACATTGCTTTTGTAAGTTCTTTTTCACTACTTCCCTTCGACACAGTGAAATTTATTGTGTATGTACTTGTTGTTACACCATCCTCTGCCGTTACAACAACAGTTGCCGTTCCGGGAAGTTCCGTTGCCTGAGTTATGTCGACTTTAGCAACTGTACTTGAAGCTTCTGCCGCAACAGTTGGAATTTCTGTCGTTCCCACAGGAAGCTCAACGTCGTATGTCAACGTCTCTGCATTAAATCCGTTAATCGGCTCGTTGTTTACATTGAGAGATTTCAGTGTGGCATCGTTCGATTTAACGCTCTTGTCTCTTCCCACTTTTATTGTATAGGTGTCTCCACCTATAACAGCAGTGGCAATAAAGAAGTCGGCATCTTCTGTCATTTCAGCTGTTATATTTTCAGTCTTACTTGAATTGTCTGAATATGTCTTTGTATTTGTAAATATGACTGTTGGTGCCGTTTGATATATCGCTTGGTCTAAAATAAGATTCTTTTTTTCAATTAATGTTGTTAAGTCTTCTATGCTGACTGGTGTTTCATTTATTGTCACACCTGTAATGGCTTCAGATATCAAGTCTCTTTTAGTGGTTACTGTAATTGCATAAATTTTAATGTTATTGTCTGAATATATATAAACGTTTCCAGCAGATACATTGCCTTCTAATATACCGGCGGCTCCATTGGTCATAGCACATGAAGCTATTACTTTTGCTGGGTCTCTGTCTGTAGTTGTTATTTCCTGTGATAAAAAGGCTGTACGTGTTCCACTACTTGAACCAGATCTTGTATAAACTTTAATGACACTTTCTTTGTCTACAGTGAAAGAAAAAACACGATTGAGGTCTTTCTTTGTTGTAAAAGTACTCTTCCCGCCTAATTTTAAACATCCGGCAAAAACATTTCCGTCACTGAACGTATATGAACTCGATTCCCATGATGATGTTCCGTGATACGTCAATCCGTCTTTAACCTGTGTTGCTGTCAGATTTTGTTCACCGGTCCATTCATTCATCTTCCAGATAATGTCCTGCCCATACATTCCGACAGCGCACACCATCAGCATTAATAAAGTAAATAGTTTTTTCATGTCGTTTATTAGTTTTAAGTTTTAGTATTAAATATTTCCTATAGTAGTCTTGTTTTCTTTCTATCGCCACAAAGATTAAGCATTCGTGTTTTTGGTATTAGCAGGATGCATTGATTGCAGTTACGAAATGTATAGCGAAATTAATACTATTACATTAGTTTAAGAAATCGGGGGGGTAATTTACGTTTAATTAATAAAGAGGTGTATATTTTTAACAAGCGTTCACCGTTGTGGGCGTTATAATATAATGTTAGCTTTTCTTGTTATATTACAAACCACCCCTGCCCCTCCTTTGGAAAAGGAGGGGACGAGGAGGGAAGGAGTAAGGAGGGAAGTATTTGGAAGTTAAAGAAGTTATGGGAAGTTAGAGGAAGTTAAAGGACAAATGATTAAATTGG
>UQZX01000027.1 GCA_900545525.1 uncultured Prevotella sp.
ATAACTACATTTTCTTATGATTATGTTTGGTTTTTTCCATAGGAAGCAGCCCGCAAACAATAACATACGGCATCGACATTCCCCATTGGGAGTTATGCGCTCATTGGGCTTTCAGCCCGCAAACTGTTATGACGAAATTCACTCCAATTTTCCGACGAATAATAAATTTACTTCTCTTAACATTTTTGCCCGCGGTTTTTAACAAAAACATGCCAATTTTTCGTCACGCTATGCGCGATTTCAGACTTTTTACCGTACATGTAAATTTCTGAAAGATAAATTTATTCACTTTGAAACAAATGAGGTTCAAACAGGATGCCATTCAATGTCACGCGCATAACATTCTCATTACCAGTATATTGCATACATAAAAAACAGGTAAAATCATATATTTTTACATGTAAAACATGCCATTTTACATCACAAAACAGTATCCGTTGGTCTGTAACGGATACTGTTTTTCATCGTAACTAATACTGTTTTATAGTGTAAAGCATACTGTTCTGCAGTGTAAAGCATGCCACTTTTGTGATTAATAAAGCATTGATTACACACTGGTTAATGCTATTTTGCAAGGTGAAACAGCATTAATTACGCCAAAACGGGCATCAAAACACCTTTCATTCAAGCCTGAAATCGTCATAAAACAGGCAAACGGGAAGTTAAAAAATTTATCTTTCAATGTTTTATTGCACATACAAACACACTTTGTGCAATAATTCGACGCTTTACAACATGTATTTCAACATTAATCGATGCACAAAAAGACGTATTTGTGCAAGTTTCTCTCCAGATTGAAAGATTTAAGTAATGAAAATCCGGAGTGGCATATTAATATTTAAAAACGTTTATTAACATGCGGATGACAGGCGTATTATTATATACAACAACGAGTTCGAGATAAGGAACAATAGTTTAAGTCGTATTCTTTTCCAGTGTAGGGACGCGTATATTGATTGATAATTGATGGGATAAAAGGAGTAGCAAAATATATCCACACAAGTAGGGACACATTCTTGTATCTGTCCGCACGCCTCATAGAGGCGTTCTTTCTGCCATTCACAAAGATAAGAGAGATGAAACAACAAGGTATTTGTATTGAAAACTTAAGATTTTATTTGAACGCCTCTTCGATGCGTACGGACAGATACAAGATGTGTCCCTACGGGAGGATATATTGGTATGTTCTTAATTCTAATACGAACAGACGTTAAGGAGAAAGGAGGCATATTGCTTGTTTTTTTTAACATAAATCATTATCTTTGCATAAGATAAGGTACGGACACTGCTTACATGCAGGGGAAAAACACGTCTATATATAAAACTTAAAACGGATACATCAAACAAAGAAACCATGAAAAGAACCGGTATATCACTTTTAATACTGATGCTCACATGTGCCGCCGCAACGGCAGGCAACTGGTATGATAACTTCAAACGACCGCCCGCGGCAGCACAGCCATGGACATTCTGGTACTGGATGTACGGATGCGTGAGCGATGAAGGCATACGGCTCGACCTCAAGGCTATGGATGATGCCGGCATAGCGGGCTTCTATCTCATGCCGATAAAGGACGTAAGCGACGGAAAACAATATAACGGCACGGCACGGCAGCTGTCACCTGAGTGGTGGAAGAGAATGGACACGGTGTTCAACGTGGCGGACAGCCTTAACCTTAAAATGGGAATACACTTCTCCGACGGCTTTGCCCTCGGCGGCGGTCCGTGGATAACGCCGGAAGAGTCGATGCAGAAGGTGGTGTGGAGCGACACGATAGTATCGGGAGGGAAGGTAAAGATGCGCCTTGCCATGCCCAAGGCTTATCAGGGATACTATGAAGACATAGCCGTATTTGCCTATCCGGCGACGAATGCCGACGACAGAACGCCCAAGGCTTCGGTTGAGTTTCCGTTCCGGTCGTCAACGCCCTGCGACATCATCATGTCCTATGACGAGCCGTTCACGCTGCGCAGCGTAAAGATAGTTACGGGCGGCAACAACTATCAGGCACACAGGTACAGACTGTACGCTTCGGACAACGGCACGGACTACCGCTTCGTGCGCGAGATATACCCGGCACGACAGGGCTGGCAGAACACCGATGCATACGCCACATACGCCGTTCCGGCAACAACGGCAAGATATTTCAAGTTCCACTGGACCCCCGAGGGCAGCGACCCGGGTGCCGAGGATATGGACGCGGCAAAGTGGAAACCCAACCTCAAGGTGGGTAACATAGTGCTCGGCTCGGAAGCGGTGACCGACGGTTACGAGGGAAAATCGGGTGCCGTATGGCGTGTGTCAAAGGCTTTCGGCATTGCAGACGGCGACTGCGTGAGCCGCAAGAAGGTGCTCAACATCACCAAGGCAGTGAAAGACGGCACCGTGGAGACCTTCCTGCCAAAGGGAAGATGGCACATCCTGCGCATGGGACACACTTCTACAGGGCACACAAATGCCACGGGAGGAGGCGGACGCGGGCTTGAATGCGACAAGTTCTCCAAGGTCACAATAGAAAAACAGTTTGACAACTGGTTTGCAAACATATACCGCCACGCACCGAAAGACAAGGTAAAAAAGGTTCTTACGCGTCTGCACGTTGACAGCTGGGAGTGCGGAAGCCAGAACTGGAGCAGCAATTTTGCTGACGAGTTCATGCGCCGCCGCGGCTATGACCTCACCGAGTGGCTGCCCGTATATGCAGGCGTGCCCATAGAGACATCGGCAAAGACCGACAGCGTGCTGAGAGACATACGCCTGACGATAGCCGAGCTTATAGACGAAGTGTTCTTTACGGAGGTGGAAAGACTGGCAAAAGAGTACAACTGCGAGCTGTCGACGGAGTGCGTGGCACCGACAATGGTGAGCGACGGACTGCTGCACTACCGCCATGCCGACTATCCCATGGGCGAGTTTTGGCTCAACAGCCCCACACACGACAAGCCCAACGACATGCTCGACGCCATAAGCGGCGCACATATATATAATAAGTGTATAATACAGGCAGAGGGATTTACCGAGGTGCGCGGCACATGGGACGAGCATCCCGGCATGCTCAAGCCCCTGCTCGACCGCAACTACTGCATGGGCATCAACAGCATCGTGTTCCATGTATACACCCACAACCCGTATACCGACCGCAAGCCGGGCATGACGCTCGACGGCATAGGCACATTCTTCCAGCGCGACAACACGTGGTGGCGCGAGATGCCGGCATTCAGCGACTATATTTCACGCTGCCAGACCCTGCTGCAATATGGCGAGCCTGTAGTAGACCTTGCCGTGTACACCGGAAACGAGGTGCCGCGCCGCTCAATACTGCCCGAGCGTCTTGTAAGTACGCTGCCCGGACTGTTCGGAAACGAAGCCGTGGAACGTGAGAAAGCACGTGTGGCAAACGTGGGACAGCCTCTCGAGGTAAGCCCAGTAGGCGTGACACACACGCTGAACATGACAAAAGCCGATGCGTGGCTCAATCCGCTCAACGGATATCAGTATGACTCGTTCAACGAGGACGTACTGAAAACGGCACGGGTTGAGAACGGAGAACTGGTCACTGCATACGGCATGAGATACAAGGCACTCGTGATGCCGCAGGCACGTCCGATGAATCCGGACAACATCGTGACATGCAATGCGCGCATAGACTCGCTCGAAGCAATGGGCATAAAGGTTATAAGAAAGCCATGGACAGAAAAGGACCTTACATCTATGAACATACAACCGGACATCACACTGCCTGAAGGCACTGGCTACACACACCGCCACGGCAAGGATGCCGACATATATTTCATCTGCAACCCGACGGACGAGTCAAAGACATTTGCACCGAAATTCCGTGCAAAGGGAAAGAACCGGTATATCGCCGACCCGATGAGCGGAAAATTCTACACGGCGACAGAGGATATAACGCTTGATGCCGGAGCATCCACCTTCGTCATAATAACGGACAGAAGCATCGGTACGGAAGAAAAAGAGGCTTACGGCAAGGTTCTCCCTCTGCAATGTGGAGAATGGAACGTAACGTTTGAGGAGACAGGAAAGAGCATCGCATCGAAAGAGCTGTTCGACTGGAGCAAGCATGCCGACAACAGCATAAAGTATTACTCCGGACATGCCACATACGAAACGACATTTAAATATAAGGGCAAGAAAAAGGGCAAGGTGATGCTCAACCTTGGCAAGGTAGAAAACATTGCCACCGTTTACGTGAACGGCAAGAATTGCGGCACGGCATGGATGGCTCCGCATACTGTAGACATTACGGATGCCGTAAAGAAAGGCAACAACTCTTTGCATATCGAAGTGGTAAACACATGGGCAAACGCCCTGCTCGGCAACGACCTCGGTACTCCCCCGTTCGATGGTATATGGACAAACGGCAAATATCGCAGAGCCGAGAAGGACACGATACCTGCCGGACTGTTAGGACCGGTTGTGATAATGGAATAGAGATGCTATTAATAGCGCCTACACAAGAAATAAAGGAAATAATTATTCAACAGCGAATTATAAATTATAAATTATGAATTATAAATTAATCATAGCCTCGCTGCTTGTGGCAACAAGTGGAAGCGCAAAAGTTACATTACCCAAGATGTTTTCGGACGGCATGGTGATGCAACGCGAGACAAAGGCAAATATATGGGGCAACGCCAACAAACAGGCAACAGTAAAAGTGGCACCGTCGTGGACAAAGAAAACTTACACGGCAAAAGCTGACAACAACGGTAAGTGGAAGGTAGCGATTGACACTCCGGAGGCAGGAGGCCCCTACTCCATAACATTCAACGACGGTGAGAAAACCGTGCTTGACAATATATTAATAGGTGAACTGTGGGTATGCTCGGGACAGAGCAACATGGAGATGCAGATGAAAGGCTTCAAGGCACAGCCCGTGGAAGGGTCAATGAACGACGTGCTGGACAGCCGCGACCATCAGCTGCGCCTGTTCACGGTGAAGCGCAACAGCAAGTTTACGCCTGTCGACACCGTAAGCGGCAAATGGTATGAGGCAAACACGGGAAGCGTACGCGAGTTCAGCGCGACGGCATATTACTTCGGCAGGATGCTTAGGAAGGTGCTCGGCGTGCCCGTGGGACTTGTTTCCGTGGCATGGGGAGGCTCGGCATGCGAGGCATGGATGACCGCCGACTGGCTGAAGGCGTTCCCCGACGCAAAGATACCGCAGTCGCCGGAAGACATTAAATCGAAGAACCGCACGCCGACAGTATTGTACAACGGCATGATGCACCCGCTCATAGGCATGGCGATGCGCGGCGTGATATGGTATCAGGGCGAGGACAACGTGAACAGGTACAAGACATACGGCGACATGCTTGCCACGATGATACGCGGCTGGCGCGGTGAATGGAACATCGGCGACTTCCCGTTCTACTATTGTCAGATTGCGCCGTACGACTACAGCCGCATAAACTGGGACTACAACAGCGCGCTGCTGCGCGAACAGCAGGCACGCGTGGAGACAATGGTGCCCAACACGGCAATGGCTGTGCTCATGGATGCCGGACTGGAATACGGCATACACCCGCGCAAGAAGCGTCAGGCGGGCGAACGGCTTGCCGTGCTTGCGTTGAAAAACACTTACAACATTGCCGGACTGCCGGAGTTTGCACGCTACAAGGATGTTGAGTTCAAGGGCGATACCGCCGTGGTAAGCTTCGACAAGAGCAAGGAATGGGTATACTTCAATAACGGAACGACAAGCAACCTGTTTGAGATTGCCGGCGAGGACAGGGTATTCCATCCTGCAAAGGCATGGATAGAGCGCAACCGCGTTTATCTGAAGAGTGAGAATGTAGGCAAGCCTGTAGCCGTGAGATATGCCTTCAAGAACTGGGCTGACGGAGATTTGTTCTGCGACGGACTGCCCATAAGCTCGTTCCGCACGGACAACTGGGAATAATAAAAGTATTGTCGTGATGGTGTGTCAAAATTCAACTCTTCCAACCTGTAGGGACATATTCTTGTATTTGTCCGCCAAACAAACAGCCATTGGATATTTGGATGTTACAAACGGACAAATACAAGACGTGTTGTTGAACGAAGTGAAAAATATGTCCCTACAGGTTGCTGTATGAGTATTTTGACACACCTCATTATTAACCCTCTTTGTCCTATAAGCCCCATTAGACCTATAAGCCTAATAAGACCAATAAGCCCGATAATTATCTCCAAACTATGAAAAATAAGATATTACTGCTATTATTGTCAATCTCCGCATATTCGTTTGCCGGCGACTATGTTCCCGAAGATTATATCTGGACATCGCCAAGCAAGAATTCGTCGGAGTCGATGCCGTGCGGCGGCAACAGCGTTGGCATGAACGTATGGGTGGAAAACGGCGACGTGCTTTTCTACGCTTCGCGCAGCGGCATGTTCGATGAGAATAACACGCTGCTGAAAGCAGGAAGGTTTCGTCTTCATCTTTCAAACAACCCGTTTGATAACGGCAGAAAAGACTTCCGGCAGATATTGCGGCTTGACGACGGAGCTGTATACATAAAGTCGTCCGACACCGAAATAAAGCTCTGGGCTGATGTGTTTACACCTATTATATATATAGAGGTAAGCTCGGCAAAGAAAACCAATGCACGACTGAGTTACGAAAGTTGGCGCTACAAAGACCGTCCGCTAACCAAAGCCGAGTGCCAGCAGTGCTCTTACAAGTGGATCCTGCCCAAAGACTGTCACACATACAAAGACACAATAGAGCCAGAGAAAGACGTTCTTACTTTCTTTCACAAGAATAAGGAAGAGACGGTTTTCGACTTTACCGTTAACCGCGAGAACCTCGACAACATAAAAGACAAGCTGTACAACCCCATAGGAGGACTGAAATTCGGAGGCAGGATGCATGCTCCCGGCTTCAGCTATGCGGGCACCACCAACGGCACATACGCCTCTACCGACTACCGCGCATGGCATTATGACGCTGCGGAAATAAGAAAGGCAATTATAACAATAGACCTTAACCTTGACCGGAAGGACAAAATGCCCACGGCAAAGGCATCGCGCAATCGCAGCGCAAAATGGTGGCATGAATACTGGCAGCGCAGTTATATAAAGGCAGAGGGCAAAGGCAAGATACTTGCGCGCAACTACGAGCTGTTCCGTTACATGCTGGGATGCAACGCATACGGCGAATGGCCGTCAAAGTTCAACGGCGGACTGTTTACGTTCGACCCCATATATGTGGACGAGAAATGCCCGTTCACCCCCGACTACCGCAAATGGGGCGGCGGCACGATGACGGCACAGAACCAGAGGCTTGTATATTGGCCCATGCTGAAGAGCGGCGACACGGACATGATGGCATCGCAGTTTGACACATATCTGCGCCTGTTGCCTACAGCAGTGGCACGCACAAAATACTACTGGGGACACGACGGTGCCTCATTCTGCGAGCAATTGGAGAACTTCGGGCTGCCCAACCCTGCCGAATACGGCAAGCACAAGGACGGCGACGACTACGGCATGGAGCGCAACGCATGGCTTGAGTATCAGTGGGACACGGCACTTGAGTTCTGTTCAATGATATTGCAGGCAAACAAATACACAGGCATGGACATAAGCAAGTACGAGCCGCTTATAGAACAATGTCTGAGGTTCTTTGACGAACATTACCGCTATCTTGCGAAGAAGCGCGGCGTAAAGGATGTGGACGGAGACGGCAAGCTCATACTTTTCCCGTCGTCGGGCTGCGAAACCTACAAGCAGGCTTACAACCCTTCGAGCGTAATAGCCGCGCTGCAGGTGGTTAACCGTCAGGCTGGAGAATATCTCAGGAAGAAATATGCCACGGCATCCCCTACGGATTCTTCATCAGCAAACCCTCATTCTTCATTCTTCATTCTTCATTCTTCATTAAAAAACTCTCTCCCTGAGATACCTTTAAGAACCATAGACGGCGATACCTGCATCGCTCCCGCCGTTGTATGGGCAAGGATACAGAACGTGGAGTCGCCGCAGCTCTATCCCGTCTTCCCATGGCGGATATACGGAATGGGACGGCAAGGGCTTGAAACGGCGCGGAACACATATTTAAAAGACCCGCACGTGATAAGCATGCGCTCGTCAAAGGGCTGGAAGCAGGACAACATTTGGGCGGCATGTCTCGGACTTACCGACGAGGCATCACGGCTGATAACGGAGAAACTTGCCGACGGTCCGTACCGTTTTCCTGCCTTTTGGGATCCGGGCTATGACTGGGCACCCGACTGCAACAAGGGCGGAGCATCGATGATCGGACTACAGGAGATGCTGTTACAGGAGACACAGGACGGAGAGCTGCTGCTTTTCCCTACATGGCCGAAAGAATGGAACGCAAGTTTCCGCCTACACGCAACGGGAGGACGGACAATAGAGGCTGAGATAAAGAACGGAGAGATAACAAGAAAACAATAATACTTCATAATGAAAAGAATTAATATAAGCATCCGCATGCACAGGGCATGTTGTATCGCAATGCTGTCATTGGCAGCGTTGCCGATATGTTCTAAACTTACAGTAACCAAACAGACATGCAACTATCAGGCGGGCATGGCTGTAACAAAAGGCGGCGCAAGGCTCGGGTGGCAGATGACATCAGACAAGAACAACGACAGGCAGACCGCATATCAGATAATGGTGCGCGAGAACGTTACAAACAAGAAGGTGTTTGACAGCGGGCGCACAAAGTCTGACAACAGTCAGCTGGTGAGTATTCCCTCATTGAAGCGCAACGCCCACGGATACAACTGGCAAGTTCGTGTGTGGGACGCAGACGGAAAGGCTTCGGAGTGGAGCAAGACGCAGCACATACGTGTTGTGCCGGAGAAGATAAGCGCAAAATGGATTGGGGCTATAACACGCAGGGATGCAAAGATACCTGAAGGACGCTTCTCAAATACCGTATTCAAAAAGGAAGAGTTCAAGAAGGCATGGGCTGATGTGGACACACTGTCTTCAAAAAGCATAATAATGCGCAAGGAGTTCGCGACGGGCAAGAAGGACATTACAGACGCCATTGTATACGTAAGCGGACTGGGACACTACGAGATGAGCATAAACGGCAGGCGCGTGGGCGACAGCGAGTTCGCACCGCTATGGAGCGAATACGACAAGACCGTATATTATAATGTATACGACATAACCGGTTATCTGCAGAAAGGCGGCAACGCTATAAGCGTGCTGCTTGGCAACGGCATATTCAACGTGCAGCGCATGAACCGCTACAGCAAGCTGCAGACAAGTTTCGGTGCCCCGCAGCTGATAATGCAAATGGAAATAAACTACAGCGACGGCAGCCGTCAGGTCGTAACAAGCGACACCGACTGGAAATACTGTCTCAGTCCGATAACGTTCAACACGCTGTACGGCGGCGAGTCGTACGATGCCACATTAGAACAGGATGGATGCAACATGCCGGGATTTGACGACAGGACATGGAAGAGCGCCGTACAGGTGGAAGGACCCAAAGGAAAGCTTTGCCCGCAGACGGCACCGCCAGTGAAGATAATGGAGTATTACGGCATAAAGGAATGGAACAAAATCAATGCCGATTCGATTGACGCTGCATCAAAGCAGACAAAGCGCACGGTAGACCCGTCGGTGTTTGTTGCCGACATGGGGCAGAACCTCGCCGGCTTTCCGCAGATAACCGTTACGGGAAAGCGCGGACAGAAGGTGACGATGCTTGTTGCCGAAAAGCTGACGAGGCAGGGCGTGTGCGACCAGCGGCAGACAGGACGGCAGCATTATTACGAATACACACTGAAAGGCGACGGCACGGAGACATGGCATCCGCGCTTCTCTTATTACGGTTTCCGCTACATACAGGTGGAGGGAGCCGTGCTTAAAGGCGAGCCTAATCCCGACGGGCTGCCCGTCATAGAGGACCTTAAGAGCTGCTTCATATACAACTCCGCCGAGGAAGTGTCGTCGTTTGAATGCTCAAATCCGCTGTTCACACAGACGCACCGCCTAATAGAGCGTGCAGAGAGGAGCAACATGCAGAGCGTGCTGACCGACTGCCCGCACCGCGAGAAGCTTGGCTGGCTTGAACAGGACCACCTGTGCGGTCCGAGCCTGCTGTACAACTACGACATGACGACATACGTGCCGAAGGTGATAAAGGACATAACCGACACGCAGAAGGCTGACGGCATGGTGCCGACGACGGCTCCGCAATACATCTCCTTCGGCAATCTCTTTGACGACTCGCCCGAATGGGGAAGCACTCTTATCATCCTTCCGTTCATGTATTACGACATGTATGGTGACGACACGCTGATAAAAGACAATTATCAGTCTATGCGCCGGTATGTGGACTACCTCACGTCACGTGCCGACGACGGCATCGTGAGCCACGGACTTGGCGACTGGTACGACTACGGACCGTGGCGCGCAGGCTTCTCCAAAAACACTCCTGTGCCTCTTGTGGCAACTGCACATTATATATTCGACATAAAACTGCTTACCGAGGCGGCAAAGATGACTGGCAACAGCGAGGACGTAAGGAAGTATGAGGCACTGGCTGACGAGGTGACGGAGAAGTTCAACCGTCATTTCTATAAAGCCGACTCTTGCAAATACGGCACCGGCAGCCAAACGTCGAATGCCCTGCCGCTGTATCTTAACCTTGCGGGCAACAACAAAGCTGCCGTACTAAACAGCCTCATCGAGGACATAAAGGCTCACGGCAACCGCCTTACAACAGGCGACGTCGGCAACCGCTATCTGTTCCAGACGCTGGCAGAGAACGGATACAACGAGCTGCTTTACACCATGCTCAACCACTATGAGACACCGGGCTACGGCTTCCAGCTGAAACACGGCGCGACAACGCTCACCGAGCAATGGGACCCGCGGCAAGGCTCATCGTGGAACCACTTCATGATGGGGCAGATAGACGAGTGGCTGTTCAAGACGCTCGGCGGCATCAGCAACAAGCCCGGCACGCACGGCATGCGCCACCTGCTCATATCCCCCACCCTTGTCGGCAACCTGCAATATGTAAAGGCAACCACCGCATCGCTCTACGGGCGCATTGCCGTAGACTGCAACCGCACGTCAACCACGGTAGAAATCCCCGTCGGATGCGACGCAACGGTGGTGTTGCCCAACGGTGACAGGCATGACGTGGGCAGCGGCACGCACACATTTAAGTATTAATACGTAATAACGGAAAATGAAAGTTCCACAAGCAAGGCATGTTGCCCTTGCTTGTGGAACTTTAACTTCATCGAACTAATGTATTGCTGTATGCAAGTTTCGATGTATCGTCCATCAGTCATCGTCGTACAATAAATCATTGTATATGTCCCTGAGCCGTGACCGCAGATGCATCACGGCATAGTGCTTTCTTGAAAGTAATGTCTTTATCGATATGCCTGTCTTTTCCGACATTTCCCTGTAAGACAAACCTTTCAGTTCTGTTTCAATGAAAGCCTGTTGCTGCTCTTTCGGCAGTTCTTCAAGTGCCTCATATAATTGCTCCCAGACAATACGTCTCACCATATCCTTGTTTTGGCTGCAACCGTTGTCCATTAGTAAGTCTGTCAGCTCTTCTGCTTCATCTTCCAACAAATCACTGAATGTCATTTCATCGTGCTTACGTTTTCTGTCGATAATATGGTTGCGGGCAGTGCGGTATAGCCATGCTGATACTTGGGAAATATCGTTCTCCCTGCTGTTTACTATGAGGCGCAAGAATATCTCCTGCAAAATGTCTTTTGCATCATCTGCCGTCCGCACCCGACCGAGGATGAAATAAAACAGCCGTTTGCTGTGTATGGTGAATGCTTCAGCTATATCAATCATTATTTTTCTTGCTGAATTTGCATTTCAATCCCTGTGGTTCCGTCTCCCAACTTATACTTTTTGCTTATTCTATCATGCAGATGGCGGCGCTTACGTTTTTTTGAATCTTTTGTATAATATGATATTCCAATGTGTCCTGTCATGAGCCGGAACATCAGGCATAATCCGGCACTTTGCCAAAAGTTGATTTCGTGCCATCCCGTGAGGTCGGGTAATATGGCGTTCCACAACAGCATTACCGCCCAAATAAGTAGTCCGATAATGGCGACTGCATAGACAATTGTCATCAAAGCATCAAAAAAATCTTTCATATTCGCTCCTTTATTTTTTTGTTATAAAAATAGAATTTGTTTCAGAACATTCTTTCGTCCACACTTATACAGACGAATGAGGCGGAAATATATTTTTTACTGAGCGCAATTTTTTCATATCCATGGGCTAAAAGTTAGATGAAGTCTCTATTCAATAACAAGAGAGAGATGCGAGTTCGGGATAAATTTCGTTTAAAAGAGCATAAGTTGGTTTGATGTTTCCACATACACAGGCAGGGCATCCGACTTGTTCTCGAAGAACGAACACGCTGTGAGTGCAGCACAGATGTTCATGATGAAGTTGTGTATGGAACGATGCCTCGAGTGCACGATGTTGCCTTGTTCTTAAGCAGGCCGTTGATACATTCTATGACGCATCTCTTGCGAAGCATGATTTTGTCCCACATTGACATGAGCCTGTTCTTCATGTTTGCCCTCAATCCGTGTACAAGATGTATGCCCCTGTCAAATAAGTCCTCGAAAAGAGCCTGTTTGATGTATTCCCTGTCGGCAAAGACCTTGCCGTAAAGCTCCTTGGCGAATACTGTCCACACCCGTTTGTCCCTGTCGTCAACGTTTGCTCTTGTAAGACAAAATGTTATAATCTCTCCGCTGTCATTTCACAGAAGGTGTAGCTTGAAGCCGTGACACCATCACATCGTTCCCTTGCCGTCCGTTGCCACGTCCTTGAAGACCTTGTTGGCATAGCGGCGCAGGTTATGGCATACTGGTATCATCGTGGAATCCACAAAACTGATGCCGCTGCACTTGCCGAAGCCTTGAATCTTCATGAAGAGCATCATGTGGAAGAACACGCGGGGCATGAGTTCGACAAAACGGTTATACGAAACGGCATCAGGGAAATAGCCGGACAGGTGCTGACGTATATAAAAAAGGTAGTAGTGCTTGAAATATCTTATCCCGAACTCACGTAAACATGGCTCAACCACATATATATGTGGGGAACGTGGAGAAGTTAAAACTACGCGATAAAAAGACATGCAAGAGAAATATCGAAAACACATGACGTGGTGGCTGGATGAATTTTGCGCTGGCGACCAAGTCGACCATTACGTCGAACTGTTTCCGGAGCTTGACTCTCGTCTTGCCAAGTTCGCTGTAGGCATCTTTATATGGAACATGTCAGGGCTTATTGACATCAACAATCCTGATGATGTCAGCAAAGTACGTTTGATCCTAAAAGTCCTGGATCAAACATCAAGGTTATGACTTCTTCGATAACGTATTCAACGAATCCGATCCTGATACGGTATGTCAGATAATCGAAATGTCGCCGGTTGTTCCCATAGAAGAAGGAGAGATCGACTTTGACTATTGGGTTAGTGAGATCAAAAACTTTGAGGATGCTCATTCATATTTTAAAATGGTATCACGGTGTATCGTAATTTCGGAAGAATCATTCAAAGAGTACACCTCAAATGGCAATCGATTCTACTTTTGTGGCAACGGCGATTGGTGGGACGTTCCCTGTGTGTCTGGAATGGTTTTTCCACATGATAAGTATGGCTATTCACTGATAACTGTTGAAGTGACTCCAGAAAATAAAATTGTTTCAATCACTTCGAGATGGAACATCTGCGCAGGCGACACTGGCGACTTCATAACCGAGGATGAACTCAAATCGATCCTCGGCATCGAGAATTACAACAAACTGCTTTGTAAACCCACTAAAAATCACTAAATTTGCTCTATGATTGAAGATACGACCCTAACCCAATTCATAGTAGAGCCGATAGACCCAACGTTGGTTCTTGCATCAGCCCCGGTGAAAAAGCGTACTCGCTTAAAACCGTTAAACACGGAGAGTGTAAGAACAAGGAAGAAGAGCAATCAAAACTTGCTGAAGCAGAGGTAACGGCAAACACTCTCGGCTTTGAACTTGATTTTGAAGTCGATATGTATCCTTATGTACTTGTAACGTACACGGAGGATAAAAAAATTAATGCCCATTTTGGATGGGGAGGTCACGCCCCTGAAGAGAAAAACTATCAGGAGAAATGTCGGTTTAAGCTTGGTGAGAAGGCCATCTGCCTGATGTACGAGGGTTACGATGTCGTATTTCCAGCAATCGTGGTCGACCCGTTGACACGTGAATATCTTGAAGAACTTCATAGAACGAGTAACGATCCGTTGGTCTCGGCACAGAGCAGTGAAGAATTCATTGATTCGTGGCTTGATTGGAATTGGGACTCCGTTATTGTACGTCCGCTTGTCCGCCTAAGAAACGATCGGGAAGAAATGGGTAATACATTAATCGTCAATCGAGTATATCTTTTACCTTATAAAGGGTTTGAAATATGAAAGAAAAGGCACTTGAAAAGTTGGTCGAATGGGTGAAACCATTGGTTGTCCCGGCTGGCAGATACAAAGGTCGTGAATATGCTTATATTTTGCCTTTGCAACCATATGGAAAAGGTAAAAGACGCGATGCGATTGCCGCATCGTTGACTAAGTATGACGTTCTGACTGACGGGGTAAAGTATTTTCCGAATGTCTTGCCGGTCAACGAGCTGCATACCTACGCAAATCATCTTAATTCATCTCAGATTTTATGCTACAATTTCTTTGGCAAGTTATTGGTAATAAATGCGTGCAGTGAGCGAAACATTAGAATAACCACGGAAATGAGAAACTGGTTGGAAAGATATTTGCCAACTATCCCCAGATTGTCTGGCGATGCTATATGTGAGTTTGAGGCAGTAGTAAATCCAAAGGAGGGCACTTCATTTGACTTTATTGTATATGACTGTAACACAGAAATACGTTTTGAAATCAAGTTTACAGAAGATGGATTTGGTAAGACAAATAAAGATAGTAAATCAAAATCGGGAATTTCCCATCATCAAAAGTATAAAAATATCTATCAACCGTGGCTGAATAAATCCACAGTTGTAAGAAATCCCGACACGGAGAAAGATTTTTTCTGTAATTATCAACTTTTCAGAAATGTCATTATCGGAAACAGACCCGGGGCAAAGAGGGAAATATATAATGTTTTCATATATCCAAGCTGGAATACGAAATGCGCCAGAGAATTTGACAATTTTACGAAGAATTATGTAGTGGATAAGTCAAGGATTTTGAGCCTTGAATGGGATAACGTTGTGCCTCAAGAAATGAAAGGATTTTTAGAAAAATATTATCTCTGATGAGGATCCTTCATCTCTCTGATACTCATGGCTGCCACCGCAGAATTAGCGATTTGCCAGAAGCTGATGTGCTGGCACACTCCGGCGACTTCTGTATGGTCGGTAGCGAGCAGGAAGTGTTTGACTTTCTCAACTGGTTCTGCGACCTACCTTATCGCCACAAGATTTTCATTTGCGGCAACCACGATGACTGCTTATATGGAGCCAATATCAATGGTCTTGATGACAATGTGCATTACCTGTGCAACTCCGGTATCGAGATTGAAGGCCTGAAATTCTACGGTGTCCCGATGTTTATGGGTGATTGCGTGACTGACCGCCAAAACCTCAATTATGACAAAATCCCTATAGACACTGATGTTTTGATTACTCACGCTCCTGCCTACGGAATTCTTGACTTCGATGACAGCATCAACTACGGCTCGGAGGTATTATTGCAGGCGGTGACGAATGTAAATCCCCGTATTCATCTGTTTGGCCATATCCACAAACAGCATGGGATAACGACCATCGAAACAACGACATATTCAAACGGAGCGATAATGAATGATGACTATTCAATTCTCAACCATCCTAATATCATCGAGTTATAAGGCCTGTGCATAGAGAGATTCCATAGTTTGTAAGAATTAACGCCACCGAGGGGGAGTAGAGACTTCTCTCGGTGGCGATATTGATTAGTGCTGCTTTGACCCTTTGAGGCGTTGCTTTGCTTTTTGCTCTTCGCAGTAGCGGTGGAGAGCCTCTTCAATGGTCATGCCGGAATGTCGGCTTAGCCATAGTTTGAAGTCATCAGAGAGGGCGGCTCCATTAGTACGTGAGTCGGGATAAGATATATCTCGTAAAAGTTGGTAATCTCGCAAATATTTTGTAACTTTATTTATAAGTAAGTCACTAAAATTAAACGATACTATCTATTATAAAGCAAGTCATTACATCTTGTATGTATAAACCTTGTTCTTTTGGGCTGTTTCCGCCTTGTCACTCAGTCACATAGCCCGCTATGCTCCTTCGTTCCAAGACGAAAGCATCTCAAAAATAACCAAGTTTTATACTATACATTAATTTTGGTGACTTACTTATTAATCTAAAGATACATGATCATTTTGCCAGTGGAACTTTAACGGTGAAATAATACTCATGGGCGAAATTCGCCCAAAAGTTAAAATCATATAATATAAGACCATTCAATACCTTATTCTAAAAATAAAATAACTATCTTCGCCAAAAGAATACAAAAACAGTCAACTATGTCAGAAAACGAAATGAACTCATACCGATTTTCTTCAGGACAAGAACCCAGTGACGAAATGCTTGCACAAATAATGAATGAAGTGGCACAAGAGGCTGCTAAGAGTAATAAAAGGGCCATTGATGCCCATTTCGAACAGATAAGAAAGAATATTGCAATCAAACAAGCCTTTTGGTCAAAACGTATAAATCAAGTCATCAATGACAGAGGGTGAGAAAAAAACTAAACTAATTGTCATAGCTGGTCTCAACGGGTCTGGCAAGACGTCTATAACCCAAAAGTTTCTTCATCATGAATTGGCTTCCGGTACTGTTTATATCAACCCCTATGAAGTGGCAAACAACAAATTTGGAGATTGGAATTCTACGGAAGCCGTTTTAAATGCAGCTAATTATTGTGCGAAATGGAGGGAAAGAAGCCTTAGTACAAAGACAAGTTTTGTATTTGAAACCGTCTTTTCCGCAACAGACAAGATAGATTTTCTTATTCGTGCCAAACACGCCGGTTTCTTTATAAGATTGTTTTTCATTTCAACAGCCAACCCAACGATCAACGCCTACCGAATAGCTAATAGAGTTATGAAAGGAGGACATGATGTACCTATCACAAAGATTATTGGATCATCCGAAATTTGGAGTGATGCACCCTTTTTTATGCTCCGCCCTTCTATATGTGGCATTTAATGCTGCTAAATGCCATGGTTACGAGTCTGAAGGTAATGGTTATGGATTATAATGAAGGTTAAGGCAGCGCCATTCGCCGCGACATTTTCCGCATCAGCAAGCCGGCCTGTCGTCCTGTGCTGCCTTTAAACCCCAATCGGTCATTAGAACGTCAAGGCAGTTTCTGAAGTTTTATATTATGTCTTTTCCTCTGTTCAGTTCTATATCAGCCGTCTTGTCACCTGTTCCGTCTTGACATAGCCCGCTATGCCTTCACCTGAACAGAAGCCAATCCGACTAATCTAAAACTGAAACAGAGATGAAATATAATGACCGATTTGGGTTAAAGGTTGCACAACCTTGCACAACCTTACACAACCTTGCGTACAGGCTCATAGTTATCTGACAGTCAATATCTTACAGACATGAAATTCGTGCAGTGTGCAGGGTTGCTGCGTTTTTCTTATAAACTTTATATAAATACATATATACAACTGTACTCCGTATGGGCACAGTATATACTATTAAATTTTCTCGCGTAAGTTTAAGGAAAATATAGCCAAGGTTGCACACAATCCGTTTTTGCGTTTTCTCGTCTTTGGTAACTCACTGATGCATAATGCGTTATCACGGCCATTCTTATTCCGCGCAAGGTTGTGTAAGGTTGTGTAAGGTTGTGCAACCTTTGAAGGGTGCACAAGCCTCCCTGTTATGCCTTTCAGCCCACAGACAATAATGGCGGCGTATCACTCCAAATTGCGGATGAGCCAGATTATTTCAAGGTATTATAAATCCATCGAAAATTGTAAGACAATCTCTGTCATTGTAGACCGTCTGTATGTTTATGACAACTCTGTCGAAAATCAAGATGCAAAGCCACTATTCAGACTCATAAATGGTTATATCGGAAAAATCTATACAACAAATATTCCTGAGTGGGCACAATATATATTGCCGGACAACGGCAATTTAAGATAAACAAGAAAAGCTGATACCTGCCTATATACTTCTGCCCATTGGCACAAAACAATAATGCCAATATACAGATAACCCGCCGGCGAAATAGAAATCCGCTGGCGGGCTGTTTAGTTTTATGGTAAATCCTTAAATACTTTACTTATATATAAGCTTGCGGCCCTTCATCACCACCACGCCCTTATATGCCTCTCCTGCACGTGTGCCGTCAGCGGCATAAGCACAATCGGATGATGCTGTCCCGGCGGGCTGCTGCGTGATATTGCCGATGCCTGCCGGCGTATTGATGTCAACAAGCTCTATCTCCTGTCCTGCCGCGGTGGGGATGTCATAGAGATATGTCGTTGCAAGGTGGGTGTCAGGTATCTTCGACTTGTCCGCAACAATAGGCTCGGGCATGGCGTACGGCTGCATCAGCGGATTGGCGTTGGTGCCTGACGCGGCTGTGAGTGAGGTGCCGTCCGCCATCTTCAGCTGGGCGTTGCTGCGCAGGCGGAGGTTGCCGCCAACGGTCGACTTTATCTTCAACGACACAACCTTGCCCATTTTCCAGCGCATATCCGTTATAACGAAACCGCCGCGTGCACGCAGTCCCTGTACATTTCCTTCAGCCCATGATGACGGGAGCGCAGGAAGCACGTGCACAAATCCGGCGTGCGACTGCAACAGCATCTCTGCTATTCCGGCACAGCAGCCGAAGTTGCCGTCAATCTGGAACGGAGCGTGGGCATCAAACATATTTGCGTATGTACCGCCGTCAGCATCGTTCATCGTTGCGTTCGGATCCATCAGGCGCAGCTGGTTCTTTATGATTGCAAGAGCGTGGTCGCCGTCGAGCATGCGCGCCCACTGGCACACCTTCCATCCCATAGACCATCCGCGTGCCGCGTCGCCACGGCCTACAAGCGACTTATGAACGCCCTGGAATATCGTTGGATTGGTGTATGGAGAAACCTGATTTCCCGGATACGCTCCCCAAAGATGCGAGAGATGACGGTGAGAGTTGTTCTCCCTGTCCCAGTCTTCCTGCCACTCCTGCACCTGTCCGTACTTGCCAATCTTATAAGGAGTGAGCTTTGCCTTCAGTTCGTCAAGCTGAGAGGCAAAATCATTGTCCACGCCCAATACGCGTGCCGCCTCAGCCGTATTCTTCAGCACATCGTAAACCATCTGGTTGTCCATAGCCACTCCGCCGAAGAGAGCACAGTTCATCGTCTTTCCCTCCGCAGTGGTATACGAGTCCTTGCCCGGATGATTTTCGGGTGAGTTCGACGGGCATACAACCATGTATCCCGTGCTGGGGTCCTTAACGAGGAAGTCCTGGAAGAACTGCGCACATCCCTTCATCACGGGATATACACCGGCAAGATAATTCTTGTCGCCCGAGAAAAGATACTTCTCATAGAGATGCGAGCAGAACCATGCGTTGCATGTTGGCCATACGCCCACAGAGCCGTTGTCAACGGCGCCCGTAGTGCGCCAGATGTCAGTGTTGTGGTGCAGTGCCCATCCGCGCGCGCCGTACATCTTCTCTGCGGTTTCGGCTCCCGTAACAGAGACATCCTTTACCATTTCGATGAACGGGTCGTGACACTCCGTCAGGTTTGCAACCTCTGCCGGCCAATAGTTCATCTCAACATTTATATTCGATGTATACTTAGAGTCCCACGCCGGATACTGGCGCGCGTTGGGATTCCATATCCCCTGCAGGTTGGCGGGCTGTGTTCCGGGCTGCGATGAGGATATGAGGAGGTAACGCCCGAACTGGAAGTAGTTTGACACAAGCCCCGGGTCGGAGCTTGCCGAACGGAACTCCTTGATGCGCGTCTCTGTATCTTTCACCTCCTGCGCCCCGTTCGAGCCGAGGTCAAGGGCCACACGGTTGAACTGCTCCTGATATTTTGCCGTATGGTCGGCAAGCGTGCTTTCATAACTCTTGCCTTTATCCATATAGGCTTTTATGTAAGCAAGGGCCTTAGCCTCGGCATCCGCGCTTATGTCGTTATAATTTACAAAGTTTGTTGCAGAAGAAATGATGATTGTTGCCGCATCCGCACCGCTTACCTCTATTGCCGGCGTGGCCGTGTTGCCTGCAACAAGCCCGCTCTGAATAACATTCTGCACCGTACCGGCGGTCTGTGTCCCGCCATCGTTTATTACCTTTATGAAAGTATAACAGTTCAGTTTGTTGTCAACACCTTCACTCTGTGTCTTTGCCGGAACGAGCGAAGCCTCTATCATCCCGTCGTCCGTTATCCTGTTTATACCCAGTTTCTCCATGTTTGTCTTTACCGGAGCTGCAAAGCAGACATTGAAGTCAAGCTTGCCTTCCTCTGATGCCTCAATCCTCATGACAGTCACATTGTCTTCAAGTGACGTGAAGACGGTGCGCGTATATGTAACCCCGTCAAGCACGTATGTTGTCGAAGCCGTTGCCGTGGAGAGATCCAACGAGCGTACATACCCCTGCACGTCACGTGCTCCCGGGGTCTGTGCCGCATCGTCATCATCGTAACGCTGTCCCGGAAAACCTACAAGCACACAACCTGCAGCCTGATACTGTGCGCCGTGCGAACCTTTGGACATCCAGTTTGGTATAGCCAGCTTTTGGGCAGCGACATAATCTTTATTGAAGATAAGCTGCTGCACCTGTGACAATACGGAGCTTGCATTGGCATTATAGTTCCTGTTGGGCGACTGTCCCCAGAAGGTGTCCTCGTTAAGCTGCAGCGTGTCCACCGCAACACTTCCGCTTACCATTGCCCCGAGGCGTCCGTTGCCCAGCGGCAGCATCTCTTCCCAGTATTTCGCCGGGCGGTTGTACCACAGGCGGTTCTTGCTGTCGAGCACGGGCGGCGGCACGGGGCGCGTGTCCGATGTTGTGAATGTCGTCACGATATCTCCGGCATACACGTTTCCGGCAAGGTCGGATATCACGCCCGCCGGCAAGGCAAGCGTGTAGGATGTCGTAAGGTCAAGGTCCTCATACGCCACCGATACCTTGTTCACATTCACAGTGGGGACAATCTTCACCGTGCTTTTCGTGGCGTTGTTTGTGAGCGTAGCCACGGCACCTTCCTTTATCTTCACTCCCTCGTTGAAGAGCATTACCACCTTGCCCGTGGGTATCACGTCCTGCGCCCCGTCGGCGGGCGTGATGCTTGTGAGCACCGGTGCCTGCGTGTCTTCGGCAAGGATGTTGACATATTTCAGGTTGTAGTTGCTCGTCTTCGTCGCCGACTGTATCAGCATGCGCACGATGAGGCTCTCCTTGTTGTCGGCGTCGAGGTCGTAGCTGGCATCGACGTATGTGTTCCAATGGGCGCCCGATGTATAGTCGCCGAGCACTTTCCACGTGCTGCCGCCGTCTGTCGAGCAGACCACGCCGAACTTCGTTGCCGAGCTGGAGCCGTCGCCTATGGCGAAGTTGATGCTTACGTTCCTCAGCGACGTCGTCGGCATGGACACTTCGAAATACTGGTCGTGCTTCGAGCCGTCGGCATAGTCTGCCGGTGCCGTAAACTTGTTTGTCGATGCCGTGTTAAGGCGCAGGAGATAACTTGGGTTTGAGCCGCTCGTCTTCACTTCCCACTTTCCGTCGGACGTGTGGAGCGTCACGTGACAGTCTTCCGGCACGAGCGCGCACTCGTTGGGCAGGAAGTATGGTTGTACAGACTTCCACGGGGTGTTAGGCAGCGACGACCACCCGAGGGTGTTGGGCGAATAAACCGCCGTAGAGCCTTTTTTCTCCACGTCATAACCCGTGGAGAACACCCATTTTGCCACCGTGGTACGTGCCGCGGAGACATCCGCCGCAGACAGGAGGGCGACAAGCAGCGCTCCCGCATACAGCAAGGTTTTCCTTGTAATGTTCATTGTCTTTAAGTTTTAATGATAGTTTGACTGATTAATGTCCGCAAAGCTACCGACACCCGTGCACATACGTGTGTAAAAAGGGCGCAGGCATGGCGAAAAAAGGCGCAAGGGGCGAAAACAGGAGCAAACATCGGCTGAATTGTATTTTTTTACTACCTTTGCGATATCTATAAAACCATGACAAACCATATCCTCACACCATGGCAAGACATTTTCTTACTATTCTGCTCTGCATATCCGCCTGCGCCGCGCCGGCACAGACATCCGTTACTTATGACAACCGCTCGGGAGTGTCCCACTGGATAGTGTCCGACGTCATTCAGGACAGCCTCGGCTTCATCTGGCTGTCAACGTGGAACGGGCTGAACCGCTTCGACGGCTACGAGTTCCGCCGGATGAAGGCACAGCCGGGCGACGGCACCGACATACGGTCGGAGGTGATACGCCGGATGAAGCCCGACGGCAGGGGAAATATCGTATGCCTGACGGAGAACGGCGCGTTCAGCCTCGACACACGGACATACAGGCTCGCCGACGCCCCCGGCACATCCGCACGGTGTGCGGCACCGATAAAGCGCACGGCTCCCTTCCGCGACAGGGAGGGCAACCTGTGGCAGCCCGAGCGCTACGGCATAACGAAGACAAGCACGGCACACCACCCGGCACGGCACGTCGGCGGCACGGAGAACGTGCAGGCAAGGGCGTTCATGAGAGACGGGGACAACGGCTGGTGGCTCGCCACAAAGGAAGACGAGTGCATAAGGATATACGACGGCAGCAACAGGCTGAAGGGCTTTCTCGGTGCCGACGGGCGCGTGCACGGAGGTAAGACGCCGTTCCGCCACCGTGCCTACACCCTCGTGCGCACACGCTGCGGCGACATTTGGGCGGGATGCAAGCCCGGGGCACTGATACGCATGCGAAAGAGGAACGACGGGACATACGAGATAAAGAGAATAAGGAGCCGGGAACTGCGGTGCGACATCGTCTACCATATTGCCGAGGACGGCGACGGGAGGCTGTGGCTCGCCACCTTCGGCGGCGGTGTGGCGTGCATCCCCGACCCGCGCGCCGACAATCCCGAGGCGGTAAGCTTCACCGTCAGGGATGCCGCAGGCACGCGCTGCAAGGCGCGCCGCATACTGGTGACGCGCAGCGGAAACATAGTCTGCGCCACCACCGACGGCATAATAACGGGCAGGACCGACCGCCGCGACGTGCGCAGGAGCGTGCTGCGCCGCCTGTCGCGCGACGGCAGACGGGCTGCGAGCCTGTGCAACAACGCCACTATGGACGTGGTTCAGGACAACGCGGGACGCATATTCATCGCCACGGAGAACAGCGGCATCGATATGACGACCGAGGACGAGCTGTTCAAGGAGCAGCCCTCCTTCACGCATTTCAACACCGCCAACTCACAGCTCACGTCCGATGCCTGTCTGGCAATGGCGGTGAAGGACGGCAGGCGCATCTTCGTAGTAGGCACGGACAGGGTGACCGACTTTGCGCCCGACGGCGGCGAGAGCGTCACCTACTCGCGGCGTTTCTGGAGCGCGGCGTGCCACTTCTCCGAGGAACGCCCCCTGCTGCTGCCCGACGGCTCGTGGCTCTTCGGACAGGAGCAGGGCGCATACATCGCCACGCGCCACTGTCTGTACACGAGAGGATACGTGCCGCCGCTGCTGTTCACCGAACTGGCGGTCTGCGGCCGCCCGCCGCTCATAGGGATATGCGCCATGGACACCGTCATAATCGGAACGGACGAGAGGAACTTCTCCATATCGTTTGCGGCACTCGACTATACCGACAACACCGACATACGCTACAGGAGCCGCCTCGACGGGTCGCCGTGGAGCCGCGCCTCGGGCGACCGCTCGCTGACGTTCTACGACATGCTGCCGGGAGAGCACACGCTGACGGTGCAGTCGACCGACCGCTACGGGCGCTGGGTTGACAACACGCGGAGCCTCACGATAATAGTGACGCCGCGCTGGCACGAGACGCTGTGGGCACGCATCGCCTTCATCGTGCTCATAGCGGCAGCGGCGGCGGGAGCGGCTTTCACCGCCGTATACATACGCAGCCTGAACCGCCAGCGGCGCGAACTGCTTGCAAAATACATGGCGCTGCTCGACCGCGGCGACGGCACAGGGCACGCGGAGGTGGCTGAAAGGGAAGCACCACCGGCGGCAGAGCTGCCCGATGCCGACCGCAGGTTTCTCGAACGCGTGATGAAATATGTCGGGGAGAACATCGCCAACGGCGATGCCAACATCGACGACATGGCGGCATACGCCGCAACAAGCCGCAGCAACCTCAACCGCAAGCTGCGTTCGCTCGTGGGCGTGACAGCCGCACAGCTGCTCATCGACGCGAGGATGCAGAAGGCGGAGAAGATGCTGCACGACGCGGCAGCGGAAGACAAGCCAAGCATAGCGGAGATTGCATACAGCTGCGGATATGCAGACCCGCGGTATTTCTCGCGCTGTTTCAAGCAGAAATACGGCACTACGCCGTCGGAATATCACCGCAGGGAACGGGCATAGGCAAGCATACGCGAAGAGTGACATAGTGTCGCATATTATCACATTTTACTTACACAATGAAAATCGCAAAGCCCTCATTTTTGCGATATTTGCAGAAAAGCGGATGCGCTGGCGCAAATATCGCAAAAAATCGTGTGCTAACGTAAAGCACACGGTGACAGCGCGTTACGTCAAACATCGTCTTTATATGCAACAAATATGGGCTTTGTGCCCGCCAAAGATGCCGTTTTAGGATGCTAAAGATGCTCTTTTTGAGTGCTAAAGATGCTCTTTAGACATGCTAAAGATGCTGTTTAGACATCCTAAAGAGGCTCGATAGGAATTTTTGGAACGTGCAAAAAATTCTTTTGAACGTAGTTTTTGACAGTACGGAGGCTCCACGGCTTTTTCCGGCACGTAGTTTGCGGAAAAACCGCGGGTGTTTTCAGAGAGCATGATGTAAGCAGAACAGCACTTTGGGCGTCATAGTGTCAGAAAGGTGCGGGCTGACGGCAGGCGGCTGGGAACAATTTATCGGTTTTCTTCGGGATATTGGCAAAAGAATGGCTATCTTTGCAACGGTAGCGCGCGGCACGCCATACGCCCGGGCATCAATCTGTCATAAAAGGGACGCGCGGCAACTGGCGGAGACATCATCGTGAAAAACAACAAACACATAAAAAGACATTATGGACATGAAAAAACTGACAGGCATTGTCGCGCTGCTGATTTGGGCAGCGGCAGGCAGGGCGGAAACAGTGGCAACGGGCACAGAGACGGGCGGCAGAGTGCCGTTTGACATGCCGGAGGTAAGTGCTCCGGTGTTTCCCGAGACGAGAGTGGTGCTCACGGAGTTTGGAGCCGTGGGCGACGGAACGGCACTGTGCACGGAGGCATTTGCACGGGCAATGGAAAGGCTGGAGGCACTGGGCGGCGGCCATCTCGTGGTGCCGCGGGGAATATGGCTGACGGGACCGGTAGTGATGAAAAGCAATATCGACCTTCATCTTGAACGCGGCGCGGTGATACTATTCTCGCCCGACATCGCCCTATACCCGCCCGTGGGCACGGTGTATGAGGGCATGAAGGCACGGAAGTGCGTGTCGCCGATATCGGGAGAGGGGCTTACGAACACGGCAATAACCGGTGAGGGGACAATAGACGGCAACGGACAGCACTGGCGGCCGCTGAAGAGGATGAAGACAACGGACGGACAGTGGAAGGAGCTGACGTCGCGGAGCGGGGTGATGAGCGCAGACGGCAGCTACTGGTTCCCCGACGCGGGAGTGGCTGACGGTACGGAGGCGGCGCGGCTGAAGGAGGCTTTCGGAATATCGGGCGAAGAGGAATGGAAGAACATACGCCACCACATGCGTCCGGTAATGGTGAGCCTCGTGTCGTGCAGGAACGTGTGGCTGCAGGGCGTGACATTCCGCAACTCGCCTGCATGGAACGTACACCCGCTGATGTGCGAGAACGTATTGATAGACAACATCACGGTGAGCAATCCGGAATATGCGCAGAACGGCGACGGGCTTGATTTGGAGTCGTGCCGCAATGCCGTGGTGAGAAACTCGACGTTCGACGTTGGCGACGACGGCATCTGCATAAAGAGCGGCAAGGACGCGGACGGAAGAAGGCGCGGACTGCCGTGCGAGAATGTCGTCATAGAGGGCTGCACGGTGTTCAAGGGGCACGGCGGCTTCGTGATAGGAAGCGAGATGAGCGGCGGCGTGAGGAACATACTCGTGAGAAACTGCACCTTCATGGGCACGGACACGGGACTGCGCTTCAAGAGCACAAGGGGGCGCGGCGGCACCGTGGAACGGATATTCATCGACGGCATCGGCATGACGGAGATAAAGGGCGACGCCGTGGTGTTTGACCTTTACTATGGCAACAAGGTGGCGACGAGAGTGGACAGCCGCGGCGAACGGGTGCCGGCAGAGGTGGATGCCGCGCCGGTGGATGAGACGACACCGTCGTTCAGGGACATACGCATAAGCAACATGGTGTGCGCTGGCGCACGTCGCGCGATGTTCTTCAACGGTATACCCGAAATGCCGGTGAGGAACGTGACACTGGAGAACGTGAGCATCACGGCGGAAGAGGGCGCGAGGCTGGTATACAGCGAGGATATATCGCTGAGAAACGTGGACATCCGGCAAAGCCGTGGCAGGCGGCTGGAGACGTTCTTCTGCAGGAATGTGGGGGAGTTTTAAGGAGGAAAAGGAGTAAGGAGATGAGGAGGAAGTAGTAATGCCGGGGCTTTAATGACCTTAAAGACCTTAAAGACTTCAAAAACTTCAAAGACCTTAAATATTAAAAAGAAGCATATCATGAGAAGAACTTTATTAGCGGCTGCGGTCCTTGTCACGGCGGCGCTGCATGCGCAGACGGACAACAGGGCAAGGGAGGCGGCGGTGAAGATAGCCGACCGCATAGTGGCATCAACGTCTTACGACTTCAGAAACGTGAAGACGGGAGAGGTAATAAAGAGCGTCAGGGACATGCCGCTGTCCATGTACGTGAGGGTTAGCAGCAAGTACAACAACTGGCACTACACCAACGGCGTGACGAACATCGCCATGCTGGAACTGGCGGACAAGACGGGACGGAAGGATTATGAGAGGTATGTGCTGCGGAACATGAACTTCGTGTTCAACGAGGGCAACCTCGACTTCTTCCGCCGACAGTATGACAAGGCGCTGAAGGAGGGCGGCTGGTATGCCGTGAGGAAACTGAGCTGGCACATGATATTCCGCGGCAAGCGGCTGGACGACAACGGTCCGATGGGCGCAAGTCTCATCGAACTGCAAAAGAGACATCCCGACAAGGCGTTCGCCGAATATATCGGTGCCACGGCGGAACATCTGCGCACGGCTGAACCGCGGCTTGCCGACGGCACGATAGCGCGGATATGGCCGCACGTGAACACGGTGTGGGCAGACGATGCCTTCATGGCGGTGTCGTTCCTCGCGAGAATGGGCGGGATGACGGGCGACAACACATGGTTTGACGATGCGGCACGGCAGATAATAAGTTATGACAGCCTGCTGTGGTGCCCCGAAAAGAAGATATACTACCACTGCCTGCACACGGACAACGGCGAGCACGGCGTGGCACACTGGAGCCGTGCCAACGGGTGGATGTTCATGGCGCAGGCTGACCTCCTCGAACGCATGCCCGAAGGACATCCGCTGCGCGGACGGGTGCTGGAGATTTTCAGGCGGCAGGCAAGCGGCGTGGCGCGGTATCAGGGAAAGAGCGGACTGTGGCATCAGCTGCTCGACCGCGACGACTCGTTCGAGGAGACGACGGGAACGGCGATGTTCGTATTCGGCATGGCGCGCGGCGTGAAGCGCGGGTGGCTGCATCCGGACTTCATATACGTGGCGGAACAGGGACTGAAGGGACTGATGACGAAGATAAGCAGCGAGGGTGACGTGACGGGAATTTGCACGGGGACGGGCATAATGCCGTCGGTGGTGTATTACTACAACCGCCCGCAGCTTACGAACGATCCCATGGGCGAGGGTCCTGTGCTGAGGGCACTGGTGGAAATGATTGACGCACCGCGGTATACGGAAATAAAGGCTGAGGAGCAGTATGACAAGATTGCACCGGGGAAAGGACAGGGACGATGAGAAGGATTATGATTATGGCAGTGGCTGCCGCACTTCATTCTGCCGCCGTATATGCGGGACATAACGGGATTGACAGGCATGCGCTCGTCAGCAGAAACAGCCCGCACATCGTGGCTGCCGACTCGCTCGGCTCGCTGTCGGTGGGTAACGGTGAGTTTGCCTTTACGGCGGACATCACGGGGTTGCAGACTTTCCCTGACTTCTACCGTAACGGCGTGCCGCTGGGTACGCAGAGCCAATGGGGCTGGCACAGCTTTGAGAACACGCAGGGATATGCGCCGGAGGAAACACTGCAGGAATATGACTTGGGACACGGGCACAAAGAGCTTTATGCTGGACAGCCCAAGGAGAAAGGGCGTGCGAGGGATGCGGCGGAATGGTTCCGCGCCAATCCCCACAGACTGCATCTCGGAATAATAGGCTTCGACTTCGACCGCAGCACGGCACTGCGCCATATCTCAGACGTAAGCCAGAGGCTCGACCTGTGGAGCGGTGTTATAAGAAGCAGCTTCAAATACCGCGGCACCGCGTTCGGCGTAACGACGGCATGTCACCCGGACGCGGACATGGTCGGCGCAGAGATTTGTTCAAAGGCGCGTGCCGGAATATGCCTACGCTTCCCCTACCCCACGGGGCGGCACAGCGACGACGCGTGCGACTGGAACGCGGACGGCAGGCACAGCACGGAGATTGTGGTGCGCGGAGACGGAAGTGCAGTGCTGAAGAGGACAATGGACGGGACGGTGTATTATGTGACAGTCGCGTGGAAAGGTGATGCAGAACTGACAAGGAAAGGGAAAAACTATTTTGTGCTGACGCCGAAGTGTGACAGGTTTTCATTCACATGCGCATTCAGCCGTGACAATACGGTTGGGCGCGGCACGTGCTTCGATGATGTGCGCAGGCTCTCTGCTGCCCGTTGGAAGAGGTTTTGGAGTGAAGGCGGTGCCGTGGACTTCTCACGGTGCACCGACCCGAGGGCAAGGGAACTGGAACGGCGCGTGGTGCTGAGCCGGTATCTCCTCGCCATACAATGTGCCGGAAGCACGCCGCCGCAGGAGACGGGACTGACATACAACTCGTGGTTCGGCAAATTCCACCTTGAGATGATATGGTGGCATCAGGCGCATTTTGCGTTGTGGAACAACACGGAAATGCTCGACCGCACGCTGGGCTGGTACCGCACGGTGATGCCTAAGGCAAGGGAGATTGCCCGCAGGCAGGGCTTCGACGGCGTGCGCTGGATGAAGATGACCGACCCGGAGGGCACGGAGGCACCGTCGAAAGTGGGCAGCTTCCTTATATGGCAGCAGCCCCACATCATATATCTTGCGGAACTGATATACCGCAGTGCCAAAGACAAAGGACAGGTTCTTGCCAAATACGGGGATATGATAGACAGGACGGCGGAGTTCATGTACTCGTTCGCCACACCTGACACGGCAAACAGCCGCTATATATTAAGAGGTGTAATACCTGCACAGGAGACTCTCAAGGCGAACGAAACGGTCAATCCGCCGTTCGAACTTTCATACTGGCACTACGCCATGCGGGTGGCACAGGCATGGAGGGAGCGGCGCGGCATGGGGCGGAATGCCAGCTGGAACGACCTTATCGCACGTCTGCCGCCGCTCGCCTACAATGACGACAGGTTGTATCTTGCCGCCGAAAGCGCAACAGACACATACAGCGACATACGTTTCACGTCGGACCACATGGCTGTGCTGGGTGCCGTAGGCATGCTTCCCATGAACCGCCTTGTTGACGAAGAATGTATGCGCAACACCCTGCACTGGGTCTTGGATAACTGGAACTGGAACAAGACATGGGGCTGGGATTATCCTATGACAGCAATGAACGCCGCACGGCTCGGCGAACCGGACAAGGCAGTCGATGCCCTGCTAATGGACAAGCGCACGAACACATATCTCGGAAACGGGCACAACTGTCAGGACAAAAGGCTACGCGTATATCTCCCCGGAAACGGCGGACTGCTCACGGCAGTGGCTATGATGTGTGCCGGCTGGGACGGCTGCAAAAGAAAGAACCCCGGCTTTCCCGACAACGGGAAATGGAATGTTGAGTGGGAAGGACTCAGCCCTATGCCGTAATAATATCGGGAGTGTAAACTAAATTGCCATGCAAACAGAACTGTGCCATGCTATAATTTAAATGACTTATACGGTTTAGTTTACACTCCCCAATATAATTAACGTAGTTCAACAAATTTATCTTTCTTATTTATTCCCCACCTCTGGAGGGTGTGTCTGATTAAATGAAAATATACATATTATATGTCTGCATACGATGACTGCACAGTGTCCCCTCCTTTTTTCAAAGGAGGGGCAGGGGTGGTTTGTAATATTCAGAGAACTTACGTTAATTATAAATCATCACCATTAGCTTTGTTATATTCATTATCGTAATACATTAAAATCTTAAATTTATTATATCTAAGACCTTCACCAATCATAAACCATACAGAACGCATATAATCACTCAATGATAAATCTGCATCCGCACTCTCTTTCTGGTAAAAAACAGCTTCATATCTTTTATTATAAAGACGTATTCCATAACCAATTTCCTCACTATCTGACAATGACTGATCCAAAGAAAGTGCCCTGTACCTGCTATTACGCTCAAACTGAGCACACAACTCATTAAATCTTATTTTTATATCAGCTTCTCCTAAGTCATTTTCATCAGATACCATAATACGCCAAACTTTGTTATTGTTTGTAACAACTGCAATATTAACATTTCTACCATTAAATTCTCCTTTCAATGTATTAGAGTCATAAGCACTACTCGTAAACCCTTTAGCCTTTAGCTTCCGTATCATCTCAGCCTTTGTCCCGTCCACGGGAATACCAAGAAATCTTGTAACGACTCTATCCTGCGCATATAATGCGACAGCAAAAAGGCACATAGCCATTATTGAAAATATCTTTCTCATTGATTTTTTATTATGGAAAAAGGCGGAAACCATTTTGTGACTTGTCTAACATCCGGTTACCGCCAAGTGACCTTATTCCCAACAAGCACAAAATAGTTCACGCCTTATCAGCGCGAACTTTCAGACTGCTTGTCCCCGGGAATGAATATTGGCGGTATTCGATGTTAGAGAACAAGAGCTTAAAAGCTCAATATCATTTTTATTTGTTCATTCAAATCATTGTGGAAACGCTTTCTTCCGATTTTGATAACTGCAACAAAATATCGTTGCTCAATATTATACAAACTCGTGATGTAGTCCTCTACACCTTTTACGTTTCTTGCTTATGTCTGTTTCTTCACCTCCTTTGCTACGTTACACTTTCTATAAACCTGGTTAAGGTTTCATGATATTCATGTTTGCAAAGATAATTAAAAAGATTGACAGAATGTTTATTTATAATAATTATTACTTTACGGATATCTAAATAAAATATTTACGTATCCACTAAATAAATCATTAAACATTGCACATTACGATTTATTTAAACAAAAAAAGAGCCATATCGAACTCTATTTTGAGTAACGATATGGCTCTGTATATTTACCATTATAAGTAATAACTTTACCGGAGTCTTCCTTATTTCGGCACACCAGCCTGCTTAACAGGATGTTCATTACCTCATCAGCTTCTTCACCTTATTATAATAACGCTGTGTACCTTTCACGCTATAGTTCATTCCTCCGTTCCAAGCACGTATCGCCTGCTCGACATTATTACGGGGATTGTGGTACGACTGTATAAGGAGAAACATCTCTTTAGACTTTGAAACACTAAAGCGGTCTGCCAATGTATATCTCTTCTTGCTTCCTCTCCGCTTCAATATAATATTGCATTCTTTCACACAAATCGGAGTAATCTGCATAGCTCCGCAAGAATTGCCGCTCACTGCACGTGGATTACCTGAACTCTCCACTTGAATAATAGCGTCCATCACCGGACTCCAATCAAATTTATTTGTCCTCGCATTCCCTGTCGCAGATGCAGCAAAAGGAACAAATAACAACATAAATAACAATACTAACTCTCTCTCAAATATTCTCTTCATAATGAACTGTTTTTGGTATCTGAGTATTGTAAAAACACATGCTTATACTCACGGCAACAATTCGTACGAGAATTATTGAATTGTGCCTGGATACCAGTTAGAAACTAAACAAAATACGGCTTAAAACAACAATAAAGCCTATCCTGTCCTTTTTACCGGCGCAAAATTACAAATAATATTCATAATACACAAGTAAAATCCCGATATTCGCCACTATATTAAGTCCGGTTAACACTCTGAGCAGCAACATCTTAACATAAGTCAAGCCGTCTTCATGCCTATGCCATGCTCCTTGCCAGCATGCTCAGGCACGTCCTCTGGAACAAAATTAAACATGAGATTTTTCCTGTTCTGCATACATCAAGCCCTTAAAAGACAAAGACAAGAACTGGCAAAGACACAAGAGGACAAGAAGACAAAAAAGAAGAGAAAAAGACACAAGAGGACAAAAAAGAAGAGAGAGTATCAAAAAAGAAGTCCCCGGCGCTCCGTGGGGAACACCGGGGACATGACTCAAAGACG